>JAFRJC010000073.1 GCA_017432445.1 Eggerthellaceae bacterium | reverse complement strand
GGGCGCCTAGTTGCTGTTTCGATGAAACGTGAACAGCAACTAGGCGCCCGCTTATTCGTATTGACCGACAAATATCTATAATGGCGAAGATATGCTGATTGCTCGGATAGGTTTACTGTATCGAGACATAATAAAGGGCAACAGATACCGGTATCGAAAGGGTGTTTCATGGGCGGAATTGACATGCGTTCGACGGCGGTGCTCGAAGTATCGGGCAAGAGCTACGAATACTACCCAGTGAAGTCATTGGAGGGCACGGAGAAACTGCCCTATTCGCTGACGGTTCTTTTGGAAAATGTACTGCGATGCGCCAGGACCAAAGAAGAGGCTGATGTATATGCCGAGCGAATTCTCGAAGCCGGGTTGCGGGGGCAAGCGGGGGAGGAGATAGAGTTTGCTCCTGCCCGCGTGCTGTTCCAGGATTTCACGGGTGTGCCGGTTTTCGTTGATTTCGCTGTAATGCGCGAAGCCTGCAAGGAACTCGGGGGAGATCCGGCCAAGATTAATCCACAGGTGCCATGCGATCTGGTTATCGATCACTCGGTGATCGCGGACGAATTCGGGTGCGCAGGTGCCCTCGAAGCCAACATGAAGTTTGAGTTTATCCGCAACCGCGAGCGCTACAGCTTCCTGAAATGGGCGCAGGGTTCGTTCGAGAACGTGCGCATAGTGCCCCCTGGACAGGGAATCTGCCATCAGCTCAACATCGAGAATTTTGCCTCCGTCGTTTTCGTAGAAAGAGGTCCTTCCAGCACCCAGGCAGCAGATCTTCCTGTTGCGTATTTCGACACGGTTGTCGGCACCGACTCTCATACGCCCACGGCCAACGGCATCGGCGTATTGGGCTGGGGCGTCGGTGGCATCGAGGCAGAGGCCGCGGCGCTCGGGCAACCTATCACGACGCTCGTGCCGCGCGTAATCGGCGTCAAGCTGACCGGGAAATTACCAGATGGCGTGGCGGCGATGGACGTAGCGCTTACGTTCGCCCAGATGCTTCGCGCAAAAGGCGTTGTCGGTTGCTTCGTCGAGTGCTTCGGATCAGGGGTGGCGCAGCTTTCGGCGACACAGCGCGCATGCATATCGAATATGACACCCGAATATGGGAGCACGTGCACGCTGTTTCCCGTGGACGAGCAAACGCTCGAATACCTGAGCATGACAGGGAGGACGGCGGAACAGGTTTCGCTCGTGGAAGCATATGCAAAAGCTCAGGGATTATGGCTCGAGATCGATGGAGAGCCGCGTACCTATTCCGAGATCGTAGAGATAGACCTGTCGAAAGTGGCGACATCCATGTCCGGCCCGTCGCGTCCACACGACCGCTTCGACATCGTAGACGGCAAAGTGCGTTTTCAGGGGATTTGCGCTGACCGCAAACTTGAAATGTCCGCTTCGAGCCAGATTACCCTCGATGGTCAGATCCATGACCTTACCCATGGGGCAATTGCCATCGCCGCCGTTACGAGCTGCACGACCGCAACCGATCCACGCATGATGCTCGCATGCGGGCTTCTAGCGAAGAAAGCAGCAGAGCTCGGCATGCGTCCAAAACCTTGGGTGAAGACGGTGTTTGCTCCTGGTAGCCACGCGACCGAACAGTTGCTGAATCGCGCAGGCTTGCTTGACGGGCTTCGGGAAATCGGGTTTTCGACATGCGGGTTCGGCTGCATGAGCTGCATCGGCAATTCGGGTCCGATTCTCCCCGAGATGCACGAAATCTGCAACGACATCGAATTGGCGAGTGTGCTTTCGGGCAATCGCAACTTCGAGGGGCGCATCTCGCCAGACGTCTCGCAGAACTACCTCATGACCCCTGCGGCGGTCATCGCGTATGCGCTTGCGGGGACAGTCGACTTCGATGCGGAGGCGGACGCGTTGGGTGCGGATGCCACTGGCGATCCTGTCTATCTTCGCGATTTGTGGCCCTCCAGTGCCGAGGTCGAGGCGCTCATGGTTCATGTGGACCCCTCCTTGTACGGGGAAGGATCAAAGAACCTGTTCGAAGGCGATGCTGCGTGGCGAGAGCTGGAGGTTCAGACGGGTGATTTGTTCGCATGGGACGAGGAATCGACCTATGTGCGAAAAGCGCCTTACTTCGACGGTATGGACCGCGATCCCGAATCGCCAAAGCCCATCGAAAACGCACGCGTGCTCGCATTGCTGGGCGATTTCATCACGACCGACCATATCTCGCCGGCTGGTGCATTTGCCGAAGACACTCCAGCTGGCAAATATCTGACTGAGCGTAACGTGCAGCCCGAGAGCTTCAACACGTATGGTTCGCGTCGCGGCAATCACGAAGTCATGATGCGCGGCACCTTCGCCAATGTGAAGCTGAGCAACGAGCTCGCTGGAGGCCGTAAAGGCGGCTGGACGCATGATTTCACGACATCCGAAACCGTGTGGCTTTTCGATGCTGCTATGAACTACGAGGCAGCTGGGATTCCTGCCATCGTGATAGCCGGCAAGATGTACGGGTCGGGGTCTTCGCGCGATTGGGCGGCGAAGGGCCCGATGTTGCTCGGGGTGCGCGTGGCCCTCGCTGAGAGCTTCGAGCGCATCCACCGTTCGAACCTCATCGGCATGGGCTTGCTGCCGTTGCAGTTCAAGGAAGGCGAGAATGCCGAGGCGTTGGGTCTGGATGGTACCGAGGAGTACACGGTCGATGCCATCGATTTCAGCAGAGGGCTTCCTGAGAAGCGCGTAGTGGGCGTGCATGCCAAGCGTGCCGATGGCTCGATGTGCGATTTCGAGGCGATCGTTCGTGTCGATACGCCAACAGAAGGCGAGTATTACGCGCATGGCGGTATACTGCAATACGTTCTGAGATCGCTTATCGCTTAACTGACGAATTCATTCCGGGGATGAGATTTGACATCCGAGGGAGGATTATGACCAAGATACAGATGAAAACGCCGCTGGTCGAGATGGACGGCGATGAGATGACCCGCATCATCTGGCAGCTGATAAAAAACAAACTGCTCGATCCTTTCATCGACCTGAAAACCGAATACTACGATTTGGGGCTTGCCAATCGTGACGCCACCGACGATCAGGTGACGGTCGATGCCGCAGATGCGACGAGGCGCCTTGGCGTCGCCGTCAAATGTGCCACGATTACACCGAACGCGGCTAGGGTCGAGGAGTACGGACTCAAGCAGATGTGGAAGAGCCCGAATGGCACTATCCGCGCCATGCTCGACGGTACGGTCTTTCGCGCGCCTATCCTCGTGAAGGGCATTCGGCCGGTCGTTCGAAACTGGGAGCAGCCCATCACTATCGCGCGTCATGCGTACGGAGACATCTATAAGAACGTAGAAATCATCGTTCCGGGTGCGGGCAAGGTTGAGCTTGTATACACGGGTGAAGACGGGACCGAGATCCGCGAACTCGTGCACGAGTATCAAGGTCCTGGCGTCGCGCAAGGCGTGCATAACCTGGATGCCAGCATCACGAGCTTTGCGCATAGCTGCTTCAGGTATGCGCTCGACACCAAACAGGATTTGTGGTTTTCCACGAAGGACACCATTTCCAAGAAGTACGACCATCGCTTCAAGGACATTTTCTCCGAAGTGTACGAAGCGGACTACGCCGATGCGTTTGTGCAGGCGGGCATCACATACTTCTATACACTTATCGACGATGCCGTTGCCCGCGTGATGAAGGCCAAGGGCGGTTTCATCTGGGCGTGCAAGAACTACGATGGCGACGTCATGAGCGATATGGTCTCGAGTGCGTTTGGAAGCTTGGCCATGATGACGAGCGTGCTTGTGTCGCCAGCGGGCGTTTACGAGTACGAAGCCGCCCACGGCACCGTGCAACGCCACTACTACAAGCATCTAGCCGGCGAGAAGACATCGACGAATTCAGTTGCGACAATCTTTGCGTGGACGGGGGCGCTGCGCAAGCGTGGCGAGTTGGACGAGCTTGAAGACCTCGTGGCTTTCGCCGACAGGCTCGAACGCGCGACGCTCGACACAATCGAAAGCGGTCAGATGACTGGTGATCTTGCGCGTATAACGACGCTTTCGAGCCCCGAAACGCTTTCGACGGAAGGCTTCATCGAGGCTGTGGCAGCTCGGTTATAGTGCTTGATGACATGTCGAAAACGAATCGCAGGTACGTTCCCGATTCGTTTGGGCAAATGGTGACTATGGTTTAACATGGAGCCGCAATGCGTCATCCCATTGAGCGGAGACGCACGTGTTAGGAGGAAGACATGGCGCAATCAGGAATCGACTCCCTGCTCGATGCCCTTAGGGAATCGGGCATGAACGTCGACGGTATTGACGGTGGAGCGCAAGCGAGCTCCTCGGAAGAGGAAACGTCGAGCGCTTCGGCCGAAGCCTCTTCGGGTGGTAGCGGCTCAAGAAGGGGGTCGAGGAGCTCGAGCAGAGGCGATATGCCTTTCGGAGGCTTTCCGTTTTTCGGGGGTTTCCCCGGCCAGGGGGCACCGCGAGGAGATGACGGAGGTTCTGGCGACGAACCCCCGCATGTCGAGTTCGGCAGTTCGTTGGGCGATCGCATGGCAGAATGGAGCAAGCGAACGCTGATCATCGCCATCATCGTCGCTATCATTATCCTTCTGGCGGCATACTGGTGGTTCCACCCGCCCATCAGCATCAACAGCATGGATACATGGATGTTCGTCACCATCTTCATCCTCGCGCCGCTTTTCTTGTTCTTCAGCGGCAAGTCGAGGCGCTACAAGAAAGGTGGGGGTAAGATCGAGCCAAGCCCCAGCAAGGCCAAGACATTCAAGATTCTTTCGTTTATCCCCATCATCATCCTCGTACTTGGCCTCATCGGCTGGGTTTGCTCACTTGATCTGTTCCCGGGCAATGCGAAAAAGTACGCCAACGTGCTTCAGACCGAGACGCAGACGTTTGCCGAGGATATCCAGGAAGTCAACTACTCACAGATTCCCGTCATCGATCGCGATTCGGCGATTTTGCTGGGCAACCGCGAGATGGGCTCTATTCCCGATTACGTCAGCCAGTTCGAGATCAACAACCTCTACAGCCAGATCAACTATAAGGAAAAGCCGGTTCGCGTGAGCCCGTTGGGCTATGCCGACCTGTTTAAGTGGTTCATGAACCGCGGTGAGGGCATACCCGCGTACTCGCTCGTCGACATGACCACCCAGGATGCCGAAATCGTGCGCTTGGGCGAAGGCAACGGCATGAAATACACCGCTTCCGAGCCGCTGGCGCGCAACATCGACCGCTACGTGCAGCTGAAATACCCGTTCTTCATCTTCGACGAGAAGTCGTTCGAAATCGACGACGAGGGACATCCATGGTGGATCTGCCCGGTGCGCAAATATACAATCGGCCTGTTCGGCGGCGAGACCATCAGCCGTGTGGTCATGTGCGATGCCTGCACTGGCGAATGCACCGAGCTCGCCGTTGATGAAGTGCCCCAATGGGTTGACCGTGTGTATCCGGCCGAGCTGCTCGTGCGCCAGTACAACTGGTCGGGTCGCTACAAGAACGGTTGGTTCAACTCTTGGCTGGGCCAGACCGGCGTCGTGCAGACCACGCCTGGCAGCGACGGCCTTCTGGGCTACAACTACATCGCTAAGGACGATGACGTATGGGTTTACACCGGCGTTACTTCAGCCACATCCGACAGCTCCATCGTCGGCTTCGTGTTGGTGAACCAGCGTACTGCCGAGTCTCACTACTACGCCGTGGCTGGAGCCACCGAGGCGTCTGCCATGGATTCCGCCGAAGGCCAGGTGCAGAACCTTCGCTATGTGTCCACCTTCCCGCTGCTGATTAACGTGGCCAACCAGCCTACGTACTTCATGGCGCTCAAGGATGCTGCTGGTCTGGTGAAGAAGTTCGCGATGATTGACATCCAACGCTACCAGAACGTGGCCGTAGGAGACACCGTAGCTGAGTGCCAGAAGTCCTACCAAGCGCTTCTTGCCACCAATGGGGCCTTGACGGCCAAAGATGTGGCCGATTCCGCGACATACGGTGAGACGTCGGGCACGATTCGCACGATGGCGCAGGCGGTTGTCGACGGAAACACTCATTTCTATGTCACGCTCGAGGGTGACGATGCTATCTATGACTTCACCTTGCCAGGCCTTATCGGCATCGTGACATACCATGAAGGCGACAAGATCGGATTCACCTATATCGAGAACGAGCCCACGAACACCGTGAGCGAAATAACGGAAGGTTCAGGAGCGGATATCGAGGTCGTAGTGCCCGAACCTCAAGAGGAAGCTGATGCAGGAATAGCCGGCGATGGCGAGGGAGCGCCAGAGGCAGAAGGAGAGGGTGTCGCGTAAGGCTAAGCGATGCAAATACTCCAGAAGAGCTTGCATCGTAAAGTCGTGGAAGAAAAATGTGGCAAACCCCTTGCATTCGACAGTAGTAATGGTATCTTGCGCACAGGGAAAATCTAGGGGAGCAACCTTAGCGTGAAGCGAGAAAGGAGTCTTCATGGCTCATCCAATTATTGACGCCGACGAGTGCATCGGCTGCGGTATCTGCGTAGACGCTTGTCCGCAGGAAGTTCTGGAGGTTTTGGGTGGCGTCGCCGAGGTGGCCAATGAGGATGCCTGCATCGCTTGCGGCGAGTGCGTGGAAGAATGCCCCATGGGAGCCATTCCCGAAATCATGGAGGACTAGACGAAGTCTCACATAATCCGAAAAGGCCGGTTTTGCCGGCCTTTTTTGCTGTAAGGGCCAGACTCGATTCAAACCACGATGCATCTGGACGGTGCAACTAGGGCATATTTCAAGAATCATCTCGTCATGCTTTTATCTGAAACCGTATAAAATAGAGAGCGATTGGATTTGGCGGTACCGAGGGGATAGGAGCAATCCAATGAAAATGGGAAAGAAAACAATGGTCGTCGTGGCCGCTTTTGCGTTAGCGGCGGCAATCGCGCTGGTTGGCTGCGGCTCGTCTGGGGCCTCTTCGGCTAGTTCATCGGATGCTTCGACGAGCGCTTCCGCAGCGAGCGAGAGTGCCTCTGCGGAAAGTGCCTCTGCGGAAAGCGCCTCTGCGGAGAGCGCTTCAGCGGAAAGCGCCGAGGCGGAGAGCGCTTCTGCGGAGAGCGCCGAAGCCTCAAGCGAAAGCGCCGCTTCCGAGGAGGCTGCAAGCGAAGAAAGCCAGCCCACAATCGGCAGCCCTCTAACCGAGGATGACGTGAACAACATCGTTGCGAACCAGGGGCTTGGCGAAGTTATCGCCATGGAGCAGGGCGAAGGTGCTGATGGCGTATGGTACTGGGAAGTGACCACGCGAGACGCCAACGGCAATGAGCGAGAATGGTCCATCGATCCGAATGGAAACGTGAGCGAAATCTAAAACACGTTTAGGATATCGCCGGATAAAGAGCGCTAAAAGGCGAGATGGGAGAGAAGAAATGAGCAGGACCAAAACATGGGGCAAAGCGTGGACGCTGATTCCGTTGTTCGTGCTTGCGCTGGCAGCAACCCTTGTTTGCGCGCCCACCGCACATGCGGGCGATGCGCAGGCAACCGAGGGAGCGGTCTTAACGACGCAAGCCAGCAGCGGCGCCTTGACCGCAGGCCAAATCGCAACCTTGGATGCAGTTACCGCAGGTGATGCTGACACTTCAGGAGAGGATCCCGCGCCCTACGAGTTCGGCATCGGCGCGGACATCGAGAAAGCCAAGGTGACGTTCATCGGCGGGACTTCGTTCGCATATACCGGCAAGGAAATAAAGCCCAGCTTTACGGCGACTCTCACAAAGGACGGCCAGACGCGGACGCTTAAGGGGACGGATGATCCCAATAACGAGAACGCCGACTTCTTCTACTTCTACATGAATAACGTGGATGTGAGCCTGGGCAAGAAGCTTTCGCCTGATGACCAGCCGGTAGTGGTGTTGGCAACGTTTGTGGATGGCGATCCGTGGGTCTACATAAAGGAGGCTACCTTCACCATCAGGCCTGCGAAAATGAAGTATACGACGGCTAAGATCGCAAGCCAGGTGTATACCGGCAAGAGGATCAAGCCCGCCGTGACGGTCAAATTCCAGGGCAAGACGCTTAAGAGGGGTGTTGACTACACCGTCAAGTACACGAAAAACATCAAGGTTGGTAAAGCTAAGGCCATTATTACGGGCAAGGGCAACTTTACTGGAAGAAAAGTCGCGTACTTCAGGATCAAGAAGGCCTCTATCCGAAACGCCAAGGTTACTCAGGTGGCAGACAAGGTCTTCACGGGGAACCGCATAACGCCCAACATAAAAGTGAAATACAAGGGTAAGGTTCTGAAGCAGGGCAAGGACTATACGGTCGCGTACAAGAACAACCTCAACATCGGCACAGCAACTATCAAGATCACGGGCAAAGGCAACATGAAAGGCATTCGCAGGATCCAGTTCGACATCGAGCCTCGCTCCATAAATGATCTGTCGCAAGCCTATGTGGATTCCGTAGTATGGACAGGCAGCCCTCTGACACCGAAACCCGTGATGAAGCTCAATGGCAACAAGCTTCAAGAAGGGCGTGACTACTCGATCAGCTATTCGAACAACGTCGAGCCCGGTTGGGGTCGCGCCTTCGTTACAGCCCGAGGGAACTACACGGGTTCGCGCGTCTTCTCTTTCGAAATCGATAAGCAAAAGTTCGATCCATACACGGGTAGTCCTATTACGGCTCGGACGCGCTTCAACGTGTATATCTATGAGCCAGGTTCTCTGCTGCAGCCAAGGCCCATCGTCGAGTACAAAGGCCGTACGCTTATCGAGAACGTTGACTACACTTTGCAATGGAATAATTCAAACTACAATTCGTACACGAAAACAGGCACGGGATATGTGACGATTTACGGCTATGGTGACCACTTCACAGGCACGAGGGTTCTCAGTTACCAAATGATTGGTAGATAATCGGCAAATCGTCTAGAACAGTATTCGCCAGCGCAGGGCGGGTCGAGCCTTTTGGTTCGACCCGCCCTGATTCATTTTGGAATGCCTAACCAGCCAAATGGCGTTTTCTGTTGCTTCGAATCTCTTTTGTAACGGGATTATGACGTGAAAATAAGATAACTTGACAGAGTTAGACTAAGATTTTATAGTTCGATATAACGCAAGAGAGATATTGCGGACATCATCATAGGTATTAAGGTCCGAAAGGAATGAGAGGTACAGAAAATGGCGAAGATTTTGGGTATCGATTTGGGCACCACCAATTCGGCGATGGCGGTCATGGAGGGCTCCGAGCCCGAGATTCTGGTCAATGCCGAGGGCGATCGCACCACGCCTTCCGTCGAGGGTTTCCGCAAGGATGGCGAGCGCGTCGTTGGCAAGGCCGCGAAGAACCAGGCGGTTACCAACCCCGAGAACACGGTTAGCTCCATAAAGCGCTTCATTGGCCGCTCCTTCAACGAGACAGCCGAAGAGCGCAAGACCGTTTCCTACAACGTCAAGCCTGGCAAGGATGGTCGCGCTGTTGTCGACATCGACGGCAAGGACTACACGCCTGAGGAAATCTCGGCCATGGTGCTGCAGAAGATGAAGAACGACGCTGAGAAGCAGCTTGGTGCTCCCATCACCCAGGCTGTCATCACCGTTCCCGCATACTTCAACGATGCGCAGCGCCAGGCTACGAAGGACGCTGGCAAGATCGCGGGCCTCGAAGTCCTGCGTATCATCAACGAGCCTACGGCGGCGGCGCTGGCCTATGGCTTGGACAAGACGAACAAGGACGAGAAGATCCTCGTCTTCGACCTTGGCGTCGGCACGTTCGACG
>JAFRJC010000072.1 GCA_017432445.1 Eggerthellaceae bacterium | reverse complement strand
GAGGGCCTTGGCGACGCCTGCCTTGCGCGCGGGTCCGGCTGTCGCCGCGGCCGCCTGCGCCTGCTCGGCCTGGGCGGCGCGCGCGGCGATCCACGTTCTCCTCGATTGGATCCGCGTTTTCGCCGCCTCGGCTTTCGCGTCCTTCCTCGCTCGCTTCGAAGCAGCTTTTCGCCCCGCGCTGCCCCGGGCGGGGCCGTCTGTGCTTTTCAGGTTGCCGCTTCGGGGCTCCGCTCCCAGGCTCCGTGCGCGGTTTCGTTTGCCGCCCGCGTTTCCGCTCGTGCCGGCGTGCTTCGGGTCGCCTTCGGGCGATGCGGGCTGCTCGGGGCCGTCGGCCGTTTGGGATGCCCGTTTGCTCGCCGTCGCCCTCGCGAGGGCGCTGCCGCCCCTGTGGAGGTCGGACACGCCCTCGAGCTCGTCGGAGTCGTCGAGCTCTTCGACTGCGGCGTCTGCGACGGCGGCCTTAAGGTGAAGGCTCCGCTGCATCTCCGTTTTCACGGCCTGCTTGCCGCCGCCATCCGCTTCCGCTCCGATGCCTGCTGCGCCTCCGGCTTCACGGCCCTCGACTGCGTCTGCGCTGCCGTCCCGGGCCTTGCCGCGCCGGGTTTGCGATGCTGCCTTCGCGGCTTTCCCGTTTGATCTGGCGGTGCCGGCGTAGCGGTCCCCGCCGTGCACGAGGCCTGCGGTCACGGCGTCGGTCCGCACGGTCGAGGCGACGTCTGCCGCGCTCGTTTCGCCTCGCGCCGCGTCTGCGGCCTCGACGAGCCCGTTCGACCTGTACGCTTTCGCCTTTTGGCGGGCCACCTCTACCAGCCGCCTTCCGCGTCGGCGAGATCGCCGTCGCCGAAAGCCTCTGCGAGCTCCGCCTTGCGCCTGTCCTCCGCGGCCTGCTCGCGCGCGTATATCTCGGAATCGAACGTCGAGGGCGCGACGCCGTGCGGCATGCGCGCGTGCCTCCCGCGGCCCCGCTTCGGCTCGGCTTTCGAACTGGCGTCGATCCCGGATCCTCGCTTCGCCTCGGCGAAGGCCGATGCGCGCTTGACCGCCGCAATCTCCTCGGGCTTGGTGTTGAACAGGTCGTAGAGCTTGCCCTTGGGGAAGTCGTCCTTTATCGGTATGCGCGCGCCGCCCGCGATGAGTAGACCCTCGCCGGCCTTGATGGACTCGTCGATGTAGCCGGACTCCTGGGCGCTGAAGTCGAGCAGCTCCGCCCAAGCTCGGCGATCGAGCGGCGATTGCTTGTGCAGTAGGATGAAGTCGGAGTTCAGCACCATGTTGCGCGCCTCCTCGTGGTCGAGCATGTAGACGCTGTTCTGCGTGATGCCCGTGCAGATGAGATTGAACTTGCGGCCCTCCGCCCAGAACTTCGAGAAGTAGCTGATGATGGCGGGGTGCCCGAACAGGCTCTGCACCTCGTCGATGTAGAGCCAGGTGGTGACCCCTCGCTCGAAGTTGTAGTACATGCGGTTTCGCACGCACTCGAGCACCGCGATGATGCCGAAGGCCCTCATGTTCTCAGAGAGGTCCTTGAAGTCGATGTTGGTGATGCGCTTGTCGAAGGTCACGTTGGAGGGGTGGTTGAAGAACGACAGCGCGCCCCTCACGTAGCGCTCGTAGCGGAGCGCGATGTCGCGCGCCTCGGGCTCGGGCTGCTCGCGCAGTATCGAGTAGAAGTCGCCGAGGAGCGGCAGGCGCCCCTCCGACGCGCAGCGCGAGTACGCGAGCTCCACGCATCGGCTGATGATGGACTTGTCCGCCTCGGGCAGGCCCTGGCGTCCCTCCGCCATCGTCGCGCTGGAAAGCGCCAGGAAGGCGTCTATCTTGAACGCCATCTGCGAGGCGCCCGACTGGTGCGCCACGTCGGAGAGGTCGAAGGGGTTCAGGTGCGTGTCGGCATCCGGCGCGAAGCGTATCGACTCGCCGCCGTTGCCCGTGACGACGGGGCTGTACTCGCCGGCGGGGTCGAGGATGATGATCTCGTCCTCGGGGTACGCCAGGATCGTGTTCTCGATCTCGCGCTTGACGGAGAACGACTTGCCCGAGCCCGGCTTGCCGGCCACGAACCCCATGGGGCTCGCGAGGTGCTTGCGGTTGCACAGCACCAGGTTGGAGGACTGCTTGTTCTGCCCATAATAGCCGCCGCCCTCCTGGGCGAGCTCCTGGGTGGCGAAGGGCATCTGGATGGCGACCTGCGCGGTCGTCATCATGCGGCTCGCGTCGACGTGGTTGTGGCCGAGCGGCAGCACCGAGTTCATGCCCTCGCGCTGGCGGTAGTCGAGCGTGTCGACCTCGATGGAGTTGCGCCGCGCGGTGGCGACTATCTGCATCACCTGGTCGTCGAGCTCCTTGCGCGTGGGGGCGTAGGTGTAGACGAGCCCCGTGTAGACGAACAGCCGCTGGTTCTTGTTCTGCAGGTGGTCGAGCAGGTCCTCGGCCTCCTCCTTGGAGTACTTGAGCTCGCTGGGCAGGATCTGGAAGTCGTAGCCCTTCTTCACGGCGCTCATCTGCTCGTCGATGATCTCCTTGTCCATCCACGCCAGGCGCTTCTTCACGAAAGCGACCGCCTTGGCCTTGTCCATTGCCTGCACGTGCAGAGTCACGTTGAGCGGTATTGGCAGGTCGATGATTTCGGCGAGGCAGCGGTCGCTTAGCTCGCTCCCGAAACGGTGCAGCGAGAGCACCTGGCACCACGTCTCCTCGCTCTTGAAGCAGGTCGCAGCGCCCTCGGGCTTGAAGTCTAGCGACATCGGGGCGATGAGGTCCTTGGTGGTCGTCCCGTGCGGTCCGACCGCCTCCCACGAGAACGCGAGGCGCTTGCCGGGACGCAGCTGGCTGTGGATGGAGCGCAGGCGCTCCTCGCCCGTGAGGACGCGGGCGCCGCTGCGGATCTTGGTCAGCGTCTGCATGGCGTCGGTGCGCATGCGGGCGAGCTTCGGCACCGCCGCGTCGACGCTCGCCGCCCCCACCGAGAAGGTGAGGTAACGCTCGCGCACGAGGTTCGAAACCCCCTCGCGCATCTTGTCGTTGAGTATCCGGTTGTACTCGGCGGCGTAGGCAGCGGTGTCCGCGTCGTCCGTGCGGAAGAAGGCCTTGCGGCCGATCTCGGATGCCGGGATGGGCGTGTTCACCACGTTCATCTGCACGCACGTCTCGGCGCCGAAGTAGTCGAAAAGCTGGCACCAGCCGCTGAAGATCGCCTGCTGGTTTTCCTCGCGCGCGGACTGGTAGCTGATGTCGTCGAACGCGATCGTCTGGCTGAAGAGCCCCTCCTCGACCTGGCATATGCCGTCGCGGTACATGAGGTCGTAGCCGATGGCGCCGTACACGTCCTTGGCGGCGCGCCTCTTCTTGCGCTGCGCGGCCGTCTGGTCGGTGAGCTGCTTCTCCTGCTCGCGCATGCGCGCGTCGAGCGATTTGGCCCGGCGGGTCTTTCGCTTCGCGGGCTTCTTCCTGGCGGATTCTTCCGCGATGCGTCGCCTCGCCTGGTTATCTGAGTTCCTTTGAGGGGACATTCCTCTCCGCCCCCTTCCTTCTCGCGCGGCGGCGCGCCTTCCTGTCGAGCTTGGGCCTCTCCACCGACACAAGGCCCGACACGCCGTTGCCAGCCGTGTACAGGAGCTTCCCGTCCGTGAACGAGTGCTCCACGTAGAGGGGGATAAACTTCTCCGCGACGAGCCCCTTGGGCCGCCAGAAGCCGGCCATCCAGAACGGCATCGAGCAGGCCATGACGGGCAGCGTCGCGTCCGCGACCTCGATGCCGAGGCAGAAGTAGCTGACCGCGGCGGCGCCGACCGACGCCGCGAGCCCGCCTGCGGTGCAGGCGAGCGTGCGCACCGACATCTTGCCGACGACCTTCTCGGTGTACTCCCCGATGTCTTTGTGGACGGAAACGCTGAGCATGCGCACCGCCCCCTTACGCCGGCAGCCAGCTCGTGTCGAGCTGCCCGAAGTAGACCGACGCCGCGATGATGATCGCGCCGCCGGCGATGGTGGATATTGCGCTGGCTATCTGGGCGCCACCCTGCTGCTCGCGGATCGCGAGGCCGAGCGATACCGCTCCCCAGACGACGAGGAAGCCGCCCAGGAACGTGACGCAGCCCGACACCAGGCTGATGATGTTGTTGAGCATCTCGTGTTCCTTCGTATCTTGTCGGCGCGGCAGTTGACGTTTGGAAGCGCCGCGCCTTGGCTTACAATTCCCCTTGGAGCCTCGTGCTCCTTCGTATCGAGTGGCGGCCCCCTCGGTGGAGTTGGAAGCCCGCCGGGGGCTGGGCGGTATCGCCCGGCCGCCACCGCCTTCCCCGCAGTCGGCGTCATGCGGCATCCCCCTCGGGGCGCTTGTATTCGGAGAAGTCGAAGGGCTCGGGGAACTTGCCTCCCTCGTGCCCGGGATATGCCTCGTCGTAGAGCGGGTGCATGGTCACGTCGTATTTCTTGTCCCTGAGCGGGTCCGTCCCCGTGATGAGCACTATCGCCTCGTCACGCGGGAGCTTGGCCACCTCGGCCGCCTGGATGAGGTCGCGCTCGAGCGTGTTCCAGTTGCGCGTGGACGACGCCGACGCGCCCCGGCTCTCGTTCCAGGTGACCGTGCCGACGGTCTGCTTGCCGACGGTCTCGGCGATCTCCTTCACGGTCTCGGTGGACTTACCGCCTAGGAACAGCGTCGTGTCGCAGCAGTCGACGATGACGGCCGCGTCGTCGCCGTACTTGGACTTGAGCTGGGAGAGGGACTGCAGGCCTATCGACATCGAGATGTTGCGGCTGCGGATGACGGCCACCGCCTTCTCGACGTCGGGGAGCTTGCCGATGTTGGCGAACTCGTCGAACATGAGCTGCACGGGAACGGGAAGGCTCCCGCCGTACTCCACGAGCGCCCGCTTGCACAGCGCGTTCATCGTCTGCCACATCATGATCGCGAACAAAAACGAGTAGAGGCCCGACGTGTCGGACATGATGGCGAAGACGGCGCGCTTGGAGCCCGCGTCGCCAAGCCTGTCGAGCCCCATCTCGTCGTAGCTCACGAGCTCGCGGACCTGCGGGATGGCGAAGGGCTCCATGCGCGTGTTGCACGACACGAGGATGGACTTCAGCGTCTTTCCCGCGGCGTCCTTGAACATCTTGTAGTGCAAAAGGCAGAAGTCGTCCTCGATGGCCACGGGCTCGGCAAACTTCACCCATCGGTGCGATCCGCCCGAAGGCGAGTACGAGCCGCGGCGCGTGAGGTCATAGCCGCCGTCTTGCGCGCCCGGGGCCTTGACGTAGCGCTTGCCGGTCTCGACCTCCTCGAAGAGCAGGTCGAGCGGGCTCTTGTAGTCCTCGTCGCTCTCCTTCGCCTTGGCAAGCGACAGGAGCGTCACCAGACCCGACAGCGACCGGTCCCTCTTCGGGCAGTGTTTCACGAGGTAGCCGATGAGCGCCACGTAGAGGAGCCGCTCGGCGTTCTCCCAGAAGGGGTCCCCGCCGTGGTCGTCGTCGCCCTTGGTGTTCTCGATGAGGCACGTGACGAACTCCAGGATGTCGGCCTCGTCGCGCACGTAGGCTATGGGGTTGTAGTGCAGGGACTTCGAGAAGTCGACCGTGTTGAAGGAGAGCACCTCGTAGCCGTGCGACGCGAGCATGTGCCCGAGCCTGGGGAGGGATTCGCCCTTCGGGTCGGTGACGAGGTAGTTCGCGTTCATCTGCATGACGTTCGGCTCGAAGTAGCCGCGCGTCTTGCCCGAGCCCGAGCCACCTACCACGAGCACGTTGCGGTTCCGCTCGTACTTGCGGTTATGGTCGGGACGGCTCATGGCCAGCCCGTAGCTCTTCGTGAATATGATGTTGTTGGAGAAGTCGCGCCCGTCCATGAACTTGCGGCCTTCGCGCAAGTTGCCCCATTTGGCCGACCCGTGCTCCTCGCCGACGCGCTCGGGTTTTCCGTGCGATATCGCGTAGGCCCACCCGATCCAGACGGCGCAGGCGCCGAGCAGCCCCGTCGCGAGCGCGGCGGGAGCGGGCGATATGGGCCCATGGGATGCGACGAATGAGGGTAGCGCTGAAACAGCCGCGGTCAGGTTCTCTATGGGCTGTCCCTCCATGGACAAAAGGCACGCCGCGTAGGAATCAGCGGCGATGAAGGCGATGGCGGAAGCGACGACGGCGGCGGCGATGCCGCCCGCGTTGCCCGTCATTTCGACCTCAGCTCTTGGAACCTCGGCTCGCGCGCCTGGGCCCTGGCCCCGGACCTCTCGGCCTCGAGCGCCTCCGACGCCTCGCGGGCCTGCTTGGCCCGCACTTCCAGCGGTCTATCGTCGCGGCCCTCGCGGATGTGCTCCTTCACCTTCTCGGCGGCCTTGTCGGCTGCCGTCTCGGCCTCGTTCGAGAGCTCGTCGAAGCCATCCCAGACCTCCTGGGCGTCGACGACCCGGAAGAGCAGGTACTCCTTGCCGGCGGCCTTGTCCTCGAACCAGACCGGCTCCACGCCGTGTGCGCGCAGCTTCGCCTCTATGACTTGCTTGATCTCTTCGTAGCCCTCGATCGCGCGGAACTCGGCCATGTCGAGCTTGGCCCATTCGACGCGCTTCTCGTCGCCGTCGTCGATTACCTCGTGGGCCTTGCTGTTGGATTTGGCGTGGTCGCACGCGTCCTGGATCTTGCGGGCGCGCTCGCGCATCGCGGCCTCGCCCTTGAACTCGCAGAATCTCGTGAAGTTGTCCAGCATCTTCTCGCCGGACTCGTCACCGTAATCGCTGGGCACTGGATCCTCCTGACATGTCTGCAGTCTGGCAGGACCCCAGCCGGGCAATGCGTTATGCCGCCGGGGTCCCATTCTGTCAGCAGGCGAACCGCGCCCTCCGTCACCGCCCCGAGTTACAGGCGTGCATCCTTCTTCGAAGAAGGCGGCTCGCATGCCTCCTCGGCTGCGAACGCCGTTATCGGCATGGCCATGACGAGGCAGACCCTCACGAATTCGTCTGCCCTCATCTGCCTCTTCCCCTCGAGGATGAGCATGAGCCGCCTCGGGTCGACCTCCGCCCTGCGGGCGAGCTCGGACTTCGGGATGCCTCGCTCGTCGCGCGCTGTCTCCAACGCCTTGACTATCTGCTGGTGGTGTTCCATTTGAGCTGCTCTCCTTACCAGACCGCATCGGGTTGACCCGATGAGCCGGCGCCTTGAGCCTGGTCCGCTGTTGACCCCGCCAAATTAGCAGCCTGGCGGGCCCCTGTGCGGGTTTTGTGCCAAAACAGTCGCGTTATATGCCAAAACAGTCGCACTATGTGCCAAAACGGAACATCGCAGCCCCTCCCGAGGGGCAGCCTGGAAAGCGTTTTCATGGTTGTTCGTGACCGGGCGACAGTGCGGACGTTGGCCGTCGGCGCCATCTCGCAAAGAACCCTCGGCGCGGCGCTCCCCGTGCGGGTGCGGCGCTGTGCTCGGGGTTTCGCGGTTCAATGCCGGAAAGGCGCCGGATTGTTCATCCGTCGCTCGTTTCCCGCGGCCAGCGCCGCCTTGTTCGGATACGGGGATGTGTCCGCCGCGATCGTCTCGCGCCTCATGGGGCGCAGGTTCGCAGGGCGGGGCCGCTAAGGACGGCCCTCCGGCACGGGCCTTATGGCGGGTGCCCTGAGCTGGCAGTCGACGTTGATGCGTTTGGTGTGCCGTTTCATCTATGCCACCCTTCTCCCTTCCCGTTCTACTGGTCGACGGGACGGTATTATTCTCTCCAAAGTGGCATACAAAGCGTGTCCTACGTTCGGTACAATCGAACTGGATCTGGTGATATATCGTTATAAGTCCTTTACATGGTACATGGTCGCATATTGCCTTCTCGTAGGATTGCAGTGTAACGGGAGCCTTCCAATCCTGACACTCCTTTCTCTTCGTGCTTACACTGGGCTCCCGTTACCATGGCTTCATGCCGGTTAAGGTCCGGGACCGTAAGGGTCGGCCTTTTCTATAAGGTGGCGTCAGCTGGCACGCCAGGGGCGCACGGGCGCGATCCCCACGCGGGGTCGCGCCCGAAAACCATCTGAACGCTTGCAGCTAATTCGATCTTCCCGTTGCCCGAGCGGCGGCTATGTAGACTATCGGGTTGGCCTTGTACCTTTCCCAGGAATCCACCATCGAGGCGATTGTCTCGCGGTCGCCATCGCTGTTGCCCCAGCCGGTAAACCAATCCCCAAAGCTATAGGGGATACGGTTGCCGTGGTTTCTTATCTCCGACCTTTTGCCGCACATCCAGCTGATGATCGTCGGCGAGTAGACCTTCTTGAGCCTGAAGTTGTCGAGGGATGCGCCCCACATTACCTTGCGCACGTATCGGTGGGTCCCTCGCTTCTTGCCGACGACGACCATCCGATCCCAGCCATCGCCCCATTGGACGGGGTATACGTAGACCCTGGTTCCAGGCGCGAAGTGCTTCGTGCCCCTGCGCTCGGTTTTGACATCGCGATACAGCGCGTCGGAGGGGTATTCCCTGACGTTGGCAACGAGGCACCAAATCCACTTCGGAAGGTCGGGCTCGATTGCAGGAATGCTGATTGCCTCTTCATCCCACATTGATATACGCCCTTTCACATGAAGCAGCTCTAAGGTGCTGAGCTACCGATAATCAATCCCAGTGAACAACACGTCGGGCTCTTCGAGGATCCGCTTATACACTTTCCTCTTTTCAGAGGGTATTTCCTGGGACCATCTATGCATCCCAGGTTGGCTCTGAGCCCACCAGAACGTTTCCTCTACGGGGCAATCACCGCAAATGCGCGGGGATACCACTCCGAAGTCTCCGAGTTTCCCCGGGTAATCCCATCCTGCCGACTTCGCCTCATTGGGTGTGAGGGTCTCTTCCTTCCCGCAGACCTCGCATACATGCTTGAACGGACGGTTCGCCCATCCCTTGTCGTCGAAGTAGTCTTCAGGGTCAACGCCTCGGCTGATGCCGTAGTATTCAGGCATCCAGTCAAGCAAAATCGCTATGGTGTTTAGGCTCCTGAATGATTTATCCCAAACCCCATCATGCTCGGACTTGACCGGGCAGAAGAAGTCGCCGAAGTGGGCGTTCTCCATGACGGCAATCACGTCCCGGTTATATACCTTCTCACACCGAATCTCGCAGAGCTTTTGCACGGACATGAGCAGGCTGACTAAATGGTCGCAGTAGCGCGGAACGCCGAGGACGCATGGGCGCTCCCAACCGTTACCCCCAAGTTCGCATATCAGGTAAACCTTCGTTCCCGGGGCGAAGTTCCTCGTGCCCCGGACAACCCTGCCGTCCATGCCGGTCCTGTTCTGGTCGACGACGTTGCCAACCAAACACCAAGTCCATTCTGGCAGATGGGGAGCCTCGGCCATAACATCTGCCAATCTGCCGTAGAACTCCTCGGCAGACGCGTTTTTCGGGAGAATGCTGAACTGGGCGTCTCCCATGGTCAGCGGCAGCCAAAACCCTTTCTCGTGCTTGTAGAAGTCGATATAGCAAAACGGCTTCGTGTCGTAACGCCCCTCGGCAAGGCTCAATAGATGATCCGGTGGCCTATCGTCCTTATGACCGCGCTTAAGCCGCGTACCGTAAAAGTACACCCCATCGAAGAAGTAACCGCGCCACTCGGCTTTCTGCGTATCGTACGGCGTCCTCTTCCGATGCGTCGGTATTCCAGAAGAGAACATGCACATTAAGCGATCCCAGTCGTTCCATTGGTAGTGGTAACGCCCCTCGTCGGTGACGATGAGCTTGTAGCCCTTGCGCTTGAGCTCACGCTCGATCCTGCCGTACTTAGTCCGCCACGTCGGCACCGTCCTAAGCAAACAATACGTAGTTTTTCTTGGCGACGCTCGATCTACGACGAGCTCGTCTCCCGCAATGCAGTCCTCGATATTGCAGAGCACCACCTCGAATGCGTCGTCTGCCTTGCATGCTTCGTATTCACGCTCAAATCTTGGGTCGATGCACGACGAGTCGCCATCAGCAAAGGGGAATATGACCGTTATCCGATCCATGGTTCTCGCTTCCTAGTCGGGCCGCGCCGTTTCCGACGCGGCCCTTGAAGAGCTCGGTCCTATCGGACCCCAACCCTACGGTCGGCATTTAAGAATTGCTAGCTCACTTGCGATAAGACAATTATCGAGTATGGGTGCACGATTGCGTGTTCCATGCATGGTACATACGCCAACTTTGTTGTTATCAACCTACAGGGAAGCCCTCATGAAGGACCATTGGTATGCAAGCCCGAATCCAGGCTCACGGATGCCCAAACATCTTTCGTGATGCAGTACTGGGCAACGTGACCCTGGCATGAGCGATCGAGAATTCGGCGGCCATCCTCAGTTCGGTGAATGACCGGTACGATCAAGCCCTTATCCCGCAGCTCCTCCATGCCTCTACGGACCTGATTTGCCGTAAGCCCTGTACGGGCTGATATCTCCTTTGCAGACACGCGTCCGAATGCCCCGTTCGAGTAGATCATGCGGCATAGGGCGATCATCACCGACCAGCCGTTCCTCCCGACCTGCGCGGCCGTCATCGCCATCACCAGCCCTTCGGGCATCGTCGAGTAAGTTTGCGCCTCGAATCGGGCGAAAGGAACCTTCCCCGGCTCTACTTCATTTCGACCGACTGGCATATGAGCGCCTGCTCATCGAACTTGCGCTTCACGAACTCGTCGCAGGCGGCCGTGCTCGTCCTCCAGGCGTTGCGTATTCTGAAGGCCCTGAGCTCGCCGTCCTGCACTAGGCGGAAAGCGGTCGTGTAAGAGACGCCGAGCAGCTTGGCGGCTTCTTTGAGGCCGATGATCCTCGCATCGCCATCATTTCCCTGTTCTATCATTCCATGCCTTTCTCGCTGTTCCTTGGCTTCCTTGCATGCGGTGGGCGTAGGTTAGCCGCTTTTCCCGCTCCTGTGCGGCTTTCGTGCCAAAACAGTCGTGTTATATGCCAAAACAGTCGCGCTTTGTTCCGTTTTGGCACCTGCTCCGATGGAAGGCACTTGCCCGATCAGAAGCGAGGAGGTTCGTATGCCGCGAACCTCCTCGACGCCTCGCGCGCGCGACAACCGGGATTAGCTTCGGAATGGTTTTTAAGATGCAGGGATAGATAAAACCAGATAACAGGGTTCGGGCTGCCGTAGTCAATCTGACTGTTGGTTACGGTGTGGAGTAAGCTGTTTTCGTTCTCCACATTGCAAATTTGGCAAAACGGATTGGGCCCGAGTTTTCCACATACGGCAGGGCGTAACCTATCCGAGTTTTCGACTGGAACTCAAATCGATTTGTCGGTAAAATGTCGGTTGCGTGTCGGTCGGACCGACAAAAAAGGCCAGACATAACGTCTGACCTGGGGTTTCTGGCTCCCCGGGTAGGATTCGAACCTACAACCCTCCGGTTAACAGCCGGATGCTCTGCCGATTGAGCTACCGAGGAATGCATGCGCTTTTCCAAGTGCGCAAGGAAGTATTATAGCGAATCAAACGAGCGACGCAAGACCGATTTCGTGTAATCAACGTGAAGACAGAGAAACACGGGTGGGCCGAGCGAACAAGCGCACGCCTAGTACACCATGTTCATGGCCTCGCGGACCTCTTGCAGGGTGGCGTTCGCGATCTCGTTCATGCGGCGGTTGCCCTCATGCAAGACATCCTTGACGTAGTCCAGATCGTTTTCGAACTGGGCACGACGCTCACGATGCGGGGCAAGGAAGCCGTTGACGGACTCGGTCACGACGCGCTTGAGCATACCCGCGCCGCCATCGCCAATTTCCTCGGCAATCTCGACCTCGGTACGGCCAGAGCACAGCGCGGCGGTCGTCAGCAGCGCCGAGATCTCGGGGCGATTCTCGGGATCGAACGTGATGTTGCGGTCGGAATCTGATTTCGACTTCTTGATCAGCTTCGCGGTTTCCTCTGCCGTGGCGCCGAGCATGATGGAGTTGCCGTAGCTCTTCGACATCTTGCGGCCATCCAGTCCGGGAATCTCAATAGCATCGGAGAGGATGCCGTCCGGCTCGGGGAAGACCTTGCCATAGCGATCGTTGAAACGGCGGGCAATCTGGCGCGTCTGCTCGATGTGCGGAAGCTGGTCCTTGCCCACCGGAACGATGTTGCCCTTGCAGAACAGGATGTCGCAGGCCTGGTGGACGGGATACGTCAGCAGCAATCCCGTGAGAGCATGGCCCGAAGCCTCTTGCTCGGCCTTTACCGTGGGGTTGCGCTGCAGCTCCGACTCGGAGCAAAGCGACAGGAACGGGAGCATCAGCTGGTTGAGCGCGGGAATAGCCGAATGCGTGAAAATTGGCGTTTTTTCAGGGTCGATGCCGGCGGCCAGGTAGTCCATGACCATGTTGTAAACGTTGTCCTGGATGTGCTCGGTCGTGTCACGGTCGGTGATGACCTGGTAATCCGCGATGAGCACATAGCACTGAATACCCAGATTCTGGTACTCCACGCGGTGCTGGATGCTGCCAAAGTAGTGACCCAGGTGCAAACGGCCCGTCGGGCGATCGCCCGTGAGCATCGTGTACTTGTCGGGATGCACCGGCAAATCAGCGCGGATGTCATCGGAGCGCTTCTTGGAAGCGAGGAAGGTATCGGAGTATTCAGCCATGATGTACGAACTTTCTTCTTGGGAACAATGCGCTTAAGTATAGCGCAAGGGAAATGCCAATGATGAAAACTTCCAGCGATGCAGATACCTCGAAGGGTTTGCATCGCCAATCATTTAGGCGCGAGGCGAAAAATGAGTCGGAGGAACGTCCTGCAACTCATGCGAAGCTTATCAGCGGTGGTTTCGCGTGGGGCAAAACAGAGCTTCAGTGTTTGCGCCGCTTAATCGCTGGGGCGTTTGTGTCGTCTTCGATTTGCCCGCCCCGCGACCTCTTATGGACTGATATCATCGAGGCTACGACCCGGAAGGAGGAATCATGAAGCTCGCCAGTATCGCATCCCACAACGCCATCCCCCTCTACTCGAGTACCACGTCGACGGCATGGCAAACGCGCGATACTAAGGCGGTTCCGGGGAAATGATCTCTTACTTCAAATCAGAAAACGGCACGATTGCCCGCATCGACGAGATGCTGCCCGGGTGCTGGGTCGACGTGCTCGAGCCCACTGCCGAAGAGAAGGCCTGGCTGCTCGACGAGCTTGAAATAGTACCCGAATTCGTACGTTCCGCATTCGACGACGAAGAAACCGCACACATCGACCTTGACGAGGACACCGGTCAGATTCTGGTCATCGTCGACTGCCCATTTGTCGAGGACGAGAGCGAAGTCGTCGACACGTCAATCGTGCAGTACGACACGCATCCCATATCGTTCTTGTTCGTGCCAGAACAAGAGTACTTCGTCACCATCTGCCTGAGACACAACAATACCGTCGCCGATTTCACCCACGGAAAGTACCGCGACGTCTACACAGACCTTCGCACGCGCTTCCTGCTGCAGATGCTTTTGCGCGTAGCGCAACGCTACCTGGTATGCTTGCGCTCCATCATGCGTCAGATCCGCGAATCCGAACGCACGCTCCGCAAGACGATGAACAACCGCGAGCTCATGAAGATGCTCGGCCTCGAGAAATCGCTCGTATACTTCTCGACCTCGCTCAAAGGCCTCGAATCCACGGTCTCGCGTATCAGCTCGGGACGCATGATGGAGCTGTACGAAGACGACCGAGAGCTCCTCGACGACGTGATGATCGAGATTCACCAGGCAGCCGAGATGTGCACGATTTACACGGACATCCTGAACGGCATTACCGACACGTTCAGCAGCGTCATCTCCAATAACCTGAACATCACGATGCGCACGTTGACCATCATCACGTTGGTGCTGGCCATCCCCACCATCGTGTTCAGCTTCTACGGGATGAACGTCGAGATGCTGCCGCTCATCGGCACACCCTGGTTCGCCGTGATCTTTGCGGCCGTCCTGTGCGTCATCGCTGTCATCATCTTACGATCAGGACGTATCCTCAAATAACCAATCTTGGGCAGGCGAAGCACGCCTTACGCGGCCTCTTCTTCGGTCGACTCCTCGTATGTTTCGCCATACGATTCCTCGTAGGACTCTTCGCCCGTCGCCTCTTCGTCGGCTGCCTCTTCGTCGGTAGTCTCAGATTCGGGCTTGTACACTCCATGGTGGCAAACCCACGACGTACGGTCGAGGGCCTCAAAGGTGTATCCGGCTGCCTGGTAGTACTCGATGATCTTGGGTAGCGCCTCGAGCGTGGTTTGTTTCGTGGCAGAATCATGGCACAAGATCACGATGTTCGTGTCCGTCGTGGGATCGTAACCCATCGTTTGAGAATCGATGCACATCGAAACGATCTCCTGCGTTGAACGGTCTTCTCCGTCGCCCGAGGTCAAGCTCCAATCGTAGTACTGATAGCCTCGCGCCTGCACGCTATTTACCAACTTGAGCATGAGGCCCGATGAGTAGTTCTCGGAAATCGTGTTCGACGATCCACCTGGGAAGCGGATGAAGCAGGGCACGTAGCCGATCTGATCCTTCACCACTTGGCCAATCTGGTCAAGATCTTTGAAATAAGCCTCTTCCGACTGGTAAATCTGACTGTAATCGTGCGTCATACTGTGAAGCCCGATGGTATGACCGCGGTTGTAGGCATCCTGAATTAGGTAGTAGTACTCGGGGTTCTGACCTGTTACGAAAAACGTGACCTTGACGTTGTATTTATCGAACAGGTCCAAGTACTGTTCGGTGAGCCTCGACGGGCCGTCGTCAATAGTCAAGTACACGGTCTTGCGACCGTTGTCCTTGTTCGACCAGTTGTGGAAGCTGGGATCGACTGCGAAGTCGGCATCGCGCCACACCAAATCGGCTGGTTCGTTGGGATTGGCAGCGTTTACCACCGGCTGCTGTTCCACCTCTGCCGATTCCGCGGACTCGGCCGCCTCCGACGATACAGGTTCCCCAGAAGTCCCGCCATGGCCTAATGCAAAGCTCACACCGAAGATGGCTACGACGAGCACGGCTGCCATGGCCGTGACGGCACCTGGCGAGAATCGACGCAGCGGCGGTATGAGCTGGCCGATCCAGCCGAAGAAGTTGACGATGGCCGTCCCGATGGCGGCGAGCGCACCCAAGATGCGCTCGAGGATACTCGGTTGGGCAGGGCTTACCGTGACGCGCCTTGGCCGCTGGCCTTCGCTTCTCCTCTGCGAGGTCTGGCGAGTAGACTGCTCGCGCGGCGTGGCGGTTCGGCGGCGCGGTTCATAGCTTTCGTCGGAAACCTCTCGGCGCGAAGATTGACGACCGGATCCATACTGCGAAGTGCGGCCCGTGTACTCGGCGAGCAAATTGTCACGAGAAGATCTGCTCGTATAGCCATCCGTTCTGCGTGAACTTGAGCGCCGTGTGGTTGACGCTTGGCTCGACGCCCTCTCAGAAGCGGGCATCTGAACCTTGCGCTGGTTGTAATCTCCCCGATCAGATTGGCGCCTGCGCGCCTGGTCCGATGAAGCAGAAGTACGCGACCGGCCCGATTGACGCTCTGTCTGCTGTCCTCCCGAGGTATAGCTTCTCCGTCGCGGCCGACCGCTCGAGTACTCTTCGTCCGACATCCTTCTCCTACGCGCCTCTCATGCTTTCTGAAAACGCTATAAGTATACGATTAACTTCCCTGCAAAATGGGCAGAATATCCTATCCCATTAGGCGTGAAGAACGCGGAGGGCTGCAGGAGCGACCGATATGCTGTACGAATCCGCGATGTGCGGCTCGCCATCGATTTGGCAAGGAGGCCGACGGTCGAACTCGAGTTCCAGCGACGAGGCCCGTTCGAAGAAGATTTTCTTCCATTTGGTGTGATGGGCGTTCTTCGCGCTGAGGAACTTCACGGTGGCCTCGATGACGTTCATGGGCGCTTCTGCATAGCAGATGTCGAGCAAGCCATCTGTGATGCTCGCTTCGGGGCATATGCGGAAGCCGCCACCGTAGGTCGGCCCGACCTGCACGGCGAACATGTGCATTTTCCCGCTTAGAACGCGTTCTTCGCCCTCGCCAGCATCGCCTCCACGCAACTGCGCTTTGTACTCGTAGGTATCGAGGTGATGCAGCAGCTGGTCGATGCCGCTTTTCATATAGAGGACGGTTCCCTGCTCGCCCGTGCGCTTGCGCCTTTCGACGGTGTCCAGCGCGATAGCAGCGTCGAGGCCGAACGACAGCGTTTCGGTAAAGTACTCCCCGTTGCAGCATCCCAAATCGGCAACGACCTCGTGGGCGTCGAGGAACTGCACTATGGCATCGGGAACGCTTTCGGAAATGCCCAGCGTGCGGGCGTAGTCGTTTCCCGAGCCGACGGGAATGAGGCCGAAACGCGGCCGATGCTCGGCGGGCAGCTGCATCAACCCGTTGACCGCCTCGTGCACGACGCCGTCACCTCCGAGCGCGATTAGGGTATCGCAACGCCCGATGGGCGCCTGGGAGGCAATTTCCATCGCATGGCCAGATCTTTCGGTCAACACGAACTCGACCGAATCTGCCCCCAGCCATTCGGAGAGGAGATCGTATGCAATATCTGCCGCCTGCGCCCCGTTGCCGCGCTGCGCAGCCGGATTGGCCACGAGCAGCGTCCTTCCCAAATCAGCCGACATGCCATCACCCCATCGCGTAACAAGATGTACTCTCGCCGACACTTTAGTTGTCACATTATAATACGGACGGAATGAAGACCACGAGAAAGGAACGGCGCGATGGCCGCAACACCCGCCTTGCCCGAATTCTTCGAACCGTTGCTGGCGGAGCAGTACGGAGCTACGGATGTGCAGCGCATCCTATCGGGATGCAATGCGGCACGCCCCGTGACGTTGCGGGCCAACGCGCTTCTCGCAAACCGCGAGGAAGTGGCGTCTGCCCTCGACGAGGCCCAGATTCCCCACTATCCCGTGAGTTGGTACGATGACGCCTTCGTCATCGGCCAGCTAGATAGCGGGCAAGGGCGAATCCCCGAGAGCGCTCTTTGGAACCTGCCGATCTACCAAGAGGGCAGGGTGTACTTGCAAAACCTCTCCTCGATGATCCCCGCCCTCGTGCTCGACCCCCACCCAGGCGAGGACATCTGCGACATGTGCGCTGCACCTGGAGGCAAAACGACCCAGATCGCCGCGCTGACCGGAAACGGAGCCTACCTCACTGCCTGCGAGATGCACGCTCCGCGCGCGGAGAAGCTGCAATATAACCTGCGCAAGCTGGGCGCTCCCAACGTGACGGTGATGAGAGTCGACGCACGGCAGCTCGACGACTTCTTCTCGTTCGACCGCATCCTGCTCGACGCCCCCTGCTCGGGTTCGGGAACGCTCAAGGCGGGTGACGCGCGCACGGCCAAGCGCTTCACGCCGGCGCTCGTCCAGAAATCGCAGAAGAACCAACGAGCCCTCCTCTTGAAGGCACTCGGCCTGCTGAAGCCGGGCGGCACGCTCGTGTACTCGACCTGCTCGGTCCTCGCTTGCGAAAACGAGGGCATCGTAAGCCAGTGCCTGCGCCAGGTGAAACGCAAGGGCACATTCGAGCTACAGCCCATCCTGGAAGACGCCACCGAGGTCGCTGACGACGAGAATGCTCCGCAGCCCACCTTCGATGCACAACAAGCCGCCGCCCTCCCCCTCCTCCCGACGCGTTTGGAAGGAACGCTGTGCCTTGCTCCCACCGATTTGTACGAAGGCTTCTTCGTCGCCAAGATCAAACGTTTGAGCTAACCGAAATTTGTGGATAAAAACGCCGCTTTTGCCCGTTAGGGGGCAGAAAAATCACGATAAATTGGGTTGTGCGACCCGAACGACCACAATTTGGCGTACACTAAGACAAACCGTAGGCAAACGCAACGGAGAAATGAACTATGCCTTACGAAGAAGATGACGAAACACGGCGCGCAGCGCGCGCACGCTTGGAAGCCCGCATGCAGCGCAGGGGCAGCGCGAACACCCTCGCCTCCAACTCATCCCGCCGAGAGAGGTCTTCGGCACCTGCGCGCGAGCCACGGCAAAAACGCCAGGCGGCACAGCAGCCAATGCCCACGGGACAGCAGCCGCGTCTCTATACGAAGCCGCGTCAGTCCCAGATGGTGGAAATCGGGCCGCTTGCCTTCGAGCTTCCCGACTTCATTCCACCCATCGCCATTCCGATCGCCATCGGAATCCTCGTGCTTCTGCTGATCTTCGCCGTCATCGTGCCCACCTGCACGCGTTCGGGCGGCGAGCAGTCAAACGCCACGGTTTCGATGGAGTCAGCTTCGGCAAGTGACGCCTCGGCGTCGGCGGCTTCCGGCGCCTCCGCCACTGCGGCAACGACGGCAACTGACGCTTCTACCACCTCCGCCGGCGCAGCCGCAACCGACAACCAGACGACTACCCAGACCAGCACGCAAACTGCAACCGTGTACCAGCGCGTCAAGCTCGCAAAGGACAAGGCTATGCAGCAACTGCAGAGCGCCGGCCAAAACGAGTCCCTCGACCGGCAGGAATCCCACCAGGGAGCGCTTGCAACGCTGCTCGGCGACGAGTCCTCTGCCAAGCTGCTCGCCCAAGCCAAGACGAACGTCGATGCCCTGTGGATTGCCGCGCATCCTGCCGACTTCGCGCTTGACGGCGTCGAAGTGCAATACAAGATCTTGAAGCTCGCTGCCGACGAGCCTGAGTCGCTCGTGTACGTGCGCAACTTCCCCAACGTCTACCCGATGGAAAAGATCGACGAGGACAAATCGCTCGGAATGGAATCAGGTTCTCCGTCGGCTAACGTCGATGACACCGACATCCCGCACTTCTACCAATGGGACCGCCGCTGGGGTTACACCACCTACAGCGGAGCAGCGTTCGGCCTGACCGGATGCGGTCCCACCTCGTTGGCGATGGTATACCAGGGCCTCACCGGCAAGACCGACAAGAACCCCTATGACATGGGCAAGCTTGCCGAGGAGAACGGCTACATGAGCGAATATGAAGGCACTGTGGGTACCTTCTTCACCGAAATGGCCGAACAGCTCGGTTTGAACTGCGAGGAGCTCTGGCCCGATTCCGATACGTTGCGCAGCGCCCTCGAGCATCATCAGGCGGTCATCATCAACCTGGCGCCCGGATACTTCACCTCGACAGGACACTATATTGTGGCAACG
>JAFRJC010000071.1 GCA_017432445.1 Eggerthellaceae bacterium | reverse complement strand
ATGGCGAAGGTCGCCGACTGCGAGCTCGCCACCCCGTTCAAGGTCTACTTCTGCGACCCCCGCTCCCCCTGGGAGCGCCCGTCCAACGAGAACGTCAACGGCCTCGTCCGCGAGTTCTTCCCCCAGGGCACGAGGTTCGCGGAGGTCACTGACGAGGAGGTGGCGAGGGCGCAGTGGCTCCTCAACAACAGGCCGAGGAAGGTGCTGGGCTGGAAGTTCCCTGCAGAGGTCATGCAGGAAGTGCTCGCGGAAGGTGCAACGATCGCCTGAACCCGCCCGGCCCCTTTGTCTCATCTGAAGTTGCCGAAGAATTCGGGCGTTGCCTCGCGCCAGACGGTGAACGTGGCGGGGTTCGGTTTCACGTGAGCTGCTTCGGCGACTTCGTCCCACTTGACGGTCCGTCCTGCGCCGTGCGAGCAGAAAACGGAGTCAGGCGTGTTGGCGAGGTCGGCTTCGGGGTCGTAGGCGGCAGCCTCGATGACCTCCTGGGCGTTGTGGCACGGCTCGTAGCCGTGGAATTCCAAGCTCAGGCTGCCCATGCCATGGGTATACGAGCTCAGCTGCACGGCATAGCCGCCGATTTCCCCAGCTGGCGCGACGCCTTCGATCGTGGTGAAGTCGCCCTCGGTCCGAGGCGTGTCGTAGCGGGCTCCCATGAGCTGCAAATCCGAGAACGCCCGGCCCACGCGCTCTGCGGGAACGCGCAGGGAGAAGCGGTTCCACGGTTCCAGAAGCACGCTTTTCGCCTGCATGAGCCCCTGGCGGATGGCGCGGTACGTCGCCTGCCTGAAATCGCCGCCTTCGGTGTGCTTGTCGTGCGCCCGCCCGCCGATGAGCGTGATGCGCACGTCGGTGATGGGCGCGCCGATGAGCACGCCGAGATGCTCGCGCTCCATCGCGTTCGTCAGTGGCGGCGCATGCCTCGGCGAGCTCTTCGGAGACACACGGCTCCATTGCGCCGTCCGGAAGCAGGGTCATGCCGAGGTCCGAAAAGTCCAGGCACGCATCGGAGAGGCGGCCGCGCAGCTCTTCCATCACGTCTTCGCGCGTCCGCACGGCTAGGTCCATCTTGTTCGCGAAGATGAACGTGGGGATGCCGCGATGCTCGAGCAGGCGCCACAGCGTTTCGGTATGCCCGCGCACTCCGCTGTTCGCGTCGACGACGAGGACCGCATAGTCGAGCACCTGCAGGGTGCGTTCTGCTTCGGAGGAGAAGTCGACGTGTCCGGGCGTGTCGATCAGCGTCAGCTCCGCATCCCCGAATTCGACCATCGCCTGCTTGGCGTAGATCGTGATGCCGCGGCGCTGCTCGAGCTCGTTGAAGTCGAGATGCGAATCACCCGCATCCACGCTGCCAAGCTTCCGCACCGCCCCGGTGCGGAACAACAGCGACTCGATGAGCGTCGTCTTGCTCGCGTCGACGTGGGCAAGCATCCCTATGACAGCCCGTTTGATAACGTCCTCCTTGTCGTTTGCCGGTGGGCCGGCTTAACATTTTCCCGCTCATGGCCGTCGGAGTCGTCAGCCGGCTAAACTTCAACGCGCTTAGATGCTTTCGTCAATGGCGCTCTGATCAGCTCGTTTTCACGAACACGTACTCGGAGTCGGTCGAGCGGCCTTCGTCGAAAGCATAGCCGCTCCAGTCAAAGCCCTTCAGCTGCTCGGGCGACTGGGCGTCGATGCTTGCCATGTATCTCACCATCTCGCCACGGGCCATTTTGGCATAGGTTGCCTTTTGGACGACCTTGCCTTTGCTCAACTCGCCGAACACGCAGGTGATAAACGCGTCGCGAGGCTGCAGATACTTCTCGACGGCTTTGGAATACTCTTTGGAGGCCAGGTTCACCAGGATCCGGCTCTCGTCCATGACTTCATGGTAGAGCATGTCGCCCCAGTATTCGTAAAGGTTCGCATGGCCGTCCACCTGGGCTTTGGCCTGCATTTCCAAGCGGTAGGGCACGACGCCGTCCATCGGCCGGAGCATGCCGTAAAACCCTGACAGTATGCGCAGGTGGTCTTCGACATACCCGAACTGGCCTTCCTCGAACACAGAGGGGGCCATGTACGTGTACTGGATGCCCTCGTATGCAAGGATCGCCGGCGTCAAGTTGCGGCGCAAGTCCATGTTTTCGAAGCGCCGGGCGTTCTGCTCGGCAATCGAGTCGTTGCAGGCCCAGAGCTCTTTCTGCTCGGCATATGAAAGGCTGCGCACCCAGTCCTTGAGCACCTCGGCGCGGTCGAGGAAAGCCGGAAGGCTTTCGTAGGTAAGGACGTCGGCGTGCACGGCCATCTTCTTGGCCGGCGAGATGATGATGCGCATCACAACTCACCGAGCATCTGGGCGGGCAGTGTGAAACCCGGTGCTTGCATGCCAAGGTCGAGCATCTCGGCCTCCCTTCCCGCGCTATTTCGCGCAGCGGTAACCCTTACGAACGTCATCTTACAACATGAGTGCAGAGAAAATGGCAAGGCGCTGTTCGAAGAGTCGATCGATATCTGCCGCCGCGCCAGGCGCAATTCGAGCTCGTCGGCTGACACCAAGATGGTGGAAGCCGTCGAAGCGAGCGTCCTGCTCGCGATGGGCAATCCTCAAGACGCCATTTACGTGCTGTCCGACACGGTCGAGATTGACGTGGGGGCCGATCTCCTGCTCGCGGACGCCTATGGTGCCCTCGGTCAGGTTGATGAAGCGGAAAAGGTGCTGCAGAGTGCGCTGTTCCAGTCGCTTGCGGCCGATGCGAGCCGCCTCGCCCAACTCGCGATGCTGCGCGCGGCAGACCGGGGAAAGCTCGAAACCGTTCACGAACGCGCGCTGGCGCTCATCGAGGCGTTCGACCTCGAATCGGTCTTCTTGAACTGCGCAGCCGTTCACCTCACATTTGCGATGGCATACCTGATGAGCGGCGATACTTCATCGGCGTTCGATTGCCTGGAAGATTACGAGCGCGCTTGCCGCAAGCTCGAATTCCCCCTCCAGCTTCATGGCGACGACTTCTTCGACAAGCTGGAAACGTGGATGGAAGAAGCGAGCGTGACCAGCGCGAGCTTGCCGCGCGACGAGGTGCTCCTTAAGAAAAGCCTCGTCGAGGGTGTGTCGGCCAACCCGGCTTTCGCACCGCTGGCAGATGACGCGCGCTTCAAGTGCATCGTCGCGAACTTGGAGGAGATTGCGCGGTAAGGTTGCGTTTTGGCGTAGCGAAAAAAAGACCTACCGCCTGTATGCCCATGTATCTAGGTATTCAGTGCGTACAGTACGCTTATGCAATAGCTATTTCACGTTGTGCCGAAGTATTACGTGGAGAACTCGGTGGTACTAACGCCTGGCGGGAGTACGACGAGCACGTGAATGCCGTGTTCTCGCGTTACCTGAGCGCAAACGAGAAGGATGAATAAGAAAAGTTAGAAGGCGCCCGCTCCCCCTCCGAACTTAACCGAGGCGGCGAGTACGCCTTCGATCGAAGTTTAACAGATATGGAGTGAGCGTAGCTACTTTGTCAATCTGTCCAGGACAATCGTAGTGGTCATCTTCCCAAAAGAACCCCGAGTGCAACTGATACTCACGCAGCCGGATCCTCAGTCCATTGTATTTGCATGATATGAGCACGTGTCATCGGTTTGGTTTCGGTCTGCAGTGTCGAGAAGCCGTAATCTCTCACATCTTGGACGTACTGTAACACCTCATCTTCGGTCAATCCCTCATACAGCAGTTCATCGAGGTCAACGTATTGACCTTCGCCCATTCGCATACTGAGACGAAGAAGCAGCTGCATGACGGCAGCTGGTTTTGCAAATGTACCCATTTGACGTTTGGTGCTTCCTCGGCCTCTATTCCTCTTCTAACGGTACGGGGATATATACCATTTCGAGCGGAATAATCTTCTGGTACTTTTCGCTCATTTCGTCGTAATACTTAAGCACCAGCTCCGCCAAAGCCGGACCGTCGATGCCTCGAATAATAGGCATCTGGTTGAGATATGCCTGCGCGTTTTTGGTATACGATGACAGTGTCACAAACAGACCGTAGTCGCCCTCCCGCATCGCGCCCTTAAGCGACTGCAGAGCACTTTCGCTCACTTTTCCATCTTTGCTCTTAACCTGAACGAGGATACGCGGTGGAAGCTCATCTTTGTAGGCAATGATATCTATGCCACTATCACCGCCTTGTTTCGACACGGTGGTTCGATACCCCATTGCTTGAAGAAGGTCGGCAACAAATCCCTCCAAGCTATAACCCTTGAGATTTCTGCTCAGCGTCTTAAGAATGAAGTCAATGGTAGATTGCCTAATTTCATCGGCGGTGGCGCCGATAGTATCATCATCGATACCCACATCAGCAGTTGATGCTGCTTTAAAGCCAGGCTCTAAGGCGGCCATCACCTCATCGCTGTAATTCTTTACCGCAAAGAGCGTCTGCGCAGCGCCAAACTCATAGAGGGCACCTTGAGAGAATACTGTTCTGGGATAATGCTTCAGCCACTTTACCGCCCGCTGTTGGCAATACTTGTGCGCAGAATCGGTGTCATAGTCAGCCACATATTGGTACGGACCATCAACCACGCCGATGTTGACCATCCGGTCCGACTTCGATGGAAAGACAACGTAATCGCCGACCTGCATCTCGTATGCAAACCGATACAGCATTCCCGCGCAGCCGGGTACGGCGGCAGGTTTCTCATTGGGGAACACCTCAACATAGCGCTGTTTAAATGCATCGCGCGTCGGCTCAATGGATGACATGTCACCCATTTCATTCCAGCCGATGGCTATCTTGTTACGCTTCAGGAAAAGGGCGTCGTCGTACGTGTGGATACCCCAGATGCGCTTCTCTGTGTCTGCCATGCTTGTCTCCGCTTTAGTTTTGGGAACTGTCCCCTAACCCAGCTGTCAGAAGGGTTTATACAGCTCATCTTTCATGAATCATGCGGGACCGCAATTCAATAATCCCTCGTAATCCTATAGAACCTACATGCCTCTTAGTCTTCTGTATCCCCAGAATCAATTTCTGCTTATTCTACTATCCGCATGCTTCTGATTACATGCTCAACAACTGCAGACAAATACTCATTGATCGCCTTAATCAGCCATCTCTGCAACTCCTTTGAAAGAAACGAAGCTTCCTACGTACGCAATCAAAAACATGGGTAAGTCTGTTCGTAATGCTCCTGCAACCTACAAATTTCAATTTGTCGACCTGTTGCACGAAGGCCATGAACTCTTGTTGAAGGGCTAACGGGGGCATTGGTGCCTGCATAGTTTGCATGTCCTGTTTCGTTATGGCCTCTCGCGTCGCCCCGGCCATTTGCGAACCATCCAGAAGGAAACGTTGATATGAATCGCTGATAAACACCGCATTCAAGAAAACTGGGATGATTCTGCTCGGGTCAGGTCGAACGATTGCAACATGCTGGTTTACTCGACCGCCAGCAAGCTCGTCAGGAAGTAAGCACGATCTCGCCACGGAAGCACCCGTAATGTTCAGAAGAACATCACCCTCACGAAGGGTTACACCTTTTAGCCTATCTGCCTGCTCGTCATCTATGTAAGCAAGATCCTTCCAGATAAATGAGCCGTTATGAACGTTCATGCTTCTTATCAGAGGGATTCCTTCGGATTTGTAAGCAGACTTGCCTCCGCGCGGAGTAGCACCCGACCCCAACTTACTGCACAGTTCCTGCAGTTTGATTCTAGGCCATTTATCATCCTCAATCGGATCACCAAACATCTCGATAAACCGGGATTTGGATTCAGCCAATGTATTTCCGATGCGATTGCTTTACGTTTTCTTGATCGACCATTGCGTAGCAGAGCGTCGTATCAATCTTGCTGTGACCAAGCAAAACCTGGACTTGCTCGATAGGCATGCCTTTGT
>JAFRJC010000070.1 GCA_017432445.1 Eggerthellaceae bacterium | reverse complement strand
CTGCGTAGTTATCCTCAAGATACTTGATTGCACCATTAAGGCGTTCACCCTTGTAGCCATGGTCGGACGCATAGCTTTGGATGAATCGATTGACCTGCTCGTTGATTCCCCCGCGTGCCTCATCTGCGCCAGAACCAACGATTGGGGCATCGCCGACGAAGAGAATATCGATAACACCTGCGAGTATGCCGCTTGCAACAGCGAGGGCGTAATCACCTGCGGTTGCCTGGGAAGCATTCCTGGCAAGTTCGGCGTCAATTTGCTCAATCTGGTTGTTCAAGGCGAGTTCAGCCGCCGAATCCTGTTCTGAAATTGCGGAGATATCGACGAGCATGATTTCTTGTTCCACGAGTGCTCCTCAGAGTCTGAATTAGGATTCGCTCAAGTAATCACAATAGGACGCGCGAATTGTTCTCTATCGTGCATTTCGTCCAACGTTACCATACGCGCGGTACACAAATGTCGGCTGTTATTCAGACTAGCAGTGTTCTTCTTGTCGGTGTTTAGCTGGTAGCCAAGTGATTCGCTAGCTGCGAGCGTGATACTCGTCCACCGAGCAATCTGTATTTCTGTCCGCTGACATTGCTACGATTTGAATGGCCAAATCTATGTCGCATTCGAGAAAAACACTTGGAGCGCTCATATGGACGAAGAAAGCCTGGCAGCTAGTCGAATGGCTTATCGCAATCATTGAACCAATAAGAAATCGTCTATCTCCTGTGGTTCAATTGTCATGATCCAATTGCAAAAGGAGCAATGCCATGAAAGACTGCTATTCCGTCACCCAGTACTCTGTACAGCAGATTCTCGGCCTCATAACCTCCGGAGATATCGCCATACCGGAGATTCAGCGGCCTTTTGTTTGGGACAGCACCAAGGTGCGCGACCTCGTAGACTCTCTATACCACGGATACCCGACGGGTTATCTCATCACATGGAAGAATCCCGATGTTAAGGTCAAGGACGGTGGAACAGCGGAGGGCAAGACGGTCCTCATCGACGGTCAGCAGCGTGTCACTGTAATCATGGCTGCCCTTGCAGGATTGCCGGTGCTAAACTCCGACTATGAGCGCAAACGCATCAAGATTGCGTTTAATCCAATGTATGAAGGTGAGGCCACGCCTTTTGCTGTTCTGACGCCAGTTATCGAAAAAGACAGCAAGTGGATACCCGATATTGCTCGCTTCTTCTCGGGCGACTTCAGCACGTTCCGGTTTATCAACGAGTATTGCGCGGCAAACCCAAGCTGCGACCCCGATGCTCTTGATGCCAAGCTCACAGATTTGCGAGCAATAGCAACTAGGCAGCTCGGAGTAATTGTCGTCGATGCCGAGTGCACCATCGACGAGGTTACTGACATCTTCATCCGCATCAACTCTATGGGGGCGGTTCTCTCGCAGGCGGACTTCGCCATGTCTAAGATTGCCGCAGATGAGGTGCATGGGGGCAACATGCTCCGCAAGGCCATCGATTACTACTGCCATCTTGCGGTCAAGCCCGAGTTTTGGTCAGTCGTGTCTTCGGCGGACCAGGAGTACATGGCAACCGAGTACGCAAAGAAGGCAGAGTGGCTGAAGGATGACAAGGACGACATTTACGATCCTGACTACAACGATGTGCTGCGCGTCGCCTTCATGTACCGATTCGGCCGCGGTAAGCTTGCTGACCTAGTGTCACTGCTCTCTGGTCGAGACTTCGAGACTCGCGATTTCAAGAGCGAGATTGCGGATGAGTCGTTCGAGAAGCTTCGCGAAGGCGTGCTCAAGTTTATGGATCGTTACAACTTCCAGGACTTTACGCTCGCACTTAAGTCTGCGGGTTTCGTTGGTCCCTCGCTCATTTACTCGACGGGTGCGGTCAATTTTGCTTACAACCTTTATCTGCGTCTTCGTGAGGATTCGTCAGTTCTCTCAACCGAGGTTAAGCGCTACGTGCAACGCTGGTACGTCATGAGCGTCCTCACTGGGCGCTACTCTGGATCCTCCGAGTCTGTGATGGATCGTGACATCCGTCGTATTGCCGAGCAAGGGTTTCTGCCCTTCTACAACGATGTTGTTCGAGCTCAGCTGTCCGATACTTTTTGGGATGTTCAGCTGCCCCAAAGCCTCATCACTACCAGCACGCGGACCGGCGCTTGGCTCGTGTACTGCGCAGCACAGGTCAGATCTGCGGACAATACGCTCTTTTCTGCAGGTTTTAAGGTGAGCGATATCGTTACGACCATTGGTGATGTGCATCATATTTTCCCGCGCAAGTATCTGCAGAAGGATTATGAGCTTCCTCAGCGTCTCTATAACCAGGTTGCGAACTACGCATTCCTCGAGAAACGCATCAACATCGCCATTGGAGCGCAGTGCCCTGGCGATTACTTCACGACTGCGCTCGATGCTTGCACCACGGGGGATTCCTACTTTGGCGATATCTCTGACGAGCAGACGCTAATGGAGAACCTTGCTGAGAATTGCATCCCCGAGGACATCTTCTTTATGACCGGGGACGATTACGATCGCTTCCTCGATGAGCGCCGCGGGTTGATGGCAAAGAAGATCAAGGAGTACTTCCTCTCATTGTGATGAGAGGTTACCGTGAATGGTTACTGGCAGAAACAGCAACATCCAGATTCAACCGCTCT
>JAFRJC010000069.1 GCA_017432445.1 Eggerthellaceae bacterium | reverse complement strand
CCTGTTCACCGTCGTCGTTATCGGCGGCCTGGGCTCACTGCCCGGCGCCTTGCTGGCCTCGCTTCTCGTCGGGCTGGTCCAGACATTTGCCGTCGTCATGGACGTATCGCTGGACGACGTCTTTCGGAATGCCGTCGAAGACAGACGGGCCGACGCCAAGCCGATAAGCTACCAGCTCTCGATACACTTTGAATGGCGTGATGGCACCGAGTGAACCCTTCAGCGTGGAAAAGAGGTCTTCGAGCTCGAAGTCGTGCGCGCACGGGAACCGCGATGCGCACATCTCCCATGCGGTCAGCTCCGATGTCACGTCGCAGGCGGTCGACCAGGACTTCCAGTCGGGAAATCCAACCTGAAACGGCTGACGGAAGATGCAGTGCAAAAGCAAGTGCAGGTAATCGCGCAAGAGGTCGTCGGGGGATTCCCTGAAGCGCACGACGACGCGATACGGGTCGAAGAACAACGTGATGCCGTCGGTTGCGAGCGGCGCATCGAACGTTCGAGCCTCGATTGGCATGTGCCACAAGGCTACGTCCAAGTAGCGAAACGTCATGGCGAGGGTCTCGCGCGTCTGCTCGAGCATCTCGAGTGCGAGCGCCTCGACTTGCACGTAATCTTCCCGTACGTGGGTAATCCCCTCTGTCATGCCATCGTTGCTCATAGCCATACCTTACAGACCGTAATCATGCGCAGAGGACGAGAATCGTGTGCGCTTGAGCTCGAGCAGGCGGGCCGTGGTCGGTGCGCTGTCGGCATTGGATACCGCATCGATTGCCTTATCGATGTTCTCCGCGCATATCACCCCGAGATCGACCAGCCCATCGATTCGTGCCCTATCGTCGTGGCGGGCAAACGTTACGCATGCGTCATCCAAGTGTTCTCTCAACGTGCTCTCGAAGGATTCTCGCACTGCTGGCTCCAGGAACTCTGGATGCAAAAGGCGGGTGATCATGTAGCGATACGCCTCGTAATCGGCTTGTGCGCTCAGCGCCTCCTCGTCGAAAGTCGCGCACAAAAGGCGCGCGTTCGTAGTGCCGTCGCTTGCGAACGAACGCTGTAACGCGCATACGCCCCGCCAATCGTGCATCGTTTCGAACTCGATGCCGCCATCACCCAGCAACACGATGCGTTCGGGCGGCTTGCGCATGGCGAAGGTCGCCTCGCCGGTTGGGATACTCGCGGGGAGGCGCAACTCCCTGATGCCCTGAACCCCGAAGAAGGCATAGGGCGCGATGCTGCGCGCGTCCTGCGCTACTTCCAAATCGATTTCGGGACCGACGTACAGCACGACCTTAGTCCCCTGTCCTTCGCATTCCTCGTAGAGCAGTCCCCCCTCCACGAAATAACGTTCATTGCCCGGTTCCAACGTGATATGAGATCGCGATTCGGGAGGGTTGGTCGTCGGATGCCAGTTCTTGAAGTTGAACGCGAACGCGCATTCTCCAAGAGTTTTCACACTCGCTGGTAAGACGCAGGAGGTCAGGGCTGTAGTTGCGAATGCGCGCGCTCCCAAGCATCGCAGAGTCGAAGGCAGCGTCACGCTTCGCAGGCGCCTGCAACCCATGTACGATTCCTGTCCGATATTCAAAACACCTTCGGCAATCTCGAGCTGTTCGAGGCAAGGATGTTCGAAGAATGCCCGATCGGCCACGCGCACCGTCCCTGCGGGAGTGCGGTAGCGCTCAGTCTTCTGATCGAGCGCCTCGAGCACCACAACACCATCATCTCCGCGCTCGCATAACGCTCCCGACTCGTCGATGAACAGGGCCTGGTTAGCATCGCTCACAATGAGCGTCGGATGTTCGCCGCATGGTTGCAAGTTTGTCTCTTCAAAAGCCTTTCGCTCCACACGTACGACGCTCGAGGGTATACACATGCTCGAACAGGACGAGCATCCCGCAAACGCACGCTCTTCGATTTCCCGAAGGCCATCGGAAAGCCGCACCTCTTCGAGCGACTGGCAACCGGCGAATGCCTCGCGGCGGATGATCCGAAGGCTATGCGGTGATTCGAAGCCTCGAAGAGTGGATTCCGCAAACGCACGTTCCCCGATTTCGCACATGCCCTCGGGAAAGTCGACATGCTCGAGATGCTTCTCGATCTCGAACGCCCGCGCTGCAATCCATCGGCATCCCGATGCAACGGTGACTTTGGAACCCTTTGTCGCATGCACGATGAGCTCGGCACCATCGGCATTGTATATGCAGGCTCCATCCGAACTCAGCCATCGGTTATCTGGATGCACGTCCACGTGCTCCAAACGCACCTTCCATGCGCGCGCGATTTGCACAGTACGCGTCATCTCGCCGATGCAGATGCGCTTAACCCCCAAAGGAGCTGGGGCAACGAGGTCGAGATTGACAACGGCTCCAGGCAAGACAATTTCCTCGAGACATGAGCAGCCGGCAACCCACGAGTTATCGTAACGGTCGAGCATTTTTGGAAAGACGATTCGCTTGAGTGACGGGCAGTTAGCGAACGCGCGTGATCCGATTTCCGTGACCTGCGGAGGACATATGACATCACGGATATGCGTGCTCCCCTCGAACGCGTATGGCGCGATGGCAGTAACCACCATATCCTCGATAAATTCAGGCATCACGAGGCTTTGCGAACGCGTCAAGCAACGCTCTATACGCAAGCCGCCGTTGTGCACGACGTATTCGAAATCTTTTGAAGAAACACCCATAGCCTCACCGCCCACTATGCAATCCCATACAGATCATCCGAAACAATCTCATAGGGTTATCGAATAGATGTGCATAGGAACACCATCCAAATAGGGCTTCTCCTCAACTAGTACTCCCCCGTTTGCCTTTATGGTTCTTATCGATGCCTCATTGCTCTCGTAGCAACCGATGCGAATGGAAGAAAGCCCGAACTCACGGCACTTTTCGAGCGCCAAGGCCAACATCTGCGTGGCGTAACCGCGCCTTCGTTCCGTCGGCCGCACGCTATACCCAATATGGCCACCGTACTGTGCAAGGAAATCCGTCGCCAAGCTTTGTCGCACATCAATCATTCCCACTACGATTCCATCACTGGCCCGTACAGCAAAATAAGTCGTAGCGACCGCCCAGTCATCTCGGACGGTTTCGGGATCGCTGTTGCGGACGCAATTCGCTAGCCATTCGTCGAATTCCATCTGGTCGAGAAGCGCACTGCCGTTTATAACCGTCTCTCCCGCTTCAAGGAATTCCTGCTTGAGGGCAAGGGCAGCTCCGCGATGCTTTTCGGAAGCCTCTTCGAGTATTAGACGGTCATCGCACATGTCAACCAGGTTATTTGCCATATCGTCAGACGGGCTCATGTATGGGAAAACTCAAGGGCGATCTATTTTTCGACTATGTAGGGATGGTAGTCGAACACATGCAGGTGCAGGGCGTCTGACAAGTATTCCAGCGCAGCCAATCCACCTACGCTATTACCCTTTTCATTAAGAGCAGGCCCGTAAACTCCGATGCCCATCCGCCCCTTAACGCTGCAGGCGATGCCGCCGCCAACGCCGCTCTTGGCGGGAATGCCCACCTTCACGCCGAACTCGCCCGAACCGTCGTACATTCCGCAGGTGAACATTAGACTGTTGATGGCGCGCGCATGGCGCGGCGCTATCACATGCTGGCTGGTTATGGGGTTCTCGCCGTCATTTGCAAGAACTAGCCCCAACGTAGCCAGCGATTTCGCCGTTACATTCAACGCGCAAAGCCTGAAGTAGAGATCCAGCGTCTCCTCGGGATCGGCCACCAGCACGCCCTTGCTTTTTAGCAGGTACGCTATGGCGCGGTTGCGGTCTCCCGTCTGCGCCTCGGAGCGGTACACAGGTTCGTTCAGGTCGACGTCGGGATCCATGCACATATAGCGAGCGAACTGCAGCGCGTCTTGGAAGCCCACTTGATCAGCGAGGAGGCTTACAACCTGTATCGCGCCGGCGTTTATCATAGGGTTATAGGGCAGGTCACTCTTCGTGTCGAGTTTGATGATAGAGCTGAACGAATCACCCGAGGGCTCCATCAGGACATGGGAGAAAACCTCTTCGGTGCCAAGCAGCTTAAGCGCCAAAGCCAGGCTAATCACCTTGGATACGCTCTGGATGGAGAAACGCGTGTCAACTTCGCCGCATGATACCACGGTGCCGTCCGTTTTCTGGGCAGCGAGACCGAAGGCATACGTGTCGGCGCGCGCTAGTTCGGGTATGTAATCAGCCACGCGCCCTTGACCGAGCACCTTGCACCCCTTAACGAAGGCGTACTGCAAGTGTTCTTTGAGCACGCGCTCGTCATGCATCCAATCCGGCATCTCCTTGTTCTCGTTTGAGCCTTGCGCATCTTGCTGCGTATCGATTCTTTCCATGGCTCCTCCTGCCGTTTTCTTGCAATAACGATTATGCGACAGAGTGACCATTTCGGTAAATAGCTTGTAAGAATGATCGGGAATTGTTCGAAGCAACCGGCTGTAAAAATGAATAGCAGGCAACTAAGTGCCTGCTATTCTCGAATGAATCTCTTGTTAAGCTGTCGCAATTAAGAGACAGCGCATCTTTTCAGAGGCCCGCCAATCACGGCGCGGTGCTGAACTTGGGCACATAGAAACCGCTGCAATCAACGCCTTCGTGCTCGAGCAGCTGCAGCTTGCGAGCAATGCCGCCACCGAAACCGGTCAGGTTGCCACCTGTACCGATTACTCGATGGCAGGGCACGATGATGCTTATTGGATTGTGCCCGACCGCCCCGCCGACAGCTCGTGCACTACCGTGCTCCTTACCCATGCGTCTAGCCGCCTCATCAGCAAGTTCGCCGTATGTACGCACCTGCCCAAGAGGGATTTCGCGAAGGAGCTGCCAAACTACCAGCCGATATTCGCTACCGATCGGCGCCAACGTAAGCTGGTTGATATCTGGATGGCCTCCCGCGAAGTATTCGTCAAGCCAGTCACACGCAGCCTTGAGGTGAACGTTATCATCCGGTTCCATGGGCGCGTCGAGCGTGCCCGCGAAGTAACGCTGGCCATCGAACCACAAACCCTTTAGCCCGTCGTCTCCAGCTGCCAAGGTGATAGCCCCAAAAGGAGACTCATACGGACAGCATGCATAACGTCCGCCTGCCATCTTAGTCGTTGCGTTTCTCACGATATGCGGGTCTTGTTCAAATTAGTAGTGAGGGCAGTCTGCAAGAAAGCAGTCCCAATCCACCCCACCACCAGAGATGGCCTCTAATTGCTCGTTGGAGAGTTTTACGCCCTCCGCCTCGGCGAGCTGAACCAGCTCTTCGGCCGTCTTGCAGGCCTTCGCCTTTTCAATCTGCTCAGGAGTCAGGTCTTCGAAGTTCATAATCTTTCCTTTCGTTAGTGAGACAGTATTCTATCTCGCTACTCATATTTTACGCGCGTTTTTGCTCACCTATCCCAACAGGCTTCAAAACGTCATGTGGGCTAGAGAAGAACTCGTCTAGATTGCGGGAACAAGCTCAGCTCAAGCATGTCCGATGTGTTTCGGTGGATGATCCGGTTGTTGAGAAAAGCCTGTTACGAAGCGGTGTCGCCCATTTCGCCAAACTCGCGTTCAAGCTGCCCTCCGAAACGCTCGAGGCCCTCGACGAGCCCGTCGTCGATGAAGGCGCCCGCGCGCTCCTCGGCGTCCAGCAAAGGACCGAGGAGTTCCTCGGCGTATGCATACCCGCTTTCCGTAAGCTTCACGAGCTTCTGCTTGTTGCCACAGGGCACCAGCTCGACACGCCCTGCAGCCTCCTGCTCCTTGACAGTGGTATTGAGCGTCGTGCGGGGAATGCACCATTCGTCACAGATAGCCTTCTGGGAGCGTTCCTCGCCATCTGCGCACATGTACAGCAACACGAACAGGCTCTCCTTTAGCCCGAGCTCCCGTTGCACGCGATAGTATTGGTCGTCGATCCTGTTGAGCGCGCGCATGAGCTGTATCAGTTTTCTTCTGTTTTCACGCATTGCTCTCCTCTTTCAATCCGAATTCGGATTGTATAATACGGAATCGGATTGTAAGTGACAAGGGTTCTTCTCGTTTCGAAGCAATCAGCGTCTAAGGATCCGTAACTCCTTGAAACGCGAATGCTGAGATAGGTGTTCCCTTTATCAGCAGAAAAACATGCACTCGAAGCACCGAAAGGATTGTATAAGGTTGCATCCGAGCAAAAGATTTAAATCTACCGCAAAGGTCATCGGCCTATGCGGCATAGTCGCCGCTTTCATGCTGCTGCTGAACAAGGCAACCGTCAATAGCGATACGGTGAGGAGCTTCGGCCAGATGGGCCTTCTCTTCGTCGCGAACATGGTAATGGCGCTCTTGGCTCGTTACGGGATCGGACACGCAACTTGGCCGTCGCCCGCGAAACGAGCCGCAGCTGCAGCGGGCTTGGTCGTTTTCTTCATGGCGATACTGTTCGTTGACTATACGATTTCCGATCTCATCGCCGGAGACGATGGCGAACCGATTCAGGATGCAATGGCAACACTTGTTGCGGCCATCGTATGGGTCGGCGCATACGCGGTTTCATGGAAGCCTTTCCTCCAGCGAAAGGAGAACAGGTACATCGCAGCTGGCGTATCGCTTACCCTCGGCCTCATCGCCTTCACGCTGTATTTCAGAACGCTCTTTTCCACGGCGCTGTTCGGAGGAGTGGGATGGAAAACGAGCTTCGTCCAATTTTCCCTTGCGTGCATCTCAGTCGCAAGCGCTGCCTCGGCTTTCATGGTCCAGATAGACGCAAGGAATGCTCGGCGAAGAGAGGATCTTTCGAACAGCCTCAAGCAGTCGGACGTAGTCTTGGCGGAGTTCGAGCCCTCCACCGATCTTGAGGAAGCAGAGCGTATCGTTTCGAAGAGCCTGCTCTTCGAAACTGATGTGAAAAGCGGCTGGGCGCTTTGGGCATATGGACGCGACGTGATTTACGACGCCATGGCGCGATCCACCAAACTCTATGCCGCCTATTACCAAAACGAGCTCGTGGGGATTCTGTTCGCAAACGAGCACGGAGCGCAAAAGAAGTATGAAAGGTCGCGATACAGCGCGTTTCATAGGGCGTTCACGCTGTTCGAATCGTTCGTGCACGTTGGTAGCGGGTATAGCTCCTTTGACGAGATTCGGGAGGAACTCGTAGCCTCCCTTGACTCCCTACCCGATGTGGAAATCGTTCTCTTCGCCACGGATCCAGAGCTGGAGGGAAAGGGCATCGGCAGCAAGCTGCTCGAGGCCTTCGAATCCGAATTCTCAGGCCATACCGCATATCTCGCAGCGGATAACACGCTATCGACCGACTTTCTCGAAAAGCGCGGGTTCTCGCTTGCGGCCGAGAAAACCTTCTCGGAAGGGTTTTCGGATGACGACCCTGACAACACCTGCTGCATATTCACCAAAACAATTTCTGGGAATAGAAAGGATGTAGTAATGGAGAGCAACGAAACGTATGTCACGCTCGAGCCGCTCGAGCAATCTGACCGAGAGCAGTTTATCCAAGACAACCAAGAAGCGTTCAACTACGGTGCGCTCGAGGAGTTTGGACAGCGCGACAACCACTTCGAGGAAGATGATCAGATTATCTCGCGAGAAACTATCGAGCAGTCCATAGACAGCGGCGACGCATGGCGCATCGTCCATGACGGAAGAGTCGTCGGTGGAGCAGTGGTCAGCATAGACGGAGACCATGGCGAACTTGAACTGCTTTTCGTGAAACCCGATGCCCACAACAAGGGGATCGGCTATGCAGCCTGGTGCGCAATTGAGAAAACCTACCCTGACGTCAAGATTTGGGGGTTGGTGACGCCTTACTTCGAGACGCGCAACATCCACTTCTACGTGAACCGCTGCGGGTTCCACATAGTGGAGTTCTATAACCCGCATCACCCGGAGCCCAACATACCAGACGCTGAATGCAGCGACGACGAGCACTATCGCAGCGCACGTGAAGTCATGGATTTCAGATTCGAGATAGTGATCGACGCTGATTTTTAAAAAACTAGAGGCAGTTTCATGATCGCCTCTCGAAACGATACACAGCAAACACGGAAGAGCAGAACACCACGTGTAAACAAGAGAGTCTTGCAGCGCAATCGATTCGCTGCTGGCCGAACACCCACACGGCAAAGGGGTAGATACTCACGACTTCATTTACTCAAGTTGGTTCGGATGGTTTGCGGGCGCATTCAGCAGTTACCGCATTCGAAGCAACCGTTGCACAGGATCTTAAACGAGCAGGTTTCGCATTTTTCCCTGAAGTGTTTCACATAGAGTTCGTCTTCGGGTATAGGAAGCCCCATGCTGTCGACCAGATCGAAGTGTATCTCCTTGCCCTGATAGGTCATACCGGACTTGAACGCCTGAAGGTTTTGCTCCTGTTTGCTGCGAATGGTGTAGGTCTTGCCGTCTTTGATAAAGGTGGTGCCCGTCTCCATGAAGCAGAAAGTGATGTCGCGCGCCACGCATTCCTCTCGCAGTGAGCGCACCCAATCAAAATCGCAAGGCCTGCTTCCACCGTAGTTCTCGCCGCCACAAGCAACCAGTTCAATTTTCCCGCTGTCGAGGTAGCTGCCCAAGCTTATTGGCCCCAAAAGCGGCGCAAGGTGCAGCCCTTTGCGCGCAAACGGCAGGTCCAGCAGGATGGGGATACGTTCATCTGCGCGATGCTGGTTTTCGCAGCACACGTTCAAAAATATGTTGGGCCATCCGTCGCCCCAGTCGGCAGGAAGGCAATCGAGCACTCGCTGCGGACGTTTGGTAAGCAAGTAGAAGATGACATCGCTGCGCTTGCGCATCATGTCCCAGGCTTCAGGGCGCCAATCGTCTGCTTCTTCGAGGAAAAAATCCGACGTCATGCAAACGCTAATCATCTCACCGCTTTGGATTTTGTACTTGCCACTGCGGTCTTTCGAAAGGGGGTATTTGAACTGCGTCTTAGTTTTATAGACATTGGATCCGTCTTTGCCACGCATTCTGTCTAGGTAGTAGACGTAGCAGTTTGGCAGCCTTCGCTGCATTTGATACAGCCGCGCCAGGGGTTCCAATTGCTGTGCATTGCCATGGCCTACCCTTTCGAACGCCAACTGATATCGAAGCGCAAAAGAACTGTCCTAGGCTTGTCCTCTGCTTCAGAACTATACCAGGACATCATCTAAAGGTGAGCGCATTCCATGGCGCCCTTGTACGCTGACTCGCTCTTACCCCATGGAGACGTTAGCATGTGACCGTCGAAGAGCGGCTCGTAGTTTGAACAAGCGTCACCTTATTCCCATTCGATGATTTCCACGTTTCCGAGCGGCGCTCCCTCGTCCATCTCGTATCAGCCCGTGCCGCCACGTCCGGCGAAATTCCCCTTTTCTGCGCTTTCGGGTGGTAGCCAGTCGGTAGCCAGAAAGTGGCTACCACCCTGGTAGCCAGTGATGGGGAGTAAATGCCTTGCGTTTGGGGAATAAACGCTCTGACCTGCGAAAACAGGTGGTAGCCAGTCCCGAGAAAACGTGAAGTGGCTACCACCCCCGGAATCGCCCCGAAACGGTGTTTTCGGCCCGCGTATGGGGAGTAAAAGCTTTCTATAGGGGGAGTAAATCCATCTACCTGCGGAAATGCCGATTTCAGGGGCGCGCGGAACGGCCAGCTGGCTACCATTCCGCCGCCCTACATCGCGAGGCTATCCGGATCCAACAGGAAGTCGATCACGCCCATGACGAGGATGCCGGCGTCGTCGTAGCGCGGCACCACCGGGTCGCGAACGACGACGACCTTCCTGAACGAGTCGTCGACCGATGCCAGCGGCGTCTCCTCCTGCTCGCGCTTCGCCGCATCGGGCATGGCATAGGCGGACTGCACGTAGCAGCGCTTGTCGCCCTTGTTGCACACGAAGTCAATCTCGGTGTGCTGCCTGACCTGCTTGCCCTCTTCGTCCCGCAGGTAGCGCGTGACGACCCCGACGTCGACCCCGAGCCCGCGCGACCTCAGCTCGTTGTACACGACGTTCTCCATGGCATGGGTCGGCTCGACCTGGCGGAAGTTCATGCGGGCGTTGCGCAGCCCCAGGTCGCAGAAGTAGTACTTGAACGGCGAACCGATGTACTTGCGCCCCTTCACGTCGTAGCGCTTGGCCTCCTCCACGATGAACGCATCCTTGAGGTGCTCGATGTAGGCGCGCACGGTGTCGGGGCCCGGGCCCTTGCCCGACCCCGCAGACTTGAACGTGTCGGAGATGCGCTTGGGATTGGTGAGCGAGCCCATGCCCGAGGACAGGACGTCGATCACCGCCTCCAGATCTCCGACGCTGCGGATCGTTTTGCGCTCGACGAGGTCGTTCACGTAGATCTCGCCGAAGAGATTCTGGAGGTAGGTTGCCTTCTCTCCGGCGTCCTCCATGGAGAGCGCGGCGGGCATCCCGCCGTACACCGAGTACTCCTCGTATGCGCGCTGGGGGTCGCCGCCCCGGGCGGCGGCGTACTCCGAGAAGCTCAAGGGGCGCAGCGCCACCTCATCGCCGCGTCCGCGGAACTCGGTCGCGATGTCGCGCGACAGGAGCCTCGCGTTGCTGCCGGTAACGTAGACGTCGACGCCGGGCATGGCCATGAGGTCGATGAGGACCTCCTCGAAGCGCCCGAGCAGCTGAACCTCGTCTAGCAGAACGTAGCGCTCACCGGTGCCTGCTTCGCCGAGCCTGGCGGTGACCCATGAGTAGAACTCGTGCGGGTCGCGCAGCGGGGCGCTGGAGAAGCGGTCGAACGCGAGCTCGACGATGTTGCCAGATGCCACGCCGGATTCGGCGAGATGCCTCCTGAACATGTTCAGGAGCAGGTAGGACTTGCCGCAGCGGCGCACTCCAGTGACGACCTTCACGAGCCCGTTGTCCTTCTTGGCTATGAGCTCCTCCATGTACCTGGGGCGTGCTATCTCCATGTTCCAATCCTAACTTTGTGTAGCATGCTGCATTTGTTTAGGATAGTGTACCATAGCATCTAACTTCTGATGGCGCAAAATGACTGATGGCGTTGAAAGCCTTACAACGGCTTATACAAGCTTAAGAAACCCCTCTGCCCAACATCGATGAGCAAAGGGGTTTATTGTGCTCAACTGGGAAATTTGCGCTCGCGTCTCGAAAAGTCACTCCCACTCAACCGTCACAAGGCAAGTTTCCACACACTAACAGTTTGTTGTCTCGTGCCTTCCCGTGTCGTCACGTGCACGCACGTGGCGTTTCGTTATTGGGGAGTATTTTTGCGAAGCGGCTCCAAGGGTGTACTCACCTGTACTCACCGCTGAGTACACTTTTTGTACTCACCCCTCGGGGAGTAGTCACGAGACCCTCGGGGAGTAATTAAAACCGCAGGTAGTTATTGGGGAGTATTACTCAGTTTTGAGAGGTGAGTACAGGTTGCATCGGTTTTAAGTATCAGCGGCTTCTAATGGGGTCCTTGTATCTTAGCCAACCATATTATATACTAGCCGAAAATTGCTAATATGGCTAAGATACACTGAAGGTGGCGAAGATACCCGGATGGCTCAGTTCGAATACGGAAAGGCCCTCAACCGCCTCATGACACCTGAAGTCGTGTCTGCCCTCGGCAGCGTGCGCGAGCACCGTGGCAGGCAGGAGCTCTACAAGTCGCT
>JAFRJC010000068.1 GCA_017432445.1 Eggerthellaceae bacterium | reverse complement strand
TTCCAAGACTTTGCCGATGCTGCACTATCCGAAGTACAAGATGCGCTCGACCGGATAGCAGACGCCGGAGAAGATTCGGCGGACGAGATCGACTCCGCATACGGGGATCTCGAAAACGCTATTCGCAATGCGTTCGACGGTGCGCAGCGAAGTGCTGAATCAGCTTTTGACGATATCCGTCGTGACGCAGATATCGCGTTCACGGACATTGAGACTGAGGCCGCCGCCGCCGCCGATGAGATGGAACGGAGCTTTCAGGAAACCGGCGACACCGTTGGCACCTCCGTCCGCGAAGGTGCGGACGAAGGCAGTGGCGGATTCCTTGACCTGGCAAATAGCGCATTCGATGCCGGTACCGACATCCGAGGCGCGATGGTCGGGGCAGCAGGCGCAGCAGGTATCGGCGCGATCGTGGTCGCGGTCGGGGCTGCTATCGATGCCTTCATCGACATGGGGCGCGAGGCGCTTGATCTCGAAGGCGACATCATCCGGATCACGCAAGCCACGGACTCGGGATTCTCGACGGCTGCTGTCGACGAGTACCGCGAAGCCTTGCTGGACCTGCAATCCGAATACGGCGTCCTTACTGAGGATCTTGTACCCGCCTTGAACACCGCAATCGTTCAAGGTGTCCCTGAAGACACCGTCATTTCAGTCCTCGAAACAGCTACGCAGTCGGCGGTGGTGTCAGGCTCTGATCTCACCGACACCGTAAGCGTCATCAACGGACTCATGGCGCAGTTCGAAGGCGAATTTGCTGACGCTGGAGACGCCGCTGATTTCCTCACCACCACGCTAAGCAACACGAACGCTGAAGTTACGGACGTCGGTGACGTTTTCGGTGAGATCTCCGGCTTTGCCCGTGACGCTGGTGTTGGTGTTGACGAGGTGAGCGCTGCTTTCGCGGCTATGAGCATCACCGGCCGCGACGCAGGCACTTCCGGTGGACAGCTCGCGGCGCTCATTGAAGAGCTTGGCGACTCGACGACACCTGTAGCCGAAGCGTTTAACGAGCTGACAGGACAAAGTTTTCAGGAATTCATCGCGCAGGGTGGCAATCTGCAAGAAGCCGCCCAAATCATTGCGGATGGGGCCGCAGACGCCGGACAGTCCGTGGTGGAGCTTGCAGGGTCAGCGGAGACGTCTTCGGCGATCCTCGCACTCTCCACCGAAGCCGGTGCGGCTCGATTCTCCGAAGCTCTCGCAGATGTCGACGATGCCACTGGCCGTACTGAGGAGAGTTTCGGAGAGCTAGAGGATTCCGGAGCACTGGCGTTCAGCCAGCTCGAAGGATCACTAGCTACACTGCGTGATGAGGCGGGCGCAGCCGTAGCGCCGCTCGTCGCGGAATTCGTTGACGGCCTGATTCCGGTACTCGAAGAGCTGTCGCCTATCGTTCAAGCTGTGGGTGAGGTACTACTCACCGCGTTCAGTGTTGCGATGGAGTTTCTTTCTCCGCTGGTTGACTTGGTTCTCGGCCTGTTTGAGGCAATTTCTCCCCTACTCGAAGCATTGACTCCGCTGTGGGAAATTTTGTCGCTTATTGGCGAAATCGTAGGTGGCATTCTCGTACCAATTTTCGATGTCCTTTTTGCCATCCTCACGCCTATTTTCGAGCTAATCGGGCTGCTGCTCACCCCCGCGCTTGAGGTCATCCGACTGGCCTTCGAAGGCATCGCGCACGTAATCGAGACGTGGGTCTCTCCAGCTAACGAATGGCTAGCAGACAAGCTAGGCGAATGGCTCGCACCCCTGATTGAATGGGTGTCCGAAAAGGTCGACATTGCGAAGATCGCTTTTCAGCTCATGATCAATTGGGTTCGTGATAACTGGGGCAGTATCACCAGCGTTATTGGTGACAGCGTGTCATCTATTGGTGACTTCTTCTCAGGACTTGTCGACACTGCTAAAGGCGCTATCAATACCATCATCGGTGCTTGGAACGCCATTGATTTCGGATTCAGCATCTCGATCCCCTCATGGGTTCCCGAGATCGGGGGCAACACTTTCGGAATTGACGACATCGTGCCCGACATCCCGTACTTGCAGACCGGCGGATTCACCACGAATGAGGGGCTGGCCGTGCTGCACCCGGATGAGATGGTTCTTCCGCTGACGAAGTCAAATGGGATCAACGCTCTTGCCGCAGCGCTCCAAGAAGCCGGAGCAGGCGGGGGCGAAGATGGGCCCATCCAAGTTGTCGTTCAAATTGGCAATGAGACAATTACACGGATGGTCAACACGGAAGTTACGCGCAATAATAAGACGTTGACACGTCGAGCGCGCACAGGAACGGGAAGGGTCTGACATGGCATCCATTACTGCGACGTTCCTAGACGACAATCTCGGTCGAGTGCGTATCGAACTTGTCGACCCCATCCCGCAGGTCTCGTACCAAGTGCAGCGATCCACGGACGGCGGCGAGTCTTGGGAAGCTGTTCGTGGTGCGCAGAACATGGGCACGCTATCGGTAACCATCGTTGACGACTACGAGTACACACCAAATCACGAGAATATTTATCGACTGCTCGCGCCTTCCTTTTTTGATTCGTTCCAGCGGCTCTATCCGGTAGGCGCAGTTCTTGTCACCACGGGTGATCCGGCAAGTTACGCGAGTACTCCGGACGCCCCGTCGTTGAGGATCGTCGGAGACATCACCTTGGAAGCCGACATCATCCCGGATGTCTGGCCTCCCTTGGAAGACTCCACGATCGTCGGGAAATATTCTGATTCGACCGATCAGCGTGCGTACCGCATGGACATCACAACCACGGGGCAACTTCGCCTCACCTGGTCTTCAGACGGCGATAACAATTTCACCATGCTGTCATCGATCCCTGTTCCGGCGGCGATCGGACAACGGATCGCTGTTCGAGCGACGCTCGATGTCGACAACAACAATGGCGGTAGAACAGCTCGGTTCTACGTGACGACTCGAATCACGAGCGTGTACTTTGAGCTGGGAACTCCGCAGACGCAATCGGGTACTACGTCGATCCATGATGGCGATGCCGCACTCATGGTCGGCTCCCGAGACAGCGC
>JAFRJC010000067.1 GCA_017432445.1 Eggerthellaceae bacterium | reverse complement strand
CGAACTTCTCATAGACGCCGTGAAGCATCTCGCCGGAGACGTCCTTGCCCTTGCGGACCAGCTGGTTAATGGTAGGCATTAACAATCTCCTTATTTCCGTGTGGAGCCTCCTGCGTCCATTCGGCTCCTCGTTCTCTTGTTGACGAACGGGCGGTCCGCAACTTCCGGAATCTTGCAGCACCAAGCTTCCATCGGTGTTGACCTGCCGTTATAATCAACGGTGTTTCGTGTGCGTTCAGCTGATACGCGCACGAAGCATGCGCCCCCAGCACGAGGCGCAGGGTGTCATACTACGTGTGCTGAGCAGGCTTGTCAAACGTCACGCATCCGGGTGTGTCCATTGTCGGTCACAATTCGTCCACAGTATTCTTCCCGTCCCAACGATAGAAGAAGGGCCTGACTCGTGCCAGGCCCTCCGCATGCGATTGTTTTCCGGTTTCCCGGCTACTTGATCGAGGCCACGACGTTCGGGACGTCTGCCACTCCCACGCCGAAGTTCTCGCCTCCCGTGCCGACGATGTAGACCGAGTAATTGTACCCATCCGCGCTCCACTCCATCAGGTTGGCGAAGTCGAGCTCATAGCCCTGGCAGGCCACATCGATATCGCCGCACACGACAGTCCAGTCAGCATCGAACTTCTCATAGACGCCGTGAAGCATCTCGCCGGAGACGTCCTTGCCCTTGCGGACCGTGGCCATGACGGCGCCGGCTTCGTAATCGGCCTGCGCAATGCCGTCCATGTAGGAGTAGGTCACGCCAATCCAGTCGACGTCGCCGACGGGCAGCGACTCGGGCACGCTGAAGGTGTCGCCAAACGCGCCCTGGCCGGCTTCTTCGGCGCTAGCCGCATCGCTCCACGGGTTGGGCATACCAACCATGCTCTCGCTCGAAGCGGCCTCGCCCGACTCGCTCGCCTCGGAACTGGCGGCTTCAGAGCTTGCTGCCTCGGAGGAGGCGCCTTCGCTACCCGAAGAGGCCGCGCTGCTGGATTGCTGGCCAGACGCGCAACCGAACAAGACGAGCACGAAAACGGCAACCAGCGCTGCAACCAGGATCTTCTTGATGCTCTTCATGTCCTTACCTTCTCTTTGCTCTCGACTTACGATTTATCGTTGTCACTATCGTCATCATCGTCGTCGTAAAGCGCCTTCACCGTCATGCCCAAATCGGCCTTCGTGCCGGCATCGGGATCGGTGCCCGACAGCTTGGCATCGGGATCGTCCTCGTCGTAGTCCAGCACCAATCCCAAATCGTCGAGAGCTGCCGCCGCGTCCTTGCCCGACATGCCGGACAGATCAGGGACGGTCACCTGCTGTGGCTTCGGAGCCTTGGGGAAGATACCCTCGATGACGGTGCCGGGATCGACTTCGGTTCCGGCTTTGGGCTTCTGGTCAGAGAGCTTCTCGTTGCCGCGGCTCTCATCGTATTTCAGGCCAAGGCCCAGATCCTGGCAGGCCTTGAGCGCATCATCGCCGGTCATGCCCACGATGTCGGGGACGGTCACCGTGGTCGGCTGCGGTGTAGGCTCCGTGCCCTCGATGACAGTACCGGGATCGACCATCGTTCCCGCATCAGGGCTCTGGTCGATAAGCGGCTGGTCGCCCATGCTCTCGTCGTACTTCAGGCCAAGACCCAGATCCTGGCAGGTCTTGAGCGCGTCGTTGCCAGTCATGCCCACGATGTCGGGCACTTCGACGGTCGAGGTCTTGTGCTGCAACCTAATCGTGACCACCGTACCGGGATCAACCTCGGTGCCGGCATCGGGATTCATCGCAATGACCGTACCATCCTCTTCGCCCGTGTGGCGACACTTGAGCCCAGCGCTCTCGAGTGCGTCTTCGGCATCACCGAGCGTGAAGGTGTACACGTCGGGCACTTCAACCTTCTGGGCGGGCTTCGGGCCAAGCGACACCTTCAGGGTTACGACGGTGCCTTTGTCAACTTCGGTCCCAGAATCGATGGACTGACTTATGACGATGCCCTTATCGAAGGAATCGCTGTGGGCAGTGGTCTTGTCGCATCCGAGACCAAGATTCTGAAGCGCATCCCGCGCGCCCTCGTAAGGTTGCCCCATCACTTCGGGAACTTCGACCTTATCGCTGGCCATAGCAATTGCGAATGAGATCTGCGAACCCTCGTCGACCGTAGCACCGGCCTGGATTGACTGCTTGCAGACCAAGCCGGGGGCGACGTCCATCGAAACGACCGGGTCATCTTGCACAGCTACGAGCTTCGCATCCTTGATCGCCTGCTCGGCTTCCGTCTGGGTCATGCCGAGCAGGTTGGGAACGGTCACCTCTTCAGGCGCCTTCTTGCCCAACGAGACGGTAATCGAGACCTTCGCTCCTGCTGCGACCTTCTTTAGCGCTTCGGGATCCTGAGAAATGACCAGACCGCTCTGGACGGTATCGCTGTAGTCCTCGGTAATGTCCCCGAGTTTCAGGCCAGCGTCCGCGATCTGCTTCTCAGCGTCCTGGGCCTCGAGGAACACGAGGTTAGGAACCTCGACTTCCGCCGCGCTCGACGAACTCGAAGCGGCGCTCGACGCGCTCGAGCTGGAAGGCTGCGCGGAGCAGCTGCAGCCCGAAAGCGCGAACACACCTACCGACATCAGCACTGCCACCGCAATAGTCGTCACCAATAGTATTGTTTTCCTCATAATCGCTCTCCTTCCCAGTTCAAACACATCCGCTTCCCTACAAATGACAAATGCCGGGTTTAAGGAGCTAACCCATCCCGCACGGCTTTTGCAGAGCAGCCGCACAGAATGCATAGCAGCAATTCGGCCTCGCGAACGCTGCTGTGTTTAGCATATCAAATGAATATGATGCGACGATGATTATTAATGCAGATGCAAAGGGGAAAACGCACCTGCGCGCTACTCTTTGCAGGCCACTTGATTACTTCGTTCAGATCGTTTGATTGGCAGCGCGCAAGCCGCCTGATCGACGGCGCGCAGGCCGCATAATTGACAACATGCGGCTGCTTGATCGACAGCGTGCAAACCGCCAGGTCGCTTCATGCAGGCCGCTTGGTCGACGGCGCACGGCCCGCCAGATTGACGGCGCACGGCCTGCCAGATTGACGGCGCGCAGGCCGCTTGATCGCTTCATTCAGATCGTTTGGTCGACGGCGTGCAGGCTTCTTGAACGAGCAGAATCATACATAAACGCGCAGGCTCGGCACACAACGAAAGCGCCATAAGCGTTTCTCGCCTATGGCGCTTTCGCATCGTTGCTGCAGCGTTGCCTGCGCTCCGTTCGTGCTTAGGCCTCGAGGATGCGCGCTGCTACCTGCTTCTTGCGGGACAGCACGCCAGGCATCCAGGTACCGCCCTCGCCCTTGCATTCGATTCCGAACGCGCGGTTAACGACACGGCGGTTGCCTTCGCAGATGAACTGGCTGCCCTCGGCGATGATGTCGGTGACCATGAGAAGCACGCACTCGTACCCCTTCGCTTCGATGAGGCCGCGCATGTACTCGCGCATTTCGGGCTCGCGACTCATGGCGACATCGAGGTTCGTCGTTTCGTGCTGGGCGATGAGAACGATGCCGTCTCCCAGCGGGAACTCCTTCGAATCCGCGCTGACCAGCTCGTCGATAGGCATGTCGTCATCTCCGCCGCGGAACGAGAACACCTCGATGCCGAATTCGGTTGGATCAACTCCTATCAAGCCGGCAAGGTAATCGACGACCAGCTTGTCGGTCGGCGTTGCCGTCGGGGACTTGAGCACGACGGTATCGGTCATGATAGCCGACAGCAGAACGGCGGCGATTTCGCGAGGCGGTTCTATGCCGAGCCGCTGCGCCTCCAGCGTGACGATGGTGGCCGACGAGCCCACAGGCATGTTCAGGAACTTGATGGGCGTTATCGTGGAAACATCGCCGATGCGGTGATGGTCGATGATCTCGACCACTTCAGCGTCCTCGATGCCCGCCGCGGCCTGGCGCGTCTCGTTGTGGTCCACGAGGATGACCTTGCGATGGGGATGCACGGTGATGTCCGAGCGCGTGACGATGCCTATGGGCTTCATGTCATCGTCGAGCACGACGGCCTCTCGGAACGGCTGCTGCATGATGTCGGCAACTGCCTCGTCCAGACGGCCGTCGGCGTCAATCGTCAGGATGCTGTGCTCCATGATGGTGTCGACATTCTGGTCGAGCGAGGAGATGAGGTCCGATGCCACCGCCATCTCGCTTGCGCCCTGCTCGAGCACGTCGGTCGCGCTGATGTAGCGGTTTGCGATCATGCGCGTCGAGACGAGTCCGCGGTACGTGCCGTCTTCGTTGGTCACGACGAGCGCCTGGACGTTATGCTTGCGCAGCACGCGCCCTGCCTCGATGATCTTGGAATCCGCCGGGATGCAGATGGGATCGTGCGTCATGACATCGGACACGCGGGCGAACAGGTTGTTCACCACCATGGGCACGGGAACGCCCCACTTGTTCAGCACGCCCGCTGTCTCGGGAGGCAGCGGCCCCAGGCGGGCCGGCACGTAGGCCTGCGGCTCTTCGCCCTCTGGAGTTTCGCGTCGTGCGACCTCGTTCTTCAGCCACGCATAGCCAATAGCAGCGCTAATGGCGTCGTTATCGGGATTCTTGTGTCCTACTACGATGATTGGCGATGCCATGTTTCCCTCCCTGCTATCGTCTGAATATCTCGTATTGCCGTCGTGTTCATACTAGCGAATGAAAGCGCCCTTATCGATGGCATCTTCCCCCATCGGCGCCGTTCTCAAACCCGTTGGCATCTGCGTTCGCCATGAAGGAGACCGCGATCTAGCCGCCGATCTTCACGATGGGGGCGTAATCTTTCAGCAGCTTCTTGGTCTGACCTGACTTGGCGAATTTCACGTGAAGCGTATCGCCGTCCACCTTGACGACGACGCCGCGGCCGAACGTCTTGTGATCGACGGCATCGCCCTTGGCAAACGTGGTCGCCGCACCCTCCTTCTTCTGCGCTGCGGCAGAAAGGCCCGTGCGCGCGTTGCGTGCGCGCTCTCCCGAGCCGAAGGCGCTCGAGCGGCCGAACACGCGACCCTCCCCCGCCTCGGCACCCGAGCCGGAAATGCCGCGTCGGCTTCCGCGCTTCTCCCAACCCGTGCCGGAAAAGCCCGCCGACCCGACACCGGTTGTCTGACGCAGCTCCTCGGGTATCTCGTGCAGGAAGCGCGAAACCGGGTTCACGTGCGTGGAGCCGAACAGCTGGCGCTGAGATGCGCAGGTCAGGTACAGGTACTTGCGGGCCCGCGTGATGGCCACGTAGGCAAGCCGACGCTCCTCCTCGATCGCCTTGGCCTCGCCCATCGAATTCATGTGCGGGAACAGCGACTCCTCCATGCCCGCCACGAACACGCAGTCGAACTCCAGGCCTTTCGAGGAATGCACGGTCATCAGCGTGACAGCGCGTCCGTCGTCACTTGCCGCGTCAAGGTCGGTGCGCAGGCGCACCCATTCAATGAAGTCCGCGAGCGAGTCGCCGCGCAGCACGCGAACGGGTTCCTCGCCTTCGGGGTCGCTTGCCGTCGGAGCGGCGAAGAACACTTCGAGGTCGGGTAGCGCCCCATCAGAGGTTGGTTGGGGCTCTGCGCTTGCATCGCCAGCATCCAAAGAAGACCCGCTCGCAAACGTAGCAGCATCTGCTCCCTGAGCTGCCTCGTCATCCGGTGTCGCGCTATGCGTCTCCGCGAACTCGTCGACCACGCCCAGGAACTCCCTGATGTTCTCGATGCGCCCGCGCGCCTCGTCCGTGCCCTCGTTCTGCAGTGCCTCGACGAGGCCCGCCTTCTCGATGATCATCTCGATGACCTTGCGCAAATCCCCTTCGTAGGAACTCGCGTCCTTGATCACCTGCACGAATTCCGCCACGGAACGACGCGCGGCCGGACGCAGCTGTTCGTCGACGATCGCCAACTCGGCGGCGTTCATGAACGTGGTTTGGTTTTCGCGCGCCAGCTCTGCGATGCGCTCGACCGTGGCCTTGCCCACGCCGCGCCTCGGCACGTTGATCACGCGCTGGGCTGCCATGTCGTCGGCGGGGTTCACCGCCAACGTCAGGTAAGCCATGACATCGGATATCTCCTGCCGCTCGAAGAAGCGCGTCCCGCCGACGATGCGGTAGGGCACGCCCGCGCGCAGGAACATGTCCTCGAGCATGCGGCTCTGAGCGTTCGTGCGGTAGAACACGGCCATCTGGTTGTAGCTGAGACCTGCATCGTGGCGCTTCTCTATCTGGCCTGCGATCCAACGCCCCTCGTCACGCTCATCGGAGGCCATGAACACCTGCACCTTGTCACCCGCATCGGCCGCCGTGAACAGCTTCTTGGGCTTTCGCGTGACGTTGTTGGCGATGACGGCGTTGGCGGCGTCGAGGATATTGCCCACGCTGCGGTAGTTCTGCTCGAGCTTGATGGTCGTGCACTCGGGGTAATCATCCTCGAATTCCAGGATGTTGCGAATGTCGGCGCCGCGCCACGAGTAGATGGACTGGTCGTCGTCGCCCACGACCATGATGTTGCGATGCCCTGCTGCAAGCAGCTTGCAGATTTCGTATTGCGCGTGGTTCGTGTCCTGGTACTCGTCCACCAGAATGTAGCGGAAGCGCTTCTGGTAGGCGTCTAGCACATCGGGATGGTGCTTGAGCAGCAGGTATGCATAGAGCAGCAAGTCGTCGAAGTCGAAGGCGTTCGCTGCGCGCAGGCGCTCCTGCAGGCGACGGTACACGCGTGCGGCTTGCTTTCCCACCGGGTCGACAGCGCCTTCGGCGAAGACTTCTGCGACTTGCAGCTCGTTTTTCGCCTGGGAGATGCGGTTGCGCAGAGCATTGAGGGGGAAGCGCCGCGGATCGATGTCAAGCTCGGCCATGATATCTTTCACCAGGCGTTTTGAGTCCGCGTCATCGTAGATGGTGAAGTTCTTCGTGAAGCCGAGCATCTCGGCATCGGCGCGCAGTATGCGCACGCACATGCTGTGGAAGGTCGACACCCACATCCCGCGCACCCGCGGCCCGACGAGCGCACCCAGGCGCTCGCGCATCTCAGCAGCCGCCTTGTTCGTGAACGTGATGGCCAGTATCTCCCAGGGCGCTGCATCGGTGGATTCAAGGATGTGCGCGATGCGGTATGTGAGCACGCGCGTCTTCCCCGAACCCGCACCCGCCAGCACGAGCAGGGGGCCTTCTGTGGTCAGCACCGCTTGGCGCTGCGGATCGTTCAGGGTTTGAATGTCTATTGCCATTGCCTCACCATCCCGCACCTCATGCAATCAAGCTCGACTGCCAGAGTCAATGTTAAACCACCGTCGACATGCTCCGAACGAGCCAGAGCGTATCTTAGGCTCATTTCCGCACAAGCGCATGGCGACTTGAGATCTCGCGGAGGATAAGTCAAGGATACGCTCGACTCGTTCCCCAGCGAGCGCCTTGTCAGCTCCACGGCAACTGCGGTCTAACATAAAGCCGTCGAATTAACGCTATAAATTCCGATTTATGTTTGATTTCCGCGATTTCACAGCATTTGCTGTTACGAATTTTGAATATTGTTTGATTTTCAGAGGATCAGGTCGGTTTCAGCCAGATACGACCTGGGCTTTTACCCAACAAAGCGAGACTGCTCGCGAAAAAATCAAACAATATTAGGAATTTCTAACATCCTCACCGCGAAATCGAGCAAAATCAAGCATAAATCGATTTTTACAACAGATAAAAACAAGGGCCGAGAGGTCTATGCCCCTCTCGGCCCTCCATAGACGCAGATTCGCTACGCGTTTTCCTTCTCGAACTTCTCCATGAAGTCGACGAGCGCCTGAACACCCTCGATCGGCATGGCGTTGTAGATGCTCGCGCGCATGCCGCCAACCGAGCGGTGGCCCTTGATGTTGGCGATGTTGTGCTCGCCGGCCTCGGCGATGAACTTGGCGTCAAGATCGGCGTTGCCGGTAACGAACGGCACGTTCATGATGGAACGATCTTCCTTGCGGGCCGTGCCGCTGAACAGCTTCGACTGGTCGAGGAAGTCGTAGAGCAGCGCCGCCTTCTCGTGGTTGCGCTTGCCGATGCCCTCGAGGCCGCCCTGCTCCTTCAGCCACTTGAACACCAGCCCGCAAATGTAGATGGTGTAGCACGCCGGCGTGTTGTACAGGCTGCCGTTGTCGGCCATGATCTTCCAGCGCAGAAGCGTCGGCGTGTATGGGAGCACGTCCTCGCGGATCAGGTCATCGCGAACGATGGCGATAGCCAGGCCGGCCGGGCCGATGTTCTTCTGCACGCCGCCGTAGATGACGCCGAACTTGGAGACATCCATCGGCTCGGAGAGGAACATGGAGGACACATCGGAGACCAGGGGCACGTCGCCGCACTCGGGCAGCTTGTGAGAGGTGGTTCCATAGATGGTTTCGTTCTGGCAGATGTAGAGGTAATCGGCGTCGGGGCTCACCTTGATGGCGTCGACGTCGGGCACGTAGCTGAACGTCTCATCCTCGCTGGATGCCAGGCAGGTGGCCTCGCCGTACATCTTGGCCTCCTTGAAGGCCTTCTTGGACCAGGAACCGGAGACGATGTAGTCCGCTTTGCCACCCTCGACCTTCATGAGGTTCATCGGGATGGCGGCAAACTGGGTGGTGGCACCGCCCTGCAGGAACAGGACCTTGTAGTTCTCGGGAATGCCCAAAAGCTCGCGAAGGTCTGCCTCGGCGGTATCGATGATGTTCTGGAACGACTTGGAGCGATGGCTCATCTCCATGACGGACATGCCCGTACCCTGGTAGTCGAGCATCTCGGCCGCAGCCTGCTGCAGCACCGGCTCCGGCAGAACTGCCGGGCCTGCAGAGAAGTTGTAAACCCTGGTCATAAAAAACCTCCTCGCTAGAAATGCAATTGCACCACTATATCACTCCACTGTTAACGCGCCACCCTGCTCTTCGTTGCATCACAACATTTTTTGGGAATATCGTCGTTTGGCAAGGAACATGTGTCAGACCGAAATCCGCATGTAAGCGAATCTATGACGAAAGGCCGGCATCGAGCCGGCCTTTCGTCGTCGTTTTCCAACCTAGGACGTATAGAGACTGGAGCCCTAATCTAGTCCTTATGCGGCCTTAGCCGAATCCTCGCTGGCAGAACCAGAGCTGCTGTCAGTCACGGATTCGACCACATCGCCGGGGTTAGACGCGTTCGCTGGTTTCGCTGAGTTCACAACATCATCCGGAACGACAATTTCGCCAATCTGACCATGTTTGCTTACCGCGATGTCGCCAGAAACCGTGACGTCCACGGTCTGGCCGTTTGTCGTCACGGAAGCTGTCGTTTCGGGAACGGATATCTCGGTAAGGTTGCAGTTGCTGTCGAACAAGAAATCAAAGACCAAACTGTTTATTAAATCAGTGGCTCCTTCGGGAATCCCAGAAAGAGAATCCGTAGCAGCATTTCCGGTTTCCGAGGCGATTTTCTGCAGGTATTCGTATGCATCCTTGCCCATGACGGACAATTTGTAGCCGTTGTCGGTCTTTTCAAACGTCGCATTTTCGAAGAGCCCTTCACCAAAAGCCCCCACGTTTGCAAGAGCGTTGGAATCCGCTTCTGACACGACCCATTCGCCTTCTACCGATGATCCAGATGCGCCAAACATGCCGCCGCTGGCATTTGACTTCATGTACATGAGGTACTTGCCGTCTTTCTCGACTCCGTATACCTCAACGTTCGTTTGAGCGCCAAAGAGCGACATCGAGAAGATTCCGTGGCTAGATGTGCCGTTGATGTCCATATCGAGCTCGACTGGAATACTCATGGTCATGCCCGCTGCGCCTACGGCGATGTCAAGACTACCCTTCATGTTGCAGTTGTCAGGAGATGTCGCCTTGAAGGCTTCGATTACGTCCTTGGCGTTCTGCGGCTCGCTACTGCCGCAGCCGGAGAAACCCGCCATGCAAGCAAAAGCCAACGCTACGGTCGCAACAATGGATAGAATTCTTTTCGGATTCAACATTACAGACCCCTTCCCAATTCGCCGATGACCCTTAAATCAAACCCGCAATAATTATAGTGCCCTCCTGAGGGTCGGGCAATTGAGGCGCGGGATGTTAGAAGAAACGGAGATTGAAAGAATCCTGTTATAAAAGGGTAATGCTTCTGATATAGATTCACCGGAAAGCAACATTGGCGACGTGAGCGAGAATTGGTTTCTGGGTAAAGCCCCACCAAAACCCTGGGTTGGCGTAAACCCGCATTTCGGGGCAGATGAGACATGGGGTTAAAGGACCCCCTTTTGCCCTTTAGCTCGAAACATGCGTCAGGGCCTCAAAACCTTCGTCGTGTTCAACACACAGAAGCGCCCGCTGATACGGGTCAGCGGGCGCTTGCGTTTGCAACTCTGGTTAGCGGTCAACGCTAACAGTTATGGCTAGCAGCTTCTACGAGCAATTATTCGCCCAGAGCGTAGCGCACGAAGTCGACGACCTTGATGGAGCCGCCGAGCTCCTTGGCGACCTTGTCGGTGTAGGTCTGGATGGTCAGGTCGCCATCCTTGACGAAGGCCTGCTCGGTCAGGCAGCTCTCGGCGTAGAACTTCTCGAGGCGACCCTGAGCGATCTTCTCCTGGATGTTCTCGGGCTTGCCGGAAGCAGCGGCCTGGGCCTTGTAGATCTCCATTTCCTTGGCGACAACGTCGGCCGGCACGGCCTCGCGGTTGGCGGCAACCGGGGACATGGCGGCAACCTGCATGGCAACGTCGCGGCCATAGGTCACGAACGCGTCGGACGTCGGGTCGATGCCCTCGACGTCGAAGACCATGAGCACGCCGATCTTGCCGCCCATGTGGATGTAGGAGCACACGCCCGCACCCTCGACGAAGGCAACGCGCGAAAGCTTGGTGTTCTCGCCCATGACATGCACGCAGTCGGTGATGATGGCGTCGACCTCGGCGTCGGCCTTGAGGGCCTCGACGTCGCCGATCTTCTTGGCAAGGGCGATCTTGGCGATGCTCTCGGCGTAACCCTTGAACTTCTCGTTCATGCCGACGAAGTCGGTCTCGCAGTTGAGCTCGAGAACGACTGCGGACTTGGCATCCTCAGCCACGACGGCCATGATGGTGCCCTCGTTGGTGGCACGACCGGCCTTCTTGGCGACCTTGGCGACGCCCCACTCGCGCAGGAGGTCGACGGCCTTGTCCATATCGCCCTCAGCCTCGGTGAGAGCCTTCTTGCACTCCATCATGCCAGCGCCGGTCATGTCGCGGAGTTCTTTGACCTGAGAAGCAGAAATACCCATTTTAATTCCTTTCCATATCCCTTCGGCTTCCTGTGATGGCACGTTTGGCTCTTCGAACCTGGACTCCTTCGCTCGCTGCGCTAACGCCGCTTACTCAACCGTCCAGAACCTTTCAACCAACCGCACCCGACACAGAAACCCGTTCATTCCGATTGGGATTCAGTCGAATCCCCGCAATCGGGCTTCATGCCCGTCAGATGGCCTATTCGGCAGCAGGGGCCTCGACAGCCTCGGCGGCAGGAGCTTCAGCAGCCTCGGCAGGAGCGGCCTCGACGTCGGCGGTCATCTCTTCGGCGGTCACAGGCACGCCGATGCCAGCCATGACAGCGTCGGCGATGAAGTCGGCGAGCAGGCGGACCGAGCGGATGGCGTCGTCGTTGGCAGGAATGCCGTACTCGACGTCGTCGGGATCGCCGTTGGTGTCCAGGGTGCCGATGACCGGGATGCCCAGGCGCTTGGCTTCCTTGATGGCGATTTCTTCGCGATTGGTGTCGATGACGAAGATGGCATCGGGGGTGCGGCGAAGGTTGCGGATGCCGTTGAGGTTGATCTGCAGCTTGCCGAGCTCCTTGCGCAGCAGGATCTGCTCCTTCTTGGGCAGAAGCTCCATGCGGCCGTCGGTCTCCATGGCCTCGAGCTCTTCCATGCGGTTGACGCGGGTGCGGATGGTGACGAAGTTGGTCATCATGCCGCCGAGCCAACGGGCGTTGACATAGGGCATACCGCAACGGTTAGCGGCGTCGGCGACGGCTTCCTGAGCCTGCTTCTTGGTGCCGACGAACAGCACGGTGCCGCCGTTCTTTGCGAGGTTGCTGACAAAGGTGTAGGCCTGGTCCATGCCCAGAAGCGTCTGCTTGAGGTCCAGGATGTAGATGTCGCCACGGCTGCCGAAGATATACGGCTTCATCTTGGGGTTCCAGCGACGGGTTTGGTGCCCGAAGTGCGCGCCGGCATCGAGCAGCGTTTGAATGCTGACTTTCGTCATTCTTCACTCCATTCGTTAGTCCTCTGCCTGCGATCGTCCTCGGGTCCGCAGCCTTTTCCGGTGGCCACTGGCGGTCCCTCGTCACGCAAGCATGTGTGATTAGAAACTCGGCTATTGTACACGAACGATTCGCGCCGAGCGCGAGAATTAGCACAGCGAGACCCGATATTTCACAACGCGCACACGTAAAACCTGACAAAGGGGTTGTTCCCCACCAAGCTCACCGCCTTGCACCTGCTACTCGTTGCGGCTTATACTCATCTTTACCATTCACGAACGAGAGGCGCCGATGCAAACGCAAGCCCCGAAAGACCAGCTGTGGACGCGCGCGTTCGTGCTGCTGACAATCGTGCAGACGATGGATTTGCTCACTTTCCACACCATCACGCCAGTCATCGCCAAATTCTCCTTGCTGCAGGGGGCGGCGCTCGCGGCGTCGGGAATGGCAGCGAGCGTGTTTTCGTTCGCCGCCGTGTTCGCGCGGCCGACGAGCGGGCTGATCGCCGATAGGCTCGGACGCCGCTCGGTCGTGCTTGCCTCGATTGCAGTCTCGGCGGTCATGCAGGCATGCTACGCATTCGTGCCGGGGTTCATTCCGCTCCTGGTGCTGCGCGTGGTGCACGGGTTCTTCTACGCCCTGTTCGGCACTGCGATATCCGCGCTGGCGCTCACCGTCATTCCCGAGAGCCGCGCAAACGAGGGCATGGGATGGTTTGGCTCCGCATACGTCATCGCAGCTATCATCGGGCCCGCCATGGGCGTTGCGGTAAGCGACGCGTTCGGATTCACAGCCCTGTTCCTGATCACAGCCGCTTTCTCTGCCGTGAGCTTTCCGCTTGCAATCTTGGCAACCACCGACATCCCAGCGCATCGCCCTGCTCGGATGGGCATGCACCTGCCGAAGCTTAGCGAGCTCGTGAGCACGCGCTGCATCCCGCTCGCCGGCATCGCGTCGTGCTTCATGGCATCGTGGGGCATCATCGCAAGCTACATCGTGCTGGTGGGCGAATGGCGCGGCGTGGCGGGCATATCGCTGTTCTTCGTCGTCAACTCGCTCACGCTGTTCGTGACGCGTCCAGCCATCGGAAAGATTACCGACCGACATGGGCTGCGGCGGCTCATCCTTCCCGCCATCGCCATCGAGGCCATAGCGCTGCTCGGCATCTGTTTCGCCCACCAGCTGTGGCTGTTCCTCGCAGCCGGGTGCTTCAAGGCGTTCGGAAGCGGCGGCGTGCTGCCGAGCATCCAAGCAGAATGCGGCAGGCTCGAAACCAAGGAGCGGGCTGGGGTCGCCATGTCGACGTACCTCCTGGGAAGCGACATCGGCTATGCCGTCGGGCCGCTCATCGGCGGCATGCTCGCCGATGCCGTCGGCTACGAATACCTGCTGTTCGGCACGCTACCCATCACCGCAATTGCGCTGACGATCTACGTAGTATGGCGCATGAGGGAAAAGGCAGCGAATTAATCTACGCCGCGCCAAACAAACGTGAGAGGAAGTGCATGGATCCGAAAACTGCGGCGTTTTTGCGGGTGCGCAACCGAGATGCCATCTCCAGCCGATGAGCTGGCTATACTGCATAACAAACTTTCTTCATCGCGCCAGGAGGATACGTGAACTTCAACATCGTAACATTCGACCGTTCGTTTGGACCATCGGCGCCGCTGCCGCCATCCACGCTGCCGGAAGTCGCCTTCGCGGGACGCTCCAACGTGGGCAAGTCCTCGCTGCTCAACAAGCTGGTGGGACGCAAGAACCTCGCGCACGTCTCTCAGAAGCCCGGTAAGACGGCCACCATCAACTTCTTCCAGGCAGGCGACGCATACCTGGTGGACCTGCCTGGCTACGGATACGCGCAGGTATCCAAAACCGAACGCGAACGCTGGGCCGAGCTTATCGAGGGCTACTTCAACCAAGACCGCAACTTCGCGCTCGTGTGCTCGCTCATAGACGTGCGCCATCCCGCCAGCGCGCTCGACGAGAACATGGTGGGCTTCCTACAGGAAGCGGAGCTCCCCTTCCTCATCGTGCTGACGAAAGGCGACAAGCTCTCGAAGTCGAAGTGCAGCCAGCAACGCGCGGCTATTAAACGCCAGTTGAAACTGGCAGACGACGTTCCCATGGTAATAACGTCCTCGCTGAAAGGCGATGGCATGGACGAGCTGCGTCGCATCATTCAGCAACACGTCGAGCAGTATGACGCGAACTGATCTCGACACCAGCCATCAACGACAGGGCAAAGGCCCTGTCGTTTTTCTCAATTGAATGAAACGATCGCCCTATTCGCTTATTCAGCCGTAAAGCCCTCGTCGACAGCGAGGTTTTCGCCATCGGCGGCAGCGGTGGCAAGCTCGTCACAGCGTTCATTCTCGGCATGGCCGGCATGGCCGCGCACCCAGTGGTAGCTCACCTCGTGCGGCTCGACGGCTGCAAGCAGGCGCTTCCACAAATCTACGTTCTTGACAGGCTGCTTTTGCGCGTTCTTCCACCCGCGCCTCAGCCAACCGTCTATCCAGTTGTCGGTGAAAGCCTTGACGACGTATTGCGAATCGGAATAGAAATCCACCGAACACGGACCCTTCAGCGCCTCGAATCCCGCGATGGCGCCCAAAAGCTCCATGCGGTTGTTCGTCGTGAGCGCATAACCACCCGATAGCTCGCGCTCATGCGCAACACCGTGTGCATCCACGTAGCGCATAAGCGTGCCGTAGCCGCCCGGCCCTGGGTTTCCCCGGGAGGATCCATCGGAATATATCTCGACATGCTTCATGGCAAAACCAATGCGAAAGAAAAGCGGGCACTCTGTGCCCGCTTCCGTTTACTACCCGCCGTAGCGGACAAACTTCATACCCGACTGGACAGGGCCGATGATAACGCCCACGCCATAGGTGGCAGCGTGGATCATCTGGCCGTTGCCGATGTAGACGCCCGTATGGCTCCAGTTAACCGCGATGTCGCCCGGTTGCGGGTTGGACACGGTGGGCCATTCCATGAACGTGTAGGTGGTTCCCAGACGCGAATGCGCACCTGTCAGACAGTAGCTTACCAGACCGGAACAATCGTAGCCACCCGGGCCGACAGCGCCCCATACGTAAGGCGCGCCAAGGCAGGCATATGCGCGGCTCACGGTGTCAGATCCGCCCTCGTAAGCAGGCTCTGCTGCAGACTCTTCTTCCTTGTTCGACTGCTCGCCATTATCATCAGTTTCATCGCCGGTCTTCTCGTCGGAGTCATCCGTTTCGTCCGGGATTCCGTCGCCGTCCTCGTCTACGATATCCTCGTCAGGGATGCCGTCGCCGTCCTCGTCGACGATTTCCTCGTCTTCCTCGTCGGCTTCCTCATTTTCCTCTTCTTGGGCAGCCTGCGCCGCGCGCTCGGCCTCTTCGGCCTCGGCCGCAGCTTGGGCAGCAGCTAGCACGGCAGCTGCGCGGGCTGCTTCCTCGGCCTCGCGGGCCTTGCGCTCTTCCTCGAGCAACTCGGCAGCTTCTGCACTGAGGCTGTCGTAAGTGGCTTGCATCTCGGCGACCGTCGCCTCTGCTTGACGGGCGGCCTCTTCGGCCTCCTTCGACTTCTGCTCGGCGATCTTCGCCTGCTCTTCGAGGACGACCTCTTGCTCCTCGGCTTCGGTCTTGAGGCTGCGTTGCTTGTCCACCATGTCGGCATCGCTTTGGTTCACGCGGTTAGCCATGTCCAGGCTCGTCGCAAATTCCTCGAAGGTGCTCGCTCCCAAAACCATCTCCAAGAACGTCACGCCACCGTTGCGGTACATCTCGCGCGCACGCTCGTTCAGACGCACCTGGACCTCGGCGAGCTCATCGGCGATCTGGCCAATGCGGCGCTCGGCCTTGGCATGCTTCTTCTCGGCTTTCTCCTGCGCCGCTACCGCTTCGCCATACTCGGCCGACAGGCGGTCGAGCGATTCCTGCATGGCCGTGAGGTTCGCATACGCTTCTTCGGCTTCTGCCTGCTTCTCAGCAGCGGTAACCGCATGGGCAGAAGGCGCGAAAGCGAAAAGGGCAATTGCCAGACTGGCCAATGCTAGGACCACCAGAGCAGTGATGCGATGTGAAGACAATGATGTAGCAAGCGTCGTATGCTGCATTGTTTAACCTCCGTTTGCATAGCGTTTCGCTTGTACTAAAGAGTACCACAGAAGTCTATCCACACGTCAATCCCGTCATCTTTCGTACACAAAACACGACGTCAGAGCCATATTCTGACCTTTGAAAATGCACAAACTGTTCGCCGTGCGCTATATCTTGTGCTTCCGCATTGGCTAAGACACAAGCGGAAATCTGAAACGCAAGACACACATTTGCCCATCAGATTGCGAAATTGGGCAGAAAGAGTCCTGATCGCTTGCTGTTGGAATGGTCGATTACCCCAAGAATAGGTAATCGGGGAAGGGCAACGGGGCTCATACGAAAGCGGGCCGGAGAAATGCTCCCCAGCCCGCTCGATTGCCTCGGTGTTGATTCCGTCTACGGCCTGACGTAGATCATGTCGTCTTGCACCTTGCCGACGACGACGCCGTGCTCCTCGTCTTGCGCGTGGATCATCTGGCCATCGCCGATGTAGATGCCCGTATGGCCTTCGCTGACGACGATGTCGCCCGGCTGCGGGTCGCTAACCTGGTTGTACTCCATGAACGTCAGCGTATTGCCGATGCGCTCGTTCGTGCCGGTGAGGGCGTATCCAACCAAGCCAGAGCAGTCGAAGGAACCGTCAGCGCCCGTACCGCCGTAACGGTAGGAGCTACCGAGCATCGAGTAGGCGCGATCGACGATCTCGTTGCCGGTGGAAGCAGAGTACTCGGACGCGGAGGCGTACACCTCTCCTGTCTGGGCATCGGTTACCGTGCCATCCTCGTTCTGGATGCCGCCGACAAAGTCTTCTTCATAGTACGCGGCTTCGGCTGCGGCAGCCTCTGCGGCAGCAGCTTCGGCTGCGGCAGCTTCGGCAGCTGCACGTGCAGCAGCTTCCTGCTCCTCCTGGTAGAGCTTCGCAGCCTCCTTGCTCAGGCCATCATAGGTCTCCTGCATCTGATCGACGAGCTTCTGGGACTTCTTGAAAGCCTGATTGGCTTCCTTGGATTTCTCCTCGGCGATAGAAGCCTGCTTGGAGTACTCGGCCTTCTCGTTCTCTGCGGTCGTCTTGAGCTTGCGCTGCTTGTCGACCATCGCCGCCTCGTTTTGGTTCACGCGGTTCAGGATCTCCCAGTTCTTCGTGAACTCCTCGAAGGTGGCGGACCCGAACAGCAAATCCAGGAACGTCGTCGACCCACTGCGGTACATCTCCCGCACGCGCGCGTTCAGGTTCTTCTGGATGTCGGCGATCTCCACGCCGATAGATTCGACGCGCTTCTGAGCGGCGTCGCGCAGGTTGACGGCATCCTGGTATTCGGCCAAGGACTGGTAGTACTGAGCCGAAGTCTGCTCGAGCGTTTCCTGTAGGGCATGCAGCTGCGTAAGCGCCTCTTCTGCTTCGGCTTCCTTCTCGGCCGCAGTTACGGCGAAGGCTTGCGGAATGCAGATCATGGCTGCCATGAAAATTGCAAGGGCAAACGTGGTGAAAGTGCCGCAGGCAAAAGCTTTTGAATTATGCATCATCGAATCATCCTTTGGTTGTTTCGCGTCAGCAACTTGTATAGGTTACCACGATTCCCTGGAAAGGGAAAAAGCGTTAACCCATGTCACATGCGCAAAACCCAACAAATCCACGCCGCTTATCTGCCCTTATGTTGAATACGTTTGTTTCTGGTTACAAAGGTATGAACAAACAATCACAAATGAGCTGGAGGGCAATCTCCAACTCATTCTCACCGAACGGCTTCTGTACCAAATTCTGCCGTTTCGAAAGCGAGTTGGAGGATTAACCTCCAACTCGTCGACAGTGCCTCTTTAGAAGAAATCGTAGCGCGGGGGCAGCTCTTGCACGGGATGCTCTTCGGCTGCGTCGAGCTCTGCGAGCGAGGCGAAAGCATGGTCCCAGCTGAAGAACGCCTGCGCATCGAATCCCAGCTTTTCGCAGATGTCCTCACAGCCGCGCGGCACGACCGGATGCATGAGCAAGGTACAAACCCATAGCAGGTAAGCCGCATCCGCAAGCACCTGACGGCGCGCTTGGGCGTCTTCGGCCGCCTCTGCAGCTGAAATACCATCAGCCCAGGCTTTGTTCGCATAGCGTATGAACTCGTCCAGAAGCGACATGATGGAATGCAGCTCGGCCTTCTTCATGATGCGATCGTAGCTGGCAAGCGTAGCCTGCGCGCGCTCGACCGCGCCCGCGCTCGGCTCGCAGAGAGGCACCTTGCAATCAAAGTTCTTCTTGGCCTCGTACAACACGCTGCGCGCAAGGCGGTTGAAGACATTGGAGAGCAGCTTCGATTCCTTGAGTGCCGGGTCGGCCACGCGCGTATCGGCGCGCACCTCGGGATCGGGATCGAACGCCTTGGGCTTGAAGCCAACCGATTTCTGGCCAAGCCCCAACGCGAGGAAATGGGCGCGCAGCTGTTCGGCCGTGTAATGCTCGAGCAGCTCGTCGGCCGTGGGCGGTTTTACCGCACCCGACGACGAAGCCTTCTTGTTGCCCAGCAGCACGTGGTAGTTCGCGATAAGGCGCGTCTGGCGCAAGGGGCGCTCGGTAGCCTCATGAAAGAAGATATCGCCCGGGAGCAGCGCCTCCCACAGCGCCGGCTGAACGACGCCGTAGAAGTACAGGTTGTCCTGGCCGATGAACTGGTAGACCTCGGCATCCTCGTCGCACCAGAAGTCGCGCCAGCTTCCTTCCGGCAAGCCGAGCGCATCGTTGGCTGCGATGGTGAACGAGATAGGCGCCCACAGGCTCTCAGGCCAGCACCACACCGTAAGCCCCTCGACCCCATCGATGATCGGGGCTTTAACTCCCCATTCGATGTTGCCCGTGATGCGGAAGGGCACGAGCGCTTTGCCCGTGCGGAACCGCAAGCCTGCAACGCGCAACACGTCACGCGCGGCATCGCGCTCGTCGATGGAGGCGAACTCCACTTCGAAGGAGGCCTTGCCCTTCTCAGGCTCGCGGACGACATGGGGCGGGAGCTGATCGGATACGCTCTCGAACATTTCGCGCTCATCGTTCTTGACGTAGATGATGGGAGCACCTAAAAACTCGGCGCAGGTCTGCGGCACGATGGCGCGGATGTTCGGATCGTTCTCCAGGCCTTTCACATACTGAATCAGGAAATCACGGAACGCCGGCAGGTCGAAATACCAGTTGTCGACCGGACGCATCTCGGGAACGGTGCCGGTGACGGTGGACTTGGGAGCGATGAGGTCCTCGGGAGCGTAGCTGTGTCCCAGCGAGCACTCGTCGGCATAACCCTGATCGGATTTGCAGCCCTGCACCGGACAGCGTCCCGTCACTTGACGGCCGTTGAGGTAAATGCCCGCTTCGGCATCGAAGAACTGCAGCGTCGAGCGCTTGTGCAGAAAGCCGTTCTCGTACAGGCGGCGGATGAAGTTCTCGGACAGCTCCTGCTGGCATTCGCCCGCATGCCCGATTCCCGAGCCCTCGTAGATGGAAAGCGAAATGTCGTAGGCTTGAAGCGTGGCCTTCTGGGCATCGTGGTTGCGCTGGACGTATTCGGCAATGGTGCCCGTGAACTCCCCCGCCTCGACCAGCTTGCGGTATCCCTCGTCAATCGGCGAGCCGAAACAGTCAGTACCGCTGATGAAGCGCACGTTCTCGGCGCCTATGCGATCGCGCAGGAAGCGCGCGTAGCAGTCAGCCGGCACGAACACGCCAGCTATATGCCCGAAATGGAGCGGTTTGTTGCCATAGGGCATGCCTGCTGTGACCACGGCGCGGGCCGGCCACTCTTGGCGTTCGAACGTTTTAGTCAATCCCATAGGATGCTCCTGTCCTAATGCGCCGCATCGGTTTGGCCATACTCATGCAGCAGCTCGATCAGCTCGTCTGTCGTCGAGCGGTCATTGCCGAGCAGGTAAGCCAATTCTCCCAGATCGTATGTGGAAAAGCTCAAGTCAGCCGTCGTGTAGTCAGTGATGCCCGCAAGCTCTGCCGCCTTCTTGACGGCATCCTCGCGCGTACCCACCGCGTCAGCAAGGCCGTTTTCCACCGCATCAACGCCCGTGAACACGAGGCCGGTGGCGAGCTTGCGCACCTTCTCAACGTCCATATGGCGCCCTTCTGCGACGTTTTCGATAAACATCTCGTTGATCTGGTCGATCATGTGCTGGTAATACTCGCGCTCGTCGTCGGTCAGCGGACGGTAGCCATACGACGAGTCCTTGCTATCCGCAGATGCAATGGTCTCCATCCTGATCCCGAGCTTCTCGAACAGGCCCGACAGATCTGTGACCTGCATGACGGTGCCGATTGCGCCGATTTCGGTTGATTTCGCCACGTAGATGTAATCGGCCTGCGCTGAGATTTCGTAGGCAGCTGAAGCGTTGATCGAAGCGCTCGATACGACGACGGGCTTGTCGAACTGACGCAGGTATTCGGCCATCTCCTCGCCGGCCGTCGCCGTGCCGCCTCCAGAATTAACGCGTATGACCAGCGCCTTTACGTGTTCGTTGTTTTGCGCTTGGTCGAGCAGCTTCTTGAAGCCCTCGGGGCTGCAAGCACTGTCATCGTATTGAATGGTGCCATCGACCTCGAGGACGGCAACAGCGTCTCCGGTGAGGTTTGCCAGGCTCGAAGTGCTCGACGTCGAGAAATCCGCCAACGAGGACATGGAGTCGGTGCACGTCTTCACAGTGAAGGCTACGAGGGCGCACAGGCATACGACGACCACGATGGCTACAATCCAGCCGCGGCCGCTCTTCTTCTCTTGCGCACCAACTGCCTGGTACTGCGTTGCAGATGCATACGCCGGCGGAAGAGGGCGTGTGCCGGGAGCTTCCGTGTAAACCTGGTTTTGCGGAGCCCAGTTGCCCGCGGGCTGCTGCGGTTGTTGCTGGGGTTGGGGCTGCTGCGCTTGCTGCGGCTGTGATTGTTGCGGTTGGGGCTGTTGCGGCGCAGGCTGCTGCTGAGGTTGGGGCTGAAACACCTCCTGGGTTGCAACGCGCTCTGCCTCAATGGAATCGGATAGCTGCTCCCCGACAGTTGCGGCTACTTGAATTGGCTGCTCCTGTGGCGCAATCGGCTCGACAATGCCTGATTGCGCTGGCGTGTCAGCAGGCTGCTGTATTTCGGAAGGCGCTTGTGCGCCAGGTTGGGGCTGCTGCGGCAGCTGTCCCGCATTCGGCAGCTGATGGTTCCAGTATTCGTCGCTTTGGGTCATGGTCGATCCCTTCGATCTACTTAATCAGCAATCGGCTCGTCGCTCAGCGTCGCATAGATGACGGCCTTGATGGCATGCATACGGTTTTCGGCCTCGTCGAAAACGCGCGACTGCGCCGACTCGAACACTTCGTTGGTCACTTCCATCTCGTTGATACCGAACTGCTCGGCTATCTTGGCGCCGATGGTCGTATTGGTGTCGTGATACGAGGGAAGGCAGTGCATGAAGATGGCGTCGGGACCGGCATACTGCATGACCTGGGAGTTTACTTGATAGGGCGAAAGCGCCTCGATACGCTGAGCCCACACCTCGTCAGGCTCGCCCATCGAAACCCACACATCCGTGTAGATGACATCAGCGCCTGTGCAGCCGCGTTCCACGTCATCGGTGACCAGCACCGTCGAGCCGTTCCCGGCCGCAATGGCCGTGCAGGTCTCGACAAGCCAGGCTTCGGGCTGGTTAGCAGCCGGTCCACATGCAACGAAGTTGATGCCGAGCTTGGCGCAGATCACCATCAGCGAATTGGCCACGTTGTTGCGCGCATCGCCCATGAACACGAGCTTGCGCCCTCTCAGATCGTGACCGAAGTTCTCCTGCATCGTCATCACGTCGGCAATCATCTGAGTGGGGTGCCATTCGTCAGTCAAACCGTTCCACACTGGGCAATCTGCGTACTCGGCGAGCTCCTCGACAATTTTCTGCCCGAAGCCTCGGTACTCGATGCCGTCGTAGAAGCGCGAGAGCACGCGGGCGGTGTCGGCGATGGATTCCTTCTTCGACACCTGCGAGCTACCCGGATCGAGGAACGTGACTCCCATTCCCAGGTCGTAACCCGCCACCTCGAACGAGCAGCGTGTACGCGTCGACGTCTTCTCGAAAAGGAGCACTATATTGCGCCCTTCGAAGTAACGATGGACAATTCCGTTGCGCTTCAGGGCCTTCAGCTGATGAGCCAAATCCAGGAGATGGACGATATCTTCGCTCTCGAAATCGAGCAGTTTCAGAAAGTCACGGCCTTTCAAGCTTGCCATCGTGGCTCCTTCCCTCGTATCGCGCCCACTAGGGCCATAACAAAACGAACCGCCATCAGGTGGTTCGCTGTAGACGGGTGCTGGCGCCCCCAGAAGGACTCTAACCTTCGACCCGCTGCTTAGAAGGCAGCTGCTCTATACAACTGAGCTATGGGGGCGCGTACCGCGCTATGATACCACTTCCCCACCGACATGCGGAAACAATCATCAGCCCTCCCCATTGCATCTAGGATGAATTGCCGCAAACTCCAGCATTATCGGATGACGGGATATAAGTGATTCTGCCATCTCCGCTCCTGCAGTTCGATGAGGTAAAATCCGAGTGTTTGGTAAGCATGCATGCCAGGAAGGCGTGATATGGAATACTCGTTTTTTGACCAAGGCGACGAACGGCTGCTCGAAGTCGCGCAACTCCCGCTCCAGGATGGCATCGCCATAGCCATGCACACGACCGGTTATGCCATGCAAGGCGACGAGGTGGTGGAACTAGCCATCACCGATATGGAAGGAAAGCTCCTGTTCGCCAAGAGGGTTAAACCTCAGAACATCGAGGATTGGCAAGCTTCGGAGGCTTCGGGAGGCATTACTCCTTCTGACGTCGCCGACCTCCAGGAACTCTACCAATACGAAGACGAGGTCATGGAGCTGGTCGAGAACGCCTCCTTCGTCGTCTGCGAGCACCTCCCCTTTACCCGAGCCCTCATGGAGGCGAGCTGGATCGCGCTTCCCGATTACGAGGGATTCGACCTGAACGAGGAGTTTCGCAAATCGCATTGCACCAAGGACTACCGAAGCGAAGCGGCTACTGCGGTAGCGTTCCCCGACATCATCCACTACTATGGCCTCGACCAGGGGGCGGAAGCTGGTGCGTCGATCGCAGCAAGCGGCGCCGATTCGCCCGCCAACCCCAGCGGACAGGATGCAGCTTCCCCCAGCGAAGACGTGATCGAGAAGGCAGCCTTGATTGCTGCTTGCTACAAGAAGCTCGTGGAGGAGCATGCGAACCAACGCGACGCAAAAGGTGCCGCATACTGGGAAGCATATGAGCAGCGGCTGGCAGAAGAGGCGGCACAAAACGCCAGCAAGGACGTCGTCGCCCAGATACGCGAAAAACGATTGAACCAGATGAACGGCTTGTTGTGGATATCAGGCGCCATCATCTTCATCTCGTTGGTCATCCAGCTCTATCAACGCGGCTACGACACGGGATTCATGGTCATCGCCGGTGCAGTTGCCGTGTTCTGCCTGATCCGCGGTATTGCCAACTTCAGAAAATAGCCTATGAGGTTGTTCATCGCCGCAGAACTGCCCGAGGAAATGCGCGAGGCGCTCGCCGAGACATCGGCGCTGCTCCGCGCAAACTTGCGCGGACGCTTCGTCGCCCCTGATTCGTTCCACGTCACACTGGTTTTCCTCGGAGATGTCGACCCCTGGCGCATCGACGACGCAGCTGACGCCATCGATGATGCATGCCGCGGGTTGCACGCGACGACTTGCACTTTCGGTGATTTAGGAAGCTTCGGCAGAAGATCGTCGGCAACGCTTTGGCAGGGATTCAGCGAACCCGGCATTCTGCCAACGGCGGCACGGCAAGTGCGCGAAGAGCTGGCCCGGCGCGACTTCGCCTTCGACGCCAAGAAGTTTTTGCCCCACATCACGCTCATGCGCGCCGTCAACCTGAGCGCAGGTACGCTTCCCTCCCCCAGTCCCGCAAGCGGGGTCATCGACCAGATCACGCTTTTCCACTCGGATCTCTCCGGCCCGCGCCCCCTCTATGAACCGCTTCATACCGTAGAGCTCGACCTGCTTTAAACCGAGTTGTAGTCGATATCGATTCTCAGCTCATGCCTCTCTAACATATGCCCCTTCTATGGCCCTCCCCGCACCTCAAAGCTCGATTTGCCTAGAGCTAAGCCATGGTGTGCGTGCATTTTTCGCGAAGGCGTTTTTTTCTTTGCGCAGCACTTGCAAAAGAGCAGAACAAACCGTAGAATATCGGCTTGCGCTTGCAGATGGTGGGTGTCGCCTAGTTGGCTAAGGCGCCAGATTGTGGTTCTGGAGACCGAGGGTTCGAGTCCCTTCACCCACCCCAGCGCGCGAGTATGTGGAGCGTCCTTGGAAATCGCTTGCAAACGCATCCGAGTTCGCTTACCATAGTCGAGCGCTTTCAAGCGTATACATACTTACCATGGACCGGTAGCTTAGTTGGTAGAGCAGGGGACTCTTAATCCCAAGGTCCGGGGTTCGAGTCCCCGCCGGTCCACCATGGAAACCTCAGCCCCAGCCATGGGGCTTTTTCATATCCAAAACACGCCGAAACCCAGTTGGCGGGGACGAGAACCGATGAGGTCGGAGGGCGTTAAGAAAACAGCGCAGTGCGCTGTTTTTAGCCCGACGGGCGGAGCGCTTTAGCGCGGAGCCGTTGATTTCCGCGAAGCGGAAATCGTGAGTCCCCGCCGGTCCACCATGGAAACCTCAGCCCCAGCCATGGGGCTTTTTCATATCCAAATCTGCTACTGCCCGCGTTTACAAGGCGCGCCAGGTGGGATTCTCGACGATGCGCACGTTGATGTAGGCCACGCCGTCGGGATTATCTTCCATGATCTTGAGAATGGTGCGCTCCTTGTCGCGGATGTTCTCCGCTGCGCCGAAGGCGATCTCAACGCCGTTTTCCAGGAACAGCGAGGTCTCGGCAGTGCTTGCCGCAGATATCTTGGTCACCTGATCGGCAAGCTCTGTCGTCATCTCCTGGAGTATGGTGAGCGCATTGTTCACGGTTTCGTCGGAGCATTCCTGGCCGATTTCCGCTTGAGTGCCATATGGCAAATCGACGATGTGCACGACGCTCTCGGCATCTTCGTAGATCTTGGAGCTCGTAGTTTGGGCTGCTTCCGTATTCGCGTCGGGAATGGGCATGAGCCATATCCTGTCGTCTGCAATGGCCCAGCTTTTCGTAGTAGTGCCAGACTTGTTGGGCATTTCCACAATTGCCATGACGGTGCGTTCTGTCACGTTTATCTCCAACGTGCTGGGAAAGACACGGTTGATCTTGACGTCCTCGACCCAGGAACTCTGCTTGACGCGAGATGCAATGGTCTCGGTATCCACCCTGAGCAACGTCGAACCGGAAGGAACGGCTGCAAGCTGGGCCATCTCATCGCTGGTCAAATGCTCGACGCCGTTAACCTGCACGCTCTCGATGCTGAAAGCCGGCGAGTTGTACAATGCCGCCCACCCCGCGATCAACGCCACGATTACGCCAATAATGACGATGAAGCGCATCGCATAGCGCCTCGATGACCGGCGCAAGCGCTTCGTCCGCTCCTCGCGACGCAGCTCGCCCACGCTCTTGGAGACGAGCTCGGGCTGCTCCTGTTCTGGTTGTAGCGTACCGTCGAATTCAGGCGCGCCCATTTCGACGGCGCCCTCCACCGCCGAAGGCTCGTTCAGCAATTCCTGCCGTGCAGTTTGCCGCGTCGATGCAGAACCTCTCGCCGCTGATTGACGCTGGCCTTGCTGAACGGAACGACGCGTAGCGGTACGGGTGGTCTTGGCGCTATTGCGGGCATCGCCCGACGTGCGCCTTGGCCTGTTCGCATCCGTGCGACTACCCGACCGTACGGGGCGAGTGCCCAATTCGGTATTCAACGGGTTACGCTGCGTTGTGCGGGAGCGTATGTCTCGCCTATCGGCCAATTACAGCTCCTGGTTCTTGAGGTGATCGGCAAGCTGCTCACCGATGGCGGTGACATCTCCCGCGCCCATGGTTATGACGATATCGCCTTCCCCGGCGAGCTTGGCCATATGCGGCACCACATCGATGCGACGCGGCACGTAATGCGCGGGAGGATGGCCCTCGTGGTCGAGCACGACCTGCAAGAAAGTCTTACCCGATACGCCTGGCACGGGTCGCTCCCCTGCCGAGAACACGTCCATGAACGTCACGGTATCCGCGGCGTCGAAGGCGGAGCCGAACTCGTCACGAAGGATTTCGCAGAACAGCGGCGCACGCGAATACCGGTGCGGCTGGAACAGCACGTGCACCTTGTTGAAGCCCAGCTGCGACGCAGCACGGATCGTAGCCGCTATCTCGGTTGGATGATGCGCGTAGTCATCGACAATCGTGATGCCGTTGACTTCCTCGACCAAATCGAAGCGACGCTTCACCCCGGCGAAAGACTGCATGGCCTGGGCTGCGTCTGCGGCCGAGAAACCCATGGCGTCAATCAGGCCGATGGCTCCGGCGGCGTTCAGCACATTGTGACGACCCGGGTTCTGGGGCACAGAAGACTGAACGACCTGACCGGAAGGAAGAGTCAGCGTGAAATCGCTGCCGATGCCATGGGCAACGTAATTGCTGATGCTGATATCGTAACCGCCCCCGAAGCCATAGGTGAGGAAAGGCCTGCCGGTGGAGCGCGCGACGTTCACGAGCAGCGCGTCCTCGCCGCAAATCACGATAGGTCCGTCGGGCGCCGTGGAGGCGATGAAGGCAGCGAACTTCTCGCAGATCTCCTCGAGATCGCGGTAATGGTCGAGATGGTCCGCCTCGATGTTGGTGACGAGCACGGCTGCAGGGGAAAGATGACGGAACGACTTGTCGGACTCGTCGGCTTCGACGACATAATAGCTCCCCTTGCCCGAATGGGCGTTGGAGCCATAGGCGCGCACGATGCCGCCGATGAGGAACGTGGGGTCGAGGTCCATGGCGTCCATGGCGCTCGCCACCATCGACGAGGTGGTTGTCTTGCCATGCGTGCCGGCCACGGCTACGGTCGCGAGCCCCTCTCCCAAGCGCGCAAGCATCTGGGCGCGATGCCAGATGGTCAGGCCGCGCTCTTTCGCGGCGATGAGCTCGGGGTTGTTGTCGAGGACTGCCGTGGTCACGACCACGACATCGGGCCCATCGTCAAGGCCCGTACCTGGAATGTTCTCGGCGCAGTGGCTGCCCGTCACGACTTTTATGCCGGCTTCCTTGAGCTGCTTGGTGTAGCGGCTCTCCTTCATGTCGGAACCGGTCACGATCATGCCCTGGTCATGCGCCACTCGGGCGATGCCGCTCATGCCTACGCCCCCGATGCCTATGAAATGTACGGATTGAATCGCCGTCTCGCCCATATGTACCCCTTGTTTCGAAATTGCTTCAACGATTATAGAGGGTGCGGGGATACGCGCCCTCAATAGCACAGAGAATGCGAAACCTGACCGCAATTACTCTAAGACGCGCACCGGGAGCAGCAACCCCGCCGTCAACCCCTTCGCTTGAACCCTCCTTCCAACCATACGTGGGAAAGCGGCGATAGAAGGCGAATTCCTGGCAACGCGATTCCGCAATCATTCGGCGCTGCCCGTGTTGCCGCTTTCTTATGGGCGTGGTTGTTAGGAGGCGCTCAGAGGGTTGACGGCGGGGTTGCTGCTCCCAGTGCGCGCCTTCGGGCAATTGCTAACGGCCTGCCGCCTGCATCACCGCATCGGCCAGGGCTGCTGCGGCATCAGCGGTCTTCTGCTCTCGAGCTGCAGCACTCATGGACGCGCGCACGTCCGCGTCGTCCACAAGGCGCTCTACCAACTCGCCGAACTCAGGCGTCTCCACGTCGGCGTCGGCAATCATGTAAGCACAACCCGCATCCACGTATGCGCGCGCGTTGGTGGTCTGATGATCCTCGGTGGCATAGGGGAATGGCACGAGCAATGCAGGGATAGCGCGAGCCGAAATCTCTGCAAGCGAGGTTGCCCCGGCACGCGACACTATGGCGTCGGCGGCAGCCATGCACGCCCCCATCTGGTTCGTGTAACCGAACAGCTGCCAACGCTTTGCCTCCTCGGACGTGAGCGCAAGCGCCTCGGTGACGGTATCGAGTTCCTTCGGACCCGTCACATGCACGATGTGCAAGTCGGGACGGGAAAGCAGTCGTTCTTTCAGGGCGCACATTCCCTGGTTCAGATGGCGCGCGCCCAAGCTTCCTCCCGTTACCAGAAGCATGCGAGCATCATCGGGGATTCCCAGTAGCGTACGTCCCTCTTCCCTCGTCGACGCAAACACAGACGATCGGACCGGATTGCCCGTCAGGACAATCTTCGACTTGTCCTCGACTGCAGAAGCAGCATGGTCGTACGTCAGGCACACTGCAGCGGCCTTCTTCGACAGGTACTTGTTGGCCATGCCCATGACAGAATTCTGCTCGTGAACCACCAGGGGCACTCCCGTTTCCGTCGCGGCACGTCCAACGGGTATGCACACGTAGCCGCCGAAGGCGACGACCACGTCGGGCTTCACCTCGGAAAACCAACGCTTGGCGGCATTGGTGCTCTTCTGGATGAGGTATACGCCCTTGAAGATGGTCGTGGGATGGTTGCGATTGAAGCCCGACGCCTCGAAGGCTTTGAAAGGTATGCCCGCCTCCTCGACGAGACGCGCCTCCACTCCCTGTGGCGTGCCAGCATACAGCACGTCGACGCCTCGCTCGGCAAGCACCTCGGCCAACGCCAAAGCCGGGTTGATGTGTCCTGCGGTGCCACCGCCCGAAAGCACTGCTCGCATATCTGCCATCTCCTCCCGCACGAATCACTGGGACGATCCCAATGGCTCATCAGCTACTTTTTGGCCGCCTTCACGACGCGCAGCTCATCACGGCGCCTATCGTATGCCTTCTTGCCGTCGACCCCCTCGGAAACCGACAGGATGATGCCCGCCATCATGAACGATGCGATTAGGGACGACCCGCCGGAAGAAATGAAGGGCAACGGCTTGCCCGTCGTGGGAAAGACGCCAATCGCGCACCCGATGTTGAGAAACGCCTGGAACACGAGCATGATGGTCAGCGACCCCGCCACCATGGCGCCGAAATCATCGTAGGCGGCACGTGCGATGCGCATCCCCGACCATAGAAAAACCAAGAAGACGATGATCACGGCCAAGGCGCCAACGAGTCCCAACTCCTCGCCGATGATCGCGAAAATGAAGTCGGTCTCAGACTCAGGAAGGTAGAGGTACTTCTCGCGGGAATTGCCCAAGCCCACGCCGAAGATGCCCCCTTCGGAAAACGCATAGTACGAATGGATGATCTGATACCCGTTGCCGTAACCGTTCTGGCCATCGTTCCACGGATTCAGGTACAGGAAACGGTCGGAACGATAGCTCGAGAGAAGCGTTGCAAATAGCGCGAACAGCAGCATCGCCGCGATAACGGCGAAGATAGCGCGAAGAGGCACCTCGCCCATCCACATAACGCCGATGATTCCGAGCGCAATGATGGCGGTCGTGCCCAGGTCGGATTGCGTCGCGAACAGGAATCCCGTGGGGATGACGATGAACACGACCATCTCCACCACGAAAGCACGCGCATCAATTGCATGCGCACGCAAATCGCTGAACAGACGCGCTGCGACCAGCACAAGCGCAATTTTCACGAATTCAGACGGCTGGAGGGAGATGGGCCCCAAGCTCAGCCAGCGCTGGGCTCCGTTTTCCGCTAGGCCCACTGCCGCCGTGAGCAGCAAGAGAATGACCGCAATGCCCCAGACAACCCACACGGCATTGCCCGCCCACACGCGATACGGGATGACTTTCCATAGGACGAAAGCAGCAGCGATGCCGATGACTGCAAACTTCACCTGGTCGAACATGTAGCTCATATCGCTGACTTGCTCGGTGATGGCCTTGATGGAAGAAGCCGAGTAGATCATCACGAAGCCCAGCAGCGTAAGCGCGAGCACGCACAGCAAAAGCGCCAGGCGCGGGCCAACGGTGCTGAGGACGGCTATCTCGCCGCCGGACTGATGCTTTCCCTGGCGTGCCACGGACTACTCCCCACCTGCCGCAGCAGCTGCACGCTGCGCAACGAGCTGCTTGAACACGCGTCCGCGGTGCTCGAAAGAGCTGAACTCGTCAAACGAGGCACATGCCGGCGAGAGCAGCACGACGTCCCCCTGGCCTGCCAGGTCGAGCGCCGCATCCAAGGCATCGGAAAGATGGCAGCGATGAACCAGCTCGAAACCTGCAGGAGCCAAATCGGCTGCTTGCTGGAAAGCCTTCTCGAAACGCTCTCCCGCTGTTCCAAAGCACACGGCAGCTTCCGCATGGGCATACGTCGATTTAACGAGCTCTTCGAGCTCGGTACCCTTGTCGTCACCGCCAAGCAGCACGACGATGCGACGCCCCGGGAACGCCTCAAGCGCTTTAAGCGTGGCATCGACATTCGTCGCCTTCGAATCGTTAAAGCATTCGACGCCATCAATGACGCCGCACGGTTCGATACGGTGCTCAAGAGGCGGGAAAGACTTGAGCGCTTCTGAAATCTTCGCGTCATCAGCCCCGAGCACAACTGCCACTGCGGCAGCCGCAAGCGCATTCGAGGCATTATGAGCACCCTTGATCTGCAGCTCGTCGGTGCAGAGCAAAGCGTGTTCTTCGCCCGCATAGGCCACTCGCATGATCCTATCTTCATCGATGAAAGCAGCATTATCGGCGCCGCAGCGCGCACGCATGTCGCCACCGAAGCCATCCGCCGTCCCCATAGGGATGTAATCAAACCCACGTTCTTCGAGCGACAAGCCCTTCAGCTCGCGCACCTTGGCGCGCACGACATCATTTGTCGCATCCAGGATAGCCACCGATTCGGCGAGCTTTGCCTTCTCAGAAGTTTGCAGCCCCCGGGGGAACGGGCGCGCCGGAGCGGTGCCCAGGGTACGCTGAGACTCCCGCTCCTCGGTCGGGCGAAGCAGCTGCGGAACTCGCTCGCTGCGCTCGCTCAAACAGTCCTCGCTCCCGCTTCGCCCGCCTCTCGTCGCAGCCTCAGAGGCCCCTGGACGCCGCTCCGGCGCGCCCGTTCCCCCGGGGGCTGCACCCTTATGGGCGAGCTTTGCTTGGGACATGTTGTCGAGCATCTTGAACTTCGCATCGCGGTAAGCTTCGAACGTTTTGTGCCAGTGGATGTGGTCGGGCGTGATGTTGAGCATCATGGCCACATCGGGGGCGAAGAAGCGCGTGGAGTAAAGCTGGTAGGATGACACTTCTGCCACATAGACATCAGTGCCTCCCGCTTGCACGGCATCCAGGCAGACATCGCCGATATTTCCCACGGCCGCAGCCGCGAAACCGCATTCCCTGAGGACATGAGCGCAGCACGACGTCGTGGTGGTCTTGCCGTTCGTCCCGCTGATGGCGATCCAGGTGCTGTCGGGGCTGCTCTCGCGCCAGGCGAACTCGACTTCGCTGATAAGCTCCGCGCTAATCGCCTCGCCGGTGGCGTAGAGCTTGTGCCAATACGGGATGCCTGGACTTGCGATGCAGACGTCGAAAACCTGCTCGTCAGCTGCAAACTGGTCGAGTGCGTCATCCCCGAAAGCGTAGGACACCCCGTCGCACGCAAGCGATTCCACGAACGCCGCGGAATCGTCATTACGGGCTCCAGCGGCGATGAACAGCGAGGACACGCGCGTACCGAGCAGATCGGCGCAATACCTTGCCACCGACTTGCCCGATTTCCCCAAACCGAGAACGAGTACGCGACCGATGTCCATTACGCAGCCCCCACCATGCTGCTAGCGAAGTACAGCGAAAAGCCTGCAGCGGCGAACACGCCTGAAATAATCCAGAAGCGAATGACGACTTTCGTCTCAGACCAGCCTTTCTTCTCGAAATGATGGTGCAGAGGCGCCATGAGGAAGACGCGCTTGCGCGTGCGCTTGAAGTAGGCCACCTGGATCATGACCGACAGAGCTTCGGCGACGAACAGCCCGCCGATGATGATGACGAGGAACTCGGTCTTGGTGAGCACCGCAAGGCAGCCCAACCCCATGCCCAGCGCGAGCGAGCCCGTGTCGCCCATGAAGATGTCGGCCGGATGGGAGTTGAACCACAGAAAGCCAATGCACACGCCGGCGAGGGACGCCGAGACGATGGCGGGCTCCAGCTGGTCGGTGCGGAAGGCGATGGCCGCCATGACGATCATGACGATGAGCACGGTGCCCGCAGCCAGACCGTCAAGTCCGTCGGTCAGGTTAACGGCGTTGCACATGCCCACGAGCAGCACGTCGGCAAACAGCAAATACAACCACGGAATGGCGAAGCCGTTCTCCCCGAAGGGAAGCGTCGTGGTGAGGATACCCAGATCGATGGTTACGATAAAGGGAATCTCGACAGTCGGGGCGATATCGAAGTAGTTCACCGCGACCAAGACGAAAACCGTGGCTATGGTGAACTGCCCCACGAGCTTGGCGCGTGGCGTGAGGCCGAGCGAGCGCTCGTGCACGACCTTGGATACGTCATCGAACAAGCCAAGGGCGCCTGTGAGCAAGATAGCCAAGCCCAACACGAACGTCTCGGGAGTCGGCAGACCCACGACGATCACCGTAAAAGCGCAGGCGATGAGCATGATGGCGCCGCCCATCGTGGGCGTGCCCTGCTTCACCAGATGCGTTTCGGGACCGTCGTCGCGCACCTGCTGGCCGATTTGCCCGGCACGCAGGAAGCGGATGAAGGGCGGCATGAAAACGAGCGTGAGCACCATGGCCACGAACACGGCCAAGAACACCAGGAAAGTTGGGTATTGTGCGAACAGGGGCGAAAGCATGTTAGTCGACCAGCCCTTTCGCTACAAGGTTAAGTCCTATGGAATGCGACGCCTTGACGAGCACGGCATCCTGGGGAGCCACGATGTCGACGAGCAAATCAAGCGCCTCCTGCGCATCGGCGCACGTCTTGACCGCATCTGCGGGCATGCCCGCTCGGCAGGCCGACGAGGCGATGTAGCGACCCAGATCCCCCACGCAAACCAGCATGTCGAGATTGGACGAGGCTGCCTTGAAGCCGATTTCCTCGTGAGCCTCTTGGGCGAACTTTCCGAGCTCGAGCATGTCACCGAGCACGGCTATGCGCCTTCCTGCGATGTCCATGGTCGCGAACGTGGCAAGCGATGCGCTCATGGAATCGGGGTTGGCGTTATAGGAATCATCGACGACGAGAAGCCCGTTTTCGCAGCGATGAACTTGCTGGCGGCCCTGTTCGGGCTGAGAAGCCGATAGCGCCTCGCAGCATTGCTCCAGCGTCATGCCGACCGCAAGTCCCACTGCAGCAGCTGAACAGGCATTCGAAACGTTGTGAATGCCGCGCAGCTCGAGCATGCAGCGCATGACGCCGTTTGCCTCGGGCATGCCGATAGACTCGAAGTTCTCGGCATGCATGATGAACAGCGGACGGCCTTCGGCATCCAAGAAAACGTCGCTCGCCCATACAAACGGCTGTTTCTCCTCGAAAATTCCCAGTTCATCTGCATGTTTCCACGCGTTGCCGCCCTCGAAGAACACGCAGCGCACGCCGCGTTCGGCAAGGCGCGCGTGCCTGACGAGCTCGACGGCATAGTCGTCGGCGGCATTCACGAACGCGATACCCCGATCGTCGGGAAGCGACTCGAAAAGCTCGTCTTTGGCATATGCGATGGCATCCCTGCTACCCAAAAGCTCGATATGGCTTTCGCCCACGTTGGTGATAAGCCCCCAGTCGGGCTTCGCGTACGCGCACAGCTCGGCGATCTGTCCCGAACCGCGCATGCCCATCTCCACGACCACGGCATTGGTATCGGCTTCAGCCGCAAGCAGCGTTCGCGGAACGCCCAGCTCGTTGTTCTGGTTGGCGATGGTGGCCACGACGCTGCCGGCAGACGCCAGCACGTCGCGTACGAGGTTTTTCGTGGTGGTCTTGCCCGTCGAACCGGTGAGCCCGATGACGGTGCCTGCAAGACGCCCTCTCCAATACGTTGCGAGGTCTACTAACGCTTGCGCAGTGGAGTCGACGAGCACGACCGGCGCATCGACTTCAACGGGCTTCTGCACCATGACGGCGGCCGCACCTGCGGCAACTGCCGCGGCGGCGAAATCGTGGCCGTCCACGCGCTCGCCCGGTAGGGCCACGTACAAATCGCCCGACTTGACCTCGCGCGAATCCCAGGTGATTCCCGTTACGGGATCCTCAGCTTCTTTCGGTTGTGCGGCGTTTACGGCTAAAGCTATTTCGGATAGTGATAAGCGCATTTCAATCCTCAGGCAAAAACTCTCTCCAATTCCTCGGCCGCCACCTTGCGGTCGTCGAAACTCAGGACTTCGTTTCCGATAATCTGGTAATCCTCGTGACCTTTGCCCGCCACGAGTATGGCATCGCCCGGTTCGGCGAGCTCGATGGCGCGCGCGATGGCGCTGCGGCGGTCGGGCACGACCTCGTAGCGGTCTTTCCCCTCGCCCATGCCGCTGACGATGTCGTCGATGATGTCGGCGGGCTTCTCGGTGCGGGGGTTGTCGGATGTCACGACCGCATAATCGGCGTCGAGCGCGACGCGACCCATGATTGAGCGTTTCGAGGCATCGCGGTCGCCGCCGCAGCCAAACACGACGATGGTCCGGCCCTTAGCCAGCGCCTTGATCGACGAGATGGCCTTGGCGAGCGCATCGGGAGTGTGCGCGTAGTCGACAAACACGGAGATGCCGCCGTCGGCAGCCGCATGCACGCGCTCGAGGCGCCCGGGAACCTGCGGCGCCGCCGAGAGCGCCTTGACGATGGTGTCGATGGAGATGCCGAGCGCCATGGCGATGCCGAAGGCCAACATGACGTTTGACACGTTGAAACGACCGACGAGCGGGTAGTCGAAGCCGACGCGACGGCCGCGCACATCCAGCTCGATGGCGGTATGCGTGGGCTGGAGGTCGACCGATATGGGGTGAATCTGAGCTGCGGTGTCGAAGCCGGTCGTGATGACCCACTCGTCGGCTCCTGCACACCTGCGGTGCAGCTCACGGCCCCACTTGTCATCTATGCAGACCACACGCTTAGCTGGATAGTCGCTCGAGAACAGGAGCGCCTTCGCCTCGAAGTAGGCTTCGAAGGTGTGGTGGTAGTCCAGGTGGTCCTGCGTGAGATTGGAAAACGCCGTGACGGAGAAACTGGTATGCCAGGTGCGCAGCAGATCGAGCGCGTGGGAGGAAACCTCCATGGCTACGACGTCGCAGCCAGCATCGCGCATGCGCGCAAACGTGCGCTGCAGATCGGGGGACTCGGGAGTGGTGTGCTCGGCCTTTTCGTGCACGCCGGCGATCTGGACACCCACCGTGCCCACGACACCGGTCCGCTTGCCCGCGGCGCGTGCAATCTGGTCAACGAGGTAGGTCGTCGTGGTCTTGCCGTTCGTGCCGGTGACGCCGACCAGCGAGAAACGCTTCGACGGCGAGTCGAAGAAGCGGTCGGCCACATGCGCCATCGCCTTGCGCGAATCCTTGACGACGATTTCGGTGACGTCGGTGGCGTCTGCCAGGTACACTTTGCGCTCGACGACGATGAACTTGGCCCCGCGGTCAATCGCATCCTGCGCAAACGAGTGACCGTCAACCTTCAGGCCGACGATGCAGAAGAACATGTCTCCCGGCACCACCGCATCGCTGCGATACGCCAAACCGCCCACTTCATCGGCGCCGTTGCCGATGATGGTGCACTCAAGCCCTTCGAACAGTTCTGCACAAGTTGCCATACGCTTCACGCCTCACTCGGTCGACACGATGTTGTAACGCTCTATGACATCCTGCATTATATCGTGAAACATGACCGTCACGTTGCGGTCTGCGGGTACCTCATCGGCTCCGCAGAAACACACGAACGGGCTGTTGGAGTTCTCGATGAATCCGGTGAAGGCGATGTTGTACACGCTATCGCGGTAACCGCCGTTCTCCTCGTCGTAAATCTCGGCGGTCGAAGTCTTGCCCGCCAGGTCATAGCCCTCGATGGCGGCGTTCTTGCCCGTGCCGTCCTGCTCCGAGACGACCGACCGCAGCATGCTCAACATGGGCTCCAAGGCTTTCTTGTTCTTGATGATCTCGTGCGTGTCCCATGTCGGAACTTCGCCCGTCTGGGGTTTGCGCAAGAGGAAATGCGGGGTCTGCGACACGCCGTCGTTCATCAGCGCGCCATAGAAGCACAGCATCTGCAGCGCGTTGACCGAAATACCCTGGCCGAACGTCACGTTATAGCCGGTCACGCGCGACCAATGGTCGAAATCGAGCAGATAGCCGAGCTGCTCGCCCGGGTAATCCACGCCGGTCAGCGTGTTGAGCCTGTAATCTATGATGGCGTCGTACAAGTCACCGAAGCCCAGGTTCTTCTCGACCGAAAGCGAAATGCCCACGTTAGAGGATTTCTTGATGATCGTGCGCAGATCCATGACCTCGTCGCCGCGCTCCCATGCGTCGGAAACCGTGTATCCGTCAGCCTCGATGTAGGAAGGACACTTGACCTTCGTGTCGGGCGTCATCGTTTCCTTTTCCAGAATGGCCGTCGCCGAAACGGTCTTGAAGATGGAGCCGGGCTCGAACAGGTTCGTGGCGCACTTGAGCTGCATCGACCCTTCCGGCACTTCCGTGCGGTTGCCGGGATTGAAGAAGGGGCTCGAAGCGGCCGCGTAGATCTCGCCGTTCGTGAAATCCATCACCACTGCCGTGCCGCTTTTCACATCCACTGCCTTCAGGCCGTTCTTCAAGTCGCGCTCGAGGTCTTCCTGGAATTCGATGTCGAGCGAGATGACGATGTCCTGTCCCTCGACAGCGGGAGTGGATTCATGCACGCCACCTGGAATAGGCGTTCCGTTGGCGCCCACTTCGGCCTCGTAGTAACCGGCCGTTCCCGAAAGGATGGTGTTGTAGAACATCTCGAGTCCGCAGATGCCCACGTAGTACTCGCGGTTTTCCTCTTCGTCAACCTCGATGCTGCATGCGCCGATAACCTGCCCGCCCGTCTGGCCGTAGGGATACTCGCGGCGCGTGTCGGCAAGGAAGTAGATGCCGGGAAGCTCTAGGGCACGCAGGCGCTCGGCAGCGCTCACGTCGGCCTTGCGCTTGACGAACGAGAACGTGGGCGATCCGCTGCTGGTCAGCGCGCCCACGTAGTCAGACGCCTTTCCGCCGAGGGCTTCTGCAATGGCCCGCGACGTGGCGTCGGGTTCGGTTATCTCGGAAGGGTTCGCGTAGATGGTCGTCGCGTCCACGCTGATGGCCAGGATGTGCCCGTTGCGGTCGTAGATGGTACCGCGCCGGGGCTCCACGACGAAGCCCACGGTACGCGATTCCTCAGCTTGAGCTGCATATTGGGGTGCGATGATGACCTGTAAGTACAGGAGACGCACGAAAAAGACCACGGCGATGGCCATGAACAGGGCAACAACGACGAACGCGCGGTTGCTGCCGCGCGATACGTACCGTTCGAGCTCGGAGGCTGTTGTCCGGGCGCCGCGCTGCTGTCGTGGCTCGCGGTTGCCACGGGACGTGCCGGCCACGTCCTACCCCTTTGCCTGGGTGACGTTCTTGACCGATCCAGACAAGGACAAGGAGCCTTCTTCGTCGAGGGCGACGACGTCGACCCCCAGATCGATGGTGCCCACCTCAGCAGGCGCCACCATGCCCAAACGCTTCACGGCACCCTTGAGCGCGGTGGGGCTCGTCAGCACGCTCTGCTCCATCTCGAGGCTCACGCCAGTTGCACGTGCCTCTTCGATCTGGCTGGAGATGGCATCGCTCTCGATCAGGGTTGCGACAGCAGCGCTGGTAAGCGCGATGCGCGCAAATCCCAGAACGGCTACGACCACCAGAACCACTGCGGCGAGCTTGGCCGCGGTGATCAGCAAGGAGGTGTTTTCGTCAGCCTGGCGTGCACCACCCGTGCGCACGGCGCGTACGTTGGCACGCTCGGAGTAGGAGGAACGCTCCTCCGGCTCGTAAAGCGGGAATGCATCCAAGCGATATGCCGATGTGCCCAAGGCCACTGCCTGCTCCTTCATCGTTTAAGCTTCGTTTGAGCGGCGAAGGCACGTTCCTTTGGACACGTGCCTCTTACAGCTTCTTGGCAACCCTCAGCTTGGCGCTTCGGGCGCGTGGGTTTCGTTTGATCTCCTCATCCGTAGGCTGAATAGGCTTACGGGTGATGACTTCGAGTATCGGCTTTCTTCCGCAGGCGCATACGGGAAAATCTGGCGGGCAGGTGCACCTGTTCGCACCCGCCGCCATAGTCTCCTTCACGATGCGGTCCTCCAAGGAGTGGTACGAGATGACCACGAGCCTGCCGCCAGGATTAAGCCAGCGTACCGCCGCTTCTAAACCTGCTTTGAGCACGGTAAGCTCCGAGTTGACTTCAATCCGGATGGCTTGGAACGTCCGATTCGCCGGATGCCCGCCCGCGCGCCTGCTCGAGGCGGGAATAGCTGCCTTGATGACCTCCACCAGCTCTTCGCTTTCCGTGATAGGCGCCTTTTCGCGGCGCTTCACGATGAAATCGGCGATGCGGCTGGCCCACTTCTCATCGGAGTTCCTACGGATGATCCGAGCGAGATCGGTTGCGTTGTAGGTGTTGATGATCTCTGCTGCAGTTAGGGTTTGTTTGCTCGGATCCATCCGCATATCAAGGGGGCCGTTCTCCTTGAAGGAGAAGCCGCGCGCCTTCACGTCGAGCTGCGGAGAGGAAACGCCCAGATCGAAGAGGAACGCATCGACGCCGGGTATTTCGCAACTCACGAGCAGCTCATCCATATCCCCGAAGTTGCCATGCAACAGCTCGATGTTGGGTCGCTGCTCATCGGGTAGTTCGTTTAAACGTTTGGAGGCTGCGGCAAGTGCCGCGTCGTCCTGGTCGATTCCGATGAGCGTGCCCTTAGCCGACAGTTGCCTGGCAACTTCGAGGGAATGACCTGCGCCTCCAAGCGTGGCATCCACGAACGTGTTCTGCGGTTCTAGTTGTAGTTGTTCGAGGCACTCGGAGAGCAGGACCGGAATATGCCGATATTCGTCTGTCATGGTGCGGGGGCCTAGCTCAGCAGTGCCGCGAAGTCGATGCTCTCGACGGCGGCGCTACGGCGCTCGGCGCTCCAGACCTCGAAGAAGCCCGTGTTGCCCACGATGGTGACATCGCGGTCAATACCGACTTTCTCGCGCAGGTCGGACGGAAGCAGGATGCGCCCCGCCGAATCGGCCTGCACGTCGAACGCATTGCCCTTCAGGACGCTTCGCAGCATGAGCTGCTCGCGGTTGGTGGAGTTGTAGCCGCCGAACTTGTCGACGAACAAGCCGTCTACCCACGCGTTGAAGCTGTCCTGCCCGTCGAAGACCATCAGGAATTCGCCGGTCAGAGCGCACGTTACAACGAGGTCATCCGATAAAACCTTGCGGAATTTGGCGGGAAGCGAAACACGACCCTTGACATCGGTCTTGAACTGAAACGACCCGTTGAGATCAACGGGTTTCCTCGTCTCGTCCATTTCGCCTTTCCGCCTTCTCCTGCCAGTTTTCATCGAACGGTTGACATTCTATCCCACTCTCCTCCACTTCGCAACACATTTTTGCATTTGAAGCCCAATTTATGCCCCAAATATGGCGAAAAAACGACGGAAATGGAACGGGGATTCTAAATGTGGTGGTTTATGGCAACAGAGGCACAATTCTTGAAGTGGGACACCGTCCCACCGCCTGCGGGAAGGCGGGCTTGCGGGGAGGGCGGACTTGCCGGGCCGGCTCGCTTGAATCCCCCTGCGAACCGCGCAAGGGAAAGCGGCTATCGGAGCCGAATTGCTGGCAGCGCAATCCCGTTGTCACCTACGGCTGCCCGTGTTGCCGCTTTCCTATGCGCGCGGTTCTGCGGGGGCGCTCGCAAGGCCCGGCAAGTCCGCCCTCCCCGCAAGCTCACGCCTTTCCGCTAACGTCTTGGAGAAAGCGAAACGAGGAGCACCTGCTGCTTGGCGCCCGCTACAAACGGGCGCGCGGATGGGCCGAAAGGTACTCCTCCTGGATGTGGGAGCGATTGACATGCGTGTAGATTTGGGTGGTGGAGATATCGGAATGGCCGAGTATCTCCTGGATGACGCGCAAATCGGCTCCACCCGCCAGCATGTGCGTGGCAAACGAATGCCTCAGCGTATGCGGATGGAGGTTTTCAACGCCGATACCTACACCGGCCTTCGCGACGATTGCGTGGATGGACTGGCGCGATAGACGACCTCCCCGTGCATTCAAGAACACAGCAGAGGTGGGCTTGGCGGGCTTCGCCAAGAAGGCGCGCCCGTGCTCCAAATACTCTACGAGCGCCTGAAGCGCGAATCCGGAAATGGGCGCTATGCGCTCCTTGTCCCCCTTCCCCACCACGCGCAGGAAGCCTTCCGAGAACACGCAATCGCCCATATCCAGGCCTACGCATTCGCTCACGCGCAGCCCGCAGCCGTAGAGCACTTCCAAAAGCGCCCGATCGCGCAGCTGTGCGGGCTTATCGCCCGTAGCCTGCTCGAGTAGCTTGTTCACCTGTTCGATAGAGAGCACGTCGGGCAGTTTCTCGGGAGGCGCCGGCAAGCGCACCGAAGCAGCAGGGTTGTCCTTTGCGTATCCTTCGCGCATGCAGAAGCGATGGAAGCCCTTGAGTACCGAGATGTGCCTATCGATGCTCGTGACCGCATAGCCACGTTCTGTGAGATCGGCTTCGTAAGCCGCAATCGTGTCGCGCTCAACCCGATTCGGGTCGGATATACCACACTCGTCCAAAAACGAGAGGTAATCGGCCAGGTCGGCAGAATACGCCTCGATGGTCAGCGGAGAGCTGCCGCGCTCGACGCGCAGGTGGGAGAGATACTCGTCTATGGCCTGTTCGATTCGCATGGCCCCATGATACAAAATCCTTGAGACGATACAAACATCTCGAAGTTAATCATTCACCCACGGGATGACTAATCAAATTGCATCGAAGAAAAGCAGCCCTGTGCCCTGCTTCATTATCAGCTTTAACGGCGCTTGAGACGACCTGCGATCTTGTCTACGATGTTGGTGACAAAGCGCATTTCGGGAATCTTCTGCACGGCGCAAAGCGCGAATATGATCACGAGGGCGATGCCGCCTGCCACGACGAGCCGCACGGAACCACCCAACATGCCCGAGCCCACCGACATCAATCCGAGAGAGATGAAATAGGCCGCCAACACGCCGATGAACGTGGCCATGCACACCTTCACCACCGACAGCAGCACCGAAGGCAAATCGAAGGCGCCGATCATGCGCCTGAGGATGATCGTGAGCACGATGCAGCAAGCCGCATAGTAAATGAAATCGGCCGCGGGCACGCCTTGCAGCTGCATCGTGTCGGGACGGCAGAGGGAGAAGTAGGCGACGCACTGCACGACGACCATGACGGTGCTGACCACGGCAAAGTACATGAACTTGCGAAGCGCCGCGAACACGTTGTACAAGAACATGAGCACCGCGTAGAAGGGCAGGCTGAACAGCCATGCTGCAAGCACGTTTGCCACGTAGGACACGTCACCCGCCCCGAAGGCGCCCGCTTGGAAAAGCTCCATGATGGGAGTCGACAGAACGATCATGATGCCTGTCAGCGGGATGATCAACAGGAGGTTGCCCGACATGCCCGTGCGCACCAGCTCGCGCAGCGCCGGCCAGTCTTCCTTGGCAACCGCCTCGCCCATTTCGGTGAACAGCGCGCGGGAAAGCGACACGGCAACCACGCCATAGGGAAGCTGATACCAAGTCCATGCATACAGCAGCGTCGATGGTCCGTTATCGCCCACCTGGAGCGAGAAGGCATTGCGGCACGAGAACGCCACGAGGGTGCCCACGATGTAGAGCATGGTGGGCAGCGCGATCTTCATCGCCTCGATGAGCGCGGGGTCTTTCAGGCTCACGCGCAGGCTGAACTTGAACCCCTGCTTGATCAGCGCGGGAATCTGGATGACGGCCTGCACGGCCACGCCGAGTGTCGTACCCACCCCCAGCACGAGGATGGCCAGTTGCTGGTCGACGGCTGACAGCGGAATGAACAGGAAGAACGACACGATGACGCAGATGTTGTTCAATGCGGGGGCAATCGCGGGCAAGAAGTACACGCGGTTGGCGTTCAGCACCGCCGTCACGATGCCGCTGATGCCATAGAACACGATCTGGAAGGCGAATATGCGGAAGAAAGCCACGGAAAGCGAAACGACCTCGTCGGTCTCTCCCACCGTGAAGGTCTGGGTAGCGATAAGTTGCGGTGCGAATATGCTCGAGAGGATGCTGAGCAGACCGAGCACGATGATGGTCAGGTTAAGCAAGTTGTTGGCGAAGTCATTGCCGCCGGCATCCCCGTGCTTTTCCTTTTCCAGGAGGTAGACAGGGATGAACGCAGCGCCTAGAAGACCGCCCGCTACCAGGTCGAACACGACGTTGGGCATGTTGTTGGCCACCTGATAGGCGCTCGTGATCAGCGAGTTGCCCAACGCGAAAGCCATCGCCCACGTGCGGACGAGCCCCGTCACGCGCGATATGAGCGTGGCGGCGGACATGAGCGCCGTCGACTTCGCAACCGAGGCATGCGTCTGCTCGTCGACTGCGGCGACCTGGTCCTTGCCCGTCTCTGCCGCAGGCGTCTCGACGTCTATCCTGTTCCCGTTCTCGGTCAAGCTTTCTCTTTCATCCAAAAGCCCACAATGGTGTCGCAAACGCTTGTATATAATGAATCAACTGCCGCAATTGCAGGCGCTATTCACTCGAAATCCCGAAAAGGGGCCGTGCGCAATGAACATCCTCATAGTCTCGAACAGGAAAAACAGGGAGACGACCGATGCCTTGTACCAAATAATCGCCTATCTGGATTCTCAAGGCATCTCCCATGTGCCGCTCGACGTGAGCCAGCTTCCCGACAGCTCCTTCCTGTACAGCGGTAAGGGCGCACGCGATGTGGCACCCGAGCTCGAAGGGCCCGTCGACCTGGTCGTAACGCTCGGCGGCGACGGCACGCTGCTCCATACGGCACGCCTCTCGACGATGCTCGACGCGCCGATCCTCGGCATGAATTTCGGGCATCTAGGGTTCTTGGCCAATTCGGCGAAGAACGGGGTCATCGCCCTGCTCGCCGACGCGCTTTCGGGGGAGATTTGCCGTGAAGAGCGCGTCAACTTGCATGTTTGCGTGGAATGCGAGGGCGATGACGTCGATGAGCCGACGGAGCCCCGCAGCTTTTTCGTCCTCAACGAGATCGCCATCACTCGAGGCGCCATGGGGCATATCGTGGACTTCGACCTGCACGTCTCCGGCGACAAGGTGGCGCACCTGCGCGGCGACGGCGTAATCGTCTCCACCGCCACGGGCTCGACGGCCTACGCGCTTTCTGCAGGCGGCCCGCTCGTCGGCCCGAGCCATCGAGGGATGATCGTCGTCCCCCTGGCGCCCCACACCTTCAAATCGCGTTCCATCGTCACCGAACACCACGACATCGTCGAGGTAACGATGGAAGAAGGCTCGGCAAGCGCGCGCGAGGTCTCGCTTTTCGCAGACGGCGATGCCCTTGAGTTCGAGCGCCCCGTATCCCGAGTGATCGTAAGCACAGGAGACAGGCCCACCGTCTTGCTCAATCGTCACGACGAGAGCTTCTACCACCAGATAGCCCGCACCTTCTTCGACTAGAAACCCGATAAGGAACCCATCCCCCCTATCGGGTCCCGAAGATTTACGGGACCAAATTTCAGCCCCCTCGCCTCCCCTCGGCTATAATTACTTGGTACGCACGAAGGGAAGAGGGTTCGCATGCCTAGACGTATCGGTTTCGACAACGATAAGTACATCGAGCTTCAGACGGCGCGCATCCGGGATCGCATCCAGACCTTCGGCGGCAAGCTCTATCTAGAATTCGGCGGCAAGCTGTTCGACGATTACCATGCCTCGCGCGTCCTGCCCGGATTCGAGCCGGACACCAAGCTGCGCATGCTGAAGAGCATGGTGGACGACATCGAGATTATCCTGGTCATCAACGCAAACCACATCGAGCATTCGAAAGTTCGCGGCGACTTGGGAATCACCTATGACGAGGACATGCTGCGCCTCATGGACATCTTCAAAGGCCTGGGCTTCTACGTAGGCAGCGTCTGCATCGCGCAGTACCGCAATCAGCCTGCAGCCGACGCCTTCCGCCAGCGCCTCGAAGGGCTCGGCGTGAAAAGCTACCTGCACTACCCCATCGAGGGCTATCCGTACGACATCGACCACATCGTCAGCGACGAGGGCATGGGTAAAAACGACTATATCGAGACCACGCGCCCGCTTGTCGTCGTTTCGGCACCCGGCCCCGGTTCGGGCAAGATGGCCACCTGCCTCTCGCAGCTCTACCATGAGCATAAGCGGGGCGTGAACGCAGGCTATGCGAAGTTCGAGACGTTCCCCATCTGGAACCTCTCGCTCGACCACCCCGTCAACATCGCCTAGGAGGCTGCGACCCTCGATTTGTCCGATGTGAACGCCATCGATCCGTTCCATCTCGAGGCATACGGCGAGACGACGGTCAACTACAACCGGGATATCGAGATATTCCCTGTGCTCAAGGCTATGCTCGAGGGCATCTTGGGCGAAAGCCCCTACAAATCGCCGACCGATATGGGCGTGAACATGGCGGGCTTGGCCATCGTCGACGATGACGCATGCCGCGATGCGGCGAATCGCGAAATCGTGCGCCGCTACTTCCAAACGGCGACCGAGGCGAAGCGCACGGGGCTTGGCGACGAACTCGTCGTCAAAGCCGAGATGCTCATGAAGAAGGCGGGCGTCGATGCAAACCTCTCGCCAGCACGCGCTGCCGCTCTGGCCAAAGCCGAGCAATCGGGTGGGCCGGCGGGCGCGATGGAGCTCCCCGACGGCCGCATCATCACCGGCAAGACGTCGACCTTGCTCGGAGCCGCTTCGTCTGTACTGCTCAATGCGCTGAAAGCCCAAGCGGGCATCGACGATAACCTCTACATCATCAGCGACTTGGCCCTCGAGCCCATCTGCAACCTGCGCACCGAACAGCTCGGCCACAAAAACCCGCGCCTACACCCGCGCGAGATGCTGATAGCGCTGTCCACCAGCTCGCTCACCAATCCCATGGCAGCGACCGCCATCCAAGCCGCAGGCGCGCTGCGAGGATGCGACGCCTATTTCAGCGTGATCATCCCCAGCGACGACGAGCTGCTCTACCGCTCGCTCGGCATCAACGTGTGCTGCGAGCCAAAATACGAACAACGCCGCTATTACCAGGGCTAGCCTTTCAAACGACAAGAACTTTTCGGTTCAGCCATCTGGGCGCTCCCCGGATGGCTGTTCCTTTTAGAGCGGGCGGTCACGCCCAGGTTCGGTCGATACCAGCACGGGACCGTCTTCGGTGATGGCAACCGTCTTTTCAAAATGGGCGGCAGGCTTGCCATCTTGCGTTACGACAAGCCAGCCGTCGCGCATGACATGGGTTTTGTGCGTGCCCATTGTCAGCATCGGCTCAATGGCGAGCACCATTCCTACCTGCAGCTTCATGCCCGTATGCTTGAGCCCATAATTGGGGACCTGCGGACTCTCGTGCATGTCGCGGCCGATGCCGTGTCCCGTGTAGTCGCGCACCACGCCAAATCCACCCGATTTTGCGACAGCTTGAACCGCATGCCCGATATCGCCAAGCCTGTTGCCGGGACGTGCGGCCGCAATCGCCATCCACATGCTCTTCTCCGTTATCTCGAGAAGCTTCTTGACCTGGTGCCCTATACGTCCGACAGCGAATGTCCAAGCATTGTCGCCCGCCCATCCATCGACGGTCGCACCAACGTCGATCGAAATGATGTCCCCGCTTTTCAGTTTGACCGTGCTCGACGGAATACCGTGAACGATTTGCTCGTTTATGGAAGCGCAGATGCTACCGGGGAAGCCTCCGTACCCCTTGAATGTCGGGATACCTCCCCTGCTTCGGATATAATCCTCCGCGAATTGGTCCAGCTCGAGTGTGGAAACACCCGGCACACAGCGCGCACCCACTTCGCGCAACACCTCCGCCGAAAGCCGACCGGCCTCTTTCATGGCCTCGATTTCTTCGGGCGTCTTCAGGATTACCGCCATAGCTTCCTCGCTTAGACTTGGACAAAGCGGATGAGGCAAGTTGCACAACGCTTGCCCATCTTGACTGAATACAAGCATCTCATCGTGTTGGTAGATGAGTCAAGACTCTATGCTGCATCAAGATGAGACGGGATATTTGGAAGAGAATCCCATCCCGCTTTCGAAGCGAAACAAAAAAGGGAGCCCGTAGGCTCCCTTGCATGTTGCTCAGTCCGTTCTGCTATTCGGCAACGACCGGCTTGGAGTCGTAGTCGCGGTTGACGGAAGGATCAACCTTGATGCCCGGGCTCATGGTGGAAGCCACGGTAATGGACTTGACATACCTGCCCTTTGCAGTGGAAGGCTTCATGCGCAGAACCTCGTCGTATACGACGCCGTAGTTCTGGCAGAGCTGCTCGATAGAGAAGCTGGTCTTGCCGATGAGCACGTGCGCGATGCCGTAACGGTCGGCGCGGTACTCGACACGACCACCCTTGAGCTCCTTGATGGCCTTGGCGACATCAGGAGTAACGGTGCCGAGCTTGGGGTTGGGCATAAGACCACGGGGACCGAGGATCTTGCCCAGGCGACCAACCTTGCCCATCTGGTCGGGCGTGGCGACGGCGGCGTCGAAGTTGATGACGCCAGCCTGGATGTCGGCGACCAGGTCGTCGCTGCCGACGATATCGGCACCGGCTTCCTCGGCGGCACGTGCAGCTTCACCCTCGGCGAAGACTGCGACGCGTACGCTCTTGCCAGAGCCGTTCGGCAGGCTCACGGTGCCGCGCAGCTGCTGATCAGCCTTGCGGGTGTCGATGCCGAGGCGGAAGTGAACCTCGACGGACTCGTCGAACTTGGCCGAAGCGATTTCCTTCAGCAGTTCAAATGCCTCGTACGGCGCGTAGTCGCGCTTCTCGATCTTCTCTGACGCGATGCGGTAACCCTTGGATTTCTTAGCCATTCTCTTATCTCCTTCGTGGTGGCTAGCGAACGCCTCTTAAGCGCTCTCCCAACTTATATGACCAGCGCTTTTGCGCTTAAGTCCTAACAAAACCCCTCAACCATTCTTGGAGCCGTAGGTCCAACTCAAGTCAGCGAGGGCGATTCTGGCGAGTGCGATGGCCTCGCCTTTCGCCCGACGCGTACTTCGGTACGCGAGGGCGGAAATAAGAGGCCAGTGTGCCGCCAGAATTGGCCGCAGCGTCGGCAGTGCCGACCGCCGCCAGGCGGGCGAAACCCTATTATTGGCCCATCTGGCGCAGTTGTTCTGCCAGCTTACGGCTCGGGATGTACTTCTTCTTCATCTCGCGACCCTCGATGCGCACGCCCATGGAGCGAGCGGTGCCGGCGATGATCTCCATAGCGGCCTCGATGCTGTTGGCGTTGAGGTCGGGCATCTTGATCTCGGCGATTTCGCGGAGCTGCTGCTCGGACAGCTCGCCAACGAAACGCAGCTGCGGGATGCCAGAACCGCTCTGGATGCCCAGCTTCTCCTTGATGAGAACGGCGGCCGGAGGCGTCTTGCACACGAAAGTGAAGGACTTGTCCTCGTAGACCGTAATCTCAACGGGGATGATGGTGCCGGACTGCTCCTGCGTAGCAGCGTTGAACTGCTGGCAGAACTGCATGATGTTGACGCCCTGGGCGCCAAGGGCCGGACCTACCGGAGGAGCCGGGTTAGCGGCGCCGGCAGGAATCTGAAGCTTTACAAAGCCGGTCACTTTTTTCTTGGGGGCCATATCTTCAATCCTTTCGGTAATGTCTTCTCTATCAAGCAAGCATTCGCGAGAAGCCCCGGTCCACGCGGGCACGAACGCTCGTTAACGTTACTCCTAAACTCGTGCCACCTGATCGAACGAAAGCTCGACCGGCGTTTCGCGGCCGAAAATGGAAACCATGACGCGAACCTTGCCTGCGTCCGGCATGACCTCGGCTACCGTTCCATCGAAATCTACGAAGGGGCCGGACACGACCTTGACCGTCTGGCCGACCTCGATGCTGGTAGTCGCCTTCTTCGGCGTGCCCTTGCGCGGCTTGCCGACGCCCATGATCTTGTTGTACTCATCGCGCGTGAGCGGCTCGGGGTTGCCCTGGCTACCCACGAAACCCGTCACGCCGGGAGTGTTGCGCACGACCGTCCAGCTGTCGGGGTCGAGTTCCATGCGCACGAGCACGTACCCGGGAAGAATCTTCTTCTCGGATTCGACGCGCTTGCCGCCTTCCTTGATCTCGGTGACCGTCTCGGTCGGAATCTCAATCTTGAAGATCTTGTTCTCGAGACCCATGGACTCGATGCGCTGCAGCAGGTTCTGGCGCACCTTGTTCTCATAACCCGAGTACGTATGCAGGACGTACCATTTCTTAGCCATGGCTTAAGCTCCCAAACTGGTCAGCGCAACCAAAGCAGGCGTGACGATAAGATTGTCGAGAACCGCAACGTACACGCCGAAGAACACGAGTGCGCCTACGACCACGCCAGTCCAGCGGATGACATCCTGACGCGTCGGCCACGTGACGCGCTTCATCTCGGCACGCACGTCCTTCAGGAACTTGAAGCGAACCTTCTTCGGCTTCTTCTCTTCCTTTTTAGCTGCGGCAACCTGCTGCTTGGCTTCGGGCTTGTCTTCCTTCTTCTTGAAAAAGCCGCCCTTGGATTCTTCGGCAGGCTCGACTGCAGGCGCGTTCTCGGCCGCGATCTCGTCGCGGAGCTCGCGATCCCTCTTATTCGCCTTGTCGGCTGCTGCCTTGGCGCGCTGCGTCTTTGACTTGTGGGCCATCTGCGACCTCTGTTCCTCTTTGATAATACCTGCTTCTAAACATCAAACAAGCAGCCTGGCTTCAAGTTGCTAATTCAGCAAATTGAACACAAGCTGCTCGGATAAAACAAGCTGGCAGGCCAGGAAGGACTCGAACCCTCAACTTCCGGTTTTGGAGACCGACGCTCTACCAATTGAACTACTGGCCTATACGCTTGCTTCTCCCCTATATTATCGGGTTTCGCGATGGAGAGTGTGGTGCCCACACCACTTGCAATATTTCTTCATCTCGATACGATCGGGGTTGTTCTGCTTGTTCTTCTTGGTCGTGTAGTTACGGCGCTTGCACTCCGTACACGCCAAGGTGATCATCGTACGCATGAATAAAACTCCTTATGCCTTATGTTGAAGATCAGGCATTGTTTCGTGACACATGAATTGGTGAGCGGAGCTCGCATGATGCGAGCTCCGCTACATGTTCCAAATGAACTGCGTTACTTCAAGATCTTGGTAACGCGGCCAGAGCCGACCGTGCGGCCGCCCTCGCGGATAGCCAGGCGCAGGCCCTCTTCCATCGCGATCGGGTGGATGAGCTCGGCATGAATCTCAACGTTGTCGCCAGGCATGACCATCTCGGTGCCCTCGGGCAGGTGAGCAACGCCGGTGACGTCCGTGGTGCGGAAGTAGAACTGCGGACGATAGCCATCGAAGAACGGGGTGTGGCGGCCGCCCTCGTCCTTGGTCAGGATGGAGATCTGAGCCATGAACTCGGTATGCGGGGTCACAGAACCCGGCTTGCAGAGAACCTGGCCGCGCTCGATCTGGTCGCGCTTGATGCCGCGGAGCAGGCAGCCGATGTTGTCGCCGGCCTGAGCCTCGTCGAGCAGCTTGCGGAACATCTCGATGCCGGTGCAGACCGTGGATTGGGTCTCCTTGATGCCGACGATCTCGAGCGGGTCGTTGAGGTGGAGCACGCCGCGCTCAACACGACCGGTGGCAACGGTGCCGCGGCCGGTGATGGTCATGGTGTCCTCGACAGCCATCAGGAACGGCTTGTCGGTGTCACGCTCGGGCGTGGGGATGTAGGTGTCGACAGCGTCCAGGAGCTCCCAGATGGGCGGTTCCCAAGAAGCGTCGCCCTCGAGGGCCTTCAGCGCGGAGCCGCGGATGATCGGCGTGTCGTCGCCGGGGAACTCGTACTTGTCGAGGAGCTCGCGAGTCTCCATCTCGACGAGGTCGATGAGCTCTTCGTCGTCGACCATGTCGCACTTGTTCAGGAACACGACGATGTTGGGAACGCCAACCTGACGGGCGAGCAGGATGTGCTTGCGAGTCTGGGCCATGGGGCCGTCGGTAGCAGCGATAACCAGGATTGCGCCGTCCATCTG
>JAFRJC010000066.1 GCA_017432445.1 Eggerthellaceae bacterium | reverse complement strand
CCAGTCGCCAACAGCCATGGCCGTCGGGGTCATCCACAGGTCCTGGATGACGCAGAACTCGATGGACTCGAGCAGCGCCTTGTGCCAACGCTTCGGCTGAGCCGAGCAGGTCGGGGCCAGGAAGTTGGAGGAGTTGAACCAAGCCATGCGCAGCTGGTACGGCTGCTTGGTCTCCATGGTGTTCAGGGTCTCGTCGGGCTGGGTGGTAGCCATGCCGGTGGACAGGCCGGGCCACTCAGCAGCGCCGATGCGGAGCTGCCAGATCTCGTCGTCCATTGCACCACGCTGCTCCATGCGCCACTTGCCGAGCAGAGCAGACGGAGGACCGAGGGTCAGGCCGCCGGGGGAGTCGATCGAGCCAGCGAGAGCGGCGAGAAGAATCATAGCCTGCGAAAGCTGAACGCCGTTCTTGTTCTGGTCGAATGCGAGGCCCCAAGCCCAGCCGATCGGGCGCTCGGTGCCGATGATGTGTGCAACCTTCTCGATGGTCTCGACGGAAACCGTGGTGATCTCGGAAACCTTCTCGACCGGATACTCGGCGGCGCGCTCTTTGAGCTCGTCGATGCCGAAGATCCAGTTCTCGGCCATGTCATGATCGTACTCATCGTTCTGGAACATGAGGTTCATGATGCCGAGAGCCATAGCGGTGTCGGTCTGCGGCCGGACCTGGACGTTGATGTTGCCGTCATGGGCGCCAACCCAGGTGACGCGCGGGTCGATCGAGATGATGTGCGTACCACGCTTCATCATGTCGACGAGGCAGTGACCGAAGAAGCCGTCGCCGTTGGAGGGCAGCGGTTCCTTGCCCCAAACCACAACCCACTTGGAGAGGGTGTAGCGCGGGTCGTCGTACGAACCGGGCAGATGGCCTGCATAGTCGAGCTCAGGATAGCCAGCGCCGAGGACGTAGTCAGAAACCGAGCAGCGCGGACCGTAGCAGGACCAACCAGACTGCGTGTAGCAGCAGTTGGGCGACTGCAGGACGGAGACCGTCAGAGCGTAGTAGTAAATGCAAGCCTCACGGCCGGTGCCACCGAAGCAGACGATGGACTCATGACCGTAGGTCTCCCAGAAGTAACGGACCTTGTCGACGATCGTCTCGATGGTCTCGTCCCAAGAGACACGCTCCCACTTATCTTTACCACGATCCTCAACCGCACGCTTCATCGGGTAGATGATGCGGTCAGGATGATGCGTGTACTCGCGGAGAGCGAGGTTCAGCGCATTGACGCGACCCTGGGTAATCGGGTTGTCGTCGTCACCCTCGATGCGGATGAGCTTACCATCCTTGGTAACAACCTTGACGCCGTATCCTACGGGGTGGGATCCCGGAGGAGACCAGGTGTTGCTGCGAGTGATTACGGTACCGTCCTCAAGTTCGGTACGCCACTCCTTGGAATAAGCCATACTGTTACTCCTTTTCTCGGTTTACCTTTGGAGATTTCCAAAATTTCAGTCGATGCTTCATTCGCCTCGCCTTGTCGCCTTCAAGCGCAAAATGGTCTTAGGGGGAAACCATCTATCGCTCAAAAGTTGTTGCAAGATGAAGACGTTTGAAGAACCTTCTTTACATTTCTTCGTCTCCATTGATACGATTGCCGGCATTTCGCGATTGCCGATGGTGTAGGGACATCAGCGCACACTAATACCAACAGAGTGATTATAACGCTTCGGGTGCCTGCGAGTATTGGCGAATATCTTGTAATGCTATCTATTTTGAGAACATTATTATGTTCTCAAAATAATATCTGAACTGGTCTTACTTTAATAAACTAATCAATTTGGTATTAAACGAAACGGAAGAAATTTTGCTTGTATATCGAAATGGAGAAGGCCCCT
>JAFRJC010000010.1 GCA_017432445.1 Eggerthellaceae bacterium | reverse complement strand
GCTCTTGCGGCGGACGGCCTCCCGTACGTGCAGATCTTCAGCAACTGCGAGAACCTGATCCGGACGCTGCCGCTGCTCACCTACGGGAAGATCAGCTCGAACAGGCACGAGGACGTGTCCGACACCTGCGAGGACCACGCGCCGGAGGCGTTCCGGTACGGGCTCATGTCCCGCCCGTCCCCGGCGGAGATCCACCCCCAGAACCAGGCGAAGATCCTCGCCTTCGACCCGTTTGCGAAGCCCCAGGACCGTGTGCTGTCCGGAGGGTTTTTCAGCATTTAAGGAGACACGATCATCATGTCAAAAGAAGTTTATATCACGACAAACGTGGGCGATCTCGTCCCGGAAGACATCATGTCTACGATCATAGACGGGATCAAGCAGAAGCATGAGCCTGTCCCAGGAGGCGGTGAGTTCGTAGGCGCGATCTACGCGCTGTACGATCAGTTCCTGCAGGACAAGTTTAAGAGCGAGTGGTCGCGGCTGGACGAGAACACGAAGATCTACGACGGCGATCACTGGTCCACATTCGGCAACGACAACCCGGACAATGCACTCCTGCCGCGTCCGTCCATCCCTACGATCACCAGCGCCATCGAGAACCTGAAAGCCGATTACAACGACGAGTTCCCGGAGGCGGTCATCGAGAAGGAGAGCGTCCACAGCGAACGCCTTGCGAAGATCCTCACGACGGTCATCCGGGAGGAGCTGGACATCTGCGGATTCGAGCAGGCATACAACGACAAGGTGCACGACGTCCTGCAGGATGGCTGGGGCTGCTGGGAAATCGGGTACGATCCCGACATGAACGAGGGCCTTGGCGGCAGCTATATCCGGTACGTCATGAACAAAAACTTCCTGTGCGATCCGCACGTCCGCGACATCCAGGACGGCCGGGCATGCTTTAAGATCGACGCGAAGCCGAAGTACTGGTTCAAGCAGCACTACCCGGACAAGTTCGCGCTCATGTCCGGCGACGACGGCTTCAAAGACGAGAATCACGAGAACAAGACGGACAGGACGCGTCCGTCCGAGGATCGTACGTACATGCTGCTCGAATGCTGGGTGCGTATGTACAACGCGGAGGAGAAGCGGCACGAGGTCCATTTCGTCAAGGTCGCCGGCCACCAGCTCCTCGAAAACTCTGCGGACGAGTATCCGCACGGTTACTATGCGCACGGCATGTACCCGTTCGTCGTTACGGCATTGTACCCGCAGCGCGGGACGGCGCTGGGTATCGGGCTCGTCGACATGTTCAAGGACGCGCAGCGGTATTCGGACAAGGCGATGCAGATCATCCTGTCCAACCTGTACCGGGCGGCGAAGCCCAGGGTGCTGCTGGACAGAAACTACGTCGAAGACATCAGAGACGCGCTTGACTTCTCGAAGGAAGTCATCTTCATGAAGGGAAACCTGCAGAACGCATACGCCTGGCAGCAGCCGCAGCCGCTTCCGAACACGGCGTTTACGTCCGTCGACTTCCTCACCAGCACGATCAAGAACGAATCCGGCACCAACGACCAATCCCGCGGTCAGACCGGCGCAGGCGTCACGGCCGCGTCCGCGATCACTGCGCTGCAGACGGCGTCCACAAAGCGGTCGCGCATGGGCGCACAGCGGCTGCAGTTCTCTTTCCGCAGGGCCATTTCGATGCTGTTGGCGGTGCTGCGCGAGAAAGCGATCGTCCCCCGTAAGATAGAGATCACGATGAACGGGAAGGCAGAGACGGTCAGCTTCGACAGGAAGTGGTTCAGCGAGCAGATGAAAACGTCAGACGGCACCACTGTCGTCCCGTTCATTTCGATCAAATCAGCGCGGCAGACCCGCTTCAACCTCATGGCGCACAACGAGCTCGTCCTGCAGATGATGCAGGTCACGCAGGGGCAGACGGACCCCGTCATCATGCTGGAAGCCTTCGAATCGGACAACAAGGAGGCGATCCTGGACACGATCCGCAAAGCGCAGCGTGAAGGCATGCTCAACTTGCAAAAGCAGAATGCAGAGCTCGCTGAGGCTGTTAAACAGCTCTCCGGCGAGCTTTCGCAGTACAAGCAGGCCATGGCATCCGCCGAGGCGAACATGCAGCAGATGGCCGAACAGCAGGCCCAGGATGCGCAGCGGAATCTTCGCGATCAGCAGAAAGCACAGGCACAGGGCATGCAGGGGCTCAACGTACAGAACATGGGCTAATTTGGCGCCGCCGGCCATAACGGGCGTGTTAACGTGCACGATCCCCCGGATCATGCTCGTTAAGGGAGACAAACATGGAAAGCACGGTTGAAATGAACGCACCCGAAGTCGTCGCAGACGGCGCACAGGCGGTCGACGCGCCTGCTGCAGGTGGAGCAGAACAAAACGAGATCAGCGTATCCGAGCTTCTTGGCGAGGGCACCAAAGCTGAAAAGGTCGAAAGCACGGGCGACGACAGCCCGCAGCCGAAGGTGAGCAGCCAGAAGGACTTCGACACGGCACTCTCCAAGCGTCTTTCTCAGGAAAACGCGAAGGGGTACAGCCGCGGCAAGTCCGAAATCGAGAACTCTCCGGAGATGAAGTACATCCGCGCCGTCATCGACGAACGGGCGCAGGAGAAGGGCATCACGCGGGAACAGGCGTTTCGCGAACTGAACGAGGAGCGTATCAATGCCAGAGCGCAGCGGTACGCGAAAGACCCGGCGTCCTGGTACAGAGACCAGATGCTCGGGCAGCAACCCCAGGCACAGGCACAGGAAAGCCCTCAGATCGGCAAGCTAACCGTTACGGAGCTTGCAAAGCAGATGGCAGACGCGATCCGGGCGAACGAGCTGCCGGAAGGCTTCGACCCGCACAAGCCGGGCGACGACTTCTTTGAGGCAGCCGGAGAGTACGGCGTAAAAGCCGCACTCCGCATCTGGAAAGCGGAACACGCCTCGGAGCTCAAAGCACAGGCTGACGCGCGGCAGATCGCCCAGGAGGTCGAGAAGCGGCGCAACGGCCCGAAGCCCATGTCTCCGTCCGGCGCGAACCCGGCCGTCCCGCGCGAGGTCGACTTCAGCAAGATGACGACCAAAGAATTTCTCGCCTTCGAGCAGAAAATCAAGCAAGCGGAGAGGGAGGGCAAGACTGTGCGATTGTAAAAAATTCACAGTAAAAAGGAGAAAAATATTATGGCAATCAATACCACCGCTTCTACCGCAATCGACACCTATCTCAACAAGACTTTCTACGACCGCAAGCTGCTCGAAACCACGAAGACCAAGTTCGTCCATGCGAACTTCGGGCAGAAGCGGCCGATCCCCCGCAACAACGGCAAGCGGGTGGAGTTCCGCAAGTTCGATGCGTTCACGCCCGACGTCGCTCAGCTCACCCTGGTGGACGGCCAGACCCCCACGGGCCAGAGCCGTAGCCAGTCCAAGGTGGAGGTCGAGGTCAAGCAGTACGGCGCCTACGTGGCGATCTCCGACCTGCTGAACCTCACCGCGTACGACCCCGTCATCGCCGCGTCCACCGAGCTGCTGGGCGAGCAGCTGGGCACGGTCATCGAGTGGGTCACCCGGGACGCCATGAACGAGACCACCAACGTTCAGTACGCCAACGGCGTCGCCTCCAGAGGTGCGTTGACCGCCAGCAACAAGCTGACCGTGGACGAGATCCGCAGGGCTGTCCGGACCTGGAAGACGAACAAGGCGCGTATGTTCACCAAGAACGTCATGGACGCATCCGCCCGCAAGCCTCACTTCATCTGCATCTGCTCCCCCGACGCCACCTACGATCT
>JAFRJC010000065.1 GCA_017432445.1 Eggerthellaceae bacterium | reverse complement strand
GCGCGAAAGAGTTCCTCGACGAGCTGCGCGCGACGACGCAGGCGATCATCCTGTCGGATACCTTCGAGCAGTTCGCCCAACCGCTCATGCGCAAGCTGGGCTGGCCGACGTTGTTCTGCAATTCGCTTGAGGTCGCTCCTTCTGGCGAGATAACCGGTTACCACATGCGTTGCGAGCAATCCAAGCTCACGACCGTGAAGGGCCTGCAGGCAATGGGCTTCGAGACGATTGCCGTGGGCGATAGCCACAACGATCTCGGCATGATCAAGGCTTCGAAGGCGGGTTTCCTGTTCCGCAGCACCGACGCCATCAAGGCCGAGAACCCCGACCTTCAGGCTTTCGAGGAGTACGACGATCTCTTCGCCGCCATAAAGGGCGTCCTGTAGCGAGGAAGCGAATCAAGAGGGAATATCCCTCTTGGCTGCTTGGCAAATACAAGAGTCGAAGAGCGCTGTTCCGACCCGGCACCTAAAGCTGCATTGTCTGATAGAGTCCGTTGTCGGCAAAGCCGAGCTTGCGGTAGTATTCGCGCGTTCCGACGGCGCTTATGACGTTCAAACGCCCGTAACCAGCCTCTTTGGCAAGCGAGGCGGCTTTTTCGATGAGGGCCTTTCCGAGGCCGTGGTGTTGTGCGCTCGCCGAAATGCCCGATATCTTCGTCGCGAAGCCGTAGACATGAACTTCGCGGATCATGGCCTCGCCTGGCAAGATGGGCAGCTGGCCAGAATAGCGCTCGAGTGCAGAGGGGCGCGGAAGGGACAGCCTCAGAAAGCCCACGATGCTGTTGTCAGGTGTCACCCACTGTAGGAAAACCTCAGTCGAAACCGTCGTCTCGTACGCGACGGCCTTCATCGAAAGCGTCTCCAGATCCACGGGAGACGTCCCGATCTCTCTCAGGCGTATCTCGTGTATTTCGCTTGCTTGGGAACGCAGCCGCTCCTCGACAATCTGCCTCAAGTTCGTCTTCTTGTTCCCGACGAGGATGTCATCAGCCGATATGTCGCGGATCATCCGCGACACGCGCATGTATTCGGGTGTTGCTTCCATGTCCTCGCACAGCACGTCGATAAGCTCGTCTTCGGTGTAAGGGCGCCAGGTGCCGTTTCGGTAGCGGTTTACGAGCTCCGTACCCCCGACGAGAGCGCAGGGATAGAGCTTCACTTCGTCCGGGAGGTATTCGGGCTGCGTGACGAGCCTTCTGTAAGACTGCTTGTCGGTTTGGGGGTCGCTGCCAAAGAGGTTCAGCATCATATGGACATGCGATTTGAAACCGAACAGGCGGCAGAGCTCAAATGCGTTCTCCACGCTGCCTATGGAGCAGAAACGCCCGTTTTCCTGCAGTATCTTCCTATCGAGACTCTGGATTCCCATCTGGATCTTCGTGCAGCCAAGTGCCCTGAGCTCTCGCAAGGCGGTAACGGTGAGCGCATCGGGGCGCGTTTCGGCCACGAGACCCACCACGCGCTTGCCGGATATCTCGTTAAGGCGTTGCTGTTCTTCGAGTTCTTCGAGGGAGCCGATCTGGAATTCAGCGACGGCGCTCCAGCTCTTCGAAGAGCTGTACACTTTCTCGAACGCGTCGTTGAAGCTCATTTCTCCACTATCGATCTTCGACTGCGCTTCCGAGCATTGTGCTGCCAGCTCGTCAGGATCGGAGAGAACTCCCGCATCCTCGTATAACGCCCGACGTTCCGAGGCGGATTCTTCGCGTTTCTCGGTAGGGCTGTTTAGGGCCCTGAAGAGCTCAGATACGAACCAGAACCTATAGCTGCGTGGGTAATCGGTCCAAGAGCCACCTAGGATGATGAGCTCGACCTTGTCGGTGGCGTGCCCCATGTGCTCGAGCGCCCGCAAACGAGACAGCACTTGGAGGAACGGGTCGAAGTAGTTCCTTTCGGCCCGTTGGCAGGCAGGTTCATCGTGCAGGTAGCTCTTCGGCATGCGGATGTCGCAAGGGCAGTATATGCAGTTGCTCGAGCATCTCCAAGGCTTGGTGATAACGGTGATGGTGGCAACGCCCGATGCGGTACGACGAGGCTTCATCTGGAGAGTGCGCATGAAAAGGGCGTCAAGCTCCTCGGTGACGTTCCAGGTGGAGAATAGGTCGCTGTCATTGGATTTGACGTCGAGGTAATAGGGGAGTATCCGCTTCTTCGCGACGAGGCGCCTTCCATCGTGGAGACGCTTGCTGTGGGCGCGGAGGATGCGGTCGAGCCCGGCTGCATCGAGCTCGATGCCGTCTCTCAGCTGTTCGAGTATGTCGAGGATCACGTCGTCCATGAGAGGAATTGTACAGGAGAAGGTGCATTACAATGGCTTCATGGATACAACGACAGCGCATAAGCTCAACAAGCTGAACAAAGAGTTCTACAGCCGGCATGCAGCGTCGTTCTCCTCGACGCGCTCTTTTTCCTGGCAAGGATGGGAAAAGCTTCGTCCAGAAATAGCGAGGGCCTCGACGGTGCTGGACGTTGCATGTGGAAACATGCGCTTCGAGAAGTTCGCCAAGTCATTTGAGGGCGGAAGTCAGAAGGAATTCTACTGCGTCGATTCGTGTGCCGAACTCGCATCCGAATTGCCGAACGTTCACTTCCAAGAGCTGGATGTCGTAGAGCTTTGCATAGAGCGAGCGGGCCCCGCAGAAGCTTTGGTTGCTCCGATGTGCGATCTTTCCGTCTCCTTTGGCTTTCTTCATCACATCCCCGGTTTTGAAGCACGCAGGCATCTCGTGGATGCGCTGCTTGACAAGACGGTGCAGGGGGGCGTGGTGGCTCTGTCCTTCTGGTGTTTCATGAAGGATGATCGGTTGGCTCGAAAGGCTCATGCGATTACGGAGCTAGCGACGCAGAAACTGGGATTTGAGCTTGATGCGAACGATTACTTTTTGGATTGGCAAGATGACCATTCTGCGTTCCGATATTGTCACAGCTTCTCAGACGATGAAATCGACGAGCTCGTGGCTTGCGTTTCAGGTGAATGCGAGCAAAGGTTGCGTTACAGGGCGGACGGAAGAGACGGCGCGCTGAATACATACGTTCTCTTGAGTAGACGGTAAACGCTCGTTACGAAAAATAAGTAAAGCAGTTTTATTTATACGATTGATATTTATTTAGATAATTAATACTAAGTAATTACTATGAATATTTTAATATCGAGCATAGAATTCTGAGTTGCAAGTTCGGGAAAATATACAATCGAGCTTGAAGTGTTTCGTATCTTTGGTATAGGAGGTTCTCATGTTTGATTACACTGGCAAGGTCGTCGCGGTGACCGGCGCTTCTTCGGGTCTCGGCAAGCAGATGGCAGAAGGCTACGCCCAGCAGGGCGCCAACCTTGTGCTGCTCGCGCGCCGTGTCGAACGTCTCGAGGCGAGTGCCAAGGAATTCGCGGAGAAGTATGGCATCGAGGTCCTGCCGTGTGCCTGCGACGTGACCGACGAGGCCTCCATCGACGCCGCCATCGCGGCCGCCGACGAGAAATTCGGCCACATCGAGGTCCTCGTGAACTCCGCCGGCGGCGAGAGGGGCACGGGCACTAAGCTCGTCGACTTCGACCTCGGCGACTGGGAGTTCACAATGAACCTCGACCTCACCTCCATCTTCACGATGTGCAAGAAGGTCGGCGGTTACATGCAGAAGGGCATCGAGGCCGGAAAGCAGTCCTACGGACGCATCATCAACATCGCCTCGATTTACGGCCTTGTCGGCAACACGGCCATCCCGACCTGCGCATACCACGCCTCCAAGGGCGCTGTGGTGAACTTCACCCGCGCCGCCGCCGCAGAGCTCGCGCCTGTGGGCGTTACCGTCAACGCCATCTGCCCGGGCTACTTCTACACCGAGCTCACCACCGAGACGCTCGACACCGAGTACTTCCAGAACTTCGCGAAGAGCACCGTGCCGATGCAGCGCTACGGCCAGTCCGGCGAACTGAATGCAGCTGCCGTATTCCTGGGCGCCGAAGAGGCCAGCTACGTCACCGGCCAGATGATCGCCGTCGACGGTGGCTACACCTGCGTCTAAGCCTCCACCAACCGGTATCGAACCGATGGGTCCGCGCTATCAAGCGCGGGCCCATTTTTATAACATGATGAATAGAGACGGGCCTGATTCATCGTTTCGTCTGTTCGGAAGTTCTCTTGAGAATAGCGGAGATGGGGAATAAGGGATTGGATCCGTCCCCATATAGCGTGGCTGGTTTTCGCTGAGTCAAACCGAGGCAAAAGTGCGTTTCGGTTGTATCTCAGGGTATAATGATTCACGTTAATGAATTGGGTAGAGGAGTGGCATTGAGGAACAACCGTGTGTACATGCCGGTCGATGCAGTCGACAAGCGCGAGGATTTCGAGCTCTATTACGCAGATGGCGATGTATTTCTGACCGTGAGGGGAGATTGGAAATACGAAAGGGACAAAGTTCGGATTTACAATCGAATGGGCGGCGAGCTAGGGCGCATTCGTACTGATCCCCAGACGCTCACCTACTTCGTCGGCGTCGAGAGATACGAGTACGAGCTTCATACCTACACGATTTTCGAGCACTACTTCTTCAAGGGCATGCTTTGGGATATCATCGGCTGCATCAGCGAGCCGCCGCTCGATTTCAAGAACATTGGCACGGGAAAACTGGATGTTCGTATCGGCCGTGTCAAATTCCGCGATAAGGGACCGTGCTACGAAATCAAGGTCAAGGACATCTCAAAGCTGCGCATCGCAGCCTGTTGCGTCATAGCCATGGCCATCAAGGAGAGCTTCAAGGGCAAAAGCGAGGGCGAGCCGTATGAAGAGACGGGCCTTACGAAATGGAAGAACCGCCTTACCACGAACAAGGGCTTCACCTTCGAAGAGGTGCTAAAGCTGAAGGAAAAGGGTCTGCCGATTATCAGAAAGTAGCGGCTTCGCGTTAAAAGAATGACAAATGGGCCCCGTGAGCTCTTGATTGCCCACGGGGCCCATTTGTTCGTAATGAAGTGCGTCTACGGCTCGATCTCGCCCTTCTTCCAGGCTTCGAGCGTTTCGCGCGAAATACCGGCGGATTGGCGGAACCCGTCTATCTTGCGCTGCTTTTGGGAGGCCTTCATCAGCATAATGCCCGAGAAGCCCGCGATAACCATAGCAGTTATGTACATCATGGCACGTACAATAGTGTTCGATTCGCTCAGTACGCCCAAGTTGTAGGTAAGCGTGTTGTAGCCGACGATGAGCAAAACCATGACGCCAATCGACGCCCAACCTAGGATTTGATTGCGCCGCCTCTCTTTGGATAGCGTATCTATCTCCCTTAAAGCCATCCTCTGCTTCTTGGATATCTTTTGCATCTACAACGCTCCTCGTATTTCACTTAACTGTAGAAAGTATATCAAAGGCCGTATTGGCAAAAAGAAAGGAGCCTCCGATTTCTCGGAGGCTCCTCATGCTCTACGTCAGGGCATCAAGCCCATGCGTAAACCAAAGGATCCGTTTAGTCCTTCTTGAGAGCCAGCGGGCCGGCGAAGATGAAGAAGAACACGAACGGGAGCAGCATACCGGTTGCCATGAGCGGCAGGGCCATGGCGGTCTTCGCGAATGCGAGCGGCGTGCCGTCCGGAGCGGTGCCGAACGTGCCAGCCGGGAGCAGCGGGAAGACGATGCACATAAGGGCCAGGAAGGCGACGATGATCATCATGATGATGAACTTGGTCGTGCCGGTGTCGCCGATGTCGCCAGAGGCCTCGGCGGACAGCTGGTCCATGGTCTTGCCGCCGGTCTCACGCACGAACACGAGCGTGCAGATGAAGCCGAGCGCGAACGGGATGCAAAGGGTCAGAACGACGGTGGACCAAGCCGGGATGGTCGCAGCAAGTTCCTTGCCAGCAGCAGCGGCTGCAGCGACGGCATCCGGGTTGCCCAGGGCCGGGTTGGCCATCGTGAACACGGTCGCGAAAGCGCCGAGGACGATGGACGAGCCGGAACCACCGAAGCGGGCGAACGCCTGGCACCAGGCAACGCCCGTGTTACGTATCGCTGTCGGGTAGGACTCCGGCATCAGCGGCTGGACGGCCGTGATGGCGTAGTTCAGCGCGAAGCCGAACAGCAGCATCAGGAAGACGTACAGCACCATCTTGGACTGCGTCGGGTCGTAGTTGATGACCAGCGAGCAGATGACGATGACGATGATGCAGGCGATCCATGCGCCGGCGAGGTTCTTCTTACGGCCGATCTTGTCGGAGACGAAGCCGACGGAGATGTTCGAGAGGATGGCCGCGAAGTTGTTCCACGTCTGCAGGTTGACGGACTGCTGCGGGGTGTAGCCCATGGCCTGGAACCAGGTGGGGATCCAGGCGTTCATGCCGTAGACGCAGAACTGGCCTACGAAGTAGGTGCACCAAATAGCGGCGGTGGCCACGATGTACTTCTTGGAGAACAGGACGTTCGGGCCAGCCTGGGCCGGTTTCGGCGGGACGACCAGCAGGTTGGGATCATAGTCAGTCACAGTGCCGTGATGCTTCTTCTCGATGTCCTGGAGCGCCTGGACGGCCTTGTCCTTCATGCCATTGTTGGCATACCAGTGCGGGGTCTCGTGCATCGCGAAAATCAGAATGATGCCGTAGATGATGGGCAGGGCGCCGATCAGGTAGCAAACACGCCAGTTCTCATAGAAGGTGAGGCCAGAGGCCAGGGTGATCTGCTTCTCGGTGAGGCTGCCCAGGATGGAGTGGTCAGTCGTGCAGATCGGTGCAGCGATGAGGCCAGCAACAACCCAGCCGGCGACCATGAAGGCCATGCCGAAGGTCACGAACACGCCGCGGTTCTTCGAGGGGATGGTCTCGGAGAAGCAGGTGGTGACGATGGGGATGCAGGAGCCGACGCCGAAGCCGGCGATCAGACGCCAGACGGCGAAGATACCCAGCGAGCTGGAGAACGCCTGGGGCAGGGTGAACAGACCATAGAAGATAACAGCGATAATCAGCATCTTCTTACGGCCGATACGGTCGGACATAGCGCCACCGACGGCGCCGCCGAGAACCATGCCCAGCAGGCCCCACGTGGTCAGAGAACCGACCTGAGCGGCGGTTTCGAGACCAAACGACGGGGCGAGGTAGGTGTTCGTGGAGTTGACGATCATGAAGTCATAACCGTCGAAGATGTTGGCCAGGCCCAAGAGGACAAACATGAGCCAAGTATGACCGTTGATACCGAATGAGTCGATAACCTCAGAAACGGTAAACTCTTTTCCGTTCATCAATCCCTCCTTTAAAGGATTTCGTTGGGTTCGATCGAAAGCCCCTATTCTTTCAATCGATGCCACGCATCCGGTACATTTCAGCTGCCTGCTTAAGTTGATCTGCGGGAAATCACGGACGCATTCGCATTCATGACTTACGGACGCCTCCGTATTCAAGCTGTCCCCTAAACAGCATACCCGCGTCCGATCCGCCTAATCACAGGATAAGTAGATTGCTGGGCAACCTCCTTTTCAGCTTCATTGCACCCTTTGCGCTTAAACTTCGCCGTTTGAAACCGAGCCCCTAGCGAAGTTTGGCAATGTACGCCTCAACCAGTAAGGCATACACACTGCGCAATAATAACACAAAATCCTGTAATGCAATACCAGGAACCATACAAGACAACGCCTTACCTGTTCATGCTATTTACGCAAGAAAAGACAGGGTGGTCTGTTTCGCCGATTGAACAACTGCTCTAAGAAAGTATGACGTATAGAACAATGTTTAAGATTCGGTCTGAAGAAGGCAGGAAGCGATAACTTGATATAGTTAGAAATTATGTATAGAAATACATAATAGATATTAGCCAGTAATAGTTATGAATAATAATTTTTTTCTTCTAACAAAGTATTCTGCCATTGTACGGAGGGATAGTATATAATGCACATGTGGCATGAAACTCGTTAGGGGCGAGGGTTGCCATCAGAATCACCCGGAACTGCTTTTCCGGAAAGGAACTAAAAGGAGGATATCATGTGCTTTAGACCATCAGAAGCTGGCGGCGGCGGCCCCATGAAGTGCCCGGGATGCGGGAAACCCATCCAGATGATGGCTGGTATTAAGCTCGAGAATTGCCCGTTCTGCAAGATGGACTGGGGTCCCTACCTGAGGGGCGAGATTCCTCTGCCCGGCCAGGAAGGCGATGCAGCAGCCGCAGCTCCTGCAGCAGCTCCCGGCGCCCCCAAGGCCCCCGGTGCTCCCAAGGCTCCCGGCGCCCCCAAGGCCCCCGGTGCTCCCAAGGCTCCTGGCGCGTAACATCAAGGAACAAGATGTAAAGAGACCGCTTCGGCGGTCTCTTTTTATTGGACAAACGAACGTAGTTCGCCTAATCTTTTCTGCACGGCTCGAAAGTGTTCATAGTATTAGTGTTAGGAGCGTGTTATATGAAACTCGGATCTACGGTGCGTCTGCTTTACACTGGCACCCTTGAAGACGGAACGGTGTTCGGTTATGCGAAGCCTGCTCAGCCTATGGAGTTCCAGACCGGAATGGATCTGACCATCCCCGGATTCGAGCGAGAGATTCTCACCATGTCCGAGGGCGAGAAAAAGACGTTCACGCTCAACGAGTACGACGCATACGGCGAATACCTCGATGACCTCGTGGAGACGGTTCCGGTTGAATCAGTGCCTTTGAAGAACATCGAGATTGGAAACAGGATCTTCCTCACGCTCGATGACGGTACGAAAACGCCTGTCACCATCATTGACATTACGCGAACCGATGTCGTTTTTGACATGAATCACCCCTTGGCTGGCAAAAGCCTCACGTTTGAGGTCGAGATTCTTTCCGTTGACGAGCCGGAAGGGGATTGGGAGCCGCCCAAGAAGCATGATGGTAGCGAGTACATGGCTCAACTAGGGTATTAAGCGCCAGCCTGGTACACGAAGCTGTCATTCCCATTATCTTGATCGGGGCCGGGAAGTAGCCGGCCCCATATTTTTCTGCATTTCATGCTGCTTTGTCTCATTTGGTTGCATTTCGGTTTCTATTCTAAAAATAGATAAACCTCCCCGGCAATACCTTGCTTGCTAAGCCTGCCGACGGTGCTAGAATACTCATGTTGGCATAAGACTGCTCATTGCCCCATTTGAAACCAATGAACAAGTATTAATGCCAGCAGTATTAAAAGGGAAGCAAGTAGGTTCTCGACAACTCAGCACATACCAGGCCAGATAAGCGAGCGCTTCTTACCACTTGCAGGAGCCGCCCGCAAACGGGAGGGCAAGGAATGGTTGAGTTTCGTCTGCCAAGGCTATTGAATGCGGCTTACCCCTAGAGCCATGTTCGAGAGAGGCGGCAGGGCTTGGCTCCGTTATCGGAGCGAAGTTAGTTCCGATTTGTTTCCGAGGGTACACGAGAAAAGGAGTAACAGTATGGCTTATTCCAAGGAGTGGCGTACCGAAATGCCCGACGGTACCATCGTCACCCGTTCGAACACCTGGTCTCCTCCGGGATCCCACCCCGTAGGATACGGTGTCAAGGTTGTCACCAAGGATGGCAAGCTTGTCCGCATCGAGGGCGACGATGACAACCCCATTACCCTGGGCCGTGTCAACGCCTTGAACCTCGCGCTTCGCGAGTACACGCATCACCCCGATCGCATCATCTATCCGATGAAGCGTGCGGTCGAGGATCGTGGTAAAGATAAGTGGGAGCGTACCTCTTGGGACGAGTCCCTCGAGTACATCACCGCGAAGGTTCGTTATTTCTGGGAGACCTATGGTCACGAGTCCATCGTCTGCTTCGGTGGCACCGGCCGTGAGGCTTGCATTTACTACTATGCTCTGACGTTCTCCGTCCTGCAGTCGCCCAACTGCTGCTACACGCAGTCTGGTTGGTCCTGCTACGGCCCGCGCTGCTCCGTTTCGGACTACGTCCTCGGCGCTGGCTATCCCGAGCTCGACTATGCTGGCCACCTGCCCGGCTCGTACGACGACCCGCGTTACACGCTGTCGAAGTACGTCGTGGTCTGGGGCAAGGAACCGCTGCCTTCCAACGGTGACGGCTTCTTCGGCCACTGCCTCGTCGACATGATGAAGCGTGGTTCCAAGATCATCTCCATCGACCCGCGCGTGACCTGGACTGGCGCACATGATGGCAACATCAACGTCCAGCTCCGTCCGCAGACCGACACCTGCTTCGCCCTCGGCATCATGAACCTCATGTTCCAGAACGATGAGTATGATCATGATATGGCCGAGAACTGGATCTTCGGCATCGACGAGCTCAAGGAGCGCGCAGCTGAGTATCCGGTCGAGAAGGTTTCCGAGATCACCACGGTTTCCGTCGAGACCATCGAGAAGGTCGCACACATCATCGGCACCGAGCGCCCGATCGGTTGGGCTTGGGGCCTCGCGTTCGACCAGAACAAGAACGGCGTTCAGCTGTCCCAGGCAATGATCCTCCTGGCCGCCCTGGCCGGTTCGATCGACTCTCCTGGTGGCCTGACCCTCGGTCCTCCGTCTGCTCTGCTCGGCAAGTGGCGCATGGAGCAGCGTGGCGCGATGGCTGACGAGATCTGGCAGCTCCGCATCGGCGCTGCTGAGTGGCCCGGCCTGTCCACCGGCATGGCTACCACCCAGCCCGACGAGACGCTGAACACCATGGAGACCCACCAGCCTTACCAGCTCCGCATGGCATGGTTCAACTCCTCCAACTTCCTGGCCCCGACCTGCTCGGCTCAGCCGAAGCGTTGGCACAAGGCGCTGCTCGAGTCCATCGAGTTCTGCGTCATCCAGGACCTGTGGATGACCCCGACGGCCATGGCTGTTGGCGACTGG
>JAFRJC010000064.1 GCA_017432445.1 Eggerthellaceae bacterium | reverse complement strand
TCATGGCCAGCGGCAAGGACTTGATGTTGCGCGCGTACCATAGGCCTTCCAGGTTCGCCAGCGACCCGTCGGCCGCGATATGGCCCCAGCCCTGGCCGAAATCGAACAGCCCGGCCAGGTCGCGGCCGACCTCCTCCTCCAGCAGGCAGGTGGCCGGAGCGCCTTCGTAGGACACATTGTTCCCGTTCCACAGCATGGCGTAGTCGTAAGCCAGGATGGCCGGCATGAGCGTCTCGGAGTTCATATGCCCCCAGTAGCGCGGCGAATGCCACGGCACCGACTGGGCGCGCATCCTCGTCGACAGCTCGCCAAGCACGTCGGCGACACGGTCCTGCGTCGCACGGTAGTCCGGACGGCCTTTTTCCTCGGCAGACACCAAGGGCAGGTCTTGGGGCATGTAGTTCTGCCTCCAAGCGCAGTGATCGTCGATGAGGCGGTTCGTCATCTTTTTGAAGAAATCGGCGTTCTCCGCTTTGTCGCCGATGAACAAAGCGTCGCCGTTCCATTCCTCGTGAGTCATGAAGCCTCCCTTAACAAAAAGGAAGAGTCGCTGGCTGGCAGCGCACTCTTCCCATATTCTACCGATGTTGCGTCCGTTCGGAGCCGGTCGCCACATGGATTTTTCCAAGCTGTTCTCAGGCCCTGGCGTTCTCCTCGCCGTCCGGCTCGAAGCCGGCTTCGGGTTCCTCGTCGGCCGTTCCCGCTGCAGCGTCCGAGGCGTCCTGACTTTCCGCGCCCTTGCCCGTCGCGTCCGCGACGCCGTCCTTCTCCGTCTCGGGATGGACGTCCGGATCGTTTGCGACCGCGCTCAGCACGGCGTGGATGAACGCCGGCGAGTCCGCGTCGGACAGATTCTTCGCCAGCCGGAGGGCCTCGTCGATGGCGACGGCGGACGGGATCTCCTTGTTGTAGACAATCTCCCAAGCGGCGATGCGCAGGATATTGCGGTCCACGACGGCCATGCGGTTGATGGACCAGCTGGAGTGATCGTTCAGCATGCGGTTGAGATGGAACCGGTGTTCGGCCACGCCGCGGACGATTTCGACGGCGTACGGCGGCAACGGCGTCTGAGCGCCGGGAAGGACGAGGCGTTGCTCCAGAACGGAGCGGAAATCCTCGCCCTTTTCATCGGCTTCGTACAGAGTGTTCAACGCCCTTCTACGGGCAGTGGATCGGGCCATCTGTCAGTTTGCCCGCGCTCTCAGTTCTCACGGCCGAGATAGGAACCGTCGCGGGTGTCCACCTTGACTTTCTCGCCCTCGTTGACGAAGAGCGGAACCTGGATCTCCGCGCCGGTCTCGACGGTGGCCGGCTTGGTGCCGGCGTTGGAGCGGTTGCCCTGCAGACCCGGCTCGGTGTGGGTGACCTCGAGAACGACGGAGGCCGGCAGCTGCACGCTCAGCGGGTTGCCGTCGTGGAAGGACACGATGCAGTCGGTGCCCTCGATGAGGTACTTCGCCTGGTCGCCGAGCATCTCGCCCGGGATGGAGACCTGGTCGTAGGTGGCCATATCCATGAAGACGAAGCTGTCGCCCTCCTTGTAGGAGTATTGGAGGTTGCGGTTGTCGACGGTCTCGAAATCGATTTTCATGCCCGCGTTGAAGGTGCGCTCGACCTGCTTGCCGGTCAGGACGTCCTTGATGGTGGTGCGCACGAAGGCCGGACCCTTGCCGGGCTTGACGTGTTGGAACTTGATGACGGTCCAGAGCTTGCCGTCGAGGTTCAGGACGGAGCCGTTCTTGATGTCGTTTGTCGTCTGTGCCATTTCAATCCTCCTGCCCGTCTGGAACGGGATTCGCAAAACGCAAAATTTGCCGCGCTCCATTATGCCACGCGCCCGAGCCAAGAGGGGGCTGCCCTCCCGGCCCGGGCGCGTGGCGCTCGCGCTGGCTCCGTGTTTCGACGGGGAGCGCCCCCTTAATCCTCCTCCGCTGCCCGGGCCGGATCATACACGTAACCATACGCGTTCGTCCGCCCCTCCTCCTGCTTGAAATACACCCCCTGGATCTCCGGAGCGAAACCCGGGAACCGGTTGATGCCCTCCAGAAGAACACGGAAATACTCCACCGCCGTCGGACTCCACTCCTCGCCCGGCACCACGCAGAAGATCCCCGGCGGATACGGCAGCGCGCCCTCCAAAGCCACGCGCCCCTCGATCCGGTCGAGCGGGACGAGCTCGCAATTGTTCCTCAACAGCTGCACGTTCGCGTCGTACGCGCTCATCGCCCGCCGGGGGAACCACTCGCGCAGGAACAAGCGCTCCTGGATCCGGTTCGTGCCGTGCGACCTGTAGAAATCATGCATCTCCTGGCACAAGCGGCGCAGCGTGTAGCCGCGGTAACGCCCCGGATGGCGGGCGCACAGCGCGGGAAGGACGTCCTCGAGCGGGCAGTCCCGTTCCACGAGCCTCTCGAACTCGAGGATGCGGGCCACGAGGTTGTCCATCTTCGCGTTCGTCTCCGCCGGGGTCATGAGGAACAGGATCGAGTTGAGATCGCACTTCTCGGCGATGACGTCGTGCTCCTGCAGGTACGCCGAGAGAATGCTGGCCGGCACGCCGAAATCCTCGTACCCGCCCGTCGCCGGGTCGATGCCCGGCGTGGTGAGCATGAACTTGTTCGGATCGACGTAATACTGGTCCTTGCCATAGCCCTTGAACCCGTGCCACGCCGCGCCCGGCTCG
>JAFRJC010000063.1 GCA_017432445.1 Eggerthellaceae bacterium | reverse complement strand
GGGTCAAATCACGATACGGTCTCATCAGCATTTATGCATGTGTTTAACGCAGAGTCGCTGGGTCGCAGAGTACGCAGAGCGTGTTGAGGGCCGCTGCGCGGCATGGAACGCCGCAACGGGGGTCTGGGGGCTGCCCCCCAGATATAAAACCCTGCTTATATATCTCCATGAAATCGGTTCTCAATGCGAAGCCTCCTCTAACCGCCTCTGCGTACTCTGCGTCTCACCCCTGCTAGGGCATCGCCTTCAGCGACTCGCTTCGCTCGGGGGATACGCGTCTCTGCGTTAAAATAGGCAGTTAGAGCCCATTGGCAACGCGTGTCCAGCCATCTTTGATTTTTTGTTGCCCGAAATTGATTACTATTCCAAGCCTGAGATTCGTGAGTTTTAGGTATGTGAGCACTTGAGCTGAGAAAATAGGATTGTTCTTTTCGGTTGCCTTGCACTCGACGATTACCTTGTCCTCGACAAGCATATCAAGCCTGTACGGCTCTCCAATCGTTCGCCCTTTGTAGACGACTGGTACAGCCTTCTGTGTTTCGACCTTCAAACCCCTCAACTCAAGTTCGCAGGCAAGTGCAGCCTCATAATACGATTCCAATACGCCAGGCCCACCAATGCTGTTGTGAACAGCTATCGCCGCATCAAGTATCTCTGCGCTTATCTCGTTTTCAGTCATACAATGCTTTTTGATTTTTAACGCAGAGGCGCAGGGACGCAAAGTACGCAGAGAGTTTTTAGGGCCGCTGCGCGGCAGGGAACGCCGCAACGGGGGTCTGGGGGCTGGCCCCCAGACATAAAACCCTGCTTATATATCTCCATGAAATCGGTTCTCAATGCGAAGCCTCCTCTAACCGCCTCTGCGTACTCAGCGTCTCACCCCTGCTAGGGCATCCGCTTCGCGGACAGGCTTCGCCTGGGGGATACGCGTTAAACACCTCTACACGTTCTACATGTTCTACACGGCTACAATCATTTCGTGTATTTCGTGTATTTCGTGGTTCAAATCATAATACGCTCCGCGCCCGTGGGGTATGCAGCCGAATACCTCACTCGCGGCAGATTTGCCGCGCTCGCCATGGGCTTTTCATTGCTCATGTATATGCCAATATTATACCATATTTGGTAACCTTTGGGTTACCTCCTGCGGACGCGCCAAGGATTCCAAATGATGCAAATGCCGCTTACTTTTGACCGGGGCGGGCGCGATGCATGAAGAATCGGTCGATCACCATGGCGATCGCTCCGTCACCGGCGACGTTGCAGGCGGTGCCGAGTCCATCCATTGCCACATACACCGTCATCAGCATGGTGCACTGCTCGGGCGTGAACCCGAGTATGGATTCCAGCAGCCCGAGCGAGCTCATGATGACGCCGCACGCCACGCCCGGGGCGGCGACGGCCGTGATCGCCATCATGAAGATGAAGTATGTGAACTGTCCGAGCGAGACCGGGGCGTCCGCCAGCACCATGAACGCGACGGCGCAGGAAACGACCTTCACCGTGGATCCCGCCAGGTGGATGGTGGCGCATAGCGGCACCACGAGACCGGCGGCCTCCTCGCCGACGCCGTTCCTGCGTACGCAACGGAGCGTGACGGGGATCGTTGCGGCGGACGAGCAGATCGTGAGCGCGGTGAAGTACGCGGGGAGCATGTTCCAGACGACGGGTACCGGATTGCGGCGCACGAGGAGGCACGCAATCCCGTACTGCACCAGCAGAAGAAGCACGGTGAGGACAATGCTCATCGCGATGATCTTCACGGCCGTGACGCCAAACGCCGCCAGTTGCCCGGAGGCGGTCATGTTCGCTATCATCGCCATGATGTAGAACGGAAGCACAGGGAGGATGACGCCCTCGATTGTTCTGGAGACGATGGTGCGAAACTCGTCGAATCCGCGCTTGATGGCCTCCGCCCTGGTGAAAATGATTCCGAGTCCGATCATGAACGACAGGAAGAGGGCCGTCATCACGTTCATGACCGGCGGTATTTCGAGGAGAGGCTTGACCTTGGCCGCCTTGTCGAGGTGCCCGATGCCCTCCGCGAGGATGGACGGGAACACGAGGGCGCTGCCGAAGTACGAGAGGAAACCTGCGAAGACGGTGGACCCGTAGGCGATCAGGACGACGGCAAGGAGCGTCCTGCCCGCGCCGGAGCCCGTCTCAGCGATGGCGGGCGTGACAAGCCCGAGGATAAGGAGGGGCACTATGAAGCGGAGAATCTGCCCGAAGACCCCGCTGAAGGCATTGACGCCCTTCAGACCCCACGCGCACGGCGTCCACGGATGCCCAAGCAGCCAGCCCAGCGCGATACCGCCCACGATGGCGATGAAAATCTTGCCGAAGAGTCCGAGTCTTGTCTTTCGCATATTGTGAAAGTATACCAAATTCCCCGGCACATGTGGAAAAGTGGAGCGGGCGATGGGAATCGAACCCACGTAAGAAGCTTGGGAAGCTCCTATTCTGCCATTGAATTACGCCCGCAGAAAAAGCACCTTTGGCGGAGAGAGAGGGATTCGAACCCCCGATGCCCTTGCGGGCATGCATGATTTCGAGTCATGTGCATTCAACCAGGCTCTGCCATCTCTCCAACGGGTGGATATGATACCAAATCCGCCCCGCCCAAGTCAATAGCCTTCGGAGCTGGAATATCCCCACATTTTGGGAACGCTACCGAGCCATCGGAGAACCTTGCGCGATTTGCGCCTACCGGCGCGAACCACGGAAACTTGGCCGGGCGGCTAATCGCGCAGGCGCGATTGGCTGCGGCTCGTCCCATCTCCG
>JAFRJC010000062.1 GCA_017432445.1 Eggerthellaceae bacterium | reverse complement strand
TTCGCTCGCTGGTTGGGGGGCTCGCTCGCTGGGGGGTTTCGCTCGCTGGTTGGGTGCTTCACTCACAGGGGGGTTTCGCTGCTTTGGTATAATCGCTTTGACAGAAATGGTGGCTGTAGCGAATGGAGACGGCGACGTGAAGCGGGTGCTTACTTACGGAACGTTTGACCTGCTGCATTACGGGCACGTGCGGCTGCTGCAGCGGGCGGCGGCGCTCGGGGATTACTTGGTCGTCGCGCTTTCGACCGACGAGTTCAACGCGTCCAAGGGCAAGACCAGCTACTACAACTACGATATCCGCCGCGAGATGCTCGAGAGTATCCGATACGTTGACCTCGTGATACCCGAGTATTCCTGGGAGCAGAAGATTTCCGACGTGCAAACCTATGATATCGACGTCGTGGTCATGGGCGGCGACTGGGCAGGATCCGATCGGTTCGAGTACCTGCGCGACTACTGCGAGCTCGTCTACCTCGATCGCACTGAAGGCATCAGCACGACGCAGGTGAAGCAGCAATTAAACATTCAGCTCTAGGAATGTGCCGTGGGACTGGCTAGCTGGGCATATCGCACGCTGAAAGGGCTCTCTTCCAAAAGCTCAGACGATGCGCATGCCGACACAAGCCCACAAGCAACCATCGCATCGACGAAAGCCCGCGTCATCTACTTGGGCGATGCCGGCAATCCTGCCACGAACGAAATAGTGCTAGACGCTCTCGCCGCGAAAATCGCAGATGACCGCCCCGTCCGCGTATCCGACGCAGAAACCGGCTCCCCTCACCTGGGTGATGTCGCCAATCCTGCCACGAACGAAATAGTGCTAGACGCTCTCGCCGCGAAAATCGCAGACGACCGCCCCGCCCGCATGCCCGACGCAGAAACCAGCGCCCCCCACCTGGGCGATGCCGGCAATCCTGTCACGAACGAGACGATGCTGGACAGCCTCGCCGCAGAAGCCGCAGACGATTACCTTGTCCTTCTACCCGACACGTCCGAGGCGAAAGAATTCGCCGGCAAAATCCCTGCCAGCATAAAGGTACGGCTTATTCCCCAAAAAGCCTCCCTGAAAGGCAAGGCGGCGCTCCCCTTCGCGGTCGCCAAACGCAGCTCGCTTGCTGCCAAGGCGCTATCGGGGTACCTGGGCGACGCGCTTTCCCGCGAGCGGAAGCGACTTTTACAAGACATCAACATCACCGAACTTGCCGCATTTGGAATCACGGGGAAAGCCCTCGATTACATCGTGTGCGCGGCACCCTGTAAAAAAGCGGTGATGACGCGAAACCTCAAGCCGCTTGCCCCTGTTGTGCGAAAAGGCATCTCGACGGTGGCAGGGTTGTGCAAAGCAGGCGCCGAGCATCTTCCAGAGCCCGATCCAGCCAAGCTGAGCGACATGGCGAAGCGGGCGTTTTTCAACGACAACCTGCAGATGAACCTGGTGACTCGGCGCGCTCCGAACACGGAAGATGCCTGCGTGCTTACAGGCATAGCCCTCCTCCACGCGCCCGAAAACTCCACGTCGGCCGATTTCAGCATCGTGCTCGGAACGGAAAACGTGCAGGTGCAAGGACCGAAAGGCACGCAAGCGGAAGATGCCGGTAAAGTCCAGTCGGGCGAATCCGAGAGTATGCAAGCGGGAGAAGCTGGCAACGCACAAACGCAGGGGCCGAAAGGCACGCAAGCGGGAGGATCCACCAGCACCCAAGCGCACAAACCCGAGGACGCACAGGCAAAGGAAACCACAAACGCCCAAGCAAGGGAAACCGAAGAACTCCCCACAAGCTTCGGCGCCCTCGATTCCCTGCTCAGAATCGGCACGGCAAACGTCGTGCGCTACCGCATAGCCATCCCAAACAGCCTCACCCCCACCCTCGCCGACCATACCGAAGTCCGGCTCAGGTACACCCCGCCGACCACCGCGGACGGCTTTGACCTCGAAGGGACGGCGCCCATCTTCTGCAACCTGGTCGACCACCACGTCGGCGAGCGAAAACGCTGGCGGGCCCTACTCGACGAGCGCGCGAACACTGCGCTGTTCTTCCACCACGGGCCGAAGAACCACCTGACCTTGGGCGCGCGCCACATAAACCCGACCGATTACCGCAAAGGCCGGCTTACGGTCGAAGCGGCTTACTGGCTTACGAAAATCCGCCCCCGCAAGGACGCCATCGTCTTGTACGAGAAGAACGCCTCCCGCTATGAGGAGAGCGCGAGCGTCGTGTACGAGGCCCTCGTCGACGCGGGTCACAAGAACGTGCGCTTCATCCTTGACGACGCCTACCCCCAGCGCGAATCGATTCCCGAGCGCTATCGGGCAAACATCGTGAGCAAGAACTCCCTCGAGCACTACCGCCTCTTCTTCGGCGCCAAAACCTTCATCGGAACCGAGATGCTGGTCCACTGCGCTGAGCTGGGCTCAAGCTCGCGGCGCATCGGCAAGAGGCTCAAAGATCCCACGCTCAACTACGTCTTCCTCCAGCACGGGGTCATGTACATGGTCAGCCTCGACAGCACAGGGCGCGCCTATTTCGGGCCGCGCAAGACCACAACCGGCAAGCATCGCGTGGTGGTCTCGTCCGAACTGGAAAAACGCCACTTCATGGACAAGGCGGGATACCCCGAGGAGCGCCTCTACGTCTGCGGCCTGCCAAAGTTCGACCGACTGGAGTGGAGCCCCGACGCAGATCGGATCGTGATCATGCCGACGTGGAGACCTTGGGAGCTGAACGCGGCCCGGACCGATTTCCGCAGCACTGGCTACTACCGTCTCCTGGAACGCATCGTCGCCTGCATCCCCGATGAACTCTCCAACAAGATCGTCGTGCTCGCCCATCCGCTCTTCCAGCAGGTCATCGGCGATGCCGACTTCCCCCTCAAGCGCTTCATGCCCCAAAAGGAGCGCTACGACGACATCCTGAAGAACACGAAGGTCCTCGTGACCGACTACTCGTCGATAACCTACGACGCCTTCTACCGCGGCGCCAACGTGGTGTTCTTCTGGCCGGAAAAGGACGAGTGCCTGAAACGGTACGGCCCCAACACCACGCTGATGCTCGACGAGGAATCGGCGTTCGGCGACGTCTGCTACACCGACGAAGAGCTCACCGCATCCGTGCAGGCCAACTTCCAGCGACCCCAGACGGATGACCACGTGCAACGCTATCGGCGCATCGTGGAATTCCATGACGGCCACAACACCGAGAGGCTCGTCGGTTTTCTTGAATCGGACGGGGTCATCTAGGATAATTGCAAGAGCGTATCACGAGCTGATGGGATGAAATCACATGGCCCAACAAGTCAACACGCAAGCGTCAACCGAAACCAAGACGCAGAGCAAAACCGAAGTCCTACTCGTCGATGCGGCGCTCTACGGAGGCGTCAGCTGCAAAGCCCAGAACGTGAACCTTACGCTCGATGAGCAGGGCTCGACGTTCAGCTGCACGGTCCTCTTGCACGTGGACTTCGGCGTCTCGCTAAGGGACGTTGACCTTCTCCTAGGCAAACGCAACCTTGGATCGATTGCTGAACTCGTAGGCGATGCCGGCGAGACCAAAGTCGACCACAAGTTCGACCTCAAGGTCGTCATCTCCCAGTCCGACTTGCCGACCCTCCACAGCAACAACGCCTTGACCTTGCATTTCGACGCCCCGGACGGAACAAAGCTTCTCGCCGACATTCCCTGGCACCTGGGCAGCAAGCCGCGCTATGGCAAGATTACCGACGACATTCCCTCGCTTCCCGAAGGCATCGTCCATTCGTTCTGGAAGGAGAACAAGCGAGGCGGCACCACGCTCGTCGTCTTGCACGAGCGCACGCCCAACATCCCCGAAGGCGAAGAGCCCACGACCGCCGTGCTGAACGCGAGCTTCATCTTGCCCCATTTCAAGAACTCGACCGAGCGCAAGTCGCTTGGGATCAGCGGCACCATCGTCATCGAGTCTGATTTCATCCTCGACACGTCTACCATAGCGTTCCTCGTAGGGGAATTTGAAGTCAGCTCGAAAATTAAAATCGGCAAATACCAGGTAAAACGCGATTGCTTCCGGCAGGTCATCCATGCGAGCATCGAAGTGCCCATGAAGGATATCGAGACGATGCCGATTCACAACGTGCTGGCAATCCAGTTCGCCGACATGTACGGGATCGTGCGCAGGAGGCGCATCAAGTGGATCGGGGCCCTCCCGAAATACCTTGCGCTCCACGGTCCGTACTACGTCGACGAGCAAAGCGGCTTGAGCGCCTTCTTCCGCCAGAACGTCGGGAAGGGCACGACCCTCACCGTACGCCACACCAATGTGACCGACGTGCCTTCTGCCCATGCGAAGATCGGGCTGGCCTGGGCGGCGTCGAAGGCAGCCTTCTGGCTCAAGCCCGTCCTCCTGTTCGAGAAGACCGCCAAGCACTACGAGGAAAGCGCCCGTTCAGTATACGAGCGCTTCGTCGACGACGGGGAGAAGCGCGCCTGGTTCGTAATCGACGGCGAGACCGCCAAATCCCTCGACGTGGAAGACCGTTACCGCGCCCACTTCCTGCGCCAGCATTCGTTCAAGCACTACCTGTACTTCTTCCGCAGCACCTGCTTTTTGGGCACCGAGGCGCTCGCGCACTGCTTCGAGCTGCGCTGCCAGTCGATCCTTGTCCAGCGCAAGCTGAAAAGCAAGAAGAACAAGTACGTGTTCATGCAGCATGGCGTCATGTACATGGTCTCGCTCGATTCCCCCGAACGCTCGTCATTCCAGAAGGAGAACATGCCCGGCGAGGCCTACGTCGTCGCATCATCTGAGCTGGAGGCCAAGCATTTCACCGACATGGCCGGCTTCAAGCGCGATGACATAATCGTGTGCGGCCTGCCCAAGTTCGACCGCAGCTACCAGAACCCCGGCGCCGACAAGATACTGGTCATGCCCACCTGGCGCCCCTGGGAGTTCGCCGCGATGCGCGTGGATCCCACATCGACCAACTACGTGAAGATGGTCAACAGGATCGTGGAGGCCATCCCCGAAGAACTGCAAGACAAGGTTATCGTGGCGCCCCATCCCCTGTTCGACCCCAAGCTCTTCTCGAAAGGCGGCACGGACGCAGGCGCCATCGAAAGCTATGACAAGCTCTTGCGCGACGTGGCGCTGCTCATCACGGATTACTCATCCATCGCCTACGACGCTTACTATCGGGGTGCCAACGTCATCTTCTACTGGGAAGAGCTCGAGGATTGCATGGCGCACTACGGCGAGCCGACGCACCTGATGCTCAACGAGCAGAACGCTTTCGGGCCCGTGTGCAACTCCCCGGACGAGCTCGCGGAGGCCGCGCGGGAACTTTACGGCAAAGGGCAGGACGAGGAGCACCTGCGCCGCTATCGCAGGATCGTCGAATTCCACGACGGGAAGAACACCGAGAGGTTCATCGATTCGATCAAGAAGGCCCATATCTTGTAACGCGCAGGGCAAGGGCAATCGAAAAACACGCAATGGGAGAGACGCAATGGAACAATCAAATCCGTCTAACGGCTTCGAGTTCAGCTTCATCATGCCCGTATATAACACCGAGCGGTACCTGCAGGAAGCAATCGACAGCATCCTGCATCAGACCATCGGGTTCGAAAAGCATGTGCAACTGGTGCTCATCGACGACGGGAGCTCCGATGGCAGCCCCGATATCTGCCAGGCGACGAAAGACCGTTTCCCCAATAACGTCATCTACATCCGAAGCGAAAACAAGGGTGTGAGCGCCGCGCGCAATACCGGCTTGCAGAACGCCACCGGAACTTATATCAATTTTATCGACTCGGATGACCTGTGGGAACCTGATGCATGCGCTTTGGCCCACGAGTTCTTCTCGAACAGCCCCAACGTGGCCGTCGCAGCCTTCGGCATCCGCTATTTCGGACGCTTCACGCGGGAACATGCTCTCAACTTCAAATTCAAGCGCACCAAGGTCGCGAGCGTGTTCACCGACCCCGATCACGTGCTCTACCATGCGGTTTCCTGCTTCGTGCGCGCCGATTTTGCCAAACGGCATGCCTTCGACGAAGGCGTTACCATCTCGGAGGACTTCCTCTGGATCGGCAAGATCCTGCTCGATGCGCAGGAGTTCGGCGTCCTGAGGGGAGCCGAGTACCTGTATCGCAAGAGAGACGAGCTCGATTCAGCCATCGACGGATCGAAGACCAGCCTGGATTACTACTTCATGACACCGCGCGTGAGCTATCAGGGGCTTCTCGATTACAGTAAGCAACGTTACGGACGAGCGATCCCCTGGGCGCAAAACGTCGTGATGTTCGATTTGGGCTGGCGAATTAAGGACAGCGAGTCGGACGTGCTCGACGAGCAACAGGCCTCCGATTACCTGGAATTGATTGCATCGCTCCTGCAGCAGCTAGACGATGAGGCGATTGCGCAGACCGGCAACCTCTACAGCGAGGGGAAGATCTACGCGCTCGGCTTGAAACGAGGCCTTTCGTATGAAGAGATACGCGACTGCATTCATGTCCATGGCGACAACGTATGCGTGATCGCCGATGAAGACAAGCCCATCAAGCTGAAGCCCTACTCGCCTTCGACGGCTATCAACGTGGAGCAGATCGCCCTGAAGGGAGCCTCTGTGGTCATTTCGGGCACCATGGGGACCCTGCTTCCGACCAAACGCGTGGATTTGACCTTCGAAGTCGCCCGCGCTGGAAAGAAAACCCAAGTCAACCATGCCGAGCTGCTTGAAACGCCCGATTGCTTCAGCGATCTTTTCTTGGGCCAATCGGTGCCCGCAAAGGCGAGATATTCGATCGAGCTGCCGTTGAACGACTTGCCCATGGAGATAAGGGCCTTCGCGGTGCTCGATGGCCGCAGGCACTACAGCGAGTTCAAGTACCTCGAGGACGCCCCCTTCACATCCGAGCAGGAAGCGGCCTATTTCACGGACGGAAAGTATATCGTCAGGAAAGTGGGCAAATCCAACAGGGTGATTGCGGTCGAGCAGTACAACAGGAAGCGGGAGCGGGAGCTCAAGAAGGCGCTGAGATAACCTTCCCCGAACAGAGACGCGCTTTCATGCGCGGTTGCCTGCCCGGTCGCGAAAGCGCTGAGCTGGAAAGCCTCCTAAGCACTAGAAGGAGGCTTTCGTTTCTCAGCTTTTCTCGCTTTTGAGAAACGCAGCCGTCTTATCGGAAACCACCGTGTTGCTTCCCATGATCATCACGGCATCGTCCACTTCATGGTCCTGCATGAACGAGTCGATCGTCTCCGTGTAATACCTGGGATCGATTACGTATACATGCCGATATTGATTTGCGAACAAGTAGTCGATGCAATTCGTATAAGAGTCACCGACGATGAGCAGAGACCCCTTGCCGCTGTCTGCCTGGATCTCGAGCAAGCCCTCATCGCCGTGGAAGTAGCTTGCATAATCGATGCGCCTTCTTATAACCGGCATATCCATCGCCAAACCGCTCGTTGAGCCACGACAGTTCGCGTTCTTTGCCATTGGTCATCACTTTTTGAATGCTCGGCACTATCGACACATCGTCCACCGAATCGCTGAACTCCGCCGAAAGCCCGCCTCTATCGTTTGCGCCATAGAAAGGTCCCTCGAACTGGGATGAAATTTGATAATCGGCATCAGGCTCGAAGCCGAACCCCTCTAGAATCGCACCATAAGCCACAAGCGCGCCACCGATTTTCCAATGGTGATCCGTTCTGTAGAACAATTGGAAATACTCGTCGGCATCGGCAACCGACAAGTCGGGTTTCCCGCATGATTCAGGCAACTTATCTAGGAACTCCCTAACGCAGAACTGGTAATCCGCCGGTTGGGCCACGAGGTCATGGGCGGGATTGGCATGGGAACTCCTTGACCTATCCACCAATGCGAACTGCCATCTCACATTATCATGTCTCCCAATTGCCGCTGCGAACAGCCCGGCCGCTTTTTCGAGGGCAGCCGCGGACAACGCGCGCTGCGTCGAAGGTGTTTCCACAACGGCGCTATCGGCAGGACAGCACAGGTAATCCGAGCCGAAAAACGTCGGATACGCCGAAAACCCGAAAGGCGCGTCCGCCAAGGCGATCGTCGTGCGCTGAAGCCCTGCGTTAAGGAGCATCACGTCATCCCTCATGGGAATCAAATCGGCAATGTACTGTTCGAATTTGCTCTGGAAAGAGCCGTCGGCAAGTGTCCCGACAGCCAACTCGGGAAACGTCTGGTACGTGCGGCCCTCCAGGTACGACCTTGCGGAATCATCGGATAAACCGCCTACAGCACGCACTACGTTATGGCCCAGGCACAAGCAGAGCACCACGCACACGCAGAAGCTGAATATGATGTTTCTCGAATTCATAAGCCCCTAAAACTGGAAGTAAATGAACGGATTGAAGGAACCTGAGACAACGGATGCGCAGCTCATGAGCAGGAGAGCCAGCAACGCGATGTCGTATAAAACCGAAGCGACCTGATAGGCCACGTCACGCGAATGCGAGGCGGGGACTGCGGTGAACGTTGCAAGCTCCTTCGTGTCGTACCACCTCGGGTTGACGATTCCGTCCTCCCCGATTCGGCGAGCAGGACGCGCTTCCACCCACGACATGAACCTTTCTTTGACAAATGGGCAGATCGGCGTCGAGGCGACAGCACAGAGGATGAGCACGGGCCAGTACTCCCAAACGGTAAGCTCCCAGAACGACAAATCTCCCGTCAGCCCGAATTGCCCCGCCATCGCCTGCCAATACGAAAGGAGCTGCGCGGGGTCCGTTATCCAGAAGAATGACCACCCGAACACGAAAATGCAGATGGCATACAGATGCCCGACGATTCTTGGAGCCTTTGCGAGCGCTTTGCCCCAGATGAACTTCTCGCAGATGAGGAGCACGCCGTAATACATGCCCCAGCCGACGTAATTCCAAGCTGCGCCATGCCAAAGACCCGTAATGGTCCACACGATTGCAATATTCAGGATGTTGCGCGCCTTCGAGCAACGGCTGCCGCCGAGGGGAATGTAGACGTAATCCCGGAAAAAGGTGGACAGCGATATATGCCAACGACGCCAGAACTCGGTGATGCTGCGGGAGATGTAAGGGTAATTGAAATTGCGGAGGTACTCGAAGCCCATCATGCGCCCAAGGCCGATTGCCATGTCGGAATAGCCCGAGAAATCGAAGAATATTTGGAAGGTATAGGCGATAAGCCCAGCCCAGGCACCGACCAGGCCAATAGTCGGTCCACCCAAAGAGAGTATCTTCGTCGCCAGGATAGCTACGGTATTTGCCAGGAGAACTTTCTTGGCAAGACCCACGATAAACAGCCTCATACCGTCGGCAAAGCCTTCTAGCGTCTCCTTCCTGCCCACGATTTGATCCTGAATCGTCTGGTAGCGAACAATGGGACCTGCAATGAGCTGCGGGAAACAGGCGATGTACATGCCGAGATAGAGAATGTTCCGCTGAGGCGCCACCTCGCCGCGATACACGTCGATAACGTAGGAGAGCGCTTGAAGGGTGTAAAACGAAATACCGATGGGCAGGGGAAGCTCGAGGTTCGGAACGAGCTGCATCCCGACGAGCGCGTTTATATTCTCCGCCAGGAATCCCTCGTACTTGAAGAACCCGATAACTGCCACGTTGAACACCGTGGCCAAGACCAAAATCGCCTTGCGTCGAGACGCAGCGTCCTGGTTTTCGCCAAGAACGAGCCCGAAAATCCAATTAACCACAATTGATGTGATCATCAGGAAAATGTAGACGGGCTCTCCCCATGCATAGAACACGAGAGATGCCAAGAGCAGCCACGTGTTCTTTGACGCCCTTCTTGGAACGATGAAGTACACCAGCAAAACCAGCGGAAGGAACGCGAACATGAATGTGGAACTAGAGAAAACCATGGCGGGAATTATACCTCAAGCATTGATTTCCTTCGTGTAGCTCCAGCGTTACGCACACGAACCTCTGCTTTGGCAAAGAATTTTGCTGATTGTGAAGCGCCGTAACTACCAGAGGTGCTCAATGGATAAGCGCAGCTGCACTGGAAACAGAGGGCGAAAAGCGATTCTCGCAAGGCACCTTTTGACTGAGTTCCAGCAAGACCGCACAGAAAAGCGGTCAAGACGCTTTTAGAAGTGCTCCTCGTAGTACTTCATGGCATCGTCCATCGACCCGTCAAATTGCTTCTTGCCATGGTCGAGCACGATGCCGCGGTTGCAGAACTCCTGGGCAGTAGTGCTGGAATGCGTCACGAACAGCACGGTGACGTTCTCGTCCATCATGATCTCGCGGATGCGGGCGATGCATTTCTTCTTAAAAGCCTTGTCGCCGACTGAAAGCGCCTCGTCGACCACGAGTATCTCGGGGTTGATGGAAACAGCCAAAGCAAAGCCCAAACGGGCGCGCATGCCGCTTGAGTACGAGCGCATGGGCTGGTCGATGAACACGCCGAGCTCGGCAAATTCAATCGCCTTCGGTTCGATTTCGGCGAGGTCCTCTTCCGACAATCCCAGGATTTGACCGCGCAGGCGGATGTTCTCGCGGCCCGTCAGCTGGGCATCGAATCCCGCGGAAAGCTCCAGCAGCGCGCTGACGCGCCCATTTACGGTAATCTCACCGCTTGTGGGATACACGACGCCGGTGATCATCTTGAGGGCCGTGGACTTTCCGGCGCCGTTCAGCCCCAGAAACGCCACCGCCTCGCCCCGTTTGATCTCGAAGCTGAGGTCGTCGTTCGCATTAATCGTGCCCATGTAGCCAGCGCGGCGGCGCTTGATATTCAACAAGCCGAGGAAACGCGACCAGTCGTTCTTGTACAAGTCATACGTCTTGGTGACATGATCGAACTTGATTGCCGTCTCATCGCTGACGCCGGTACGATGAAGGTCCTTCGTCACGGCGAGCGCATGGGCTCGCGTACGCGACGTCTTGAGCGTTTGGTCGGTGATGGCGGGAGCCGCGGAGGTTGGCTGCTCGTTAGAGGACATCAGCCACCTCCTTGTTCGTCTTCTTGTACACAACAAGACCCAAAACGGCCGTAACGACGAACACGATGACGAACCCGATGCACATCATGGGGTCTTCCCATATCCAAAGCTTGTCGCACACCGCATCGCGGAAAGCCGTCGCGAAGAACGTGATGGGATTGAAGTACAGGATATCCTGAATCCAGGACACGTTGATCGTGCGAACCTCGAACAAAATGCCTGACAGCCAGAAGAACGGCGTGGCCAGGGCATTCATCAGATTCTTGACATCCTTGCTCATGGCGCACAACGGCGAGAACAGCAAGCTGACGAAATACCAGAACCCGTACATGAGGATGAGCAGGAACGGCACCTGTATAAGGTGGATGTCGGGCGCCTGGCCGCACGCGACGTAGACGACCACGAGAATCAACTGCAGCATGAGCTGAATGATCATGGTGGAAAGCGTATAGATGCTGGATATGGCACTGAGGGGGAACTTGATCTTGTTGACCAAGTACGGGTATCTGTGGAACACGTCGAGGCCCGCCCCGAGCATCTTGCTCATGAAGAACCAGGGGATGAGACCCGCTGTGAGCCACAAGATGAACGGCGCGTCTTCGGTCGAAGCTCGCCCTGCCCGCATGCCAACCTCGATGGCGAACCAGAAACAGAAGACGTAAACGAGCGGTTGGACGAAAAACCATGCCCAGCCCAGGACGGCACCGCGGCTTTGCTTCTTCAGGTCGAACAGTGCGAGATTGCAAATCTTCTCGCGCCACTCCCAGTTGTCTTTGAGTATTGTTGCCAGGGTGCTCAAGCACTTACTCCCTTGATAGCGTACTGTGTAATTCTACCATAGCAGCTGGTTTCGTTACTTGCCTGATACCTGAACGCCTGGAGGGTATCTTGGAAACCTGGCACGACGCGTAGGGGCTTGTCAGCATTAAAGCAGCTCGGCCGACAGGGCCAGGATGCGCTCGGCTGCCTGTTCGTCGAGGTCCTGCGAAAGCAAATCCCAATGCTCCACAATGGCCTCGCTCGGCCAGTCCCACCAACGGGCTTCCAGCAGCTTTGTGATGATCTCCTCGCTGAAGCGGTATTTCATGACCTTGGCTGGTACGCCCGCAACGATGGCATAGGGCGGTACGCTCTTCGTCACCACAGCGCCGCTGCCGATGACCGCACCGTCGCCGATGGTCAGGCCCGGCTTGCGGGCACTGGCCACGCCCTGGCCGATCCACACATCGTTGCCCACCGTGATGATTTCCTCGTCATGGTGCTTGGCGAGCTTGCCGGCAAGGCAGGTCTTGATGCGGTAGGTGGGCATCATCGAAGCTGCCCGGTAGTTGTGCTCGTTCCCGCCGATGTCCACCACGCGAGAGATGCAGCAGTACTTCCCGACTTCGGCCCACATGATGCTCGTGTCGGCACCGGTGTAGGTCATATCGCCGACCGTGGACTTCTGCACGAGATTGCGCTCGGCGATATCGCAATGCGTGCCGAGAGTCGAGCTGAGGACCATCGAGTCCTTGCCGACGCTCGTGTAGTCGCCGACCTTGCTCATCTTCACGAGCGCGCCTTCGGCAATGCTCGGCTCGGGAGACGCCTGCTTAACCAATCCCATTACCGGCCCTCCCCTTCTTCTAGGAGCTCGTTTAGCTGGGCATACTGAATCTTGCCCGATGTGTTCTTGGGTATCTCGCCGACTTCGACGACGCGGATCATCTTCTCGTTTATCCCCAGGGTCTCGAACACGAAACGAGAGACTGCGGCCGGATCGACATCTGCGGCCAGAAACACGGCCAGAAGGTCATCCTTGCCCCCGCATGCGAGGTCGATGACGTCGAAATGCTGCTTCAGGATGTTTTCGACCTCGTCGAGGCTCGTCCTCTTGCCGAGAATCTTCACGAAGCGCTTCTTCCTGCCGACGACATAGTAGAATCCGTCCTCGTCCTCGCGGGCCAAGTCCCCCGTCAGCAGGCGGCCGTTGTTGTCATCGTCGCGCGCGAGGTCTTCTGCGCAGGTCGCATAGCCCAGCGACACGTTTTCGCCGTAGTAGGCGAGCTCGCCGGATTCGCCTGCGGGCACGGGTTGTCCGTCCGCCCCCACGATCTCGAACCGGCCGCCCGGGATGGGGATGCCGATGCTGCCCCGCTTTTCCAAGGCGCATTGGGGCGGAAGGTAGCTCATGCGGGCGGTTGCCTCGGAAGCACCGTACATGACGACGAAGTCTATGCCGTTGTCGCGCGCGAATGCGGCGAACTTGTCCTGCAGCTCTGGGGAGAGGCGGCCTCCCGCCTGGGTCATCGTCTTGAGCGAGGGATAACGGTTCTGCTTGGTGAACCGCAGCTTTTCGAGCATCTCGTACATGAACGGAACGCCCGCGAACGAGGTGCATTCCTGCTGGGCGAACAGCTTCCAGAACTGCCCCGCATAACAGTTGAGGTCAGTGAGGACAAGCGTCGCTCCCCTGCTGATATGGGTTTGGAGCACCGAGAGGCCGTAGACGTAGTTCATCGGAAGCGACGTGATGGCCCTCTCGGCATCCGTGATCTTCAGGTACTCGCAGATGGAGTTGGTGTTGGACGCGATGTTGGCGTAGCTCAGGCGTATGAGCTTGGGCGTGCCCGTGGAGCCCGACGTCGAGACGAGCACGGCGAGATCGGGATGCAATGCGTGCTGCGCAGGGGACTCGGTCGCGAGGAGCACGTAGCCTGCTATCGCCGCAACGCGCTTGAACTGGGAAAATTCCGCTTCCATGCCCTCTGGAACCCAGTAGTACCCCGGTTCGTAGACGTCATTCAGTGCGCTGAGCAGGTCCTTGTTGATCGCGGAGTCCAGCAGGAGCGGGACGATTCCGCCGTTGAGGAATCCCAGATACCCGGCGATGGAGCCGAGGGTGTTTGTGCATAGCGCGAACACGAGGGAGCGGGCGGGCAACAAAGCGGCAACTTGGGCGGAAAGCCCGGCTAGCTGCTCATAGGTGTACTCGTCCCCATCCTGGACGAGGGCGGTTTTCGATCCGAACGACTGTAAATCCCAAAGCATGTGACTCACCTTGCACTTTGCCTTTTCCGATTAGAACTGCTGGTAGATGAATGCCGCGCTGTCATAACCCGAACCGTAGACGCCGAACACCAGCGCGATCGCGAACGCGGTGAGGTACACGATCCAGCGGGGAACGATCTGCTCGCCGGCGATGAGGTCGCGTATGTGGATGCCCCTCTCGTGGGCGATGTCCACGATGAGCAGCACGAGGACTGCTATAGCCAGCACTGCCCAGTTCGCAGCGTCAAGCCCGAGGTTGAGCATGGAACCGTCAGTGAGGAACGACAAGTCGAACCAGTTGATGGTCGAGCGCTTCATCATGCCGAACGCCTGCTCGATCGTGTCGGCCCTCGAGAAGAAGCGGCCGATTGAGCAGAGCATGAACGTGCGGAACATCTGGAAGAACTCCCACGAGAAGGAGTCTTCCCGGATGCGGCAGAACTTCTTGGCGGCGTCGTACTGGTCTGCGAGCAGGATGCCGAACATGATGAAGATGCCGTTCCACACGCCGTAGGCGATGAACGTCCAGTTGGCGCCATGCCAGAAGCCAACGCAGAAATACACGATGAACATCGCTATGAACGGGGGGATCTTCTTGCCGGCCGAGCCGCCGAAGACGCCGCGGGCCCACCGTCCGACGCGGGCGAACGCCTTGGAGAGGGACAGCGGATAGAACACGTAGTCCTTCATCCACGCGCCGAGCGTGATGTGCCAGCGCCGCCAGAAGCCCTCGATCGACTTGGAGAAGTAGGGCTGCCTGAAGTTGTCGACCATGTCGATGCCGATTGCCTGGGAGAAGCCGCGCGCGATGTCGATGCCGCCCGAGAAATCGGCGTACACCTGCAAACCGTAGCCGGCGGCGGCCAGGAACAGTATGAGCCCGTCGTAGTACTGGAAGTTGTCGAAGACCTGGTTGACGGGAATGGCCAGGCGGTCTGCGATGACGAGTTTCTTGATGAAGCCCCAGAGGATCAGCTGGGCGCCGTAGCACAGCTGCTTGTAGTCGAACTTATGCCCCTCGTAGAGCTGGTGCGCCAGCTGCCCGTAGCGCTGGATGGGACCCTGCAGGATCTGCGGGAAGAACGACATGAACAGCATGAACTGCGGCAGGCTGCCGTCGGCTTTGATCTTGCCGCGCTGAATGTCGACGAGGTAGGCGATGGCCTGCAGCGTGTAGAAGGAAAGACCGATGGGGACAACCAGGCCCAGCGAAGGCAGCTGGATGCCGAGATACTGGAGCAGGAAGTTGGCGTTGTCGGCGAAGAAGTTGTAGTACTTCAGGAACAGCAGAGCGCCGAGGTTGAAGAACGTGCCCGCGAGCATCCAGCGCTTCTTGCGGTTCCTAATCGCCAGCTTCGCCTCGCGCAGCTCCTTCTTCTCGAGGCCTTCGAGCTTCGGCTGCTCGGTGGCATCGATGTAATCCATGCGCCTTCCGCAGAGGAACGTGACGAGCGTCTGGACGAAGATGACGGCCAAAAGCCACTGGCTGTTGATGAAGAAGAAGATGTAACTGGCAACCAGAAGGACAATCCAACGGCGGTTGATCGGGCACGCGAAATACGCAAGCCCCACAACCGTCATGAACGCCACAAATGACGCAGTTACAAAGCCCATATGGTACCTATACCGCCCTACATGTCCGTTTTGACCATAACCCTGTTAGTTTACGCCCATTTCTGGGGGGTATCCCGGCACGCTAGAAGAATTCCAGAAGCACTGCATGCAGCCCAGAGCTGCCAGGGTCTGGGTGCTTTTGCCGTGCCAGGTGGGCTTATGCCGCTTGCGAGGACTTGAGCTTCGTGTTGGTGACCGCCGGCTGGTCGAGCTTCTTTATGGCCTTCACGATTACCCGGGCCATCGCCTTGTGGCCTTTCTCGTTGGGATGGCGCAAATCCGAGCTGAAATACGACGGATGGTTCCTCAGCACCTTCTCGCAACCGCTCAGGAACACGACCTTGTTTTCCTTCGCGAATTTCTTGTAGTACGGGATGCGTTTCACCATGGCCTTGCGGTAGCTGGCATCCCCCAGATGCCAGCTCGTGATCGTATGCATGATGACCGCGTTCGGGTAGAGGTAACGCAGCCTCTTGATGGTTTTGGAGTACCAAAGCCTTTCGGTCTTGAGCGGGACCGCCCGATCGTTGCCCGCGCCCCCCACGATGAGCACCGCCGTGACAGACGGATCCCGTTCGACCCCAGAGAAGAGCGAGATGAACTTCCTGCCCTTGAGGGAGAACCCGTAGCCGCTGTGACGGTAGATGGCGCACTGCTTCTTGGAAAGGCCCAGCGAGCTACGCACCCGTTCTGGCCAGGGATTGGTGACCTTGTGCTTCTTCGACTTTATGGAATACGAATCGCCGACCATGACGTATTTCGTTTTTGAGGGAGTGGCGGCATCTGCCTGGTCTGGGCTTGCAGCAACCACGAGGAAGGCTGCGAGGATAGCCGCGAGGACCGAAGCAAGCGCAACCAGCATCAACGCCGCTCTGCTGGCCGTCCTTTGCAAGCACTTGACCGTATCGGCTGGCATCATCGCTTTGTTCCGTAGCCTTTCCGGCTCCACGAGATTAGCTGGTAGAAAGACTTCCCTTCCAACCCCGTTTCTTCCCTACATCTGCCATTCCATGATGGTCTTGCCCATGGACTTGCGGGCATCGGCCTCGAAGGCCGTGGCGATATCCTTGATGCTCGCGACCGGCACGACCGTTCCCACGAGCGCACCGAGGTAATCGACCATCTGGGGGTGCTGCTCGTACAGTGCGAGGGTTTCTGCGAAGTCGGCGCGGCCGCTGCGGCTGGAACCGTACACGCGCAGGCCCTTCTCCAACACCATGCGGGTGTTGATGGGCACGGGGTTTTCGGTCACGCCCATGAGGGCGATGGTGCCCTCGGGATTGATCTTGTCGATAATCTGGTCGATTGCCGTGGTCGACCCGTCACCGCCACAGCATTCGAATGCGTGGTCCACCTGGGGAGCGCGGCCGGCGTCGGTGGTCAGGTAGGTCTCGGCGAAGGTGAAGTCGGCCAGCTTGTAGGAGTTGCGACCGAATACCAGAATGCGCATCTCGGGATGGCGCATGCGCAGCACGAGCGCCGTGATGAAGCCCACGTTACCATCGCCCCACACGCCCACGACGTCGCGTCGCCCATGCGCGATGCGCTCGAAGCGGCTGACGGTGTGCACGGCCACGCTCACGAGCTCGGTGAAGGCTGCCACGTGCAGATCGATGCCCTCGGGCAGCGGAAGGACGCGCGCGGCTGGCAACACGCAGAGCTCCTGCATAAAGCCATCGAACCCGCTGCCGCAAAAACGACTCGTGCGCAGGTAGTTCTCGGCGATGAACTCGTCTTCTTCCGTTGGCGCGTTCGGCAGCATGACCACGCGCGTACCCGGCGCATACTGCCCCGTGCTGTCGAAAGCCACCCGCCCGATTCCTTCGTGGATAAGCGCCATGGGCAGCTTCTCCGCCAAAGCCTCGGGGCTTCGACGTCCCATGTAGTATCGGACATCTGCGTTGCAGATGGAAAGGTGCGTGGGCCGCACAGCGACCGAATCAGCCGTCAGCTCCACCGGCACTTCCACCGGCTCGACAATGCGAGGAGCTGCAAGCCTGTATACCCTGTTAAGCATGTGCCACCCCTTCTCCCATCAGGGCAACTGCACGGTTGGGGACAGTCCCTGCACGGTCGGGGACAGTCCCCAACCGTGCATTCTCCAGCGACCCGCGTGCTCCGTTACGCATCTTCGCCTTCTCCTTCGATCATGGCGCGCGCGATGCGCATGTCGTTGGTGTAGGTAAGCTTCATGTTGGCCACGTCACCTTGCACGAGCGCAACGGGTTCGCCCTTGAGCACGAGAATCTTGCAGGCGTCGGTAAGGACGGCGCGGTCCGATTCTGCCAGCTCCTGGAACAAGGCCTTCAAGCGCAATGCATTGAACGACTGCGGCGTTTGGCCCTGGTAGTACTCGCTACGCACGGGGATGTCTGTGATGACCTTGCCATCTGCGCTGTGCACGATGGTGTCGGTCGCAGGGATGACGGTATCGCAGGCGCCGTACTCGCGCGCGGCGGCAATGTTGTCCTCGATGATGCGGAAGCTGACGAAGGGGCGCACTGCGTCGTGCGTGACGATGATGTCATCGTCTTCGAGGCCTGCCGTGGCTTCGATGTGAGCAATGGCGTTCATAATGGTGTCGTTGCGCTCGGCGCCACCCGCCACTACCGCGATGCGATCTGCAAACTGCGGTAGATAGTTCTGGATGATGTCGACGGTTTGGTTCAGCCAGTTTTCCGGCGGCAGCACGATGATCTGCGATATCGCGTCGACCATGCAGAACTTCTCGACCGTGTGCACCAGCACTGGCCGATCCGCCATTAGCCAGAATTGCTTCGGCTTATCCGGATTTCCCATGCGCGTCCCCGACCCGCCAGCCAGAATTGCCGCATACACCTTGCCCATCGCTCACTCCATTTCACACGGACTGCATCGCTGGGGATAGTCGCCAGCGATGCGTTTTTCATAGCTGCTGCTGAAATCATACCATCATGCACCCGCGTGCCTCGCGAAGTGTGCAGGAACGATAGATGCGCCAAGGGCAATGGATGAAGACGGGTTCAGCCCACCAGCGCGATTAGCGTTTTCCAGCTTGCGCAACCATGATGAATTGGACCCGTTCCCATCCATCGCGAAAAGAGCCTTGGCGCCTTAGCCTACAACCTGCTGGCAGATGCGCTCGGTGGCGTGGCCGTCGCAGGCGCTCATGAACTTGGCGCGGAAGGCGGCAACTTCGGCAGCGTCGAAGCGTGCGTCGAGGTTTCCCAGGTAATCGGCCAAATCGGCAGTGGTGCGCACGACGGGGCCGGGGGTCATCTCGTCGTAATCGTAGTAGAACCCGCGCCAGTCGTTGTACTCATCCAGGTCGTATGCGAAAAACGCCATGGGACGGGCGAGCAGCGAGCACTCGAACACAACCGACGAGTAATCGGTCACGAGCGCGTCCGCAGCCACCATAAGCGCATCGGTAGGATCTGCGGCACCTGCCAGTGCGGCGAAATCCTCGCAGCCGGCGGGAATGACGGGCAGATCCTTCACGAAGGGATGGTGCTTGATCACCAGCGCGTATTCCTGGCCGATTGCCGCACGCAGCTCGGCGATGTCGAGCGCGTCGGGCGCCTTCGCCTGGCGCGTGGGACCGCGGAACGTCGGCGCGTACAGGACGACCTTGCGCTGTCCGATGTGCGGGAACTTCGCATGCAGCCATTCGCGCGATGCCTGCGCGAAGCCCTCATCGAAGTAGACGTCGGTACGACTCACCCCCGTTGCCTGAACGACGTCGGGCGTGTCCTCGAGGTTCATGGCCTCCCGATAGGCCCAAGCGACCTCGGGACTGCTCACGGTAACGAGCGAGAGGTTCGCGTAGAAGGGATGCCGCTCGATGTTGGCCGCAGTGTTGCCGAACTTGAGCTCGGAAGTGCTCATCCCCCACTTCTTGAACGCGCCGCACGCATGCCACAGCTGCACGGCCTTCGTCTCGGGACGAAGCGGAACACAGCTGACGATATCGTTGGCATCTTCGAGGAACACGTATGCGGCGCAGGCGAGCTCGTCGATGAAGTCCTGGCAACGCGTCAGGTAGGTTCGATAGCCCACCACCTGCTGCCCGAGCCCGACGAACTTCGCTTGGATGCCGTAACGCTGCTCGAGGTAGGGCATGATGATTTCGAAGGCGTCCGGGACGGTTTCGAGCTTGCCGTTGACGAACAGCGCTAGCTTCGGGTCCACCTGCGTGCGCGCCGTTGCCCGCTCGTAACGCTTGGGCAGGACGCGTCCGAGCATGATGTCCTTCACCAGCCATTTAGCCTTGTCGACGAGCTGATTCACCGCAACTCCCTTTCAGTTGGCGAATAGGATCCGGCCTCTTCGCGCAAGCCTCGCCGCATCTTTAGTCGGTCTTGGCTCCGCTTAAACGTTTTGCATCTGATTCTTTGGAAGCGCTCGACGAGCTCGCCGACTTGCTGCTCGCCGATTTGCTGCTCGCGGATTTGCTGCTCGCGGATGCGCTCGAGGACGACTTCTCCTCGGGCTCTGGCATGGAAGGCGGCTCAGGCTGCGGGACGACCTCTGCGTAGCCTTCCTTCCCCAGCTTGAACTTCCTCATGATCCTCTTCCATGCGTCGGCGTCGTTGGGAATCACCCACTGCTCGTCGTCTACGCGGACATCGCCGTCATAAGGCCCTGTTCCCGAATAGATCTTCACCTTGTCGGCGTTCTCGATGAAATCGAGCACGGCCTGGCCGAGGACGCCAAGATCCATGTTCGTGCGCACATCGCCTTCCAGCACGACCAGCAGCGCCTCGATGCCGATGCCATCACCTTCCAGCATGCGCTCGATGATGGCCTGCTCCAGCATGCGCACGTTCATCTGGCGCATGGCGTCCTGGTTGTCGACGTACTCGGAACGTGCACGTGCGAGGGCAAGGGCATGGGCGCCGTCGAGCTTCTGCGCAGGACCCGCTTCCACTCGGATGGTGCCGCCAGTGGTCGGATCGCTCGCCTCCACAGACACCGGCACGTCCATGGTCACGCCGCCTATGGCGTCGATCAAGTTCGCGAACATTCCGAACGTCGTGAGCATGTAATAATCGGCCTCGAGACCGGTCAGCTCGTAGACCGCGCGCACGACTTCTTCGGGATCGTCCCCCAGAAGCGCGCAGTTGATCTTCTCGGATCCATCCGAAATAATCGTGTCGCGCGGAATCGTAAGAAGCGAGATGGTGTACTCCTTCGGGTCGATGCGCATGAGCGTCATGACGTCGGAATGTTGGTCTACCTGGGCATGCTCGGTCGGCTTGCCGGTGTAGAGCGCCGTGCCCTTGCGCGTGTCGGACCCGATGAGAAGTACATAGAAGGGCTCAGTGGGCGGTTCGGGCGCTATGACCACTTCCTCCTCCTGGCGCTGCGTAGCAGTGTTGTCCAGTATGGCTACCAGACCCATGAACGCTATCGCGAAGGCAACCACGAACAGAGACACAACCGCTGCTGCACGATTGGCTTTTCGCGTTTGCTCGGGGGTTGCCTTAGGCATCCGGCTCGCCCCCTTGCGCGTCGGACTGCCCGCTCTGCCTGGCCTCTCTCTGCGCGTTTAACTGGGCTTTGTAGCGCGAATCGCGCGGAAGGCGCGGACCGCGGCCGCCCAGGTTGTCGTAGTGATGCTTCAGAACCGGCCTGAACAGGCCGAAACGCCAGATGACGAAGAAGACGACCACCAGCAGAACCAAGAAGATCGTCCAGCGCACCGGTCCGGAGAAACTCGACCCCACGCAGCCGACGACGCTGAGAGCCGCCGTGCAGATCCACAGCAGCGCCACGGAGCGCTTCTGCGAAAGGCCGCTGCGCAGCAGTTTGTGATGGATATGCTCCTGGTCAGCTTGGCCGATACTCTGGTGTCCCCTCAAGCGTCGGATGATGGCCGAGATGGTATCGAGCACCGGAACGCCGGCGATGGCCAGCGGTACGACCATGATCACGAACGACTGCGTGCGCGCCACGCCGGCTACCGACACGATGCCGACGAGAAGTCCGAGGAGCATGCTCCCCGAGTCTCCCATGAATATGGACGCCGGGAAGAAGTTGTAGCAGAGGAACGCCAGGCAGATTGCGATAAGGCCCACGCACACGAAGGCCATGGTCATGAAGCCGCGCATCATGACAAGGTACAGAAGCGCGCACGACACGATGGCCACCACGCCCGACGCGAGCCCGTCGAGCCCGTCGATGAGATTGGTGATGTTGACAAATACGAGCAGGTACAGCACGGAAATCGGATAATCCCAGATGCCGAACGTGACGTAATCGCCTGTGATGGGAATGCGCGCCGAGCCTACCGAAATGCCCGCTATTACGACTATGAGCGAGGCGATGATCTGCCCGCCGAACTTCATAGCCGGGTTGAGCTGGGTGATGTCGTCGATGAGCCCCACGAGGAACATAAGCGTGACGCCCGCGAACAGCATGTAGTAGTTGACGTCGGCCAGAACGTAGAGGTTCTGCAGCTCCCAGTCGAAGAAGCGCACGCCCACGAACACGGTGAATGCGGCCGCACAAAAGCCCAGGTACATGGCGATGCCGCCGCAACGCGGGATGGGTTTGGTGTTGACGCGGCGGTTGCCCGGGTAGTCGATGGCGCCCACAAGGCGCGCGATGCGCTTCGCCAGCGGTACGCACGCGAACGTGACCGCGAACGCCACGCCGAACACTATAGCCACTTCGAAAAAGGCCACGTACGTCCTTTGCCCGAGCCTATACTTCTACGCCTGCCCACTGATTGTGCGCATAGACTTATAAAGTATAGCCGAGTTGCACAGTGCTTCGCCGTTCGCCATACAATCAGCCCATACCTGGAAGGCGGACAACCCGAGCCTGATCAAAAGCTTTCCTGCCATGCCAAATCGTGGCGATGGCTTGTGCGCGGCCGTGCACGGGTGTGCTCAAGCGCGAAATCTTGCCATCAAGGCCTAATCGTGGCGCTGGCTTGTGCGCTACTAGGGGCTTAGAACGATGCGCCCCCGCAGCTTGAACGACGCGCCTCCCGCAGCTTGAATCCGGCGCTACTGAAAAGCCGATTCGTGGCGTTGTCTGGCATGCTAATCGTGGTTAAGAACGGCTAGAGCCCCTCCGTGCAGAAAAGCCACTGCTTTTTGGCAGCTTCTTGCGCTTCTGTACGGTCCGGAAGGGCGATTCGCACGCTAAAGCAGCTTCTGCCGGCGAAATCACCCGCACATCGGGGGGACAGGCGCGCTAAAGGGCCACTTATTGCCAAAATTCGCGCCAGCCCGTGCGCGGACGTGCTCAAACGCGGAAACCCGCCACCAGCAGAAAGGCGTTCCGACAGGCGCCTGGAAGGTAGTTCCCTGCGAGGCGCTCGTCCAGAAGGCGGACCCCGGCGGCGACGGCTCACCTGGAGGTTGGCCCCTGGGTTGGAACGGGGCGCCTGGAAGGCGAATCGCGACGAAGCGGGCGTCTGGAAGAAATCCGTTGATGGAACGGCATTCCTGGAAGAAGTTGTCTGGTTGGACGCATGTCTTGGAAGGAAGCTCCCGCTCCCATCCCCAACACCGTCCCCACTCCAAATGCAGGAGCGCCGCCCGGAGGCGGCGCTCGATGGCTCGGGTTTGATCCGATGAGCTGGACTTACCAGACCGACATGATCGGTACGATATCGGTGGGATCGCCGCCCTCGTTGACATGCGCGATGACGCGGGCCCATGTATCCTCGTCGCGATAGGCCAGCCACAGATCGATTTCGGGATCGATGTCGCCATCGTACGGACCCGTACCGGCCAGGATCTCGATCTTGTCGCGATGCGCGCAGAATTTCTTCGCGTAACCCACGATCTCCTTGACATCCCAATCGGTCTCGAAGTTCTTGTACAGGGCCTCGACTGCCGTACCTACCTCATCGGGCGTGCCGGAGAGGATCTGCATGATCATCGTCTTCAGTATGTAGCGGTCGTTCGTCTGGCGGAAAGCCTCCTGCAGGTTGCCGTTGTAGGCCTCGTAGGCGTGGCGCTCGCGAGCGTAGACCAATGCTTCCTTGCCGTTGAGCGTCTGGTTCTCGCCTGCGGAGAACTCGACCCAATCGCCGGTCACGACGTCGGTCATGCCCTCGTCGATGGGCACGTCGATCGTCAGGCCACCCATGTCGTCAACGAGGTTCTGGAAGCTGACGAACGTGGTGATCAGGTAGTAATCGGCCTCGACGCCCGTGAGCTCCTTCACGGCCTTCTTCAGGGCATCGATGCCGCCCTTGTGATAGGTCTCGTTGATCTTGCACTTCTGGTCCTCGTACCATGCCTGCGTGTCGCGCGGAACGGTGACCAGCGTCAGCTTGTAATTCTTGGGGTCGACGCGCACGAGCATCAGCGTGTCGGAGCGGCCCTTGCCATCGGCATACTGGCCATGCTTGCCGACGGTGCCCTCGCGGCGGTCATCACCCACGACCATGACCCAGAACGGGTCGGTGCGCAGCGTGACGTCGGGATCCTCGGGCTCTTCCGATTCTTCTGCCTCAACCTCGGCCGGTTCGCTGTTCACAGACAGCGTGTCTTTTTGCTTGGTTTCCTGGCTGCCACCGCATGCGACCAGCGAGGCCAGAGCTACTGCCAGCATGAACACGAGCAAAAACGCCAGGGAGCTTCTCGATTTCTTCATGTGCCTTCTCCTTCTCCTAATCGTTTGCACATGACGGCACAGTTGTGCCTTGCAGGCAATTGTACCACTGTATCTGGTGTTATGTCAGCGCATATGGCCGATTGATTGGGCAATTTGCACCGTTTACCTGGACGGGCGCTCAAATTACCAATGAGACAAAGGGGCGGCCCCATTGTCTCGTTTACTCGAGCACGCGGTAGAAGCAGGTGCGCTCGCCGGTGTGGCAGGCTGGACCCGCGGGCACGACGCGCGCAAGCAGGCAATCCGCATCGCAGTCATAGCGCAATTCCACGAGTTGTTGGGTGTTTCCGCTGGTCTCGCCCTTGTGCCACAGCTCCTGGCGGCTGCGCGAGAAGAACCACGTGGTGCGCTGCGCGAGCGTCAGGCCGACCGATTCCTCGTTCATCCACGCCATCATGAGCACCTCGCCCGTCTCGGCGTCCTGCACGATGCACGGAATCAGGCCCTGCTCGTTGTACGTCAGCTCGCTCGCGTTCATGATTGGTCCTCTCCAAATGGGACAAAAGGGCCGCCCCTTTGCCTCATTTTACAGGCGCACGGGAATACCCTGGGCGCGCATGTACTCCTTTACCTGGCGAATCGTCAGCTCGCCGAAGTGGAAGACGCTCGCGGCGAGCACGGCATCGGCCTCGCCGTCGATGATACCCTCGGCGAAGTGCTCGAGGTTGCCCACGCCACCGCTCGCGATAACCGGAATGTCGACCGCGCGCGCCACAGCACGGGTCAGGGCGCAGTCGAAACCATCGCGCGTGCCGTCGCGATCCATGCTGGTCAGCAGGATCTCACCCGCGCCGCGCTTTGCAGCTTCGGCAGCCCACTCCACAGCGTCGATGCCCGTCGGCGTACGGCCGCCCGCCAGGTACACTTCCCACTTGTTGGGATTGCCCGCCACCTGCTTGGCATCGATGGCCACGATGATGGCCTGCGTGCCGAATGCCGTGGCCGCCTGAGTGATGAGGGTCGGATCCTTCACGGCCGCCGAGTTCACCGACACCTTGTCGGCGCCTGCCGCGATCATGCGGCGGATATCGGCCACGCTGCGAAAGCCGCCGCCCACAGTGTAGGGCAGGTGAAGCTCCTCGCTCGCGCGGCTCGCGAGCTCGACCGTCGTCGCGCGGTCATCGCTCGTCGCCGTGATGTCGAGGAAGATGACCTCGTCGGCCTTCTGCTCGTCATAGCGTTGCGCCAACTCGATCGGATCGCCCGCATCGCGCAGGTTGACGAAGTTCACGCCCTTGACGACGCGCCCGTCAGTTACATCAAGACATGGTATTACTCTTTTGGTAAGCATGTAGCCTCCTACGCCTTCTTGCAGGCCTCGATGGCCTCTTGCAAGGGCAGGGTGCCTTCGTAGATGGCGCGGCCGGTGATGATGCCCTCGATGTTGCTGGCCACGGAAGCTAGAAGCTCGATGTCGCGCATGCTCGCCACGCCGCCGCTGGCGATCACGGGATGCCCAAAGGCGGCGGCCATGTGCTCGTAAGCCGCCCTATCCAGACCGGTATGCATGCCGTCACGCGAGATGTCGGTGTAGACGAGGTGCTGGTAACCCATGTCGGACATATCGAGAGCTAGCTCGGTCGCGCGCACGCCCGAGCCTTCGCGCCAACCGGACACGGCCACCTCCCCGCCCTTCGCGTCGATGCCGGCCGCAAGCGCATCCCCATACTTCGCGATAGCCTCCATCGCGAACTCGGGGTCGCGCACGAGCGCCGTGCCCAACACCAGGCGAGCGGCACCGGCCTCGATGAGCTGACGGCACGTCTCCATCGTGCGGATGCCACCGCCGATCTCGATGTTGAGCTTCGTGGCAGAAAGAATGCGCTCGATCACGCGGATGTTTACCGGCTCGCCGGTCTTCGCGCCGTCCAGGTCGACCATGTGAATCCATTCGGCGCCGGCGTCCTCGAAGATCTTCGCCTGCTCGACCGGGTCGTCGTTGTAAATGGTCACCTGCGCGTAGTCGCCCTTCGCCAGGCGCACCGCCCTGCCCTCCAGAATGTCGATTGCGGGAAGTAAGTACATGTTCGGCCTCGTATGCCCTTTCTGCCACTTCCGACGCTGTGGCCGCGTTCGAATGCGCATCACCCTCCCCGCAGGAGATCAATCACCTGCGGGGGAAGTGATCGATCGTTACTTCAAAGCCAGCTTGACGAAGTTCGCGAGGATCTTCGCGCCGGCGTCCGAGCTCTTCTCCGGGTGGAACTGCACGC
>JAFRJC010000061.1 GCA_017432445.1 Eggerthellaceae bacterium | reverse complement strand
CCCATGCTATCGTGGAGTGCATCCTCGACGAGGCGCCCGAGAGCCTGCTCGACGAAGAGCAGGAAAAGGCGATGGCAGACTACCTGAGGTCCATCGAGCTGTCTAGGTAATGTGCCCCCTGTCATCCCGAGGAGCGTTGCGACAAAGGATATCCGCGAAGCGGGCAGCCCAGTCTTACTGGTCCTTTTCAGCGCTCTTGCGCTGCCTCTGCTTTTCGAGGATGTCGGAAAGCAGGTATTCGCCGGCAGCTTCGGCGCCGTGGCCTACGTTGAAGATCAGCTCGTCGCGGACAGCTTCGATTCTTCCGGCCCATTGCGACTGCTCGGCCAGCATGCGCTCGACTACCTGGCTGATCTGCGCGGTATCGTCGAGGTCGAGCGAGACGCCCACCCGGTTGCGCAGCGAGATGTCGGTCGGCTCGATGCCGACGCGCTCCCAGTCGGGGTTGCCGACTTTCATGGGCGTGTTCATGAACACGCACGGCTTGAGCGTCGAGAACGAGAACTCGCAGAACACCGACGACCAGTCGGTGATCAGGATGTCCGAGGTGAACACGGTCTCGTTCGACGAGAAATCGCGCTCGAAATACAGTTCGGATTCGGGAACGCTCTCATAGTGCGCCTGGAGTGCCTCCCAGCGAGGCCTGTAGCGTTTCGTGAACTCGGGGTGGGGGCGCACGATGACGCGCCATCCATGTCCGAGCAGGCTGCCCAGCATGTCGTCGATGCAGGAATCCAGGATGTTGCCTTCCTGCCACGAGGGCGCCACGAGCACGACCGGGCGCTCGTTTTCGGCCTTCCCCTCATCGACGAGGCGGCGGTAGTTCTCGATGTTGCGATCGAGCAGGTCGTAGCCTACTTCCACATGGCGTTTCTTCGGGGTGTCGTAAAGCTCTTCCAGGCGCTCGTCCTCTGCGACCTGATGCGGGCCCACGCACAGCAGCGTGTCGTAGTGCTCGTACTCGCCCTTCGTCGACGTCAGGTGCAGCGACGTCATGTGATGGAACATGTAGATGTATTCGATGTCCTTGCGCACGTACGAGCGCTTGATGTAGAAGTTGTCCAGGTCGCCGAGCGTTGTGACCACGATGTCGGCGTCCATCTTCATCATCAGCGTGATCGCGCGCTTCTCGCCGATGTAGTACGGCTTTATGCGCGGGTTCTCCTTGGCGATCTCGAACACCTGGTCATCGGGGTCGTTTGTCACGTAGTGGATGACCACGTCGGATTTCTCGAGCAAGTATTCGATTGCCCCGCGGAAGTACTTGTAGAACCCCGACCCTTCGGAGTAGAACACGATGTGCTTGCCCATCACGTTGAAGAAGCGCTTGTAGTCGGCCTTCTCGCGTTTGGCCAGCGGGTCGCGTTGGTACCATTTCTTCTTCCGGTCAGCCTCGAGCGAGTTCAGCTCGTCGAGCTCCACGCGGCTCGCTGCAAGGTCCTCGTAGTCGATGTACTTGCGCGGCTTGATGATGATGTTGCAGATCGCCTGCACGGCGATGGCCGAGAGGTTCGAGCACACCCAGTAAAACGCCATGCCAGCCGCCACGAAAACGCCCAGGAACAGCGAGAGCGCGATGGACAGGCCGTTTGTCATGTTCTTCTCGGCTCGGGACTGTTCGCGCTGCAGCGGGTTGATGCGGTTCTGCGCGAATCCCATGGCCACGGCCGAAAGTCCTGCCAGAACCGGCATGATCCACGACAACCCGCCGTCCTCGATCGGCACGAGGCCCAGGAACTCGGTTCCCGGCGCTCCCGAGTCGGTTATGGAATGGATGACGTCCACGAGGCCGAACAGGATGATGATCTGGATGGCCAGCGGCACGAGCGAGAGCAGCGGATGGTAGCCCTTCTCCTTGTTCAACTTGTTTTGCAGCTCGCCGATGGTCTCGCGGTCGCCGTAGTGCTTCACTTTCAGCCGGTTGATGGCCGGCATGATCTGCACCATCTTGATGGAGTTCCACTGCACCCACAGCGACATCGGCATCAGGATGACCTTGGTGATCAGCGTGAACAGCAGAATTGAAATCCACCAGTTACCCGTCAGCGCATAGCACGGCTGAACGATCAGCTGCAAAACACTTGCTATGGCAGAGAACATCAAACCCCCAAGGCTCTTGAGTGGACACCTCAGGATACGCCTTGCTGTGCGTTTAGCGGTGCTGATTGCCACTCGGTCACAAAGAAACCGCTGCGCGAAATGTGGGCGCTACTTTACGACGGGAAGTGCTAGCAACATGCAAACGAAAACGCCGATGGGCAATGGGAGTTCGGGAAGACCACGACAATAATCTAAGGCCTTACATAAACTTGACAATACTAAAAAGAAAGGTAATTTACAGAGCTAAGACGTCCTTTTTACAAAGTGGCGTTTGGTGCTTTCGCAAGGTGATTATATGCCTGTTTTGTGCTTCCCATATACGAGGTAGGATTGATATGGGCTTGATCGGTTCTACGGTGCACGTTCCTCTGGTTTCGGTCATTATTCCTGTTTACGATATCGAAGCCTATGTAGGCGACGCGATATGCAGCGTTATTCGGCAAACACTGAGCGACTGGGAGCTCATCTGCATCGACGACGGGTCGCATGACGGGTCGTTGGAGATTTGTCGCGAGTTCGCGACTGCAGACGCACGTATCACCGTGGTTGAGCAGGAGCATGCCGGCCTTGGTGCCGCTCGGAACCATGGGGTTTTACTCGCGCGGGGCAGATACGTCTATTTCCTTGACGGAGACGACATGATCGAGCCGGGGGCGCTTGAGCTCTGCACCCGGGTTGCAGAGGAAAACGGCTCCGATCTGGTGCTGTTTGGCGCGCGGGTGCTCGTCGAGGATGGCTCACCGCACAACGAGCGCTTCTATATCAGATCACGTGAATACCCAGGCGTGTGGAGTGGCGCGGATCTCTACGTGGCGCAGCGTCGTGCTGGCGACTACCGTTCGCAGGCTTGCTTGTACCTAACCCGTCGCGACTTGCTTTTGGGTTGCAAGGGAAGCGGTTCGGGCGCGGTGGATGGAACGGACGCAGCGCAAGTCAATGCGATGGACACGGCATGTGTCTTCGCGGGAATTTTTCCGCTTGGCGTGATTCACGAGGACGAAAGCGGGACGTTTTTGCTGCTTATGCGGGCGCAGAGAGTTGTCTGCTTACCCGATTTGCTGTATTTGCGCAGGTATCGTCCAGGATCTATCATGACGCAGCGTAATTGGCGGGCTTCTACGGAGGGCTACTTCAGAGCGTATGCGACAGCGTATGACTGCAGGTTAAAGGATGATGCTGCGGATAGCTTGCGTGCGCAGGCGTATAGGCTCCACCTAGATAGTCAGGCCTCTAATTGCATCGCATCCTTCAACCGTACGGAGGAATCGATTGACAGGTTTTCCTCTGTGTGCGGGGCACGAGTGGAAGATTCGGCGGCTCTTGCGAGTCTACTCGTGCGAAAGGATTTCGTCCGCGAATCTTAAGGGCTTTCCGTCTGCTCAGGCATATGCGTAGGTTCCTCGGTGCGTTAAGGCGCAGGACTTCTGAGGCTTTCGGCATGGATCGAACTCGCGCGAAGGGATTGCGGATGGCGATGGGGGATTGAAAGGGTGAGCCGACGCCTGACAATACGGCAGGCAGCTGCGGCGTAGGGATGCGGTTACTAATTTGCTGCCATTCGGGGCCATTACATTGGATCAAGCCAAACCTCAACAGGAAGCGGGCACGTTGCAAGAATACCCTTGATATCCGAAAATGAAATTGCCTATCAAGTCACGTGAGGGAGGTGCATCTTGTCGAAGCTCACAAGAGAAGCGCTCGCCATTATCTGCGCCGTCGCGTTTGTCGTTTTCGCCTTGAGCGCATGTGGTTGCTCGGTGACGAGCTCCTCATCGGGCGCAGGGGCCGGCGGCTCCTCCGAAAACGCTGTATCTTCGAGCGCATCTGCGAATACGGGGTCCTCGAGTGCATCTTCAGCTACCGGAGATGCAAGCGCGACGTCGGATAACTCCAAAGGCGCAAGCTCGTCAGGCGTTAGAAAAACTGTTACCACGGAATACTCCGGCCCTGCTGTCGTATACAAAAGCGTCCCGACTATCCCGGTGGAAACCGACATTCCCGAGAGCTCGATACTGCTCTTTGACGAAAGCAGGTACTCAGGAGCCCTGCGTTATGACATGGAGCACGGCAAAATCCCCTTGCGCTGCAACATCTGGAGCAACGAAGAAGGGGACCTGCTGTCAGTCGACGTTGTCGATCCCGATCAGATCGTGCAGATTTACAACTTGCTTTCGAAGATGACGGTTGTCGAGAAGAGCGATATGAGTGTTCTCGACTCGGGCTATCGCCTGATGTTCTATCTGACCAACGGCTGGGAGGTGCCCTATTCGTTTGAGGATAGGAACTTGCTGGGCACAGAGGACGGCAATTACATCGTTCAGGGCGGCGAGGAGCTGTGGGGCCTGGTCGACCAGATCCAGGCAGAGTATCGGGAAAGAGCCGAGGCCAGGGGTCTGCGAAACATTACCGTGAAGGAGCGCGACGAGTTCATACTATCGTATCCGTCACAGGCGGTGCCAGGCGACCTTGTTTTCGTCTTGACTGCATCTGTCACCGATGGGTCCATGCATGTATCGGCCAACGGCGTGGAGGCCAAGAACTGGGGCGACTTCTGCTTCACGTTCACGATGCCCGATGCTGACGTGAAGCTGGAGTCATGGTTCTCGTCTCCTTCTGGCGGCGGCTGGGTGTAATAACATCAGCCATGTCAGAACCGCAAGCCCGAGCGCGGCGATGATGAGCCAGTTCTGGGCAGCTTCGGCCAACGAGGCTGTCGGCGGGAAGCCGGCGTATGTCATGGTGAGGGCGGGTTGCTGGAGCGAGGACGCAAAGCGGTTGCATCGGTTCTTCGGGCGAGGCGAGGCCGACGCGGGAAGATCGGAAGACGGGAAGATTGAACATGCTCATCTACGTCATTAGACACGGGGAGACCGAGGCCAACGCCGAAGGGGTGCTCCAAGGGCAATCGGACTGCCCGCTGACAATGGCCGGTCTCGAGCTCGCCCGCACGACAGGACGTGCGTTGCGTGGCACGGCGTTCGACGCAGCATACTCCAGCCCGCTTGCCCGCGCATTTCGCACAGCGCAGGCTGTTTTGGAGGAAAGCGGAAACGACCTGGATGTCGTGACCGACGAGCGTCTGCTCGAAATCTGCATGGGCGAGTACGAGGGAAAGCGTTTCCGTCCCGGCGAGCGCGAGCTGGACGCCTCGCTTTGCAAGGCGTTTTTCGAGGCCCCGCTTTCGCTGGGCCGTTTTCCCGGGGGCGAAAGCGCGCTCGATGTCTGCGAGAGGACACAGGATTTCCTGCGCGAGCTGGCATCGAAGGATTTCGATCGGGTGCTTGTGTCGACCCACGGCTTCGCGTTGAGGGCGATGCTGAACGGGCTTTACGAAAATCCACGCGACTTCTGGCAGGGGCATGTGCCCTATAACTGCTCGGTGAGCATAGTAGAGGCTGAAGCGGGGGAGTGCCAGCTTGTGGCATCGGACAAGGTCTTCTATGACGAGAAGCTCTGCGTTGACCGATACGCTGTGTATTAAACCTGACCTGGTCTGACTGATTGGGGTTGCCTGACCTGGGCTGCTCTATCTGGAGTTGCCCGATGCTCGGGCACAGGTTTGGGCAGAGTGCGCGTAGAGTTATTGGGTCGGATGTGGAATTTACTTCCCTGCGTCGCAAGGGCAGTATTAGTTGCTACCATTTCGGAGCTACAACTTGATTGAGGTTTGTTGGGTAGCGGGCGGCATTCGTCCTGATTGGAAAGGAAGCGAAAATGATCGTAGGTTGCGCAAAAGAGATAAAGAACAACGAGTTCCGCGTGGGTTTGACGCCCGACAACGTGAAGAGCTACGTAGCTGCCGGCCATGAAGTGCTGATAGAGCACGGTGCGGGCGAGGGCTCGGGATTCGCGGACGAGGAGTACGTCTCAGCTGGCGCAAAGATGCTCGACGCAGCGTCCGTATGGGCGGGCTGCGACATGATGGTGAAGGTGAAGGAGCCCCTGCCCGAGGAGTATCCGCTGTTCCGCGATGGGCTCGTGTTGTTCACCTACCTGCACCTGGCTGCCGACCGTCCGCAGATGGACGCTCTGCTTGCCGGCAACGTCAAGAGCGTGGCATACGAGACCATCGCCGAGCGCGACGGAAGCTTGCCCCTGCTTGCGCCGATGAGCCAAATCGCCGGTAGGCTCTCGTTGCAGGAGGGCGCGAAGTACCTCGAGAAGACCTTTGGCGGAGAGGGCGTTCTGCTCGCGGGCGTTCCTGGTGCGCCTCGCGCAAACGTGGTCATCATCGGCGGTGGCAGCGTCGGCGCCAACGCGGCGAAGATAGCTGTAGGCATGGGTGCAAACGTCACCGTGTTGGACATTTCGCTAAAGCGTCTCGAACAGCTTGACGACATGTTCGGGGGCCGCGTGCAGACACTTTACTCGACCGATGCCAACATTGAGCGCGCCGTACTCGATGCTGATTTGGTCATCGGCGCAGTTCTGATTCCCGGCGGCTCCACGCCCAAGCTGTTCAAGAAGGAGTATCTCAAGAAGATGCGTCCTGGTGCTGTGTTTGTAGATGTGGCTATCGACCAGGGTGGATGCGGTGAAGCGAGCCATTTGACCACGCATGATGACCCTATCTTCGTCGAGGACGGCGTCATCCATTACTGCGTGGGCAACATGCCCGGCGCCGTTTCGCGCACGTCCACGATTGCGTTGACTAACGCCACGCTGCGATACGGTTTGGAAATTGCGGGCAAGGGGCTCGAGCAGGCGGTTAAGGAGAACCCTGCAATTGCGCTTGGCGTGAACACCTATGCCGGAAAGGTCACCTGCAAGAACCTTGCCGATAGCTTCGACGATGTCGAGTACACCGACATCCTGACGCTGATTTAGGAAGCGCGCGGAAGCGCGTCTCTGGAGTGGGTTGTTAATGGGGGCTGCGATTGCCTGGGCAGCATGTTGCACTGTAACTGTAGCCTTTATGCGCTTCAACGGCTGTTTGCGCATATGAACGTTGCATTCACGCTTTCATCGTGTAAAATGACAGTTTAGTTATATGCATTTTGCAGATATGCAGCTAAAACGGACCACGAGTAGGGAGAAGACATGCCTATCAATCTTGCATCCGAGCACTTGGCAGTCATCAAGGTCGTCGGCGTGGGCGGCGGCGGCACGAACGCCGTTAACCGCATGGTCGAGGCGGGCGTGCAGGGCGTCGAGTTCATCGCCGTGAACACCGACCGCCAGGCATTGCTCATGTCGGATGCCGACAAGACCATCCACATCGGCGAGGACCTGACCCGCGGTCTCGGCGCAGGCGCCAACCCCGAGGTCGGCGCGCAGGCAGCCGAGGAGAGCCGCGACGAGATCCGCCAGGCGCTGGCCGAATCCGACATGGTGTTCGTCACCGCCGGCGAAGGCGGCGGCACGGGCACGGGCGCAGCTCCCGTCATCGCCCAGATTGCTCGCGAGGAAATCGGCGCGCTGACGGTTGGCATCGTCACCAAACCGTTCTCGTTCGAGGGTCGCACCCGCCGCAACCAGGCCGACCAGGGCATCGAGCTGCTCTCCCAGAAGGTTGACACGCTCATCGTCATCCCCAACGACCGCCTGCTGGAGGTCGTCGACAAGAAGACGAGCATGCTCGACGCCTTCCGCATCGCCGACGATACGCTGCGCCAGGGCATCCAGGGTGTCACGGACCTCATCACCATCCCGGGTCTCATCAACCTCGACTTCGCGGACATTCGCACCGTCATGAAGGACGCCGGCACGGCCATGATGGGCATCGGCATCGCCTCCGGCGAGAACCGTGCGCTCGACGCCGCAGCTCAGGCCATCAACTCCAGCCTGCTCGAGACCTCCATCTCGGGCGCTACGCGCGTGCTGTTCTCCATCGCCGGCGGCCCGGACCTCACGCTGACCGAGGTCGACGCTGCAGCCCGCACGGTCGAGGCTTGCGCCGACGAGAACGCCAACATCATCTACGGCCAGATCGTGGACGAGTCCATGGGCGACACGGTGCGTATCACCGTCATCGCCACCGGTTTCCGCACCGATCCGCGTGCTGCCGGCCAGCCTGCGTACAATCGCAATGACTTGCTGGCCTCCAACTTGCAGGATTCCGCCGGTGCCGCGTCCTCCGCGCTCAGCGGAGTGCCTGCGCGTCCGCAGGCCACCCAGCCCGCCACCGCGCCTGCTCAGCGCACGACGGTTCAGTCGAACCGCTTCACTGACGAGGACTACATCCCCGAGTTCCTGCGTCGTCGCGTGTAAACACCGTGGCAGGTCGCACGCAATTACCATTGCCGCAACTCGATGCGCTCCCTTTGGGGGCGCATCGCGCTTTGCGGGCCTTGACTGACGAGGGGCTATACGAAGCTTGCGATGTGCGCATTGCGTTCACCAACCGCGAGGGCGGGGTGAGCGAAGGCCCGTACGCGTCGCTGAATTGCGGGGCGCATGTCGAAGACGACCCAGCTGCCGTCGCGCGCAACCGTCAGATCGTGCTCGACGCCCTCGGCACGCCCAATGCCAAGCTCATCGTCCCCAACCAGGTGCATGGCACGAACATCGTGTGCGTGGGCCAGGGGAATGCCGATGAGGTGCAAGACAAGGCTGCGGAAGGCGCGGATGCGCTCGTCGTGATAGCGCCCGATGTCGCGGCGCTGCTCAACTTCGCCGACTGCCTTCCGCTCATCGTCGTCGCGCCAAGCGGCGCATTCGCCGTCGGGCACGGGGGATGGAGGGGCGCAGTCGCCCATATCGCCTCCAAGGCAGCCCTCGAACTCGCCGCGCAAACGGGTGAAGACACCGCGCAGTTCAACGCCTACATCGGGCCGCATATCAGAAGCGAGTGCTTCGAAGTCGGCGTCGAAGTGGCCGAGCAGTTCGCAGCCGAGTTCGGCGCTTCGGTCGTGGAAGGGGAGCGCCATGTCAGCCTTGCGCGGGCGGTGGCCTGCGATCTCGTCGCCGCTGGGCTTGAGCCCCAACGCATAGCCGACTGCGGCATTTGCACGAAATGCAATCCCGACCGGTACTTTTCCTATCGAGCGACACAGGGATGCTGCGGCCGGCATTCCGCCGTCGCCGTGCGTCATGCTCGCTGATCGCGTCTCGGCGCGTTAAAAGTGGTTTGACGTGAATGCGCGGCAGATACGTTGCCGCGCACCAGTCTCTTCACTTGCACGGCAATGCTTCATGTCGTAAGGTCAAGGCGCGCCTTCAAGCACGGCTGAGCTGGTGGAAAGCAGGCGTAAAGTAGCCGTTTAGCAAACGGAAGGGTCTTCATGCATTCGTTCGACCACAACGCGTTCTGCAACGTTGCCGATGGGCTCCACGAGCTGTGTTGGGAAGACTTCGCGCGCATGGCCCCCGAGGAGCGGCAAGCAGCGCTCGACCACTCATTAGAGATTTCGGTCAGCTCCATGGCGCATGGCTGGCAGGACGTCGAAATCGCCATCGACGGTCGGAAGATGTGGTGTCACATCAGCAGCGCCATCGGGTCGAGTTACGACGATTTCGCCCAAGCGGTTGCCGACATGGGCATCTGCGATTCGCTGAGTTTCACATGGGCGCAGGAACCGGGCTCTTGCACTTGGCATATCTCGCGTCTTTGCGACGTGGTGCATGTCAATGCACCTGTCTCTAAAACGGGATCCGTTCCCGCCGTCTACCTGCGTTGGGACGATTTCCTCGATGCGGTCAACCCCAGCCTCCGTGACGAAATGTTGCTGTGCCAGAGCTCGTGGCACGATGAGAAGGCGCTTTCCTGGGGCGAACGAATTGATGACGACAGTCGAGAGCTAGCCTTTTCAACTCAGTTTGACTTGCTCAGGATTCCCAAAGGGTTGGGTTGGCATGGTGAGCTTTGGGAAGAGCTGCTCATAAATGTGGCGGGGAAAAGCTATTCATATTGCGATTGCGGTTTCGATGAGCTTGTGGAGGCGATCGACGGCCTCGCCGATGGGCAGGATCTCATTTTCCGTCACGGGCAAAAACCTGGTGGGCTACACGATTGGTTTTGCTCGCGTCGAGGTGATTTGGCAATAATCGACAACCCGGTGTTTGACATCGGATGGGATTTGGTGTCTTATCAGGCGATTCGGGATGCCTTCACAAATCTTAAACCGCGAAGCTGACAGGGCTCGCATCCATTTGCCTTGTTGCGCCCGATGGTTTGGCTAGTAGAATAGTGTCGATCCCGATTTGATTATTTGCAAGGTGGTGGCCCATGACAACTAAGGAACGCTACGAGCGCGTGCGCGCAGAACTCGACGAAGTGTGCCGCCGATGCGGACGAGCGCCCGAAGAAGTGACGCTGGTCGCGGTGTCGAAGACCGTGGGACCTGATGACGTGGCCTTGGCTATTGAGGGTGGCGCAACCGATTTTGGCGAGAACCGTCCTGATCAGCTCGTGCCGAAAGCCGACCAGTTCACGCAGGCGAACTGGCATTTCATCGGCAACATCCAATCGCGGCGAATCAAGGACATCGTCGGTCGGGCTGCGCTCGTGCATTCCCTGTTCGAGGAGAGCCATGCCCGCAAGATAGACGAATGCGCTGCGCGGCTGGGAATCGTTCAGGACGTGTTGCTCGAGGTAAACGTGTCGGGCGAGCTGAGCAAGAGCGGTCTCGAGCCCGACCAGGTCGCCGAGATGCTCGCCGTCTGCGAAAGCCTGCCCAATGTGCGTGTGCGGGGCTTGATGACGATGGCGCCGCAGGGCGATGCGGACGTGGCGCGCAAGACGTTTGCCGACCTGCGCAGCCTGCGCGACGAGCTGGCGTCTCAGCTTCCGTCCGAGAAGGCCGCCTGCTTCACCGAGCTTTCCATGGGCATGAGCGAGGATTGGTGCGAGGCCGTGGAAGAAGGTGCCACGATCGTGCGAATCGGGCGCGCCATCTTCAGCGAGTCGTTCTAACGTTTGAATTGAGATGAGTCGCAGGACCGTACTGCGACTCGGTCCCAGCAGAAGCGCGAAAGCGTTTCCCAAGCCGCGAAGGTAACGCCTCTCTATCGCGCTATCGCATTCATCGTGGGGATTTTGCCAGATTGAGCGCAACCTTTGATGCATCGGGTAGTATGTGCCAGTGACTATGCACCAAACGTTCTACATGCAAAGCAGGTGATTTGATGGCGAGAGAATTCTCGATGGATACGGTCGGCGGGATGCTTGACGATCTCAAGTCGCGTTTGGGATTCAACCGTAGCGAAGGCCGTTACGAATCCGATGATTACGACGATTACAGCGACTACGATTACGACTACGAGGAGTACGGCGATTTCGACGACGGCGCCGACGAGGTTGGCGGGTATCGCCCTGCCCAGGCGGGTTCCTCGCGCCAGAGCCGTTACGGCCGTGCGGACAGCTCTCCTAACCTGGTCTCCTTCGAAGATGTAAAGGCTTCCACCACGGTGCCGTCGCGCCTGCAGCGCGACCCATTGCCCCCGCGAGGCGGCAATTTCGTCTCCACCACCAACGTCGGCGGCCATACCGTCATCGATACGACCGTTCCCGCTCCCGCTTCGCCGGCCTACAAGGCGGCGGTGCGCGATGGCTCGGTGCGCAGCGAGGGACTGAGCACGCTGTTCGAGCCCACGACGGGCGCGCCTGACACTGCGTCTGCCGCATACGACCCCTACGAGGCCTACTCCTCGTCCACGCCTTCCAGCTACATGCAGACGCGTACGCTCACGGTGATCAAGCCCGTGGCCTACGGCGATGTGGAGCGCGTGGCGCGCGCGGTCAAGTCAGGCGATGTGGTGGTGCTCGCCATGCGCAGCACGCCCGATGACCTTTCCAAGCGCATCCTCGACTTCTCGTTCGGCGTGGCGAGCGCGCTGGACGCCAATGTGGAATGCCCTGGCGACAAGGTGTTCGCCATAGCGCGCGGAAACGCCTTGTCCGAGGACGAGAAGCGCCGCCTGCGCGCGCAAGCGGTGCTGTAGGGTTTAGCCGATCATCGCCTGGGCACGCCGAGGAGCCGAAAACGCGGTTCGGCCGATTTCCGGGCGTAAGGCGCAACCGTCTCATACCCTGATGGCTGCACGTTTGAATGGAGGAAACATGGGACAGTCCAAACGCTTTCTCGTAGTCGGGGGCGGCAAGATGGGAGAGGCCATCCTCGCTGGATGGATTGCTTCCGATGCGGCGCCCGCCGATTCGATTGACGCCTCGTGCGTCACGGTGGTCGAGCCGGGCGAGGAAAGGCTTGCCTATCTCGAGCAGACGCACGGCGTGGCCTGCGTGCGCGACGTGCGCGAGGCACCTGCGGTCGACGTGGTCGTGTTGTCGGTAAAGCCGCAGGTCATGATGAGCGTCCTGGCAAGCCTCTGCCAAAATCCCGTTCTGACGGGCGAAGAAGCCCCCTTGCCCTTGTTCGTGACCATCGCCGCCGGCCTGCCCACGGAGCGGATCGAGGCGGCATTGCCGGAAGGCAGCCAGCTCGTGCGCGTCATGCCCAACATGCCGCTTTCCATCTCCGCAGGTGCTTCGGGCGTGTGCAAGGGCGCGAAGGCTACCGACGAGCAGGTTCGCTATGTGGCCGACCTGTTCGGCTGCCTGGGCAAGGCCGTGATCGTGGATGAGGCCGACATGGATGTCGTCTGCGCCGTGAGCGGTTCGGGCCCGGCTTATGTGGCCGCCATGATCGAGTCGCTGCGCGACGCCGGTGCGGCGCAGGGCTTGGATGCCGAGCTGGCAGAGACGTTGGCGCTCCAGACGGTGCTGGGAACAGCCCAGCTCATCTCCCAAACAGGCGCCTCGGTCGCCGCGACGCGCGAGTCCATCTGCTCGCCGGGCGGTACGACCATCGCGGCGCTCGAAGCCATGCAGGCAGCCGGCTTCGATGATGTCTTCGCCGCCGGCGTGGATGCAGCCGTCAAGCGTGCAAAGGAGCTTTCGCAATGCTGATGCTCAAAAGCCTCATCGTCTCGCTGGCAAATGCGTACACGATGGTCATCTTCGTGTACGTGCTCATGAGCTGGATTCCCAACAGCTCGGGCATTGTCGGCGAGGTGTACCGGGTACTCGGCAAGATTTGCGACCCGTACCTGAACTTGTTCAAGCGTCTCATCCCTCCGCTTGGGGGAATGTTGGATATTACGCCCATAATTGCGCTGCTAGTTTTACAATTTGTGGTGCAACTGGTAGTGAAAATCCTGTAAGGTGAAACTATACTGGGACTAGACCTGGGTTTCGCAAGGTAAACGAGTAAAACGAAGGGAACGAACATGGCCATCACCGCAGCAGATATCCAGAATGTGAGCTTCTCCATCGACCGCAAGGGTTATGACGTCGACGAGGTCGACGTGTTCCTGGAGCGCGTCGCCGAGGAAATCGACAACATGAACCAGCGCATCGTGGCGCTCGTGGCCGAGCTGGACGAGAAGGACGCCGCCTTGGCGCAAGCGCAGGCAGCCCCTATCGCCGCGCCGGTTGCCGAGTTCGAGCAGCCCGAAGCCGAGGTCGCGGCAGCCGCCGAGGACACTGCCGATGTCGCCGCTCTCAAGCAGCAGATTGCCGGCCTGCAGGCCGAGCTCGCCGAGAAGAGAGCCAACGACTCCGCCATTTCGCAGGCACTCATCGTGGCACAGCGTTCCGCTGACGACATCCTGGCCAACGCCCGCGCCGAGGCTTCCAACATCATCAAGGACGCTGACGAGGAAGCCGACCGCATCGTCGGCAAGGCCGAGTCCGATCGCCTGAAGATCACCGAGTCCATCCGCACGCTCGAAGCCGATCGCTCTGACGTGCGTGCCGAGTACCGCGACATGCTGGCCAACTTCATGGCCGATGCGCAGCGCAAGCTCGCCGAGATCGACGGCGACGCCCGTCGTGCCAACGTGACTGCCCAGGCGCGTGCCGAGATGAACGCTGGCCTGTATGCGCCGGCAGCTGAACCCCAGGTAGCGCCCGCTCCGGTTGCACCGGCTCCGGCAGCGGCCGTGCCTTCCGCCTCTGGCTACATCGACAAGGACTTCAGCGGCTTCGGCGCCGCCGATGCGGATTTCGAATTCGACGATATCGACTAATTTGGAAATGGCGGCCGTCAGGCCGCCTTTTCTTTTGCACGCTGCGCGGCGCCCAGATATCCCACATTCGCGTGAGCGAGGCTCGAAGCGCGAATCTGGGGCATCTGGGCGCCGTTCTTTTCGTAGACAATGAGACAAAGGGGCGGCCCCTTTGTCTCATGAAAGGGGAGGCTCATGGAAAAACGGGAGCTCGAGTCATTGCTGGCGCAAGTTGCAGCTGGCGAAGTGTCTGCCGACGAGGCGGCTGGCCGCATAGCCATGCCGCCGTTTTCCGATTTGGGCTTTGCGAAAGTTGACCACCAGCGCGGTATCCGCCAAGGCGTGTCAGAAGTAATCTATGGCGCGGGCAAATCTCCCGACCAGATTGCAGGCATCGTGGCGAGCATGCTCGACCGGGGGCAGGAGCGCGTCCTCATCACGCGCATCGAGCCCGACCAAGCACGCGAGGTGCAGGACCTGCTAGCGCAAGGGCTTTCGTTCGAGAGTGCCGGCGATGAAGCGGGCGAGGGGGAAGAGGTGCCCGATCTGCCCGTGTTCACCTACTACGATCTTCCGCGCCTGGCGACGGTGGGCGAGATGCCCGAGCCCGACGGCGTGGGCAAGATCGTCGTCGCATGCGGCGGCACGAGCGATATCTACGTCGCCGAGGAGGCGGCGCTTACGGCCGAGATGCTCGGCAACGAGGTCGTGCGCCTGCACGACGTGGGCGTAGCGGGACTTCACCGCCTGCTCGCGCACTATGACGAGCTTGCCTCGGCGCGCGTCGTGGTTGCCGTGGCCGGTATGGAAGGCGCCTTGGCATCGGTAATCGCGGGTTTGGTTCCATGCCCGGTTATCGCCGTGCCCACGAGTGTGGGGTACGGTGCGTCGTTTGGCGGAGTCGCCGCCCTTCTGTCCATGTTGAACTCGTGCGCTTCGGGCGTTTCCGTCGTCAACATCGACAACGGCTTCGGCGCCGGCTACCAAGCCAGCGTCATCAACCACCTGTAATGAGGCAAAGGGGCAGCCCCTTTGCCTCGTTTTTCAGTTGCCCTCCCGCGAAAAGGAGTCGGAGGACTGTCCTGCGACTCGTTCTAGAACGTGCGGAACTCCTGCACGAAGTGCTTGATGATGGCGGCGGAAGTGGGGGTGCACAGCTCGCCTTCCAGCTTCTCCTCGCACACAGGGATGCCGTCGGCCAGGATGGCTGCCGTTGCCGGCGCGGGAATGTCCATCAAGCCGTGGGCGCATTCGATCTTCCCCGAACCCGTCTGCACAGGGGTCGCCATGATGTAGCTGGGATGGAGCTGCACGACCGCTTGGCAGATAATCATCGTGTTCAGCAGCGCTTCCCAATTGCCCACCTCGTGGAAATGCGTCTCGTCCACCCCGCAGCCGTGCACCTGGGCCTCGGCCTGCGCCAAGATCTCGTAGACGGCGCTCATGTGGTCCTTCACGGCTTGCGATACGGCTAGCTTGCTGATGGTCTCGCGCACCTCGACGATGCCGTGGTGATGCTTCTTGGGCATGTGCGCGCGCATGACGTCGGTCATCAGAGATGCCCATTCGGAATCGGGAATGTGCTCCCTGAGCTGCGCGACGATGACCTCGCGGCGGGCGGATTCGGTGAAATCGAAGTAAAGTTGCATGCAATACCTCCCCAAAACGGCGTTTTCCCCATTATGACAAAACCAGCCCAATCGGGAAATATCCAACCAGTGGTGTCGTCTATGTTAAAGCACAGTAAGCAAACACACAGCATGCCCGCCGCTTGCGTATAATAGCTAAATTAATCTGAACACGCAGGAAAGCAGGTGTGCCAAGCATGGCTCAGCATGTGACGGAACGGGATGTGCGCGACATCGCCGAATACGCGCGAATTCACCTCGACCCCGATGAGATCGTCCAGATGACGGTTGATTTGAATAGCATCATCGACAGCCTCAAGCCCATCACCGAGTACGACCTCGAGGGCGTCGTGCCCACGTTCCACCCGATAGGAAGCCTGTCCAACGTCATGCGCGAGGACGTGGAGGTAACGAGCTTCACGCAAGAAGAGGCGCTCTCGAATGCGCCGGCGCGCCAGGACGACTGCTTCCTCATCCCCTCGATTCTGGGTGAAGGAGGCGATCGCTAATGGCCGGGTTCGCATCCATGGGCGTTCGCGAGATTCAGGTGGGTCTCGCGTCCAAGGACTTCAGCGCGCGCGAAGTGGCGCAGGCGGCGCTTGAGCGCATTGCCAAGTGCGACGACGAGGTGCACGCCTATCTGGAAGTCACCGAGGAGCTTGCCCTGCAGGCCGCCGACCAAATTGACGAAGCCCTCGCTTCTGGCAAATCACCTGCTGAAATAGGTCCGATTGCGGGCGTGCCGATTGCGTTCAAGGACAACATGAACCTGAAGGGCACGCACACCACGTGCTCGTCGCGCATGCTCGAATCGTACGTTTCGCCCTACACGGCCACGTGCGTCGCCCGCGCCATCCAGGCGGGCGGCATCCCGCTTGGCAAGCTGAACATGGACGAGTTCGCGTTCGGGTCTTCCACCGAGACTTCCGCGTTCGGCCGCACGCACAACCCCTGGGACCTCGAGCGCGTGCCCGGCGGCTCTTCGGGCGGCTCGGCTGCTGCGGTAGCCGCGGGCCTCGCGACGGTCACGCTCGGTTCCGATACCGGCGGCTCCATCCGCCAGCCCGGCAGCTTCACGGGCACCGTTGCCGTCAAGCCCACCTACGGCGTGGTCAGCCGTTACGGCATCGTGGCCTTCGGCAGCTCGCTTGACCAAGTGGGCCCGTTCGCCCGCTCCGTCGAGGACGCCGCGCTGACGTTGAACGCCATCAGCGGCCACGACCCGCTCGACTGCACGAGCCAGCCGGTCGACACCGACTTCACGGCCAACCTGGCCGAGGGCGCCAAGGGCATGCGCGTGGGCTTCGTGCCCGCGTTCATGGAGGCGCAAGGCCTCGAGCCCGAGGTCAAGGCCATCGTCGAGCAGGCTGCAAAGCATCTGGCCGACGCCGGCGCCGAGCTCGTCGAGGTCGAGCTTCCCAACGCCCAGGCGGCCATGAGCGCCTATTACGTGCTCGGGCCATGCGAGGCGTTTTCGAACCTGTCGCGCTTCGACTCGGTGCGCTACGGGTACTGCGACCCGGGCCACAAGGACCTGGGAAGCCAGTACGAGGCCAGCCGCGCGAACGGCTTCGGCCCCGAGGCGCGCCGCCGCATCATGCTGGGAAGCTACCTTCTCTCGGCGGGCGTCTACGACAAGTACTACTATCCGGCGCAGCAGGTGCGCACGCTGATCACGGCCGACTACACGCGCGCCTACGAGAAATGCGACGTCATCCTGGCGCCCGTCAGCCCGCGCACTGCGTTCAAGTTCGGCGAGATCAGCGATCCCACCAGCATGTACCTGTCCGACATGTTCACGATTTCGATCAACATCGCCGGCAACGGCGGCATGTCGCTGCCCGCCGGCCTGGGAGCTGACACCCACCTTCCCGTGGGCGTTCAGCTCATCGGGCCCCAGTTCAAGGACGAGAACATGTTCCGCGCCGCCGCCGCCCTCGAGCAGGTCTACGGCAAGGCGCCCTTGGCCCCTGCGTTTGCGTAAATCCGACGAGGGGCCTAACCCCACGTCAGGTTGGAAAGAGACTGTTTATGAAGACGTTGGAAGAAGTGCTGCAAGACTGGGAGGCCGTCATCGGCCTCGAGGTCCACTGCGAGCTGACGAAGCTGGAGACGAAGATGTTCTGCGGCTGCAAGCTCGAGTTCGGCGCACCGCCCAACACGCACACGTGCCCCGTGTGCCTGGGCCTGCCCGGCGCGCTGCCCGTGCCGAACCGTGCCGCCATCCAGAGCATCGTTCTGGCCGGCCTGGCCACGAACTGCGACATCGAGAAGCACACGATGTTCTACCGCAAGGGCTACATGTACCCCGACATGGCCAAGAACTTCCAGACCACGCAGGGACCGAAGGCCTTCTGCATGCGCGGGCACCTGGATCTGACGGTGGACGGCCGCGGGGCGAAGGAGCGCTTGTTCTGGGAGGATCTCGCCGAGGGCGAGACGAGCGAGAACATGACGCGCACGGCTGACGGCTATGTGGCACACGTGGGCATCACGCGCATCCACATGGAGGAGGATGCGGGCAAGATGGTGCACATCGGCGGCGGCGAGGGCCGCATCGCGGGCGCCACGCATTCGCTGGTGGACTACAACCGCGCAGGCACGCCGCTCATCGAGCTCGTCACCGAACCCGACCTGCGAACGCCCGAGGAAGCGCGCCTGTTCATGCACAAGCTGCGCCAGATCTTCCTGACACTGGGCATTTCGGACTGCTCGATGGAAGAGGGCAGCCTGCGCGCCGACGGCAACATCTCGCTGCGTCGCCGCGGCTCCAAGGAGTTCGGCACGAAGACCGAACTCAAAAACATCAACTCGTTCAAGAACCTTCACGACGGCCTGGCCTACGAGATTTGCCGCCAAGCCGAGGTTTTGGAAGAAGGCGGCAAGATCTATCAGGAGACCCGCCATTGGGATCCGTCGAAGAAGCACACGATTGTCATGCGCGTCAAAGAGACAGCCGACGACTACCGCATGTTCCCCGATCCCGACCTGGCGCCTTACGACCTCTCCGACGAGTTCATCGAGCGTGTACGCGCGAAGCTTCCCGAGCTGCCCGACCAGAAGGCGGCTCGTTTCGAGCGCGACTACGGGCTGTCGTCCTATGACGCGCGCCATCTGGTGGAGCACCGTTTCACCACCGAATTCTTCGAAGAGGCGTGCGCAGAGGCGGGCGACCGCGCCAAGGAGCTTGCGAAACCGCTGGCGAACTTGGCGCTGAACGACATTTCGGCTTACGTGAACGCGGGCGAGGGCATCGATTTCTCAAAGACGGCGTTCTCGCCGGCGCGCGGCGTTGCGCTCGTATCGCTTCTGGCCGAAGACGTCATCTCGTCCAAGCAGGCCAAGGAGGTCTTCGCGGCCGTGCTCGAGGAGGACAAGGACCCGGATGCCATCGTGGAAGAGCGCGGCATGAAGCAGGTCTCCGACACCGGCGCCATTGAGGCCGTCATCGACGAGGTGCTCGCCGCCAATCCCGATAAGGTCGCCGCTTACAAGGGTGGTAAGACCGGCCTCATCGGCTTCTTCGTCGGCCAGTGCATGAAGGCCATGAAGGGCCAGGGCAATCCCAAGCTCATCAACGAGCTGCTAGCGAAAAAGCTCGACGCATGATGGGGGGAGGGGAAAGGCCCCAGAAGTTCTTCTTGGGGGCTATCGACGACATTCTTGGAAACGGGACGCACGAGGACGGGGAGGAAAGGCCGCACGACGAGGTAGCGGACCCGATGGTCACGGTCATCGTCGCCGCCTACAACTGCAAGGACTACATAGGCGAATGCATAACGTCGCTGCGTGCGCAAACGCTGGAGAGTTTCGAGTGCATCATCATTGACGACGCTTCGGATGACGGCACGATACGCGCCGCAGCCAAGGCGATCGACGGCGATGGGCGCTTCTCGGCGTACACGATGGGCGGGAACGTCGGCCCGGGCGCCGCGCGCAACCAGGCGCTTGCGAAGGCGCGCGGGCGCTATGTCATGTACGTGGACGCCGATGACAGCCTCGTGCCTCGCGCGCTGGAAAAGCTCGTGGCGCGTGCCGACGCACAGGAGCTCGACGAGCTGTACTTCTCGGCGCAGTCGTTTTACGAGGACGGCGCAATCTACGACGTTATGAATGAGGATTTCTCGGGCCGCGAGTCGTTCAAGGGAGTGGTGACGGGGCGTGAGTTGTTTACGTTCTTTTCGGATCGCGGGCAGTATTTCCCACAGGGCGCCTTGCGCATGGTGCGCCGCGAGCTGCTGGAACGCGAGCATATTCGCTTCCCCGAAGGAATCATCCACGAAGACGTGCTGTACGGCTGGCGGATCCTCGTGGCCTCGCAGCGCAGCTCTTTCCTGAACGAGCCGCTTTACCTGCGCAGACAGCGCGCCGGTTCCATCATGGGCGCCAGTCGCCGCACTGCGGAAAACGTTCTCGGCCATAGCATATGCGTGAACCAGATCCGTGCATGGGTGGCCGCGCATGCCAGCGAGCTCGACGATGCGTTCCTCCAAGCCGCAGGCCGCGAAGTGGGGCAGTGGTGCCAGTGCATCGCCCGCGATTGGGCAGGCCTCGATCCCGCCGAACGAGCCGCCTTCACCGCAGGGCTCACGCCCGAAGAGCGCTTGGAGTTTAACTTCTTCATGCTTGGTGCAGGTCAAGCGGCAGAACGCGCCGCTGCCGAGTGGCGCGAATCGCAAACCTACAAGCTGGGCGACGCCATTGCCCGCCTGCCCCGAGCCCTGCGCATCCGCGTGCGCGCCCTGCTCGATAGGCGCAAGGCCATCAGGATGTGACGAATCACGCAAAGTGGAGAAAATGAGAACAATATGCTTTAGCACTCTACTGTGCTAAAGTAACGGCTTGCAAGCATTGGGAGAAAACTGTGCAATCGGGGCTTCGGCTTCGACTGCTCACGAAGGAAGCAACATGAACTACATGACACCTCAAGGGTTTAGGGATGTCCTCGCAGACGAGGCGATCGAACGCGAGCAGATGGTCAGGCGCGTCCAAGACCTGTTCGCGCAAGCGGGCTACGTCCCCATCGAGACGCCGACGCTGGAGAACATGGCGGTCATGCAGAAAGGCGGGCGCGTACCCGCCTCGCCGTTCAAGTTCTTCGACGCGCAGGGCAACCTCGTGACCATGCGCCCGGACGTCACGCTGCAGGTCGCGCGCATGTGCGCCACGCGGCTCGGCGACGCGCCGGGGCCCTTCCGGTTCCGCTACATCCAGCGCGTGTTCCGCGAGGTCGAAGGCCAGGCGGGCGCCGATGCGCGCGAGAAGAAGCAGATCGGCATCGAATGCATAGGGCCGTCCGGTGCGAAGGCCGACGCCGAGGTGCTGCGCCTGTTCGTGGGTGCGATGAACGTGGCGGGCGTAGCCGATTTCAAGATCTCGATCGCAACGGTGGGCGTGCTGCGCTCCCTGCTCAGCGCCACGGGCGCATCCGAGAACTGGAAGGTGCAGGTACTCGACGCGTTCCACGAGTCCAATTTCGTGAAGCTCGACCAGCTCTGCGACCAGGCCGAATCGCGTGGCCTTGCCTATACAGACGCCATAAAGCGCCTTGCGCGCGTGCGCGGCGGGCGCGAGGCCATCGACGAGGCGCGCATGATCGCGGCCGACCTCGGGTGCGCATCGGAGCTCGACACGTTCCAGGAAACCTACGAGCTGCTCTGCGCGGAGGGGTTCTCCAACCTGCTCGTCGTGGACTTCTCGGTCATGAGCTCGTTTGACTACTACACGGGGCTGGTGTTCGAGGCCTTCGCCCCCGGGCTGGGCACGCCGCTGGGAAGCGGCGGGCGCTACGACAACATGCTCGGGATCTACGGAGTGGCGCGTCCGGCTGCGGGATTCGCGTTCTACCTGGAAGAGGTTCAGGCCGCCATCCAGCTCGCCGAGGACAAGCCCGAGGATGCGCCCCTGCGCATCGCCGTTCCGAAGGGCTCGCTCAACCCCGACGCCATCGAGGCGCTTGAAAGTGCGGGCCTCGACGTTAGCGGCTTGGAGCACCCGGGCCGTGCGCTCATCATCAGCAATCCGGGCGTGGACTACATCATCGTGCGCCCCTCCGACGCGCCGGCCTTCGTCGCGCTCGGTGCCGCCGATTGCGGCATCTGCGGCGAGGACTCGCTGATCGAGGCGGGCTGCGACGTCGTCGAGCTCGTCGACCTGCGCTTCGGCGCCTGTCGCTTCATCGTGGCCGAGCCCGCTGGCGCCGGCCAGCAGGTGGCCGAGCACTACCGCCGCCAGGGTTCGCTGCGCGTGGCCACGAAGTACCCCGGCATCGCCCGCGAGCATTTCGAGCAGCGCGGCATCCAGGTCGAGATCGTCAAGCTGCACGGCAACATCGAGCTCGGCCCGCTGACCGGCGTCTCGGAATGCATCGTTGACATCACGGCCACCGGCACCACGCTGCGCGAGAACGATCTGGTGATCACCGACGAGGTGCTCTCCTCGACGGCGCGCTTCTTCGCGAACACCGCCTCGTTCAGGACGGATGCGCGCGTGCGCGACCTGGCCGGCAAGCTCTATGCGCTTGCGCAGGAACGCGACCTCAAGGTGACGGCCGGCGGAACGAAGTAATCCAAATGCGCATGCGGGGCATGGCCTCGGTGCACATCGTGAAAGGAAGTTGAACATGAGAAGGGTGGTACTGCAACCGGGCGAGGAGTTCTCCAACGTCCACCTGCAGCGGAAGAGCGCATTCAACGCGAAGGCGCTGGAGATAGCAACTCAGATCGTCGAGGACGTACGCCAACGTGGTGACGAGTGCCTGCGCGAGCTCACGGCCAAGTTCGACGGCGTGGAGGTCGAGAATTTCCGCGTGCCGCAGGAGGCCATCGACGAGGCGGTCGTTCAGTGCGACCCGCAGATCGCCGAGGCCCTCGAGCACGCGGCGGCGCAGATCCGCGAGTTCCACGAGCGCCAAATCCAGCAGAGCTGGTTTGCCACGCGCAGCAACGGCGCCGTCATTGGCGCCAAGGTGACGCCGCTCGACTCCGTGGGCATCTACGTGCCCGGCGGCCGCGCGCTCTACCCGTCGACCCTGCTCATGAACGCTCTGCCGGCAAGTGTTGCCGGCGTCAAGCGCATCGTCGTGGTCAACCCGCCCACGAAGGACGGCTCGCTGGACTCGGCGATCCTCAAGGCCGCGCAGCTTGCGGGCGTGACCGAGATCTACTCGGTGGGCGGCGCGCAGGCCATCGCCGCTCTGGCGTACGGCACCGAGCAGATCGCGCCGGTCGACAAGATCACCGGCCCGGGCAATGCGTTCGTGGCCGCAGCCAAGAAGATCGTCAGCGGAGATGTGGGCATCGACATGATTGCCGGGCCGTCGGAGGTGTGCGTCGTGGCCGACGAGACGGCCGATCCCGCCCTCGTGGCAATCGACCTCATGGCGCAGGCCGAGCACGACCCGCTCGCGACCTGCTACCTGGTCACGTTCTCGGAGGAGTACGCGGATGTCGTGGAGGCCGCCGTCGCCGAGCACCTGAAGGACTCCTGGCGTGCCGACATCACCTCGACGTCGCTCGACAACGAGGGGCTCGTCGTCGTGTGCAGCGATCTTGACCAGGCCATCGGGGCCGTCAACGTCATCGCGCCCGAGCACCTGGAGCTCCACATCGCCAACCCGATGGACTCGCTCGGCGCCATCCGCCATGCAGGCGCCATCTTCCTGGGCGAATGGACACCCGAGGCCGTGGGCGATTACGTGGCCGGCCCCAACCACACGCTTCCCACCGGCGGCACTGCACGCTTCTCGAGCCCGCTTTCGGTCGATGAGTATGTGAAGAAGTCGTCCATCATCCAGTACTCGCCGGCAGCGCTTGCAGACGATGCCGATTCGATCATCGCGATAGCGCGCCACGAGGGCCTGTGGGCCCACGCACGCAGCGTCGAGCTGCGCAAGCAGGCGCTGTAATGCACGCAGATACTGTGTATTCGGCGCTTGGCCCCAAATACACTTTTGGGTTTGACACGCCGTGTTTGGTTACAATAGCACGGTGTTAAAACGACGAGGAGGTTGCGCACGATCATGAATGCCGTTCGACCGGCCGCGCCGCAGTTGGCGGGCATCCAGCCGTACGACCCGAAGTACCTGCCCGCGGAGGTCATGCTTTCGGCTAACGAGAACACGCTCGACGTGCCCTTCGAGATTCGCCGCGAAGTGGAGCGCGAAGTGCGCAGGACTGCGTTCAACCGTTATCCCGACCCACTGGCAAACGACCTGCGCGACATGATCGCGGAGGCCAACGGACTCGACCGCGACCAAGTGCTCATGGGCAACGGCGGCGACGAGCTGCTCTTCGACATGGCGCTGGCTTGGGGTGGCCCGGGGCGCACGTTCATGAACCTGCCGCCGACGTTTTCCGTGTACGCGTACAACGCGCGCATTACAAATACCGCCGTCGTCGACGTGCCGCGGCGCGCCGACTTCTCGATCGACGAGGACGCCGTGCTCGAGCGCCTGGCGCAGGGCGATATCGACTACACGATCGTGACGAGCCCCAACAACCCCACGGGCGACCTCGCGCATTTCAGCTTCGTCAAGAAGATGCTCGAGATTTCCGACACGCTCGTCATGGTCGACGAGGCGTACTTCGAGTTCTCGCGCTACACGGCCCGCCCGCTTCTGGCCGAATTCGACAACCTCGTCATCCTGCGGACCTTCAGCAAGGCCTTCTCGATGGCGGGCGTGCGCCTGGGCTACATCCTGGGCAACGAGCAGGTGCTCGACGAGTTCAAGAAGGTGCGCCTGCCCTATTCGGTCGACGCCGTCTCGCAGGCCATCGCACGCGTTGTGTTTGCCAATCGCGCGGAGTTCGAGCGCGGAATCGACGCCATCATCGAGGAGCGCCAGCGCCTGGAAGACGCCCTCAACGAGATGCCGTTCGTGACGGCGTTCCCATCCGAGTCGAACTACATCCTGTTCAGGATCGACGAGAGCCGCGATGCGGCCGTGGTGTGGGAGCTTCTGTACGAGGCGGGCATCCTGGTGCGCGACTTCTCGCGCGCCCAGTACCTCGAGAACTGCCTGCGCGTGTCGGTGGGCACCCACGACGAGAACACGCGCTTTCTGGAGGCGTTGGAGTCGATCCTGACCATGTGATGATTCACCAAGCGGCAAACGCTGCTTTTGACGAGAAGAGAGGGCTTATGAGTCGATTGGCTACGGTAGAGCGGGCGACGAAGGAAACGGAAATCGCCGTTACGATCAACCTGGACGGTGCAGGCGAAACCAGCATCGATACGGGTATCGGCTTCTTCGACCACATGCTCGAGGCGTTCGGGCGTCGTGGGCTGTATGACCTGGACGTTCGCGCCAAGGGCGATTTGCATGTGGACGGGCACCACACCGTCGAGGACGTGGGCATCGTGCTCGGCCAGGCGTTCGCGGACGCGCTGGGCGACAAGCGCGGCATCGTGCGCTACGGCGACATCGCGCTTCCCATGGACGAGGCGCTCGTGCTCGCGGCGGTGGACATCTCGGGCCGCGGTGCGCTGTACTGGGACATGCAGATTCCGTACCAGATGGTAGGCGGATTCGATTCCACGCTGGCCAAGGAGTTCTTCATCGCGTTCGCCACGAATGCGGGCATCACGCTGCACGTGCGGCAGCTCGCGGGCGAGAACGTCCATCACATCATCGAGGCCGCGTTCAAGGCCGTCGCCCGCGCCCTGCGTGCTGCCGTGGCGGTCGACCCGCGCGCAGCCGACGCCCTTCCCAGCACGAAGGGCGCGCTGTAATTCGGCAGCAAGTCGGATACATTGACTCATTCCGCAGGTGAGGAAGGCAGAAAACTTGATCGCAGTCGTTGATTACCACAAGGGAAACCTCAAATCGGTGGAGCGCGGGCTCATCGGCGTGGGCGCCGACGCGCGCATCACCGACGACGTCCGCGAGATCGAAGCCGCCGAGGCCATCGTGTTGCCGGGCGTGGGCGCATTCACCGACGCTGCCGAGTCGATGCGCGCGTTGGGCCAGATGGAGCTTCTATGCCGCCGCGTGAGCGAGGGCGTGCCGTTCCTCGGCATCTGCCTGGGGCTTCACCTGATGTTCGAAGGTGGCGTGGAGCATGCGCAAGGAGCGCCGACGCCTGGCATGGGGATGATTCCCGGCATCGTGGAGGCGCTTCCCAAGGTCGACGCGCAGGGCCAGGCATACAAGATCCCGCATGTGGGCTGGAACAACGTCGACTACGTGGAAGGCGCGGAGGACTGCGCGCTGTTCGACGGCATCCCGTCGGGCGAGTTCTTCTATTTCACGCACAGCTATGCCGCGCCGGAAAGCGCCACGACCATCGCGACCACCGAGCATTCGATCGTGTTCCCGTGCGTCACGCAGGTGGG
>JAFRJC010000060.1 GCA_017432445.1 Eggerthellaceae bacterium | reverse complement strand
GTTGAACCCGTGCGGCGCGGCGCCCCGGCGCCGCGCTGTTCGGGCTGCCCAGCTGGTGCAATGGTTATCAGGAGGCCGTTTCAATCCCCCTTCTCGCGCCTCCTCGCTTCCGCCAGCATGAGCTCGAGCTGCTCGACGGTGAATACGAGGCCCCGTACGCCGGATGGCGGCAACGCGTGGGGGTCGGGCTCGGGCTCGCCGAATATCCCATCCATGTCCAGGTCGAAGCACGCCTTCATCTTCTTGAGCGAATCCCTCTTGGCCTCGGGTGCCACGTCGGCGTAAATGTCGAGCGTGACGCTGGGCTTCTCGTGGCCGAGCCAGTCGGCGACGGTGCGTATGTCGGTGCCTTGTCCGATCATCATGGTGGCAAAGGTGTGCCTCAAGTCGTGGAACGTGCAATTGAATCCGTTCATCTTGCAGAATGCCGAGAATTCCTTTCCAAGCCTCGTGGGGTTGTAGGGGCGGCTATCAGTCTCCCACGTGCCGAACAGGTACGGATCAGCCTCGGCGACGCCGAACTCCGCAAGCGTCCTCAGCATGTCCTTCTTCAGGGCGTTGAGCTCGCTCCACGTGCGGGTTGAAAGCGGCAGCGTCCTTATGCTGCTTTCTGTCTTCGGCTCCTTCTCGTAGAAGCCACCCTGCCCGTTGCCGAGCGACCGTCTGACCATCAAGGCCTTCTCGTCGAGCAGATCGGACGCGCGAAGGGCGCACACCTCGCCCCGTCTAAGCCCCGTCGTCAGCGCCACCTCGATGATGTAGCCGAGCATCTGCGGCTGCGCGTCGCGCGCCAGGCGCAGCATTCGCGTGCGCTCTTCCTGGTCGAGTGCGTTGATGGGTGTCTTCGCACGTTTGGGCGGCTTGCAGTAATCGCAAGGGTTCCTCGCTATGACCTCCGCGCCGACGGCGTACTTGAGCGCTTGCTTCAGGAGGCGGAAGGGCTTTGTGGCGGTCTTGGGTGCATATCCCTCGCTCACCATGTTGGCCATCCACTGGTTGATGACAGGGATGCTCAGCTCGCAGAGCTTGACGTCGCCGAGGTAGCGGTTGATCTTCCGGGCCTCGGAATGGTAGCTGCGCAGCGTCGACGCCTCAATCGTCGAGGAGGCCTCCTTTATCGCCATGAAGTGCTCCATGAAGTCTCGCACGGTCATGTTGGACCCAATCGCCCTTCCGCTCCTTTCGAGGTTCAGGATGAGGTCGTTGCGTTTCTTGATAGCCTGCTTCTCGGTCTTCGCCTCGATCGTGTGGTAGGTCGTCACCGACTTGCCCGTCGCCGGGTCTTTGTGCGAGAGGATTACCTCCCACTTGTCGGTGTCCCGGCGCCTGCGCAGGCCTCTGCTGGTGTACTTCATTTCAGCTCCTTCCATGCGGTTTTCCACAGCCATTCGGGGGTCGATTTTTGACCAACATTTGACCAACAATATGACCAACAAATGACCAACAACTCGACGTTGGAAGACTTGAAAACCCTGAGAGTCCAGAGAGTCCAGAATCAAAAAACCACAGGTCACACACAAATTCGAAGAACCACGGAGAGCGCTGAAACCCCGTTTTATGGCCCTTTAAATTTTCGCAACGTGGGGGTCGTGGGTTCGAATCCCATCATCTCCACCACGGAAACTCGGCAGGTCGGGATGCGTCCCGGCCTGTTTCGCGTTTCGGCTCGAGTTGCCCAGATGATGGGGTTCGAACCGATGAGGTCGAAACGCGTCAGGCGAACGTGCCTGTGGCACGTTCGCAGCGTTTCGGCGCGGAGGCTTTAGCCGGAGCGCGTGATTTTCCGCGAAGCGGAAAATAGGGAATCCCATCATCTCCACCACGGAAACTCGGCAGGTCGGGATACGTCCCGGCCTGTTTTGCGTTTCGGCCACGCATTATCGCTGGTCATTTCCAAGTAGATGCCAATTCGTTAACGAGAGCGTTGTCGATTCGCGTTACACTTCGTTCAGCAAATATTTTCAATGAAAGGAGTCTGCACCATGGCCCGTTACAACAGGATCTTCGCCGCGCTCGACGGTACCGAGGCTCAGATCGCCATCGCCCGCCGCACTTTGTCGATTGCCCATGACAACAAGGCAGAGGTGCTGTTCGCGCACGTCATCGATGCATCCGAACTCGAGATGGGGCGCGTGAGCGTCGACGAGTACGTCAACAAGAGCAAGCAGGCTATTGAAAACGCCCTCGAGCGCCAGTTGGCGAAAGCGGCGAACGACGAATGCCTGCCTTCGGTCGAAATCAAGGTTGCAGCTGGTCGCACGAACGACGTCCTCGGTGAGCTCGCCAAGGACTTCAATCCCGATCTCGTGATTTGCGGCGTTCGCGGCCTGTCGAACATCAAATACGCGTTCGTGGGAAGCACCTCGACTTTCCTGGTGCGCCATATGGAATGCGACGTGCTCGTCGTGAGGCCGGAGGCCATCGAGGAAATCGACGAATCGGAATACGAATAATAACGAAATCGCCTTGCGTAAAGTGTTCTTTGCACGCCGCCCAAACCCGCGGACGGCGTCAGGCTGTAGCCTCTATGCACGAAGAGAAGCAGGATGGATCGAGACGGAAAAGGGTGTGGCATGGCGATTCACAAGAATGTTGCGGAGCTCATCGGCGACACGCCGCTCGTCGAGCTCACGCATTACGAGCAGAACCATAACCTGAATGCGACGATTGCTGGCAAGATCGAGTTCTTCAATCCGGCAGGGTCGGTGAAGGATCGCATTGCGAAAGCAATGCTTGATGCGGCCGAGGCACAGGGCAAAATAGATGCGAACACCGTGCTCATAGAGCCGACCAGTGGCAATACGGGAATCGGCCTGGCTGCCATCGCGGCAGCGCGCGGCATGCGGCTCATCCTCACCATGCCCGAAACCATGTCGGTCGAGCGTCGAAATCTGGCGCGCGCTTACGGTGCCGAAGTCGTGTTGACCGAAGGCTCGAAGGGCATGAAGGGCGCTATCGAGGAGGCCGAGCGGCTTGCTGCCGAGCTGGGCAATGCGTTTATTCCTGGCCAGTTCGTCAATCCCGCCAACCCCGCCGCCCACGAGGCCACGACCGGCCCCGAGATATGGCGCGATAGCGATGGCAGGGTGGATATCCTGGTCGCAGGCGTGGGCACCGGCGGTACGCTAACGGGTACGGGCCGCTATCTGAAAGCCCAAAACCCTGCCGTGCAGGTGGTGGCCGTCGAACCCGCGGGCTCTCCTGTGCTTTCGCAGGGCACGTCGGGCTCGCATGGCCTTCAGGGTATCGGCGCGGGTTTCGTGCCCGATACGCTCGACACTTCGATTTACGACGAAGTCGTGGCCATCGAAAACGAAGAAGCGTACGAAGCGGCTCGCGAGCTCGCGGCCAAGGATGGACTGCTCGTGGGCATTTCTGCAGGTGCTGCCGTAGCCGCTGCGCGCAAGCTGGCCGAGCGCCCCGAAAACGCGGGCAAGCTCATCGTCGTCATCCTCCCCGATACTGGTGAGCGTTACCTGTCTACGGCATTATTCGATTTCTAATCGAGCTTCGATCGGGTCACATTGAGTGAGTCGCAGGACGTTCCTGCGACTCACTCTTGCTCCAAGTCAGAGGCGAAGGGTTCCCGCGAAGAAGTTTGCTCGTCTCACAGCTTCTCGGAGATACTTCGCTGGCTCTCAGAATATAAAGATTGGCGACCAGAGAGGGCGGATCAAACGTTTTCTTGAGCGATCAAATAGGGTGCCCGAATGCAATCAGAGCGCTTTCCTTTGGTCGCATCAGGCTGCTCAACGATATGCAATGTATAAGTTAATAAGTTTTGCTTAAGAAACGAGTTGTCGCTATATGTCCCAAAACATGCGGTAGAATTGCAGTCGCAATTTCGACGAGCAAAAGAGGGGTCGTTATGGCTAAAAAGAAGTTCAACTATTTCGACGCGTTCCAAGAACAGCTCGACATAGCGCTCGAGGAAGCAGATGTCCTCATCGAAGCCATCGAGAATTTCACGTCTGCTGGGGAAATGGAGGAAATTCTTCACAAGGCGCATGCCATCGAGCATCGCGGAGACGAGGTGAATCACCAGATTCGCAGCTCCGTTTCAACCGACTTCATCACGCCTATCGAGCGCGGGGATATTCTCGAGTTGGCTCAGCGCCTCGATGACATCACCGATGATCTCGAAGGCATCATCCAGCGTTTCTACATGTTCGACATCCATTTCATGCACGAGACGGCTATCGAGTTTGCAATCGCCATCAAGAAGAGCTTGAAGGCGCTCAGCAAATCCATGGATTCGTTCCGCGAGTTCAAGAAAGTCAAGAAGATTCGCGCAATGATCCAAGACGTCAACGACCTGGAAGAGCAGACTGACGAGCTGTATCAGGATGCCATCAGGAAGCTCTATTCAACCGACCCGGACGATGCCGTGCGCGTGGAAGTCTGGTCGCGCCTCTTCGACCGTCTGGAAGCAGCTGAAGACGCCTGCAAGGAAGCGGCTGACACGATGGCGATCATCATGTTGAAGAACGTGTAATCAATACTGGTTGGGCAATCGGCGTTCAGCTCGCCGATTGTTCGGGCGTCGTTTGCAACCAATAACGCGACAGGAGTTTCGAGATCCTGTCGCGTTTGCGTTAACGGGCTGTTACGGGTGCTTTGTTGCAGTTTTTTGGACGATATGATTGTTGAACTGCATTTTGCTATAGTGATTCGAACGTAAAACCGATATGGAAAGTGAATTATGTCGTTAATCGTTTGTAAGTTCGGGGGGACGTCGGTTGCGTCTCCGGAGCGTATTCGCAATGTCGCCAAGCGCCTCATTGCCCGCAAGCAGGAGGGGCATCAGGTCGTGGCGGTTGTTTCGGCCATGGGCAAGACCACCGACGAGCTGGTTGGTCTGGCTGCAGCTGTGAATTCGAATCCGCCTACGCGTGAAATGGACCGTTTGCTGTCAACCGGCGAACAGGTCAGCATGGCACTTCTGGCTATGGCCATCGAAGCAAGGGGCTATCAGTCCATGTCGTTCACGGGCCGACAGGCCGGCATCGTCACCGACAACACGCACAACAAGGCGAAAATTGTCAGCATCGACTCCAAGCGTATCTTGGAGGCGCTCGACAACGGGTATATTCCCGTGGTCGCAGGCTTCCAGGGTATCGACGCCAACGGCGATATCACCACGCTCGGGCGCGGCGGATCCGACACGACGGCCGTGGCCGTGGCTTGGGGGATCAACGCTGACGTCTGCGAGATTTATTCCGATGTGGATGGCGTGTACTCGACAGATCCCCGCATCTGCCCACGTGCACGAAAGCTCGACGAAATCAGCTACGACGACATGCTGGAGATGGCTGGCGCCGGGTCGGGCGTCTTGCAAATGCGTGCCGTGGAGCTCGCGCGAAAATTCAACGTCGTCATTCATTCGCGTTCGGCGTTTTCCGATGCCGAGGGCACGTACGTCAAGGAGGCATGCAACATGATGGAGGAAGCCGTCATCACCGGCATCGCGCACGACACATCCGAAATAAAGGTCACTGTCCGCGGCGTGCCAGATGCCACAGGCATCGCAGCAAAGGTGTTCAGCGCCTTGGCCGGCAACGCGGTCAACACCGACATGATCATCCAGAACATCTCGGAAAATGGCGAGACGGACATCTCGTTCACATGCCCTGCTGCCGACCTGCAGCGCGCCAAGGATACGCTTAATCGCATCGTGCCCGAAATCCAGGCGCGCGAAATCGATATCGACGAGTCTATCGGCAAGGTGAGCTTGGTCGGAACGGGCATGAAGTCGACGCCGGGCGTTGCGGCAAAAGCCTTCACGGTGCTCGGTGAAGCCGGCATCAACATCCTGGCAATTTCCACCTCTCCGATTCGTCTTTCGGTCGTGGTGGAAGCTGCCCAGGTGGCTGACGCCGTGCGTGCACTGCACAGCGCTTTCGGCCTGGACTCTGACGAGATCTTCGAGGAAACCCAGCTCTCAGCTGAGGAAATCGCCGCCAAGATGGCCAAGGGGCGCTAGCTTTAGGCTCCGTCGGCCTGACGGCCGCCGGCACTGCCGACGCTGCGGCTGCCCGTGGCGCACCGACTTCGCGCGAACTCGCCGCCTTGAAGGGTTAAATGTGTACGGGGGAAAGCTGAAGCTTTCCCGTTCTCGCTGAAAACAGCACACAGTGCTGTTTTCCGAGCGCTCGAACCGTACGCGAGGTACGCTTCGGCGTCGTGTTCCCGCGAATATGGCGCACCACGGACGCCCTCGCTGACCTATACTGTTCATCGGCTATTTTATTGTTGTGACGAGGAGGGCTCATATGTCCAAGGGAACGTACACATTCACTACTCCGATTTACTATGTCAATGCGGCGCCGCATCTGGGTACGGCGTATACCACCATTGCGGCCGATACCGTGGCGCGCTATCAGCGCATGAACGGCTACGACGTCGGGTTCGTCACCGGCATGGACGAGCACGGCCAGAAGGTTGCCGATACCGCCGCTGGCAAGGGTATGAGCCCGCAGGAGTGGTGCGACTCCATGGAGCCAGCGTTCCGCGATACGTGGGAACTGCTCGGCATTACCTACACCGACTTCGTACGCACGTCGAGCGACCGCCAGACGCGTACCGTGCAAAAGTTCTGGAACGATTTGTACGAAAAGGGCTGGCTGTACAAGAGCAGCTACGAGGGCTGGTATTGCGTGCACGAAGAGACGTACTACGCCGAAAGCGACCTTGAGAAGAACGAGGACGGCGAATACGTCTGCCCCGACTGCAAGCGTCCGGTGCAGCTGATGGCTTCGGGCGAGGAGAACTGGTTCTTCAAGCTCTCCGAGTTCCAGCAGCCGCTGCTTGACTTCTATGCTGCGCACCCCGATTTCATCCGTCCCGAGTCGCGCCGCAACGAGATCGTCACGTTCGTGGAAGGCGGGCTGAAGGACCTTTCGATTTCGCGCTCGACGTTCGACTGGGGCGTACCGCTGCCGTTTGACGAGGGTCATGTTGCCTACGTGTGGGCCGACGCGTTGCTCGCGTATTTCACGGGCATCGGCTATGCCGACCCGGATCGTCCCGGCGAGTTCGAGAGCCGCTGGCCGATGCAGTACCACTTCGTGGGTAAGGACATCACGCGTTTCCACTGCGTCATTTGGCCTGCGATGCTGCTGGCACAAGGGCTCGAGCCCGCGCATACGGTGTTCGGTCATGGTTTCTTGCTGACCAAGGGCGAGAAGATGTCGAAGTCCAAGGGCAATGCGCTTTCGCCGCAAGACATGGTGCGCGTGTTCGGCACCGATGCCTATCGCTACTACTTCATGAGCGACGTGCAATTCGGTCACGACGGCTCAATCAGCATGGAGCGCATGGTCCAGGTGTACAACAACGAGCTGGCCAACACGTGGGGCAACCTGGTCAACCGTGTGTTCAACATGACGAAGAAGTATTTCGGCGGCATCGTTCCGGCCGTGAACCCCGAGCTCGCGGGCGGGCCGATGTTCGAATCCAACCCGCTGCGCGACATCGCCGACGGGCTGTACGAGGAATTTGACCGCTGCATGGCCGAGGTCGACTTCACGGGTGCGGTAGCTGCGGTGCAGAAGCTCGCGCAGGCCGCGAACCTTTACGTCGACGACATGGCGCCTTGGGCGCTTGCCAAGACGGCCAAGAGCGAGGAAGCGAGCGAACAGGAACGTATCGATGCCGGCGCAAAACTCGCTGCTGTCATGTTCAACCTGCTCGAGGCTATTCGCATTATCGCGTTGTACCTTGCGCCGTTGGCCTTCAACACCTCTGCTGAGGTGTGGCGCCGCTTGGAGCTGGGCTTGCCGACCGATGTGACCGACATCCAGGCTGCTTCCGCTTGGGGTCAGCTGCCTGTCGGAAACCATGTCGAAGTCGGCGATCCGCTCTTCCCGCGCCTCGACCTCGAAGAGCTCGATTTCGACGCCGAATAGCCGTTCTGCCTTTGACGAGCCATTGGGATAATCTCAATGGCTCGTTTGGTGTTGCAGGCGTTTTGCGAGCCTGCCATGCAAACAAGAGAGATTTCTCGATGTCTGATCGAATGAAGCTGCCCCCCGAGCGCGATTGTGGGTTCTATCAAAGACGCAAGCATGATAAGTGGTCTGCGGTGCCCTCGCCCGAGCCGATGCTCGAAGGTCTTGTGGCTGATTCGCACGCACATGTGCACATGCTGCCCGATCCTGCTTGGGAGCTTGTGCGGTGTGCCGCCAACGGGGTGGGCTTCATCTGCGAAATATGCGATCCATCCGAGGATTCGCTGTCCATACCCGAAGATGTGCATCGATGGCGAGCCGAGGCTCATGACACGTTAAACGAGCTCGCCGACGAGATCGATTCATGTCAACTTCCGCAGATGCGCATCTCTGCGGGTGTTCACCCCCACAATGCGAAGCTTTATGACGCCGCCGTCGAAGAGCGGCTGCTTGAATGGCTGTCTGCGCCCGAAACCTTGATCGTGGGCGAAATCGGGCTGGATTACCATTACGACCTATCGCCACGCGACGTGCAGCGCGAAGTGTTCCTCCGCCAGATTCAGCTGGCTAAGGAGCTCGACATGCCAGTCGCCTTGCACTTACGCGGCGGCGATGATCCCGAAGTTGACGATGCGCATCGAGAGGCGTTCTCGATTCTGGAGAAAGTCGGCTTCCCGTCGCGGGGCGCCATCGTCCATTGTTGCGCTTTGCCACCCGATGAATTGCTTCCCTGGATCGAAGCCGATTGCTATGTGGCTTACGGCGGCGCCCTGACGTTCAAGAAGTCCGAGGAGGCCCGCGAAGGCGCGCGGCTCGTTCCCGAAAACCGGCTGCTTCTGGAAACCGATTCGCCTTACATGGCTCCCGAGCCCATGCGCGGAGCGGCTTGCACGCCTGCCCATGTCATCTTCACTGCTGCCCGCCTTGCGGAAATTCGTGGCATTGCACCAGGTCAAGATCGCGAGCGTTTCCTAGCCCAGCTGTTCGAGAACACCCTGCGGATCACCCGTCCTTAGCAGCGTGCGCGCGAAAGCGCCCCTGCTGCGCAGGGGCGCGAGCCATGTCGATTTCCCAATTGCGTCGAAACCCGCCTGTTCGCTAGAGCCGGTTGATGTCGGTTAGGTTAAACGCGGGGATACGGTGCAGCGCGATTATGCTCATGATAGTTGCGAGCACGATGCTCGTTGCGGTCGCGATGCCCAGTGCGGGCCAGTTGATGCCCTTGAAGAAGAATGCCGTCATAGGTTCGATGGAGCCGACGGTAACCGATCCCATCACCGCTCCGAGCACCAGCCCTATAATAATGCCGATGATCGTGAGCACGATGGTGTCGTTGTAGATGTACCTCTTTGCGTTCTTTACCGAGAAGCCGTTAATCATGAGCACTATGAGCTCGCGCTTTTTCTCATCGATAAACATGATGTTCAAGTTGAGCAGCACTACGATTGCCATAAGCACGGAAAGCGCGAGGTAGATGAGCACCACGGCTCCGGATACGCTCGAGAAGTTCGCGAAAAGGCTGTACTGGCTGGTTTTGTCGTCACTGATGCTGCTGAAGCCCTTGACTGCCGACGCCGTTGCTTTGGCCTCCTCGAATGACGCTTGCCCCACATTCGAGAGCACTGCATTGGGCGCGAGCTTGGTTTCGAAAACGCGCTCATAAGCCTCGCGTCCGATGACCAGCTCGTTGTACGTCAGGTAGAACTCATAGAAACCCGCGATGGGTAAGGCGCGCACGCTTCCGTCGGAAGCGTTCACCTTCACCTCGTCGCCGACTTTCGCCCCAATATGGGATGCATAGGCTTGCGACATCCACACGCCATCCGCCGAAAGATCGACTTCCGCACCCTGAACCGGATTGATGTGGTACAGATTTCCGAAGCTCTCCTCGTCGGAGGGGGAGATGACTCGCACCGTGCTCAAGTCTCCATCCGGGAGTTGGAGAGCCATGGTTTTCCGCAATACCACGGTAGAAGTACAACCCTTGCCCTCGAGCGCCTGCGCAACCGCGTCTGCCGAGCCTTCGACGTTTGCGTCGACGAGGGTAATCGTATCGAAGCCATATACCCGCTCGTAATGCTTGTCGTAGCTTGCCATCACGTCGTTGTTCAAGGTGATTGCGGTGACCACGAGAGCAGTGCAGCCCGCGACACCCACGACGGTGCTGAAGATGCGCTTCTTGTCGTTCATGCAGTTATTGACGATGGTCTGCGTGTAGAGCGGCATCTTCTGCCAGATTCCCCACTTCTCGAAGAAACGCGTCTTGCCAACCGGGGGCTTCTCGCCTTTCAACAGCTCGATAGCCTGCTCTTTCAGGATCGTCCTGCACGAGAGCCACGCAGTGCCCAATATGAGCACGAGCTCGATGCCCGTCGCTAAAAGCGCCAGCTTCCAATCGAAGTACGGAGGGATGAGCCCGAATATGAAGCGTCCGGAGAGGGCCTTCCCGACGATGCCCTCGACTGCGATGACACCCACGATAAGGCCTACGATGGCGCCGAAGATGACCGCGAGCGCGGCGTACGCGAGGAAGCTCGCCGTGATCTCGCGCGAGCGCAGGCCGAGTGCCTTCTTCGTGCCGATTTGCGTTATCTGTTCGCGTACGATGCGGCTCATCGCGGAGTAGCTCACGAGCAGGCCCACGATGACAAACAGAGCGGCCATAGAGAAGCTCAGATGGTTTGTGACATCGGAGAAGGTGGAAATCTCGACCACTCCGCCGTTGTACGAGCGTGAGGTCACCGTCCAGTCGTACTTCTTCAGGGAGGCCACTTTCTCCTTGGCTTCTTCGAGCAGGGGTTCCTTTTCGGCAATCTCGGCCTTGCCCTTCTCGATCTGCTCCTTCGCCTTCTTGATCTCGGCTTCGCCGTCGGCGATCTTCTGCTCGCCTTCGGCCTTCTTGGCCTCGAGCTCGTTTTGGCCGGCATAGTACTGGTCCCACCCGTTTGCGAGCTCGTTCGACTTCTTGTTCAACTGCGATTGGGCCGACGATAGCTTATTGAGGAGATTCTTGAGCTCTTTGGTGGCCTCCTTGATGGTCATCGTCTTTCCTTCGACCGTAATCGGGACGTTGTCCACGGCGCCGACGATGGCATCGATAGTTGCTATGGCATCTGCATAGTTGTTGTGGTTGATATCTGGGACGCCCTTATCGACCCTCTTTGCGACGGGCAGAATCTCGTCGCTGATCTTCTTCCCCTTCTCGTCGAGTCGGGCGTCGTATTTCTTTTGGCTGATCTTGCCGTCTGCGAGCAGCTTGTCCTGTTTTTTCTTGTAGGACCTCATCTCCTTCGAGATGGAAATACCCTCTGATTTAAGGGTGTCAACCTCGTGGAGCATGTCCTCGGCAGCTGCGACCTTTTTCTCGGCGGCTGCAAACTCGTTCTTTGCTTTTTCCATCGCCTTTTCGCCGGATTGGAGCTTCTCGTGCGCCTCTGCCAGCTTAGCCTCGCCATCGGCGACCGCCTTGTCCAGGTCGATACGTGCCTGCGCCAATTGCGCCTCGCCGTCCCTCACCTGCTTCTCGCCGTCGGCGATCTTCTTCTTGGCTTCGGCCAATTGCGCCTCGCCGTCCTCGACCTGTTTTTGCGCCTTGTCATGGATTTCGTCGTAGCGGGCGGGGGCCAAGGTCGAACCCAGCTCTGAGAGGCCGCTGGCAATCGGAGAGGATTTCTGGTCGTATTCATCTCCAAAGGAGTTTAGGGATGCGAGGGAGTCGCATCTGACGTTGACGATAGGGTACGCCTCCTGGTAGGCCGAGCTGTCGAATGCCGAGACGGGCGCCCAAGCCAGTGCGTCCACGCGGCCTGTGGGCGAATACCCGTACGTCTGGCTGGAATATGCCAAGTACTCCGGACTCTCGACGAGCGCCGTGATGGCGAACGCGTCGCTTGTGAGCAGCTCCATGCCGTCCTTGTCATCCGAATTAGTGGAATCGTGGGCGAACGTTAGCGTATCGCCTACTCCAAGCCCGAGCCCTTGAGCCGACGATGCCTTGAGCGCGATTTCGCCCGCTTTGGTAGGCAACGTACCCTCCACAACGTACGGCATGTTAATTCGTTCGCCGAGCGATTGCACCTTCACGGTGCGCTTCCCATCCTCCACGTTGAGGTCGACGAACGCCTGGTAAGAGCCCTCCGCGTCGGTCACGCCCTCGACATCCTGCAATTTGACGATGTCGTTATCGGTCAGCCCGTAGGGGAATTGTATTTGGAAATGATGGAACGCTCCCTTTTCGAATACCGTGTCGGCGGATTTCTGCAGCGCTGGTGCCATCCAGTAAATGCCCGCGAAGATGCCTACACCCAACGCCACGAACATGAGGATGCTGAAGAACGACACGATGGTCGTCCGTATGTTGGCAAACAGCTCTGCGATTTGTGTCGGCTTCACGGAAGTTCCCTACCAGGCCAGGTCGATTGCATGTGCCGGGTGACGGTTGATTGTCGCCCGGTACATGCGGCCATCTCTTATGCTTACTTAGTTTACCCCCTTTTCTAAATAATAGTCACGGTCTTCCTGTTCTCGCCCTTCGTAATGGCGGTCATTGCATTGGGCTGTCCACGACGAAGCGCTACGTTCCCCCGGTTCATGAGCCGGGGGAACGTCACACGGCTCATTCTAAGCATGTCGCCGATCGTTTAACCGAGAGATTCGGGCTTTCTGATTGCTATCCGAAGTGACGAAACAAGGTATTATTGTTGCCTGTCGATATGTCTGGGCAGGAGGAGCCAAATATGAAGCGCGTCATTATCGTGGGATCGCCACGCTCGAACGGGCGCAGCGCGCATCTGGCCGAGATGCTGTTTGAGGCCAACATCGACGAACGGCCCGAAGACGAACTGTTCTTGGTTCCCATCAGCGAAATCGATGTCGGTCCTTGTATCGGCTGCAACGCATGCCGAAAGAAATCCGAGGTCACGCTCAAGGACGATGATGGCAACGAGGTCACCGAGCTGTTCCACCGCTGCATCTTCGACGACGACATGCAGACGGTCTACGACCTGCTCGACGATGCCGACGCGCTCACCATCGTGACCCCTATCTACTTCAGCGGCATGCCAGGACCCATGAAATGCCTGATCGACCGTTTGCAGCCATATTTCTGGGAATACTGCGAAAACGGGCCTCGCCTGCCCAAGCGTCCGCTGGAACTGCATGTTGTGGGCGAGGGTGGCGACCCGTATGGATTCGCGCCGCTGATCAGCGAGGTTAGGGGTCCTACGGCACTCGCGGGCTTCGGGTTGGAGCGCATTCTCAGTTGGGTGGGAAAGCTCGACGCGAAAGGCGAGATCACCGCAGAGGCCGACGAGGTGCCCGTTCCCCCACGCGGTTCTTATGCCGCTTTCGTGGGCGGCGAGGATGCCAGTTCGAGCGGCCCTGTCGCCGGGGTGGCCGCATTTGCGCCCGAGGAGGCCAAAGCCGCTCTCAAAAAGGATTCCGCGGCTGACGAGGGCGCCAAAAGCCAGCAAAAGAGCAGGCCTCAGCTCAATTTGAGGCAAGGGCAGAAGCCAGCGCGGTCGCAGGCAAACAAACAAGCCCAAGCGAATAGGTCGAAGGATGCAAGACAGCAGGCCGCCAAACAACGAGACGGCAAACGCGGCAAGGGCGGCAAACGTGGCTAGCTTGCGCCTCTCGCCATATGCGACCCCATCGGCCACGCGCGAGGTTCTCGAGCGCCATGGCTTGTACACCAAGTACGCGCTCGGCCAGAACTTCCTGGTTAACGATGATATTGTGCGAAAGATTATCGAGCTTGCCGACGTGCAGCCGACCGATCACGTGCTCGAGGTGGGGCCGGGTATCGGCACGCTCACATCTGCGCTGCTCCAGAAAGCCGGTCGAGTGACCTCGATCGAGATGGACCACGACCTTCCCGTCGTGCTGCAAGATACCCTTGCGCCATGGCTCGACCGCTTCGCGCTGCTGGAGATGGATGCGCTCGACCTGCGTGAAGAGCACCTGAGAGAACCGTTAAAAGAAGTCACGGCAGCAGATGGCCTCCCATTGCCAAACAAGCTGGTGAGCAACTTGCCCTATGCCGTCGCGGCTACGATCGTGCTCGACTACCTGCAGCGTTTCGACTTTCTGCAAAGCGCGACGATCATGGTGCAGAAAGAAGTTGCCGACCGCATGATGGCCAAACCGGGCAACAAGGTGTATGGCGCCTATACCGTCAAGCTCGCTCTGTGCGCCAATCCGGCAGGGCGATTCCCGGTGGCGCCCGGCAACTTCTTTCCGCCGCCTCACGTGGAAAGCGCCGTCGTCCGCTTGGACCGCGCAACGCCGAAAGACGCTGACGGCCAACCGATCGCACCCGAGCTCCAACGAGCGGCCTGCAAGATGGCCGATGCCGCTTTCGCAACGCGTCGCAAGACGCTCGCAAACTCGTGCAAGAACTACTTCTCGAATGCTCCGGAAATCCAGGCGGTGCTTCCCGAGCTGTTTTCGCAAGCTGGAATTGACCCGCGTCAACGCGGCGAGACGCTTTCCTTGGAGGATTTCATACGCCTGGGTGCTGCATATCTGGATGTAGCGCGATAAGCCTGACGAGAAGCTCGCCCCCATGTCAGACTCGCCGCTCCTTCGGTCGGTGCGCTACAATAGCCCTGTTCGAAAAACGCGCCCAAGGAGACCTCATGGCACTTTCTATCGGTATCGTCGGCTTGCCCAACGTGGGCAAATCAACCCTGTTCAACGCCTTGACCAGCGCAGGTGCGTTGGCCGCCAACTATCCCTTCGCCACGATCGAGCCCAACGTGGGAGTGGTACCGGTGCCCGATGGGCGCCTGGCCGAGCTTGCCAAAATCGACCACCCGGCTCAGATCGTGCCCGCCACCGTAGAGTTCGTGGACATTGCGGGCCTTGTGGCCGGCGCTTCACGCGGCGAGGGCCTGGGCAACCAGTTTTTGGCGAATATCCGCGAGACGGATGCCATTTGCGAAGTCGTGCGCTTCTTCAGCGACCCGGATGTCGTTCACGTGGACGGCAAGGTTAATCCCGCAAGCGACGTGGAGACCATAAAGACCGAGCTCATCCTGGCCGATATGGCCACCATCGAGAAGGCGCTGCCCCGCCTGGAGAAGGACGCCCGCCGCGACAAGGCGCTTGCCGCCAAGTTCGAGACTGCGAAAAAGGTGCTCGCCGGCCTGAACGAGGGACACCGCGCCCGCACGCTGGACTTGACCGACGAAGAGAAGGCTTCCATCTACGATCTGCACCTGTTGACCATGAAGCCCATCCTGTACGTGGCAAACGTCGACGAGGACCAGGTCACAGCCGACCTTGCCGAAATCGACGGTTGCGCTCCCGTGCCCATCTCCGCGAAGATCGAATCCGATCTTGCCGAGATGGATCCCGAGGATGCTGCAATGTTTTTAGAAGAGATGGGCCTTTCGGAAAGCGGCCTTGCCCGCTTGGCGCGCGAGGCGTATGCGCTGTTGGGCTTGCACAGCTACTTCACCAGCGGCGAGAAGGAAACGAAAGCCTGGACCATTCCCATCGGGGCAAAGGCTCCGCAGGCTGCCGGCGTCATCCATTCGGACTTCGAGCGTGGATTCATCAAGGCCGAGACTGCAAGCTACGAGGATTACGTGGCGCTCGGCGGCGAGAAAGGCTGCCGCGAGGCGGGCAGGCTGCGCCAGGAGGGCAAGGAGTACGTCGTGCAGGACGGCGACGTCATGCACTTCAAGTTCAACGTGTAAAATGCCCTAACAGGATCCAGAACAAAGCCGACGCTTTCCTATCGTCTTCTCAGCTCCCAGAACGCGACGGCGCTGCTCGCCGCCACGTTGAGTGAGTCCACGCCGTGCTGCATGGGGATGCGCACCGTGTAATCGCAATTCGAAATCGTGGAGGCCGCCAGCCCGTCTCCTTCGGTTCCGAATACGAGGGCGAGCTTGTCGCACTCTTTCAACTTCGGGTCGTCCAGCGAGATGGAGTCGTCGGAAAGCGCCATGGCGGCCGTCGTGAAACCCAGCTCGCGCAAAAGCGGCACGCCCTCGCGCGCCCAGTTGTGGGCGTTCGTGCCGATACGCGACCAGGGCACTTGGAACACCGTCCCCATTGACACGCGCACTGCGCGCCGGTACAGCGGGTCGTAACAGGCGGGGGTCACTAGAACGGCGTCGACCCCCAAGGCAGCAGCCGACCGGAAGATGGCACCGACATTCGTGTGGTTGCGGATGTCTTCCAGCACGGCGACGAGCCGCGCGTTGCGCACGACCTCTTCGACGGGGCGTTCCGGTGGGCGTCTGAACGCGGCGAGTGCTCCGCGCGTCAACTCGAAGCCCGTGAGTTTTTGCAACTCATCCTCGGGTGCCACGAAAATGGGTGCATCGGGAGCCACATGATGTATCTGGCCGATGACCTTGTCGAGAGAAGGCAGGTACTTCCTGGCCGTCAGCAGCGATAGCGGTTGCATGCCGCCGTCGAGCGCACGGCTAATCACTTCGATTGACTCGGCGATGAAGACTGCATTCTCCGGCTCGATACGGCTTCGGAGCTGAACGTCGGTCAGTCGCGCGTAAGGATCGAGCAGTGGATCGTCGATGCTTTTCAATGAGACGAGAGTCATGCCGACATTGTACGCCATTACCCCATCTGCACTATTCGACGAGCATAATCGTGGTATATACTTCGGCGTGTTTCGAAGCGGAAGGAACAAGGCATGCCCGAAGCAGAGCACCCCGCATTTGATGCGTTCGTCTCCACAGTGGCGCAGCTGCGCTCGCCGCAGGGAGGCTGTCCGTGGAATCGTGCGCAAACGCACGAATCCATAGGTGATTACCTTATCGAGGAAGCTTACGAGGCGCTCGACGCCGTGCAATCCGGAAGTGTGGCTCATCTGCGCGAAGAGCTCGGTGACGTGCTTCTGCAAGTGGTGCTGCAAAGCCAGATTGCGGCCGATGCAGGCGAGTTCACGATCGATGATGTTTGCGCCGATATCGACCAGAAGATGATTCGCCGCCATCCCCATGTGTTCGCTGGCGTGGCCGCCGAAAACGCCAACGAGGTCGCCGATCTCTGGGAACAGGTGAAACTTGCCGAGAAGCAGCATGCCGCCGAGCAGGCGGCCTCGGCTGAATGCGAAGACCGCCCGCATCTGCTTGATGACGTGCCGACGCATTTCCCTGCGCTTTTGCAGGCGCAGAAGATCTCGCGCAGGGCGGTAGCTGCGGGCTTCGAATGGGACACCATCGACGACGTATGGCAGAAGGTGGCCGAAGAGCGCGCCGAGCTGCAAGCCGCCTATGACAAAGCTCCCAAGACGGATGATGGCAAGGTTTTGGAAACGGAGGGGCGGGAGCGCGACGCTTTGGTGGCCGCAGCCGAAATGGAGTTCGGCGATATGCTGTTCGCGCTGGTAAATGTCGCGCGAAAAATGGGGATCGACGCCGAAGCGGCTCTTCGTGCTTCAAACGCCAAGTTCCGTCGACGATTTGCGAAAGTCGAAGAAGGCGCCTGGTCCGAGGGGAGGGCTGTCGAGGATCTGACGCTGGACGAAATGGAAGCCTATTGGCAGAGCGCTAAGGAGGGTGAATGATGTCGAACTCGCCTCAAATGGATAACGCCCTAGCTGGGCAGGGCCTTCGCGTTACTCCGGCAGATTCCGTGACCTCGCCCGCATGGACAATCGTTCCAAGCGCCGACATGGTGGTCACGAGCACGGATAAAGATGTGAAGCTAGACGCAGAAGCGCTCGACCAATACGAGGAATTCACGGCGGACTTACATGCTGTCTTGCAGAAATACGATGCTGCCATGCGCGAGATGACGGTTCGCTTCGAAATACTCGACCGCGACCTCTCGCTGCGCGGCAATCGCAACCCGATCCATCACATCGAGTCACGCATCAAATCCCCGATGAGCATCTACGAGAAGCTGTTGCGTTACGGCAAAGAGCCCACCATTGCGAATATCGAGGAATACTTGATGGACGTCGCAGGCGTTCGCGTCATCTGCTCGTATATCAAGGATGTAAAAAGCCTGATGGGGCTTTTACGCCAACAGGACGACCTCGAGATCGTGCGCATCAAGAACTATATCGAGAACCCCAAGCCCAACGGGTATCGCAGCTTGCATGCCATCGTGCGCATACCTGTCTATTTCATGGACAGCAAGCAGATGATCCCGGTTGAGGTACAGATTAGAACCATCGCCATGGACTATTGGGCTTCGCTCGAGCACGAGCTCAAGTACAAAGCCATCGCCGAGACAAAGGGCATCGACGTGGCTCAGGAACTCAAGGAGATCGGCGCCGTAATCGAGGACATCGAAGGCCGCATGCAGGTGCTGGCCAACGCGCTTGACAAGGGTCCCAAGAAAAAGAAGAAGAAGAAAGCCAAGGACAAGCACTAAAGCTGGTGCCAGATTCGCTCTTTCCAACCAGCCCAAATGCCGCGCGGCTTACGCCCTATGTTGCATGGGGGTCAAATAGTCAGCACACAAAACGTTCAAAAAAATGTTCTTGACCCACTGGGCGACGGGCGGTATATTATCTAGGCACTTTTTGCACGGGCCCGTAGCTCAGTTGGTTAGAGCGCACGCCTGATAAGCGTGAGGTCGCTGGTTCAAATCCATTCGGGCCCACCATTTTGCGATAAACGCTCCACCGTGAGCCGAGTTTGCCGGTGGAGCGTTTATTACTACCTGGAGCAAGAAGCGCCGCACCCGGCCCCAGCCGGTGTTGCGAACATATGGGGCATTAGCTCAGCTGGGAGAGCGCGGGCTTTGCAAGCCTGAGGTCAGGGGTTCGATCCCCCTATGCTCCACCACCAAAAGCGCAGGTCAGAGTACAAATCCTGACCTGCTTTTTTGTAGGTTTTTGTAGGTCACCAACTCCTGACCTACATTTTACCTACAAACCGATTCGGTTTCACGCGAAAAATCGCGCGAAAAACGGGCCTTGCTACCGCCCTGGCGGTTGTGGAAAACTCAGCTACCGCCACAGCGGTTGTGGATAACCGCCACAGCGATACCTATGCCCCCGCCACAGCGGTAGCAACGAGGGGGTTGCTATCGCCAGGGCGTGACCTTATATCTATTTATATATCTATATATCTAATAAAACTCGGCGGGCGCTCCAAAAGCCGGCAGTTTTCCCCAGTTGTTGGAAGGCGGCGTTTTCCGCGATAGCGGCGCGCCTCCTGTCGCTGATCGTTTCTCGAGGCGCACCGTCCTCCTGGCCTTCCCGCAGGGCCGGCGATCCACGCAAGCAACCTGCCAACGCCTGGGGTTCGCGGGCCGCCTTTCGAGGCGGGGAATCTCCGTGGCCTCCTGAACAGGCCGCCGTTCACCGCCGATTCCTGCACGCGGTATTCCCGTTTTGGGTATAAAGATCCCTATTTTGGGTATAGATGCGACTGTTTTGGCACAAAACCCGCACAATAGCCCGACCAGCGGCTATTCTTGCGTCTCATAGATGGCAGCGAGATTCAGGAGGTGCAAAGTGAGCATCGAAGGGATTACGGGCGAAGGTAGGATCATCACGCTGATGGAGGCCGCGAGGTTGCTCAGCACCTCGTACCCCACCGCGCACAGGATGGCCTGCAGCGGCGAGCTCAAAGCGTTCAGGGTACGCAACGCATGGCGCACGAGCGCCGCCGCGTGCGAGGAGTACGTGAGTCGGAGGTTCGCCGAGCAAGAGCGGGCGTGCCATGCCGCCCGGGAAGGGCGGCGGCGATGAGGGTGGCGTACGCGCGGTTCGCGCCGCTTTCCTACGCGACGGTCCAGGAGGGGCTCACGAGGGCCATGGCCTCCGCCCAGGTCGGCAGGAACGGCTGGCCCGTCATGGTGGCGCTCTGCCACAGGGTCTACGCCGACGGCACGCTCGGGCGCGCCTCGGCCGACGAGATCGCCGGGCGCACCGGGCTCACGCGCGCCCAGGTAGCCCGCGGCATGGCGGAGCTTCGCGGCAAGGGCATCGTAGAGCCCGTCGAGCGCAGGGACGGGGAAGGTTTCAGCCGCCCCGACCGCCCGGCATGGGGGCATGTGGCCCGCTACCGCATATCGGCCGACGTGTGGGCGGCTATGGAGCTCGGCCCCGACGGCTCCTAGCCGCCATCCCCTTCGCGCAAAGGGGTCAGGGCTGCAGCGTGTTTTCGGGAACGTCCGATGGCCCATGTCCCCTCAAGGCAGAGGTCACCGGCTCGATAGCCATGATAGGCTGTAGGCCGATCATGGCTTGCACGAGGGTCTAGGTTGCCCGAAGGGCCGAGCGGAATTAGCGAAGCTAATTCCGCGTAGCCTTGACGCGAGCGAATCTGGTCGGAACTACCAGAAAACACGAGGTCAGCGGCATAAATGCCCTGGCCATTTTACTTTTTTGGAGGCGTTTTCGGGCTTGGTTGGATAAACGTTGGCTAAGGAGCCGGGATGTCGGCGGACGGTTTGGGAGGCGGGCGAACGGTTTCGCTCAAGTTCGCATGCGGTCCACCTCTTGGGATTACGTGATCGTTTTACCTAACATCATGGTGCTAGTTAGTCTATAGTGAGAATAATGAAGACGATTCGACTGATATCGGCCATGTATGGGGCCTGCTGCCTCGCGGTTGTCTGCGCGCTTCTCGTCCTGATGGTGGTGGGCACGCAGAGCGCTCTCGGCTTCAACATCCTGCTCCTCTTCCTCGTCGTGTTCTGGAGCGGCGTCCCTTTGCTTTTGCTTTCAGCGCATTCGCTGAAGTCGAAGGAGGCGCCGTCAAGGGGAGCTGGGGTTTCTACGCTGCTGGCGTCATTGGCGCCGGCCGTAATTTACCTGGCTGGACAGCTCTTCTCGATGCCGGCTCCCGGCGCGGGGCGTCAGCTTGAACACCCGTTATCGCTCGTTTTAACCTTTCTCCCGGCGTTGATCAGCCTGGCGCTGTTTCTGCCCGTCCTTATAGGGGGCGCGCATGAAGCCAGGTAGGCGCATCCCCGCCATATGCCTCGCCGTCGCGCTGATTGCGTGCCTTGCGATTGCCTGCGGCTGCACGCCGTCGACCGCGGCGCCTGCCCTCGAGCGGCCCGAAAGCGTGACCGTGCGCTCCGGCGGCGTCGAATCGGAATACGCCGAGGGGAGCCGCGAATACGAGACGGCGTTCGGCCTACTGAAGAACGTGCGGTTGGACAAGGGCAACGCCCTGGCGACGGCGATCGACCCGGCGATGGGGCTTAAGGAGTGCGATTACATCGAGTTCGTCTACGCGCGCCCGCAGCGCACGGGAGGGGGCCCATCCGAGGCGGGCTCAGCTGGGCGGGAGTACGATAGGCTGCTCTTCTGCTTCACGGGGCCGGTTGCAGGCGAGGTGGTGCTGGGCCTGGACGGGGAGTACGCTTCGGGCACGTACAGGATCGGCTCGGCGGCGTGGCCCCTCTAGGAAGCCGGTCCGGGAAAGCCTCGCTGTCGAGGCCGCTTTTCATGATGCGCACGATGGGCAAATTGCCTGATTGATACTCGAACGGGTATAATTCGGTCCATGGAGAGCCCGAGGAAGATACCAATCGTTGATTCGATTTGCCGCTTCGTGACGGTATGGGCCTCGACGCGGAAGGGGTAGCGTAGGCGAAGAAGGCAAAGTGGGCAATCCTTGCCATCTCTGTCCTGAGCCTTGTCGCACTGTACTTCTGGGCGCGATACGTCGTCGGACTGAGATCCGCCGGGGAGGTCGGCGTGCTCCAGTCCAACCACATGCTGGAAGCGGGCCTCGTCGTCTGGTGCGTGGTTTTCATCGCCCTTGTGCTCGCGTATTCTCGGCTGTCGAGGGGGGATCGCCCGAGAAAGGTTCCCAAGACGCCACGAGAGCTCGCGGCCAGGATCGCGAAGACCGTGTGCATGTGGGCGATAGGCACGGCAATCGCGCTCCTTCTCGGGGCGGTGCTCTTCGGAACGGAGAACTACCCCCCCGCTTAACACGATTGCCGTGTTTGCGGTATCATGCGCCGTCAACGTTGGCCTGGACCTGGGCGAGTACAGAAGGCGATGGAAGTAAGCGCCCAAGGCGATGCGGACTTCGCGCCAACGGCGGGTTTTGTGCAGTCAAGCCTTTGCTCAATGTGGAGCAAGTTGCACCAGAGCATCTCGAGACTTGCCAGAGCAAGTTTCGTCAGAGCCGCCATTAACGCGCTCTGGCACTTGCCGGGGAGCGTCCCCGGGCCCGCGGCACCGGACGAGCCGGCGCAACCGAAGCCGCCGGCTTCTGACCCCTCCGGGGTGGGGGAGATTGCCCGGAGTTCCCGCATCGGAGCCCAGCGGGCTTGGGCTTCCGCTTTCTTGCCGCGCCTCGTCACGAACCGAATACGGAAGCGTCGAACCCGGCGCCTCCGAAGCGCGCTCCCCGAAGGGTCAGCAGCCCGCGGGCTGCGGTTGCATCGGGAGATGCCGGACGCCGAGCGTCCCAGGCGGGCCAGGGGTGGCAACCCCTGCAAGTGCCACGGATCTATTTTTGGTGCACGTGGCGAAACTTGCTCCGGCAGGTTTCGCAGTCGTGGTGCACCCTACTTTGGCGTTTTTGTAATACGTGGCGAAACTTGCTCCAGCCAAAAAAACGTAGCGCGGCGGGCGCCTTCGACGAGCCGATGGTGCAAAGAGGACGGCCAAAGAGGAAGAACGGCAAGATGGGATTTCGCGGGGAACCGGGTTTTCGGTGAGGTTCGCCGCTGGCTTCAATGCCCTGTTTGCATTCTAGGATGAGGCGATTCTCGTCACGAGGCTGTTCGCCCAATCAATCGCCTCGTCGGCCGTCGGCAATACGGGGGCGGGGAGGAGCTGCGCCGCATAGAGGCCGTCCCATCCCTCGTTCTTGACGATCGTCGTGGGCCAGGGCTGCTTCCGGCGGTAGGCGAACAGCCTCTCGCATGTTCTTCGAGTGAGGGGGTAGTCGACGTCGCCGTACGCGACTATCAGCTGCAGATCGATGAGGTCGTGCGCTCGGTTGCTCCCGGGCTCGCTTGCCCCGTGCAGCTTCTGCGCGATCTGGTGGTGCAGGGGCATCGTCGGAATCGCCCCGATTGCCGGGAAGCCCATCTGCGCGAGGACCCGGTTGGCGTCGGCGGGCTCCACGAAATCGGGCTCGTCGGCATCGCCGATCTCGTTGTGGCCGAGCTCGAACGGAACCGTGCACCACGGCGAACCGAGATAGGACAGCTTCACCTCGAAGGGCTGCATGACGTACCCCTGCGGCACGTCGCGCGGGCGCGCCGGCTCGCGCGGCACAACGCGACCCTCGAACCCGCACCAGCCTTCCGCGAGCGCGTCCCCGAACCTGCGGACGAACCCTTCGAGGTCCGACGCCCGCGCGGCGTCGAGGTCGGTTGACGCGCGCGTGGCGTTCTCCCCGAAGCGGACCTTCATGGCGGAGCCGCCCTTCACGGCCCCGTCGGGCATGAGGCTCGCCACGATTGCGTTGGCGACGAGCGTGCGGCGGTGCACGTAGTCCTCGTCGGTGCCGCCGACCCTGCGCAGGGCCATGTCCAGGTTCCGTTTGCTGTTGGGCCGCTTGGCTACCATCCCATCGCCTCCTCCAGGGCATCTCCTTCGGAGGCCGTGATGTAGCCCTCCTCCCGTCCGCGCTCGGCGGCTTCCCGCAGGCGCTCGTCCATCATGGACGTCCTGCAGGAGGCGATGGCGTCCGCGGCCCTCTGGCTCGGTATGCCGTCGTATGCTGCGAGCCTTTCGGGGACGGCTTGCTTCACCAGCACGATGGAGGGAGGGAGCGCCTTGCGCACCCTCCGCGGCGTCGCCACGTAGATGCGGTCGGGGTTCGTGGGCGCCAGGCCGAGCAGCGCGATGACGGACTCGCCGTAAAGGAAGGCCTCCTTGCCCACGCGCGCGACCGCCACGGCGTACGGGTCCGACTCGGCCGGCACGTGGCGCGAGAGGCGGTAGACACCGTTTCCGAGGCGCTCGAGCCTGCCCCTGCTCGCGAGCTTGACCAGCTCGATGACGGGTATCCCCTCGACGGCGGCGTCCTCCGTGGTGAACAGGTAGTGGTTGTCCACGGCGCGCTCGTATATGTCGTCGTAGTATGTCATGCCGAAACCATACCATAATTGGTATATTATTGGCAACGTGATTCCCATCTCTCATCGCCCTGCCCGACTAGGCGGTGCCTTCCTCGCGTCTCCTCGCCTCGGCGAGCATGAGCTCGAGCTGCTCGACGGTAAACTCGAGCGCGAGGGCGGGAGGCTCCGGCTCCTTGAAGATCCCCTCGAGGTCGATGTCGAATGCATCGTCGACCTTGCCGACAGCGGCGCGCTTGGCGTCGGGGTCGACCTCGGCGTAGGTGTTGAGCGTCATGGCCACGTTGGAGTGTCCGAGGTAGCTCGCCACGGTGCGCACGTCGGTGCCGCCGGCGATCATCATGGACGCGAACGTGTGCCGCAGGTCGTGGAACGTGCACTTGAAGCCGTTCATCCTGCAGAACGATTTGAACTCCCTCGTGAGCCGCGTGGGGTGGTAGGGGCGGCTTTGCGGGTCGGGGGTGCCGAGCACGTAGGGGTCGCCGAACGGCACGCCCAGCTCGGCCGACACGTACCGCTTGTCCTTCTCGATTGCCTTGAGCACGGCCCAGAGATGCCCAGTGAGGGGGATGATCCTGCGGCTGCCCGAGGTCTTGGGCGTCTTCTCGTAGGGCGTGCCGGAATCTAGGCCGATGGTGTGGTTCACGGTCACCTCGCGCTCCCCGATGTCCGACCAGCGCAGCCCGCACACCTCGCCGCGGCGCATGCCGGTGGTGAGCGCGAGCTCTATCGCAAGCGCGAGCGGGGTCGGCTCCGCGTCGCGGGCCAGCTTCAGCATCCTCGTGCGCTCCCCGCGGTCAAGCGACGGGACCTTCTTGCGCTGGAGCTTCGGCGGCTTGCAGAAGTCGCACGGGTTCTTGACGATGAGGTCCTGCGCCTGGGCGTGCTTCATCGCCTGGCGTAGCAGCGCGAAGGCCTTGCCGACCGAGCGAGGCGCATAACCCTCTTTCGTCATCTTCGCCATCCAGCCGCTCACGACGGGTATGGTCACTTCGGAAAGCGGCGTGGCCCCGAGGTAGCGCTTGACCACCCTCGCATCTTTGCGGTAGCCCACGATCGTGGACTGCTCGACCGTCTTGCTTTCCTGCTTGTATTCGATGAACTCGTCGAGGAACTCCGCAAGGGTCATCTTCGAGGTGCAGGCCGCCCCCTTGCGCTCGAGCTCCCGTATCAGCTCTTTTCGCGCCCGCTCCGCGCCCTTTCGGGTCTTCGCCTCGACGGTGTGGTAGGACGACACCTGCTCGCCCGTGAGCGGGTCTCTGTGGCTTAAGGTCACCTCCCATTTGTCGGTGTTGCGGCGTCGCTTGAGGCCTCTGCTCGTGTACTCCATGTGCATCTCCTTCGCTGCGTTTTCCACATCCGTTTTCGGAGCTGAGCTGACCTACATTTTGACCTACAAAGTGACCTACAAATGACCTACAAACCGAGTTTGAGAGCCCTGAGAGGAGAGACCGGTAAAGACATTGGAGGTCGAAAAAAACACAGCTCAGAGGCCTGGTTTCTACACATACTGAACGCACAGATTTGCAAGAAAACGGCTCGGAGCCAGTTTGCAAGCCTGAGGTCAGGGGTTCGATCCCCCTATGCTCCACCAAAATCCAGACCGCCATTCGGCGGTCTTTTTCATAGTTGAACATAGGGGGGATCGAACCCCTGGCGGGAATCGACAGCCATGTGAAGACGGCTACAGTCGAACCGTACGGACGCCTCCTTAGGGATATAGGCAAGAAAGTGTGTCTAGGGCTATTCGTAATCCGAACGCCACGGCCCGCTTGAGTGGAACTCGGCCCAGACGATTCCCGCGCCCCATCTCGAGACCTCGTCATCGTCGGCATACGGACCCGCAGCACGGCGTTGCCATGATTGCGAAGGTCCTGATGCGTCATCTGGACCTTCGCTTTCAAGGGTCTTCAACCCTGTGCCGCGCGTAGCGCGGCACATGCAACCACCCGCTGTGCGGGTGGTGGGTACTTAGGCTTTGCCAAAAAGACCCTTCCCCTCTAGCATGGTGATTGTTCAGGTCGCCAAGCCCCGAGGG
>JAFRJC010000059.1 GCA_017432445.1 Eggerthellaceae bacterium | reverse complement strand
TGATAATCGTGCTCATTCGAGACGTCTTCCTGCTCGTCGGCGGATCGATACTCTTGCGTACGTTTAACATCCGAATCCCGGTTGTCTACACGGGAAAGGTTGCAACGACCTTCTTGTTCGTCGGCATCGCGGGCCTCATGCTCAACATGCCGCTCATAGCGGGTCTTGGACTGTGCGATATATCCTGGCTCCCGGGCTTCAACCATGAGCTCTGCTCATGGGGCATCTGGTTCATCTACGTCGGCTTGTGCCTCGGCATCTTCACGACCATCTACTATATCTGCTCGGGTGCATCTGAGCTCGGAAGGGTGAAGGGCGAGTAGGCTTTGGCGGAAGAGAGGCAGACATATCGAAAGAAAGCCGCGCGCGCAGCTTCGGCAAAGACGGGCGCGGCACAGACCAAGCGTTCGTCAACCACAAGGTCGACTAATCGAGCAACGTCTTCGTCAAGATCCAAGTCTCGACAGGCGAAGAGTAGTTCCAAGGGCGAAGCTTTGGGTTTGGGCGTCGAATCGTTCAAGACGCGCTTCTTGGCGAGCAAGGTTGCAATGGTGATCGCAGCCGTTCTCGTCGCTCTCATCGTTCTCGTGGCCTGGGATAATTTCGCGAATTATGGTAAGGCCTACGGTAACGTTTCCATTGGAGGCCAGAGCGTCGCGGGCATGACCGAGGAGCAAATACGTTCAAAGCTCGAATCCGAGTTCGGCGATAAGATATCAGGCGCCGAGGTGCGCATCTATGCGAGCGAGAGCTCGAAGAGCCGCGAATCGTCGGAGATTGCAAAACAGGAGACAGCGGCACAGGCAGAACAGGTCAGCGTCGAGGAGGCAAAAGCCTCGGTTACCTCCTGGGTTACTAGTGCTAGCGGCGTTAGAGCCCAGATACCCTATGACGAACTCGTGTCCAAGGCGCTTGCCGTCGGGCGTGAAGGCGGTATTCTCAGCAGGTTGTCCCTTCTCGCCGTTCCCCAGGATGTACCCTTCAGCATCACATACGATGACGAGGCCATAGAACAGCTTGCGGGCGCAATAGACTCGACCATCGGGGATGAGCGTACAGATGCGCTTGTAAGCATTGATGAGGGTTATGCGACTGCTCTCAAGGGCCATGACGGCAAGATGGTTGACAGGGAATGGCTGAAATCCAAGCTCACCGAGGCGTTGCTTGCGGATGATGCCGAGCGGAACTTCGTGGCCGAAGTATCCGATGCTCCTTCGCGCACCACTTACGACCAGGCCCAGAAGATGGCTGCGGACATAAACCGGGCGCTTAATTCGAATTTGACGTTCAGGTACCGCTCGCAGAGCTGGCAGGTCGATCCCGTCAACGTTGGAGAGTGGACCAGCGTAGAGGTTGCAAAAGCCGAAGATGGCTACGAGCTCAAGGCAAGCATAGACGAAAGCATGGCGACTTCTGACCTAGTCAAGCACCTTGACGCTGCCGTATCGGGCGAAAATGTCATTGTTGATTTTGAAATCGCAGGCGAGCAGGTGCTTGTAAAGACGTCTGGCGCGGGCGTGATCCCCGAGGTCGGCCCGGCTGTAAGCCAGGCTAACGAGGTTCTCTACGGCGCGTCAGGAGTTGCGTGGGGCTCTGGTGACGCCCAAGCGGTAATAGATGTGAACGAGTCCAATGCGCCCGAGGAGCTCACGTTTGACCAGGCTATTGGCCTAGGTATTATTACCGCTGTCAGCGAATACACCACCGAATTCTCGGATGCAGAGGGCACCGAGAACAGAAACCACAACATCAAGGTGGCAGCTGACCTGCTGAACAACACCGTTTGCGATTCGAACGGCGGCATATGGAGCTTCAACACGCACTCCGGCGATACTAACCAGGATCCTCCGTTCTCGTCGGCGGGATCTATCGTCGACGGCGAGTACGTCGACTCCATCGGCGGCGGCATCTGCCAAGTGGCCACGACCGTGTTCAACGCGGTCTACGAGGCAGGACTCGAGATAGACGATCGTCACAACCACTCACTCTACATAGCGAGCTATCCCACTGGGCGCGATGCTGCTGTGAGCTATCCCGAAATGGACCTCGTCTGGTCCAACCACCACACAAGCGACATCCTCCTGAAGCTGTCCTATACGGACACGACCATCACGGCATCGCTTTACAGCACCCCCATTGGCTACAAAGTCTCGACTGAGACGGGCGAATGGGAAGACGGCGAGAAGTACAAGACGACGTTCGAAACCGACGATACGCTCGAGAAGGGTTCGTATTACCTCAAGACGACCGGTGCCGACGGGAGCCAGATCACCATCGTTCGCACGGTGAAAGACATGCATGGCAACATCGTCAAGGAGGATACGTTCACGTCGGTATATACGCCGAAAGACGAGGTGTACCTCGTGGGTCCGGGGACCGATACGAGCCGCATCGCAGACTCCCATTCTGACTCCGGCAGCATCGAGGACGAGCAGGACGAAGAAGAAAGCGAAGATAGCTACGGGGGCGAGGAGTACACCGATGACTCCCAAGCCAGCAATGAAGAGGATTACGCCTCAGGCGAAGAGGAGCAGTACAGCGAGGAGGACGTGTGAGACCGTGTTCTGCCAGCTCATCCCTCTGGATAACGCTTAGGGCTATCATCACCGCAGCAGTCGTATTGGCCGTATCGGCGGCGCTTCCCATAACCGCACACGCTGAGGTGCGAAAGGCGGACGTCATTGCCGGCTTGACGGTAGAGCAGCGCGACATAGCCGTCGCCGCATGTCCCTCTGTAGATGCGGAGTATGCCGTGCTCATGGATGCCGATGGGACGGTGTACTTCGACCGCAACGCATACGAACCGTCGCAGATAGCCTCAATCACAAAGATAATGACCGCGATTGTCGCGATAGACAACGCCCAGGAGAACACCACCGTCACGGTAAGCGAGAAGGCTGCCGCCATCGGCGAGTCGAGCGCGAACCTTGCCGAAGGCGACGTGATGGATTTCGAATCTGCGCTCAAGGCGCTGCTCGTCCCATCGGGAAACGACGCGGCGCAAGCGCTTGCAGAGACCGTGGGCGCCCAGATGATTGCTTCAGACCCTTCGCTTGGAGAGGATCCAGTGGCCGCATTCGTCAAGGCGATGAATGACAGGGCGGCAGAAATCGGCTGCGAGAACACCGTTTACGAGAACCCTCACGGCCTCGATGACGGCGAATACCAGGGAAATCTGCACAGCACCGCAGCTGACCAGGCAAAAGTTGCACAATGTGCCATGACCTACGACCTCATCCGCAATATCGTGGGTGGCGGAACGACGACTATCACGGTGAAGCGCGATGGGAAGAACGAGGAAATCAAGCTCGAGACGACCGACGAGCTCCTCGAGATGTACAGCTATGCCATCGGCATGAAGACGGGTACGACCGACCTGGCTGGACCGTCGTTCATGGGTGCTGCCAACAAGGACGGACGTGAGTTGTATGCCGTGGTGCTCGGTTCGACGGACGAATACCAGCGATTTGCCGACACCAAGAACCTTTTTGAGTGGGCCTACGACCACGTACGCGAGCTTCCTCTTGCCAATACTGACGAGACAGCTGAAATGACCTTTGACGGCGAGACGCGCGAGGTTCCAGTCGTGGCGAGCGCCTCTCATGCGGATTGGATTGACGAGACGGTGGATGCCACGCTTGCAGACCCTGATGCGAGCATCACGGTTTTCGACCTCGAGGGAAACGTGAGCCAGTCTGTGACCTTTGACGAGCTTCACGGGACCGTGCACGAGGGCGACAAGGTCGGAAGCATCGTTTTCAAGCAACGAAACATGGTTGTGGCAGAGCAGGATCTCGTTGCGTGCGAGACCGTCGAGGCCCCCAACGTCATCGACACGTTCAAGATTTGGTGGATGCGTCTGGTCGGGGGGCTTCAGGGCAATGATGCACAAGCCGATTCAATCGTTTACAATGTGATGCCGACCATATCAAACAACGTTTCGAATGCAGCATGATAGGCCGTGGATGAAAAGGGTGGTAGAGCATGAGCGCAATATGTCCGGTTTGCAATAACGAGCTCGAGGATGGAGCAAACGCCTGCTCGCACTGCGGCTTTCGCATCATGGGCGCGACTCAGAGCTTCAAGCCCGTGAAGCTTGATGCAGGTGAGCCGGCTGCCATGCGCCCATTAACGCAGGAGCGCGTCCTGCGTGTCGTCAGGGGGCCTCAAACTGGCGCTGAGATCGTTCTGTCGGATGGCGAGATGGTGATGGGACGCGATCCCCACTGCGATATCTTCCTCAATGACATGACCGTGTCGCGCAAGCACGCCACGATGGAGATGGGTCCTAAGGGGTGCATCATCCGAGATGCCAACTCTTTCAACGGCGTATGGGTGAACGACCAGATGGTCGATGCATGCATTCTCAAATCTGATGACGTCATCCAGCTCGGGGCGTTTTGCCTCGTGTACAAAGAGCGCTAGTTGCGAGGCGCGGGCTATAGTAACAGCTTCTCAAAGGAGTTGATGAACCATATGCAGTTGATGAGCGGAAATGAAGCGATTGCGCGCGGTGCATGGGAAGCAGGCGCCACCATCGGCGTGGCATATCCCGGAACCCCGTCCACCGAGACCATGGAATCATTCGCGACCTACGAGGGCGTTTACGCAGAATGGTGCACAAACGAGAAGGTTGCCGTCGAAGTGGGCGTCGGCGCTTCGGCAGCCGGCGCGCGCGTGCTCTCGACGATGAAGCATGTCGGCGTCAACGTTGCCGCAGACCCGCTGTTCACCGCTGCCTATACCGGCGTAAACGGCGGTTTCGTCATCCTTGCCGCCGATGACCCGGGCATGTACTCCTCGCAAAACGAGCAGGATTCGCACTACTACGCAATGGCTTCGCATATCCCGGTGCTCGACCCGGCAGACGCTGCCGAGGCGCTAGCGTTCACCCGTAGCGCTTACGAGTTGTCCGAACGCTTCGACGTTCCCTTCATGATTCGTTCGACCGTCCGCGTTTCGCATACGAAAACGCCGGTCGAAGTTGGAGAACGCATCGACTATACGCCGAAGGAATACGAAAAGGACGCTTCGAAGTGGGTCATGATGCCCGCATTCGCCAAACCGCGCCGCAAGGTCCAGCTCAAGCGCATCCAGGAGCTCCAGCAATGGGCGGAGGAATGCCCGTTCAACGTTGTGCATATGAAGGGTACGCAGCGCGGCGTCATATGCTGCGGTGCCGTCTACCAGCATGTCGTCGAGGCGCTTCCCGACGCTTCGGTGTTCAAGCTTGGACTGACCTGGCCGCTTCCCAAGGCGGCTCTCGAGAAGTTCTCGGCTGCCGTCGAGGAAGTGTACGTCATCGAGGAGGGCAGCGAGTACCTGACGGTGCAAGTTGCCTCGCTTGGCATAGCGCTTAACGAGTTCCCGTGCGATTTGCCGCGCGATGGCGAGTTGAGCCCGGGGCTCATCAAGCGAGCGTTCGGCATCGAAGTTCCCGCCCATATCGAGTCTCCCGACGACGTGCCAGGAAGGCCTCCGGCGCTTTGCGCAGGATGCCCGCACCGCCTTGTCTTCAAGGAGCTCTCGCGAATAAAGGCGATTGTGACGGGTGACATCGGTTGCTACACGCTCGGCACGCTTCCACCGCTCTCCGCAATGGACACCTGCCTGGACATGGGCGCATCGATTTCTATGTCTCACGGTTTCGAGCTGGCATTGGCTGGTCGCGAGCATCGGCCCGTCGTAGCGGTGATCGGAGATTCCACATTCGGGCATTCCGGCCTCTCGTCGCTGATCACGACCGTGTACAACCACGGTGCAGGAACCGTGTGCATACTTGACAACCGTACTACGGCCATGACGGGCCGCCAGGGCAATCCCTTCAACGGCGTCACGCTTCAGAACCGCACCAGCCGTGAGCTCGATTTGCTCGGCGTCATCAAGGCACTCGGCGTCGAGAACGTCTGTCAGATCGATCCACATGACGCAAAGGCCGTGCGCGAAGCATTGCGTGTAGCCACGAAAGACCAATCTGACGAGCTCAGCGTCATCGTGTTCAAGGCACCATGCGTTCTGTTGCATCGCGAGCGCAAGCCCTACTATTTCGTGAATGCGGATTGCCGCTCCTGCGGAGTGTGCACGACTCTCGGATGCCCTGCGCTTTCCAAGGATGTCGAGTCCGGCCTCGCCTCGATCGACCCGGTCATGTGCATCGGATGCGGGCAGTGCGCCCAGTACTGCTCCTTCTCGGCCATCGAGCAGATACCAGCTTCTTCGGCGAAGGGAGGTGCGCGATGAGCTCCGCGACGACGATTCTTTTGTGTGGCGTGGGTGGTCAGGGAACCATCTTAGCGGCCGACCTCCTGGCACGTGCGGCCCTGGCTGCAGGTTATCAGGTGAAGGTATCCGAAATCCACGGCATGGCGCAGCGTGGCGGCGCGGTGACCACAGTCGTGCGGTTCGGTGAAGAGGTTCACACGATGGTTGCGGATATCGGCGAATCCGAGTGCATCGTCTACTTCGAGACCACCGAGGCGCTTCGCAACATCTCGTTCCTCAAGGAAGGTGGCTACCTCCTGGTCGCCGACGAGACGATCAAGCCTTTGCCAGTAGCCTGCGGACGTGCCAGCATGCCCGCTGATGCGCGTCGTAAGCTCGCCGATGCGGGCGCCGTGCTGATTCCCTCGCGCAGCATCGCCGAGGAGGCAGGCAACGCAAAGTGCGAGAACGTCGCCATTCTCGGGGCCCTGGAATCCCAGCTGGGTTTCGGTGCCGACATATGGACAGAAGTCATCGCAGGCCGCGTGCCCCCGAAGACGGTCGAGGCAAATTGCAAGGCCTTCGAGCTTGGCTTGGCTTTCGCGCATGGAGAATAACACCGTCTTAGGAAGGTTCGCGCCCAGTCCTACCGGGCGCATGCATGCCGGCAACATCTTCGCAGCTCTCATGTCGTGGCTCATCGTGAAGGCCCAAGGCGGCCGCATGGTGCTGCGCATAGAGGATCTGGATCGCGATCGTTCGCGGTCGTCCTTTGCCGACCAGGTCATGCGAGATTTCGAGATGCTCGGGCTTTTCTGGGACGAGGGGCCTTACTACCAACAAAATAGAGACGAGGCCTACGAAGCGGCTTTCAAGAAACTAGAAGAGCGAGGGCTCGTATACCCGTGCTTTTGCACGCGCGCCGATCTGCATGCTGCATCAGCGCCCCATCGAGGCGAGAAGCTCGTCTATCCAGGCACGTGTAGAAACCTTAGCCCCGAAGACATTGAACGTCGCGAGAGCGAACGTAAGCCCTCTTGGAGGATGATCGTGCCAGACGAAGAGTACGCCTTCGAGGATATGGTCCAGGGGCCCTTCTCGCAGCGTCTCGACCGCGATTGCGGAGACTTCGTCATACGCCGCTCCGACGGGCTTTTCGCCTACCAGCTGGCTTCGGTCGTCGATGATGCTGCGCAAGGCGTGAACTGCATCGTGCGCGGCATGGACTTGCTCGTCTCCACCCCCCAGCAGATTTACCTCCAGGATATGCTCGGATTCGGGCATTGCACGTACGCGCATGTGCCGCTCATTGTCGGCGAGCGAGATCGCCGTCTCTCCAAGCGTGATCGCGATGCCGCACTCGACGAACTCCTGCGGATTCACGGGACTCCTGCCGCGATAGTCGGTCACGTCGCTTTCATTGCCGGCCTCATTCCGGAAGAAGCTCCCCTGATGCCCGGCGATCTTCTAGGATGTTTCGAGCTCGGTGCCCTTAACAGCCTCTTCCCCGATAAAGTGCAGATTCTCTGGCGGTAGGGGAGAGCAGGCTTCGTTCTATGGGGCATCATCTTATAGCCCTCGTTGGCTCGCTCTGCAAGCCGCTGTGCAAGAAATTGAGAACAAAGGCGGATGCGTCGAAAAAGACGCAAGGCCTTACGAAGGCGAAGTGCACATCGAAGGAGTCAACGAGCAGGGAAAGAACGTCATCATGCATATAACCTGCTCATATGACTCTGCGGGACAATATGAAGGATATCCAACCTGGATTACATACGTTTACGAAGACCAGGAGCAGTTTGATTTCCTATACAGGTTTAGCACAGACTAGGCTTGTATTCGCGTCTTTCTCAAAGCAGAATCATGGCTTATAGCACAAGCGAAACCGGCGCGGCCGCCAGGATGGAAGCGGCGTAGAAGGCGCCGAGCACCACATTGACGCTGAGGGCCTGCGGCATTGCCTGTAAGCGGCGTTCCGGCGTCAACGGGTTCATCCAAAGCGCGCGTACGATGGGATACGAGGCTAACAACATGAACGGGACGATGATGAGTCCTGCAGTGTAGCAGACTGCGACGTTGACGATGATATCGAAAACCCATACGACGAGCAGCACGTGGTAAAGCTTTCTTGCGGCCTCGCGTCCTAGGAGAACGGGCAACGTTTTTCGGTTTGCAGGAATGTCTCGTTCAATATCGCAGGTGTTGTTTGTCAACATGATTAATCCAACCCCGATTATCGTGGGTATGGCGATGAACAGCATCCTAAAGTCCAGCACGTTGGTGATTACTTGGTAGACGGCAAGGGGAATGAGACCGCCCATAACGATCCCGCTTACGGCCTCTCCGAGCGGCAAGTAGGAAATGGGGGATTTGCCTGCCGAGTAGAGGACGACGAACAAAGCTCCCACAAGCGCTATGACAAGCGGTACGAAACCAGCTCTCACGACTGCGTATATTCCCAAGATGAAGGCGACGACAAGCATGCCCACGGCGAGCCTGAGGGCTTCCTTGGGGTCGATGTCGTTGTAAACGAGAACAGCGTCGGACTCATCGACGTTATCGTCTTCAGAGTCGGTGCCCTTAACATAATCATAGTAATCGTTGAAGGTGTTGACCGCCGATTGCATCAAGATGACGATTGCGAGCAGCGTGCAGCACATCGAGATGGAAAGCGTACATACGTTTGATGCTGCTGAAATCGCGATGAGCGTGGGCATGATGGCAGCCGGCCATGTATGAGGAGCCGCAAGGTTAAGGGCCATGATCGGCGTAAGCTTGTTGTGCGCAGTTTCCATACGAAGCATTGTACGCCTTAAGAGCTTCCGAGTAGAAATATCGTCGTGTAAAGATTGCAGCTTTGACGATGATTATGATTAGTTAAGCGAGCTGTTAATACGCCAAAGCGCTAAACGAACCTAAAAACGTGCTCATTGGCAAATACAAGGGTCGCATTGGTTGCATGTAATCAAATAGGGTTGAATATCACCAGGTCAGAAGCTTAAAACGTCTGAGAGGTGATATAAGGCCCTATTTTGAAGCGGAAGGGCATCTATAGCCTTAAAAACGACGATTTACAGGGCGTCCTTATATCAACGCGATCCTTTGATACTTATAGCGTTTTATAAATGTCTGATAATATATGTTATGTAAAGTATAGCAAAAGAAATTAAGGGGTTTTTTAAGGGGCATTACAATGCGTCTGCCGTTAGCCCCAAGCGGAAGAACTGGACCCTGAAGAAGCACCGCCCTGCCCGGAACCGAAAAGACCAGAGAAATCTCCCGACTGCAAACTCTGCATAACCATGGGATAAAGCACTATGAGCGAAACGATATTGAATATGAGCGCGAAGACGCACATGCCCAACGCGAGCACCCCTGGCCTTCTCAGGGCAAGCCGCGCACTCTGCTCTAGCGAATGCCTGTTTGCATATGCGTTGATTTTCGACAAGCCCATGAAAGCGAGAATCACGGCTATGGTGCTAAGCACGATTCCCCCGAGGAACAATGAGACAACGGCGCAAATCTGAGAGATCGAGATGTACTTTCTCGCCATTTCGATCAACTGTGCGTCGCTTTCCGAAAACGGTATCGGCGTGTTAGATGGCGGTTTTGGTTGCGGATTAGCGTTTTCTGGACGAGAATCCTGCCCATTTGGCAGTTCGTACAGTTGTTCGTGTTTAGGCTCTGCAGGTTTCCACGATGGCGGCGGTTCGGGAGATGTGCCATCAAGGTGTTTCCCTGCTTTGGGATCAAGGTCTTCTCTGTTGTTATCTTCTGACATAGATGTCCGCTCTATCGGGCACGTTATGAACTAAACCCACTGCTTCCGAAACCACCTTGACCGCGTACGGTATCGTCGAGATCTGCAACCTCGGAAAGTCCTACAGAAGGAGTCTTCAGTATGACAAGTTGCGCAATTCGGTCTCCCCTAGTAATTTCGAACAGATGATCGGGGTCAAGGTTTATAAGTATGACCTTGATTTCACCCCGGTAATTGCTATCGATAAGGCCTGGGGCGTTGACGATGGATATGCCATGCTTTGCGGCAAGCCCGCTGCGGGGCAAGACGAAGCCAGCATAGCCAGGAGGTATGGCAAGCGCGATGCCGCAGGGCACGGCTCGACGTTCGAAAGGCTTGAGCACGGCGTTTTCAGCTGAGCGTAAATCAAGCCCTGCATCGCCGACATAAGCGTACTCGGGCAAATCGAGGGATTCGTCGAGTCTTTTGACGGGAACGGTGATGTCGGGCATATCAACGCAATTCTTCCAGTGCCGAGGCAAACTCCTCGATGTTCTTGAAATCGCGGTAGACGCTTGCGAAGCGGACATACGCGACGTCGTCGAGCTGCACGAGGCGGTCGAGTACCTTTGTACCCAAATCCTTGGAGGTGACCTCATTTCGCGTGGTGGCACGCAGTTCCGCCTCGATGCTGTCGATAAGGCTTGTAATCTGGTCTGGCGTGATGGGACGCTTCGCACAGGCTACGGTAACGCCACGCAACAGCTTGTTGCGATCGTAGGTCTCGGACGAGCCGTCGGATTTTATAACGAGCAAAGGTGTATCGCCGAGGCGCTCGTATGTGGTAAAGCGGTGCTTGCAGCTGAGGCACTCGCGTCTGCGTCGAATGGTGGCGCCATCATCGGAGGGCCGGGAGTCGACGACTTTTGATTCGGGGTAATCACAAGATGGGCAACGCATGATTCTCCTTCGTTTAAACTACGTTGCGCTTAGAATACCACTTATCTTGCGATTTTCCACCTCATATCACACTATATAAGCCCACACGAAACAAGCTAATTGCATTGGCGAAGCAAAGCGACGGCCGAATTTAGGCCCCATAGACAATCGAGAGGGCGGCTACTACGAAACCGATGATGGCCAAGGTGGCGATATTGGCGTTCGAGAAGAGCTTGTACGCCACTCCCCTCGCATCTTCCCGCACAAGACTGCAGAACATTTCGCTGCCAAAAAGGCAATTGCGCATCCATGCGAGAAAACATTCGCGCAGTCCGAGTGATTCAGGCGAAACGTTTCCACGACGATTTCGCGAATTGCCTTTGGAAGGGAAAGCGATGATCTTGGGAGTTGCATGCCCAGCACCCGGAACAGGCTTCATTGCTGCAGTGCCATCGTAGGGAAAATTTGTTGCATATCCAGCCATTTTTTCGTCTCCTGTGCTTGCATAGAACCTTTGTTCGTGTATATAATAAGACGTACAAAAGTTCTTGTCAATAAAAAATGATACATATGTTCGAGAAAGGTTCCGCTATGACAGAGAAACTCACGAGGAAGCAGAAAGCTGTCATGGACTGCATCGAGCGGTGCATCCAGGAGAAAGGCTACGGTCCCACCGTTCGCGAAATCTGCTCAGAGCTCGGCCTCTCCTCCCCTTCTACGGTGCATGTGCATCTCAAGACTCTTGAGCAGAAGGGGTACATCGTGCGCGATCCGCTGAAGTCGCGTTCCATCTCGCTGCCCGTGCAGCATAAGGGCGCACCGGCGGTAGAGGCGGACATCATCCGTCCTTCGTTCAGCAAGCTCGTCGACGTTCCCCTCGTCGGCAACGTCGCCGCAGGCGAGCCCATCCTCGCCGAAGAGAACATTACGGACACCATCACCTTGCCAACCGATATCGTGGGCGATGCCCCGTCGTTCATGCTTTCCGTACGCGGAGAGTCCATGATCGAGGCGGGCATCAACGATGGCGATTACGTCGTCGTCAAGGAGCAGCCCGTTGCAAACAACGGCGACATCGTCGTCGCACTGCTTGACGACGGCGCTACCGTCAAGCGCTTCTTCAAGGAGAGGGACCACATTCGCCTGCAACCCGAAAACTCGTCCATGGAGCCGATCATAACCACCGATTGCTCTATCGCAGGCAAGGTCGTTGCGGTGTTTAGGCGCCTATAGCAAAACGCCTTTTCATCTTCGTTCCAAAGTGGGAACGTGCCAAGGAATCCCCCAACGGCGCGTTCCTGCTTATATTTTATGCTTTGAGTTTGGCTCTACGGTATCCCCGTTGACATTCTTATTACGGGGAGGTCTGCACGATCAGTCGAGCCTACCTGAAGAGGTGCGCGCAATCGTCTGGCGCATAGAGCCTGAGATGGGTGCCGTTCTCTTCGTGCGTTTCCGAAACGATATGGCAGCGTTTGTGGGCAAGCGCCACGAGGTCTCCCCTGTTGTAGGGAACAACAGTATCGCAGTAGTTCCCATGCGAGGCAGCTACTTTCGCGATGCGCTCTATGAGCTCGTCTATCCCCTCGCCGGTATGGGCAGAGACGAAGACGGCTGTGGGGTTGGTTTTGCGCAGATGCGAAAGTCTGTCGCTCGATTCGACAGCATCGACCTTGTTGAACACCGTAAGCCGTTCTATCCTTTCTGCACCGATTTGACCGAGAACGTCTTCGACGGTCTGGATCTGGTACGAAACCTCTTCTGATGAGCAATCGATCACGTGCACGATGAGGTCGGACCCGTTTATTTCGTCGAGCGTTGATTTGAACGACTCGACAAGCGTGGTGGGAAGCTTCCTGATGAAGCCGATGGTGTCGGTGACGGTGACCTCGCGTCCCTCGGGGAGCCTCAGTTTTCGTGTCGTCGCATCCAACGTTGCGAAGAGCTTGTCGTAGCTCAGGACGTCAGAGCCCGTGAGGCGGTTGATGAGGCTTGACTTCCCTGCATTCGTGTATCCCGCCAAAGCGATCTTGAACGTGGCGGACTTGTA
>JAFRJC010000058.1 GCA_017432445.1 Eggerthellaceae bacterium | reverse complement strand
TGAGCCTTGCGTTGCGGCGTCGTAGAGCCCGAAGAAGTCTGTCGCGCACGCCTGCGGGTCCAAGTCGACCAGCAGCACGCGCATGCCCATTGCGGCGAGTATGGCTGAGAGGTTGACGGCGGTGGTTGTCTTGCCCACGCCGCCCTTGTAGTTGGATATGGCGATGGTGCGCATACCTGCTCCTTTGCATCGGGGGCCCGTAAGTTGTGGAAGTGGGGCCCGGTATTCAGTTGTCGGCGGGCGTATATCCCGCGTTATCCATAAGTATATCACCTGCGGGGATGGCTGTTCGCCCGGGCGGCGTGGAAGAACCGCCCGGGCACCGGAGCCACCGGCTCGTCATGCCCGCGCCTGCATCGGGACGCAGGCGTGTGACGACTTGGGATGCCGTCCGGGTCCGGGCGGGCCCGAGCCTTGGGAGACCCGGGCCCTGCGGCCCTCGCTCGGAGGGGCTAGGAGGTCTAAGCGGCCTCCGAGAAAGCGTTGATGTGGTGCTTGATCATCGCGCGGTCCTCGCTGACGACCATCATCGAGATGATGTCGAAGCGGACCTCGAAGTTGGGTTCGTCGTCGGTCTGCGCCAGGTACTTCGCGGCCAGGACCTCCATGGCCTCGCGATCGGTCTGGGACTCGGGGACGAAGCCCTCGAAGCCGCTCCTGACCGTGACGTCGATGAACACGAGCACGTCGCCGTCGTATGCGATGAGCGGGACCGACTCGTCGGAGCCTTCCGGGCTCCAGTTCTGCTCCAGGACCTCGTAGCCCTTGAGCTCGCAGTACCTAGCGGATGCCTTGACGGCCCTATCGAACAGGTTGTTGTCTTTCATGGTGACCTCCTAGAATCTTGGCCGGCCCCTTTGGCCTGCCTTGCGGCTGCGTCGGGCGCGCGGGTTCCGCCCGGGCGCAAGGGGGAAATGCGAAGCCGGTCTTGGAGGACTCTCTCCCGGCGGTGTTTTTCCAAGCGCAGCGGTTTGTTTTCGGCGGCGCTGGGACGATTTGTCCCACCGAAAAGAAATTGAAAAACATCGCGGCCCTTGCGCGCGAGAGCGGGTTCCGTGCGACAGTGCGCTGCCAAAGGAAGGCAAGGGGCTGGCGAGGTTCGGGGTCACTGGGACAAAACATTACAGGCTGTCCCATGTGCTGTACACCCGAGCTAGGGAAAAGGGCGTAGCGTGGTATCTGGCAGAAACCCTGACCAGAAGACCAATCGGATCGCTCAGAACCGTGTATGGTGATATACTTTAATTTGTATTACATCTACGAGGTCTGGAGCATGCGATGAGGTATGCCGAGCTGGTCGAGAAGAACGCCACCGAAAGAGAGATCCAGGAGTACCTGGCAGACGGGGAGGCGACGACCATTACGCTGCGAATTCCGGGCAACTTGCATGAGTCGGCGAAAGAGGCTGCTGCTCTGCGCGGTATGAGTCTGAGCGCCTTTGTGAGGAACTGCATGATTCAAGAGCTAAGCAAGAAAGGACACTAACTTGACGGACCAAGTTAAATCACGCCAGCGTGTCCAGGACCACGGCGAGGTGTTCACCAACGAACGCGAGGTGAACGCCATGCTCGACATGGTGAAACAAGAGACCGAGCGCATCGAGTCACGGTTCCTTGAGCCCGCATGCGGCGACGGCAACTTCCTCGCGGAGGTGCTGCGACGCAAGCTCGCGATTGTGAACGCACGATACCGTCGCTCACTTTCCGAGTATGAAAAGTACACCTTCATTGCCGTCGGCAGCATCTACGGCGTCGAGCTTCTTTACGACAACGCGGTTACTTGCCGGGAACGCCTCTTTTCCATCGTGGAGGGCGACTATTTGCGTGTATGTAGGAAGAACTCGACACCCGGCTTTCTCGATGCCATCCGCTACGTGCTCGAGCGCAACATCCTGAACGGTAACGCGCTCAGCCTCAAGCAGGTGGACGAAAGCTGTGCCGACACAGAGGAACCAATCATCTTCTCGGAGTGGTCCATTGTCACTGGTGACAAGGTGAAGCGTCGCGATTTCCGTCTGGACGAGATGCTTGAGGGCAGCGCCGACCAGGTGCAGTTCGCGCTCTTCGGTTCCAGCGGTACGCCGACTTCCGAGTGGGAGTTCGACGATGAGACCGGCGCGATGATCCCCAAGCCCATCTGGGAGTACCCGATGATGAGCTTCTACGAGGTGCAGAACAATGAGTAGCCTATTCGAATCGACATACAACCCCGATGTGTTGAGCTGCATCGCAAACCTCAGCAACGACGAGGTGTTCACGCCTCCTGAGCTTGCCAACAGAATGCTTGACTTGCTCCCACAGGAGATTTGGAGCGATCCAAATGCAACGTTTTTGGATCCAGGAACCAAATCTGGTGTCTTTCTTCGTGAGATAGCGATACGCCTGATAGACGGGCTTGAAGACCAGTTTCCTGATTTGCAAGAACGGCTAGACCACATCTACCGAAACCAAATCTTCGGAATGGCAATAACCGAGTTGACTAGCCTGTTATCTCGTCGAAGCCTTTACTGTTCGAAATATCCCAATAGCAAGTATTCCGTAGTGCACTTTGATGAACCACAGGGACGTGTCGAATACAGGCAGCTTGAACATACGTGGGAATACGGACGGTGCAAATATTGCGGTGTACCGAAAGCCGTTTACGACCGCGATGAGAGCCTTGAATCTTATGCATATGAATTTATCCATCTGGACAGACCGGGAGAGGTATTCAATATGAAATTTGACGTTATTATCGGCAACCCTCCCTACCAGATGAACGACGGAGGTGGCAACGGTAGCAGCGCAATGCCCATCTACCATCATTTCATCGAACAGGCGAAGAAGCTTAACCCTCGGTATCTCTGCATGATTGTCCCCGCGAAATGGCAGTCAGGCGGCAAGGGCCTCGACGCATTCAGAGATTCGATGCTTCATGACCGTCGGATAAAAGAGATGGTCACGTATAGCGATTCTCGCGATTGCTTCCAAGGCGTAGATATCGCGGGTGGCGTTTCTTATTTCCTTTGGGCCCGCGATTACGATGGGCCATGTCATGCAACGTTGCATGAGAACGGCGAGACCTTATCGTCCGATAGATCCCTCGACGAGTTCCCGGTGTTTATCGCGTCCGATCGTGCCGTCCAAATCATACGAAGCGTTCAAGGCAAAACGAAGACATTCTATGACGGCATCGTTCGTTCGCGTAAGCCATTTGGCATAGGCGCGGGTTCCGACTACAAGAAAGGAGACCTTGCCCTGAGATATCGTGGTGGCATGGCCACGGTAAACTCGACAGATGTGACTGCCGGGCGCGAGATGATTGACAAGTGGAAAGTAATCATTTCGAAAGCCGCAGCTGAGCACGCCGGTCAATCAGACAAGAACGGGCAGCGCAAAATGCTAACCGTGATTGAGGTGCTGCCACCGAAGACGGTATGCAGCGAGACATATCTCGTTGTGGACGCATTCGACACGCGCGAGGAAGCGGAAAACCTCGCAACCTATATTCGCACCAAGTTCGTGCGTTACCTGATATGGCAGGCAACCCCTACCCAAAACATTTCAAAAGGTTGCTTCGCATTCGTGCCTGCTATTGATTTGAGCAAACCGCCAACCGACGAAATGCTATATGAACACTTCGCTCTCGACGCTGATGCGATTCAAGAAATTGAAACGAAGATTAAGCCTATGCCGCAGGCTGGTGACGCAGATGACAAGTAACGAGTTCTTCCCACCACGTCCAGACGCGGCGCCGATAATCTACGCGTACCGAGAGCCGAACAACTACCAGCTCAAAGGAATGCTCAAGGTTGGTTACACTAGCCGCACTATCGATGAGCGCATGCACGAGCACTACCCGACTCTCAAGCCGGGCGATAAGCCATACGAGGTCGTGTTCACCGCGCCCGCCATGCGTACTGATGGCACGACGTTTATGGACCACGAGGTTCACGAGAACCTTGAGCTGAACGGACGCAAGCGCCTGCGCGACAAGGACGGCAAGAAAACCGAGTGGTTCCGATGCTCGCTCTCCGACGTTAAGGCCGCCTATATCGCTGTGCGTGACCGTGCGGAGAACGTCGAGCGGCGAACGCGAGACTTCAAGATGCGGCCCGAGCAGGAGGCCGCTGTCCACAAGACCGAGGCGTATTTCCACTCCATCGAGGAAGAGGGCGGCGCACGCACCCCGAAGTTCCTCTGGAACGCGAAGATGCGCTTCGGAAAGACGTTTGCCGCCTACGAGCTCGCCAAGCGAATGGGCTTTAAGCGCGTGCTCATCCTGACGTTCAAGCCCGCCGTGCTTGCCGCCTGGGAGGAAGACCTGCTGACGCACGTCGACTTCGAGGGATGGCAGTTCGTGAGCCGACCGAAGGAGATCGGCAAGCCCGACATCGCCCAGCAGTACGCCAAGGCCGACAAGAGCAGACCGATCGTCTGCTTCGGCTCGTTCCAAGACTTCCTGGGACGCGAGGCACGCACCGGGCGTATCAAGGCGCATCACGAGTGGGTGCGCGACGAGGAATGGGACCTGGTCATCTTCGACGAGTACCACTTCGGCGCCTGGAACGACAACTCGAAGAAGCTCTTCGAGCAGGAGGAAGAGGACGAGAGGGACACCACCGAGACGACCGACACCGGGATCGGCAAGGTGAACACCGGCAACGAGGTCAACGAGGGCGACCTGCCCATAAGCACGCACTACTACCTCTTCCTGTCGGGCACGCCGTTCCGTGCCCTCAACTCCGGCGAGTTCATCGAAGAGCAGATATACAACTGGACGTACTCAGACGAGCAGGCGGCCAAGGAAGCCTGGCCGACCGAGCATCCAGGACGCCCGAACCCGTACGCGTCGTTGCCGCGCATGGTGATGCTGACGTACCAGATGCCCGACGAGATCAAGAACGTTGCGCTCGGCGGCGAGTACAACAGCTTCGACCTGAACGCTTTCTTCGAGGCGAACGGTGATGGTGACAACGCCGAGTTCGTTCTCAAGGAATCGGTGCAGAAGTGGCTCGACCTGATACGTGGCGCGTACAAGCCCTCTGCCGTTGACGACCTCAAGCTGGGTGCGGAGAAACCCGCATTGCCGTACTCGGACACGCGCCTGCTGCGCGTGCTGAACCATACGCTCTGGTACTTGCCACGCGTGAACAGCTGCTACGCAATGCGCAACCTCCTTCGCGAGCCACAGAACGTGTTCTTCCACGATTACACCGTGAACGTGTGCGCGGGCACCGAGGCCGGCATCGGTATGGCGGCGCTCGATAAGGTGCGCGAGACCATGGAAGACCCGCTGCACTCGCAGACCATCACACTGACCTGCGGCAAGCTGACCACCGGCGTGACCGTGAAGCCGTGGTGCGGCATCTTCATGCTGACCAACATGCGCAGCCCCGAGACGTACTTCCAGGCGGCATTCCGCGTGCAGTCGCCCTGGACCGTTGAGGACGACTCTGGCAAGACCGAGATTGTGAAGCAGGAGTGCTACGTCTTCGACTTCGCGCTCGATCGCTCACTGCGAATGGTGTCCGACTACAGCTGCCGTCTCAAGGTGGACGAGAACGTGGGTCCCGAGCAGAAGGTCGGCGAGTTCATCAACTTCCTACCCGTGCTCGCCTATGACGGGAGCGCCATGCGGCCCGTGAGCGCTGCGGACATCCTCGACATCGCCATGGCCGGTACGTCGGCAACGCTGCTGGCGAGGCGCTGGGAGTCGGCGCTGCTAGTGAACGTGGACAACGACACGCTGCGGCGCATCCTGAACAACGAGGACGCGCTGAACGCGCTCATGAGCATCGAGGGCTTCCGCTCGCTCAACGCCGACATCGAGACGATCATCAACCGTTCCGAGGCCATCAAGAAGGCCAAGCGCGAGAAGGAGGACCTGACCCCGAAGGAGAAAAAGGAAATCTCCGCCGAGGAGAAAGAGCTCAAGAGCAAGCGCAAGCAGATCCAAGAGAAGCTGATCAAGTTCGCCACGCGCATCCCGGTGTTCATGTACCTCACCGACTACCGCGAGGAGACGCTGAAGGACGTCATCACGCAGCTGGAACCTGGGCTATTCAAGAAAGTGACCGGCCTCTCAGTCGCGGACTTCGAGCTGCTGGTGTCTCTCGGCGTGTTCAACGACGCGCTGATGAACGATGCCGTGTACAAGTTCCGTCGCTACGAGGACTCGAGCCTCGTCTACACCGGCGTCAATCGCCACGAGGGAGAGCGCATCGGCCTATTCGACACGTCGCTCACCGAGTTCGAGTATATGGCCATGGCGCAGGAGGAGTCGATGGTGGCCCCGAACGGGCTAGCGAAGCCTAGCGCGAGCGCGACAAGGACGGCGAAGAGCGTACCAGCGAAGCAGGCGGCATCGAAACCTGCTGCTGCCAAGCCCACCGCACAGAGGCCCGCGCCGATGAAGAGTGCGGCACCCAGCCGCAGGATCGAACGAACGGACACGGGAACGGCGGCAAAACTCGCCGAAAAGCCCGCAAAACGCGACTGGATCGTGGACGCGCTCGACGCCATGGGGCTCGAGTACCTCGACAAGCGCGGGAACCAAGGATGCCTGTGGGTCTATGGCGCGAACGAGCTCTCGCCCCGCATGAAGGAGCTTGCCGACCGTGGTGCGACCTTCAAGTTGAGTTTGGGCGGCGGACGCGCGACGGGCGGGAAATCCGCCTGGTGGCTGCGCGATTACCCCGAGCAGCACACGGAGGAGACGAAACCCGAACCTACCGTAACGCAGGAACAACTGGATGAGCTGGAACCGGGTGATACCGTGTTCCACAAGGCCTTCGGATATGGGCACATCATCGACCTGAACGACTCGTATATCGAGGTGACGTTCGACAGCGATGACAAGAAGAAGAAACCGTCGAGAAAGTTCATGTTCCCGAGTGCGTTCTTCCAAGGTCTGTTGCAGATTGGATAGGATCAGCATATGAACGATGCCTGCATTTGCACACGGGGCAAGATTTGGGACTTACACATTCACTCAAACCAGTGCCATTCCACTACCGATGAAGAGCTCAGGCAGCTCAGTATTGCCGATTACGTGAAGGAGATAGTCAAGGTGCTCGAAAGCTACGAGGACCTTGACATGATTTCGTTCACCGATCACAACCAGATTTGCGTCGAGCTCTACAGGGCTTTCTATGAGGTGAAAAGCAGAGTCGCGCTTCTTCCTGGTATCGAGATAGATGTCTCACTTGCTGACGGGGGGCCAGCAAAACATCTCGTCGTTTACTTCGACGCGATGAATGACATGGAGAAGCTGGAAAAGCTTGCCGACAAGCTTAACGCCCTTCTCGCGGAGCGAAATGTTGGCAGCGGAAACGGCAAGAAGCCGATTGACATCCATATTCTGCTCGACCAGCTAATCAATCTAAACGTGCATTTCGTAATAAGCCCGCATGCCATGAAGCAACGAAAGCGCGGAATCGACTACGACTGGCATGCACTGCCAGATGAAAAGCGGGCCGTGGAAATGAAGAAGTATCTCGACCAGTTTTTCTGTTTCTGGGAGTCTAGTGGCAAGAGCGAGATTGCCCATGCCGTTGAGTTTCTCAAGCAAATGGATAGCGATGAGCTCGTCTCCATCGTGTCGTTCTCCGACTCTAAAGACTTCGACAAGCTTCGGGAATACCTGAGCAACCCATGCCAGTACTTCAATGCGCTGCCGAACTTCAATGGCCTCAAGCTTGCAGGCAGTGAGATCACCCGTATCACGGGGACTCAAGACAGAATCGACAATAGCGACCTCGGCAGCTACATAGGTACGGTAGACTTCGAGGGTCAGCAGATCAGGCTCACTCCGCGCCTGAACGCAATTATTGGCGGCAGGGGAAGTGGCAAGTCCGTATTGCTCGACACGATTGCATGCACGATCAAGCCTGGTGCTGGAAACCTAAGCGACGATCGCAGAGACTTTATCTCTGGACGGAACGTCAATGTCACCACCATGAGTGGGACACGTATACCTGTTGGGCAATTCGGCATCGACTACTTTAACCAGAGCTACATCGCTACACTCTTCGAGAAGACAGGCAAAGACTTTAACGATGCCGTTGAGAAGCACTTTGAGGCGGCGTTCGCGCGTGTAGGCACTATCGACAGTCGAGCTATCGAGCTAACTAACTCCGAGCGTTTTACTGCGCTAATAGAGACCTTCGTGGATCAGACCCCAGAAAACATCGTCGGATTTGTTGACAAGTTCATCGTCGACACTAAGGACAGCCTCGACATGGAAATAGGGGCAAGGAAGTCAAGAGCGATCATCCCTGACCAAAAGATTGCAACACTCGATTATCAGGAGTTGCTTAATGATATACGGTCTTCTATTCTCGCAAAGCTGCCGCCGACGCTTGCAGGAAACGCGCGAGTTGCCGATGCTGTAGGCAATCTAGAAAGAGTAATTGCAGAGGAAGCTCATGCCGCTCGCCAGTCATATTTTGAAGGTCCATACTTCCACAATCGCTTCGTAGAAGCTTTCGTTACCAAGAAGAATTCCCTGAGCAAAGCACAGGAAGAACGAACCAAGCAGATCGAGCTCTTTGAATCCACATTCGAGAAGAAGACTCTCGGGATGCGTAAGCGCGTGGCGCTCATTCGTGCACTCATAGCCATGTGCGACGGATTCAAGACATATTACGAGGAACACGACTACGCTAACGGCAAGAGAGAAAAGGCGTTCAAATTCATGCGTGAGCTTATTGTCGAGCACCCTATCGACTTTATGGTCCGCACTATCAACAGTCATGTTCTCAACATCCCTGACTTAGGAAAATGCACTCCCGAAAACCTATGGAGCTTTATTGACGCTTTCTGCTTTAGCGAGGAGGGATATCGAAAAGGTTCAAGCTGGGAGCAGCTGTATGACGATTTCATAGCGTTCAAGCTTAATTACGACGAGCGATCCTCTATCTGCTTTGATGATGGAAGTGGCGTGTACCAAAACATCAAGCAAATGTCGCCCGGAACGCAGACGAATATCCTAATCGAATACATTGTGCATAAGGATACCAAGCTGCCCCTGCTTATTGACCAGCCAGAAGACAACGTGGACAACCAAACGGTTTACAACGAAATAAGAAGCTGGTTCATGGGGCTTAAGCAATCCCGACAGGTAATCGTCGTTACGCATGACGCAAATATAGTTATTAATGCTGATGCCGAGAACGTAGTGATTGCCGAGCAACCGCGCCCTGGCGAATTCAGCTACACGTACGGGGCGCTGGAATACAGCGACATAATCGAAAGAGCGTCACTCATCCTTGATGGAGGAAAAGACGCTGTTAAGAGGAGGCTAGTCAAATATGGAGACTAAAGAGGTCAGGGTTGTCATCATGCCCGGTCATGAGTTTGTTTTGCAAAGCGATGCGCCTGACATCGATGGACTTGTCAGTACAATCGTGCAGCTTAAGGGACAGTTCGACCCCAACTGCATAACGATTGAATGCGAGCATGAAGGATTCGACAAAGCGAGCTTCAAAGACGTTGTGATCGGGGCTACGAACGATTTTCTTGAGGCAATAAGGCTCGACAAGGCCGCCTATGAGGCAGCGCTCGCAACGCTGCCAGACTCGTCCAAGAGGACGAACTAGTTTGCTTGTGGTATTGGCTTAGGAGGACATGCGATGGCTGAACCATTATTCACGCGAGTTGATCGACCAGTTGGTAAATTGGTCAGCGACGTAATAGAAGGTCGTGTCGGCCTACCCGACCTGCAGAGGCCCTTCGTGTGGAAGGACAGCGATGTTCGAGACCTTCTTGACTCGATGCTTCGCGGCTATCCCATTGGCTATTGCATCCTCTGGGAGGCGCCAGATGATCAGGAGGACAAGAAGTCCTCGATTGGCCTCAACGACAAGAACTACGCCACACCCAAAGAACTTGTCATCGACGGACAGCAGCGGCTCACCGCCCTCGTCTCGTCTCTTTACGGTGTGCCGGTCAAAGACCAGTCTTTTTCCGACAGGACCATCCGTATCGCCTACGACCCCATCGCCCGCGAGTTTCATACCTGGGATGCTGCCATCGCCAAGGACGCACGCTATATCCCAGACGTCAGTGCAGTCTTCGAGGCGAAGAGGAAGAACGAGGCGACCAAGTTCCGCCGCGAGTACATCAAGCGCCTCAATGACGCGAACGCTAAACGTGACGAACCCGAGCTTGACGACGGCGGTGAAGCGGCAGTTGAAGACGGTATCAACGAGCTGCTGAACCTGGAGACGACCTACGTAATCCCCATCCTCTCGATCTCGGCCAAGGCCGACGAGGAGCAGATGTCGCAGATCTTCATCCGGGTGAACTCTGGCGGGACAAAACTCACTGAGGACGACTTCATCATGACGCTGCTCTCGGTGTATGAACCAGAAACGAGGCAGCGAATAGAGGACTGGTGCGAGGATAGCCATAAGCCCGGCGTGGGCACTTCGTACAACGCTCTCCTCACAATCAAGCCCAGCCACGTAATAAGGGCGACGGTGGGCCTCGGGTTCGGCCGCGGCAGGCTACGCTATGCCCGCCTCATCCTGAACGGGCGCGACCTGGAGACACGCGAAACGAGCGTAGCCAAGCGCGAGGAGAACTTCACGAAGTTCGACGAGGCTTTGGATAAGGTGCTCGATTTGAATGACTGGCACGCCTTCATCAATGCGCTCGGCGAGGCAGGCTATGTGAACAAGGGGATGGTCAGTTCCGAGAACACCATTCCGTTGACCTACGCAATTACGCTCATAGCCAAGCACCGGTTCGGCATCACGGGCGTTGAGCTTCAGTGCGTGGCGAAACGCTGGTTCTACATGGCGCTTCTCACGCAAATGTACACCGGCAACTTCGAGTCCGTCTTCGAGCAGCAGATGAACTCTATCGACGAGCTCAAAGACGCTGATGGCTTCCGTGCTTGGATCGATACGGAGATTGCGGCGCGACTTACCGATGACTATTTCGGCGTGACTCTACCAAATGAGTTTGACAAGAACCGCGCAAGCGGTCCCGCCTGGAACGGGTTCCTCGCCGCCCAGGTTGTACTCGGCTCACGCGTGCTATTTAGCACCAGCACAGTCGCGCAGCTGCTCCTGCCTGCGAGCAGTGGCACCAAGAAGGCGTACGACAAACACCATATCTTCCCGGCGAATTTCCTCAAGGGTGGGCCATACGATTACGCCAGGGACCGCAGAGCCAATTTCGTCTGCGTGGACTACCAGAAAAACATCTACATCAGCGACGACGACCCGAAGGTATACGTCACGAAGTTCCGTACGGCGCTGGGCGACGACGCCTACCGTACGGCATGCACCCAGAACGCTTTGCCCTTTGGCTTCGAGGACATGGATTACCTCGACTTCCTCAGGGATCGTCGCAAGCTCATGTCGGACATGGTCAAGGAGGCGTTCTTGAGGCTTTAAACTGCATCAAACGCAAGTGCAACATCGAGCGTTGATGTTGTGCAAGGTAAAGGTTGCATACTTAGAAAAATGACCGCCCTCCGGGTAAGTAACCCGAAGGGCAGCAACTTTTCTGGCAGACACAAACACGGCTTATCAACAGGGAAAACGCATTCGCGGGAGCTTCTTGGGGCACTCTTTTGATTGCCTCAGATGGGGGAATTCGGGGGGAACGGTGCTCACATCAGCCCGAAAACGGCCGTTTTCGGGGATGCGCGATGAATCCCTCCGCGCTGGCATTGTGCAATACCCGCGGAGGGATTCTGCTGGCGAAAGCCGCCTATCCGACGGCCCGCCTCCGCATCATCATCCGGACGAGCTCGCACCCGCCCGACACGATCGACTCGTCGCTTCCGAAGCGGTCCATGACGCGCTCGGCTTCCGCATCGGTGATGCCGCGGTTCTCGCCGGTCTCCGGGTCGAAGCCCACGCAGACCATGTCTCCGAAGACGATCGAGTAGAGCTCGCCCTCCTCGACCACGTGTGAGTAGTCCATCTGAGAGAGGTATCCCATCTCGGCCATCCGCCTCGTCGCGTAGATTGCCCGGTTTGCCGTCTCGAGGGAGGCGCCCATCAGCCCTTCCTCGTTGACGTACACGGCCGGAGCATCTTCGAAGATGTAGCTCGCCGGCTCGATCAGCCCTCCGACACAGGCCTGCAGTCCATGCAGGAAGCTGCCGTCGCAATCCGCCTCGATTACCTTGCGGTACGGGCGCTCGCCCACGGGCACGACCATCACTTCGAGCGTTCTCTCATTTCCCATT
>JAFRJC010000057.1 GCA_017432445.1 Eggerthellaceae bacterium | reverse complement strand
TGAGTACGGTTGCATCGGTTTTAAGTATCAGCGGCTTCTAATGGGGTCCTTGTATCTTAGCCAACCATAATGTATACTAGCCAAAAATTGCTAATATGGCTAAGATAGATTAAAGGTGGCGAAGATACCCAGGTGGCACAATTTGAATACGGAAAGGTCCTCGATAGCCTCATTACACCGGATGTTGTGTCTGCCCTCGGAAACGTGCGCGAGCACCGCAGCAGGCAGGAGCTCTACAAGTCGCTGCAGCCCGCGGCGCTGGAGCAGCTGAGCGAGGATGCGAAGATCCAGAGCACGGGCGCGTCGACCCGAATCGAGAACATCTCGACCTCCGAGATGCGCCTGCGTGAGTTGATGCAGCGCAAAATCGAGCCCATGAACCGCGACGAGCGCGAGATTGCCGGGTACCGCTACGTACTGGACATGATTCACGAAAGCCACGACAGCATCCCCGTGACCCCGAGCGTCATCCTGCAGCTCCACCGCGACCTCTACCGTTTCTGCGACGTCTCGTTCGCAGGGCGTTGGAAGGGCTCCGACAACGTCATCGCGGAGCGCGCCGCGGACGGTCGCATGGTGGCGCGCTTCGTGCCCACGAGCGCTGTGGCAACGCCGGGAGCAGTCGAGTGCATCTGCAAGGAATACAGCCGCTGGTCAAAGGACGGCACCTACGACCCGCTGCTCGTTTCGCTCGTCTTCGTGTTCGACCTCGTGTGCATTCACCCCTTCAGCGACGGCAACGGGCGCATGAGCCGCCTGCTCACGCTGCTGCTCACCTACCGTAGCGGCTACGACGTGGGCAAGTATGTGTCAATCGAGGCCGAAATCGAGCGCACGAAGGCGACCTACTACGAGGCGCTGGCCGCGAGCTCCGCTGGATGGGCCAAAGGGGAGAGCGACTACGCGCCGTTTGTCACCTACATGCTGGGCGTTATGGCCGCGTGCTACGCCGACCTCGACGCGCGCGTTGCGCTGCTGGCTTCGGGCGGCAAGGGCGAGGACATCCTGCGGGCCTACTTCGCAGACCTCGTCGGGACGGCGACCAAACGTCGGATTCTCGACGACAACCCAACGCTCAGCAGACGCACTGTTGAGCGCGTCTTGCAGAAGCTGCAGTCGGAAGGCATCATCGAAAAGGTGGGCGCGGCTCGCGCAACCACCTATAGACGCGTTGAAAGGTAGCGCCATGATCGTCCTCATCACCGGGGCATCGCATGTGGGAAAGACGGTCCTCGCACAGCGCATTCTCGAGAAGTACGCCTTTCCCTACTTCTCAATCGATCACTTGAAGATGGGGCTCATCCGCAGCGGAAACACCGACCTTACGCCAGAGGATGACGAAGCGATCACGGAATACCTTTGGCCAATCGTGCGCGAGATGGTGAAGACCGCCATCGAGAACAGACAGAATCTTGTCATCGAGGGCTGCTACATCCCGCCCGACTGGCGAGGGGATTTCGAAGAAGAATACCTCAGGTCTATCGAGTTCGTCTGCCTGGCAATGTCAGATGCCTACATCGATGCCCATATCGGCGAGATAGAAGAATACGCCTGTGCCGTCGAGGCGAGGCTGGAAGACTCCGGCTGCACGCTCGGCGAATTGAGGGAAGACAATCGACGCTGCATCGACGCTTTCGCGAAATGCAACGAGAAGGTCACGATAATCGAATCGGATTTCGAAGCAACAATCGAGGCGGTTCTCGACGCCGTTCACCCCCGTTGGAGCAGCCTGCAATCGGCTTAATGTTCTGCAAGCGTGTGCCTGGTGCCAAACCGTGGCAAACGATGCCAAGAGAAGCTAAGCGGTGCTACTCCGTGGGCTATTCCCACTCAACTGTCACAAGACAAGCTTCCGCTCGATTGCAGCTTGTCGTCTCGTGCTCTCCTGTGTCGTTACGTGCTCGTTCATGGCGTTCGTTATTGGGGAGTGTTTCGTCGAGCCGCTTCAGTGGTGTACTCACCTGTACCCACCGCTGAGTACACTTTATAACCCACGTTCAACCGCCCGAGCTAAACTGGGTTTGGACCTATCCCGCTGTGCTTGTTGTGTGCCTCACCATCGCCATTGGCTGTCTCGCGTTCTTCAAATATCGTGAGTGACTGCGGGATCCATAACACCATCGAGCATCAAGGGCTTCAGAGCAGGCGGTACAACGCTCAACATCGCAGGTGTAGATCGCCTGGCTCCTGACGCAAAAAGGGTCAGGGGAGCAGCATCCCCTGACCCTTCAAGACAACGCTCGAAGCCTCGTTACGCTGCAGCGTCAAGCGTCGCGTTCTCTAGGTCGAACAGCTCATTTGCCTGCTGCATGTTCAGCCAGCCGTCGGGTACCACAGCCTGCGCATGGCACTGCGAGCAGTACATGACCGAAGCGCGGTGCGCCTTGTGGCACGTGCCGCAATCCAGCGTCTCATGATGCGACCAGTGCGGGTTGTACGTGCCGTATTCCTCGGCCGTGAGGTTGTACAGATCGTCGCGCGTTAGGTTGTGGCAGCTTTCGTTCAAGCACATCTCGTCGGATCCCAAGCCTGCAGCTTCGCCCAGCTGGGCCACGCTGCGCTCGGCCAACGGGAACTCGTAGTTACCAGAAACCCAGGTTACAGCCTCGCTCACTTGCTGGCTCAAAACCGGGATGTGGCAATCCATGCAATCGTAGTTCATGGCTGCGTGATACGTTGCCAGCATGCACGACGTGTCTGCCACCTCGTTGCCGTACTTGTCCACGCCCGTGGTACGGAACTCCTGAGAATACGTCTCGTAATACGCGTTCATAGGCGTATGGCACACCGTGCCGCAGAACGACGGGTCCTCATGCCACACCCACATGCCTACGCCGGCCGCCACCAGCACGACCGCGACAACGGCAGCCATGATGCCCGCCTTCCGGCGCTTCTTCGGAGCACGCTCTTCTGGCGCATCCGCGGCATTTTCGACGACAGCCTGATCAGATACCTGGTCCGAATTCTTTTCGCTCATGGTTCACCCCTTTCGCTCTCGTAGCCCTACGCCATGGCGGCAATGAACTTGGCCACATGACGCCCTTCGGTGCATGTACGACCACACGCGCACGACACCAGGTATTCGGGATAGTTGTCGGAGAAGAAGCACCCCGAAACGTCACCCGCCGCGAACAGGCCTTCGATGACGTTGCTGTCCGCATCCAGCACGCGCATATCGCCGTCGATGCGCAGGCCGTCCAGCGTGGTCAGAAGCGACCCGCCGTACCAGCAGCCGTAATACGGCGGCGTATCGATGCGCGACAGCCGGTGCGGCTCTTTGCCGTAATCGGTGTCCTTGCCGGAGTCGACCAGCGCATTGTAATGGTCGATGGTTTCGAACAGCGTCTGCTTGTCCTCGCCCTGGAACCCCAGCATGTCCGCCAGCTCGTCCAGCGTGTCGGCCTTCATCATCAAGCCGTCGCCGCCGTCCACATAGAACATGTAGTCTTCCAGCGGAATACCCGAGTCGAGCATCGCCTTCGTGTACGATGCGCACCCCGTGGTCTTGAACGCGTCGATGTCTTCAACCGCGCTGCCGTCGAAGATCTGGCAGTACACGCCGCCCGGCTGGTAGCTCGCCATGTTGCAGAACGTGTCGTACGGCACCGACTCGTTCGCGAAGCGATTGCCGCGGCGGTTCACCTTCAAGAAGGGCTGGCTGCCGATGTTGAGCTGGTACACCGTGCCCGGGAAGTGCTGCGTTCCGTCGGGATTCGTGCGATAGCCTGCGTCGACACCAGGCGGCACGGCCCCACGGTCGAAGATCACGGGGGCGCCGTTGACGTCCTTCACGCCGCCCGCCCAAAGCCCGGCGCGCAAGCCGTAGCCGTCGCAGCGCAGCGAGAAGCTGGATGCCGTAACGCAGCGCTCGACAAGCGGCAGGTTCGCGCGCACCATTTCGGGATTGGCCGCATAGCCTCCCGTGGCCAGCAACGTGCCCTTCGTGGCCGTGATGCGCTTCAGGCCGGCTTCGGTACGGAACAACGCCCCGGTGACCTTTCCGTCGTCGTGGCAGAGTTTCACCAGCTCATGGCCGTAACGAATCTCGTTGCCGCGATCGTTGATGTACCATTCCAGTATGTTGTTGCGCATGGGGTACTCGTACGTGGGGTTGAAGAAGTGCTCCAACGTGGGCTCGTAGTAGTCCGTGCCACCCGCTTTGTGGTCGTCGCTCATCACCGTGAGGCTCAGCTCTTTGCCGGCAGCCGTCATGATGGGCTCCACCCACTCGATCATCTCGGCGCTTTCGTCGATCCAGGTTTTAATGACGTCCTGCGAAACGCGGCCGGACGCATAGCGCGTCACTTCGTTCACAAGTTTCAGGCCGTCGACCGGGTCGGACCCGAAAGACTTCGTGAACTTGCTGTTCACGGCAGCGATGTATTCACGCGTGTCGCCGACCTCCGAGCCCTTTTCGGCCACGATGAAGTCCACGCCCAAATCCGCCGCCGTGCCAGCCGCCATCATGCCGGCGTTGCCCGCGCCGATAATCAGCAGCTCGCACGTCTCCTCTTCGACGATATCCGCCTCGGACACCTGCGGCTCTTCCCCCAGCCAATAGCTGCGAGCGAACTCCATGTTGTCCCGCGACGTGGTGTCGGGAGCCTGCGGCTTCGGCGAGCAACCCGAAAGAGCTGCACCCAAAACCCCTGCCCCGGCAACAGCGCCACCCAGCGTGAGGAAGTCGCGCCGCGACAATCCGTTGCTTTGTTCCATGCTGTCTCCTTTTCCACTTGCTGCTCGGATACAAGCCTTTGGCTTCGCCGTACCGAACCATCGCGCCGAACGCCCGAGCATGCGCCCACGGTATCGCGCGCACGACCCCGAAAACCACACCCCCTCAATGTAGTTTGGCACCGAAGGGGGCCGCTCGCCCAATACCACATCGCTGATGTGGGGGCGTTTGACCTGGGCTAGCTTGAAGTTTCCAGCTCGGCGAAAAAGCCGGGCATCCGACACACTCACGCTTCGCTTGGAGCGTTTATAATGCGCCCATGACTGCAAAACGACCCCATACCAACGCCATCCGGATGGTCCAGGCTTTCCTGGCGCTTGCACTCGCGCTCGTAAGCTTCTTTCTCATCATTATAAAAAGGAATGTACTATGGAGAAACCATTGATGTTATGCGAAGTGTTGATATATCCACACTCAACGCATATTTGTCGATATATTCAGGAGGAAATTTATGAAGGAAAAAACCTGAACGCTTCATCTGTAAAAACAAGAAAACTCATAAGAGATACTTTTGCAGAGCTGCTTTACGAAAAGAAAAATATTAACAAGATCACAGTGACAGAGCTGGTGCAGCGAGCGGACATTAACCGGAGCACTTTCTATTCTCACTATGATGATGTGCGGCACGTTGCGGAGGATATTAAAGCCGAAACACTGAAAGCCTTCTTTGAGAACAAAACCATATCCAATGTACATGACATTGAACCTTTCTTTGATGAGATTTATGCCTATATCAAGAAGAACGATTCCTTCTTCCGGTTGATCTTCATCTCAGATGAAGTGACGAATTTTGTGCGTCATCTGGGCAACATCTGTAAAGGACGAATTTACGAGGCAGTAAACAAAGACGACTCTATTCGTGATAAACACCTGCTTGAACTGGAAGTTTCTGCATTTTCGGACGGCATCGCCATGCAGTTTATCCGTTATTATCACAATGACTATAACGTGACGCTGGAGGAGATCATCGAGTGCGGTAAACTCTGGTGTAGAACGATGATCGAACGCCGATCAGAGAAGACCG
>JAFRJC010000056.1 GCA_017432445.1 Eggerthellaceae bacterium | reverse complement strand
CCTATGCCCGAACATGCTCGAGCGTCGCGAGCTTGTCGATGCCGTCGCGCACTTGGACGAGTGCGGCTCGCTCCTGAGGCCGACGGAGGACGACCTGGCCGCCATCGAAAGGGACCTGGCGTCCCTTGCGGGCGACGGCACGGTTTTCGCGTCGGGTGCGCGCGAGAAGCTGGAGCAGTTGAGGGCCGAGCTCGAACCACTCGCGAAGCGCTATGACGTCGTAGTCGCCAACCCACCGTACATGGGATCCGGTAGCCTTGCGAAATGGCCTAGCGAGTGGGTGAAGAAGATGTACCCCGACGAGAAGAGCGATCTCTGTACGAGTTTCATTGAGCGGGGTTTCACGTTGAGTAGACCCGACGGTTTCAACGCGATGGTGACGATGCACTCTTGGATGTTCCTCGGGAGCTATGAGAAGATGCGCGGCAAGATCCTGCGCAACCACGCGATTTCCTCTATGGCGCACCTTGGGACACGTGCCTTCGGGGCAATCGGTGGAGAAGTAGTTTCGACTACCGCGACGGTGTTTGCGAATTCCACATCAAAAGCGTTCGGGGCCTATTTTCGCCTGGTTGATATGGGGTCTGAAATTGAGAAGCGGGAAGGGCTCTTGGAGGCCCTTGCGAACCCCGACTGCGGTTGGTTCTTTAAAGCGGGTGCTACCAACTTCAATTCGATTCCCGGGTGTCCAATTGCTTACTGGGCAAGCAAATCGATGGTTGCTGCATTCTTGAAAGACGATTCGCTCGCGATGCATGGCCGCGCATCAAAAGGTTTGATAACCGGCGATAACGATGTTTGGTTCCGATATTGGTGGGAGATAACAAATGCCCTCATTAAGTTTGATGCAGCGTCAAATGACGATGCGATAGACTCCAGATACGAGTGGTTCCCCCTTAACAAGGGTGGATCGTTTCGGAAATGGTACGGAAATCAGGAATACATCATCAGATGGCTCGATGGCGGGAATGCCATACACGAACATGCTAAGCGCACAGGGCACCACTCGCAAGATTATGATTCTGACCTCAAATTCAAACCAAACATCACATGGTCTGACATATCGACAGGAGCTCCGTCGTTTAGATACCGAAACAACGAACTTGCCGATCACAAAGGGATGCCTTTTTTTCCGCGCGAGTATTCTATTCAGTTCTACCTCGCGTATCTCAATTCGTCAGTTATTACTTCGTTTCTGGAGTTTCTTAGCCCTAATCTCTCTATGAATCTCGGCGAGATATACAAATTGCCATGTAGCTTCGACGAGGTCGACCCTACCCCTATTGAGAAACTCGCGGAATCGTGCGTTGAGCTCGCAAAGCTCGATTGGGATTCTTTTGAGGAGTCGTGGGGTTTCGAGCGTCATCCGCTAATATGAGAGTCCCGCAAGAGAGGGTGGCGTTCAAAATCCCATGATGCCTCGTATGCATCCCAATCAGTTTTTGAGTCAGAGATTAGTTGCGCGACGATGCCTTTGACACTGTTAACTTCCTGCTCATTAATAACGATCGGGTACGTTGCTATTTGCCCAACCTCAAAATTGAGAGTTGGCGAGAGCATCGAAGCAATTCTGAGAACTACGGAACTATTGCATGCTCCTAGCAGATATACCAACGATTCGGCATCGGCAAAGATTGAAGTCCCCGCAACATCGAAAATATGGCCCACAGGTTTATATCTGAATGCTATCGAGCCGCTCGAAATCTTTGACCAAGAGATGCAGGGAGAAAAGTAGCATTGCGGGTTTCTGATCACAGAACCAGAATAGGACTTTACGTCCTCTCCGTCATTCAGCCAGTTAATCACGCAATCGTTATTTCCGTACCATTTTCTATACTCACCTCCCTTGTTGTAAGGAAACCAGCGAATTCCACTTTTAATGGAATCCTTTGCCGAAGGACAGTCGAACCACTCATT
>JAFRJC010000055.1 GCA_017432445.1 Eggerthellaceae bacterium | reverse complement strand
TTCTACGTTTCGGGATAACTTGCCAGATTTCATTTCTGGGCAAGAGAATACCTCGGTAGGCGCTGTGTTCGCCTCGAACGCTTTTCCTCGAGGAAGCCCTCCCATACGAGCTGGCTCAACACGTTGTGCAGTTCTGAGTATTCAGCGAGCTCCTTCACTTTGAACATATCCTGGTGCCGGGTCGGCCCATGCTCCGAGAGGTATCGCGCTATCTTGGGGCGAAGCTCCTCGCGTTGGCGGTCGAGCTCTGCGCGCCACCGGAGGGTTTCCTCGACGAGCTCCTCGAAGCGCCGCTCGGTTTCAGCGCGTGCGGCGGAAACGAGGTCCGGGCGCTCGAGGGCAGCTTCGTCGAGCAAGGCGTTGTCCAGATCCTCGTAGTGATCGCTGTAGACCCAGTCGAGAGGCGGGTCGAAGAAGAATCGGCCTATGTGCGTCGAGACGCATCGGTCGCCGCCTACGCATGCGTACAGGCGAGGGTTGCCATTATCGTCGACGGCGTCTTTCGACTTCGTTGCGCAGTAGAAGGTGCAGTATCCCGGTATGTTCGGGCAATCTTTGTATTCTTCAACCGCCTCTCGGATGCCTGCGGCTTCTGCGAGATGGCTGATTGGTTTGAATGCCTCTTGATATCCCATAATGCCTCCTTCAAAAAACAAACAAATGTACGTTTATAGAATAACAAACATATGTTCGAAATTCAATAGCTCAACCAGTTTATTGTTCGGGCTTTCGTATTCGCGGGCGCAATGCCTGGTGTCGTTGATGGGGAACGAAGCAATGCTTTCCATTTCGCTTCTCCACGCATCTGCCGCGTAATCAACTCCGTAATTGGCGGTGCTCTCGGTTTTCGGAAGTCAAGAATCGGTCAAGAATCGGTCAAGAATCGTTCCTGGTTCTGTTCCGACAGTAACGCTTTCGCTCGCCGGCAATTCCTCCAAATGCCATTCCGTTATCCATTGGTATCGGGCGTCGCATCGATTTCGTCGGGCAATTTTTCGATGACGTCCTGCAGGTGTCGTGATTCTTCGCGCGCCCTCATGGTGTAGATGTAGTTGCCGACAATTTCGAGCTCGTCGACCTTGGGTGTGTTGTTAGGTTCTGGTGTCAGGCGCTTTTACCGCTCGCAGAGGTAATTTGCAATTTGTTGTTTTAACAACATACATAGTGGGTGCCTCTCGGTAACTTTTCGCCAGCAATTCGGAGAACAGCCGAATGACAGGAGAGAAACGAGAGGTGCGAAATGGATCAGAAGATGTTTTGCTTCCAGTGCGAGCAGACGGCGGGGTGCGCAGCTTGCACAGGGCGCGCAGGCGTATGCGGGAAGACCGCCGACGTGGCCTACGCACAGGATGAGCTGACCGGCGCGATGGTGACACTCGCCCGCACGTGTCAAGCGACAGGCGCGGTAGGTGAAAACACGTACAGGCTGCTTGTTGACGGGCTTTTCACTACTGTCACCAACGTGAGCTTCGACGGGGCCTCGGTGCAGGAGCTCGTCGATGCCGTGCGTGCCGAGACAGCTGCCGTGGCGGCTGCAGGCAATTGTTCTCCCGAGCCCGACTACGACATGGAATCCCTCTGGGGTGCCGACGAGGACGTTCGCTCGTTGAAGTCGCTCGTGTTATTGGGCCTTCGCGGCGTGGCGGCTTACGCCTACCATGCCCGCGTCCTCTGCAAGCGCGATGAGAAGGTCGACGCTTTCTTCGTCGAGGCGCTGGCGGCGCTGGCCGAGCCTCACGGTATGGACGAGCTCGTCCCGCTGGTGCTAAAGGTCGGCGAGGTGAACCTGGCCTGTATGGGCATGCTCGATACGGCGAACGTCGAAGCCTTCGGCGCGCCCGAGCCCACACAGGTGACCCTCGAGGTCGAGCCTGGCCCGTTCATCGTCATCACCGGCCACGATCTCTGCGATTTGAAACTATTGCTCGAGCAAACGGAGGGCAAAGGCGTCAACGTGTACACGCACGGAGAGATGCTGCCCGCGCACGCATACCCCGAGCTGAAGAAGTATCCGCACCTTAAGGGCAATTTCGGCACGGCTTGGCAAAACCAGCAGAAGGAGTTCGCCAATCTCCCCGCGCCCGTCCTGTTTACCACGAACTGCCTCATGCCGCCCAAGGATATCTATGCCGACCGCGTGTTCACGACCGAACTCGTGCAATTCCCCGGGATTGCCCATATCGGTCAGGACAAGGACTTCACGCCAGTTATCGAGCGTGCGCTCGAGCTCGGGGGATTTGCAGAAACGCAGCGTTTCACCGGCATCAACGGCGGCGCCTCGGTGACCACCGGGTTTGCGAAGGACGCCGTGTTGGCCGTTGCGCCGACGGTCATCGACGCCGTGAAGGCTGGCGCCATCAAGCACTTCTTCCTCGTCGGCGGATGCGACGGTGCGCGTGCGGGCCGCAATTACTACACCGATTTCGTGAAGGCGACTCCTGCAGACACCGTGGTGCTCACGTTGGCGTGCGGCAAGTACCGTTTCAACGACCTCGACCTGGGGCAGATCGGCGGTCTGCCGCGTCTCATGGACGTGGGCCAGTGCAACGACGCGTACAGTGCTATCCAAATCGCCGTTGCTCTCGCTGAGGCGTTCGGGTGCGGCGTGAACGAGTTGCCGCTCTCGATGGTGCTTTCCTGGTACGAGCAGAAGGCCGTCTGCATCCTGCTGACGCTCCTGCACCTCGGCATCACGAACATCAAGCTCGGGCCTACGCTGCCCGCGTTCGTCAGCCCGGGCGTGCTGAACTTCCTGGTCGAGAAGTTCCAGATTGCGCCGATCACCACGCCCGAGGCCGACCTGGCCGAGCTGCTGGGCGCATAACCGCGATTCTCCTTTCTCGTTGGCGCCCGCATGGCACGCTCCTCGCCATGCGGGCGCATCCCGTTTCAGCAATAGCAAAAGCGTTCGAGCGCGATCTTAAGAAGACGAACTCCCGTGGAAAACGCGTGCATTAACAAGGACTGCAAGATGCTCGAGGCAATCGGGCGCATCTACTTCGCCGCCCGCCATGTCGGCAGCAAGGACGTAGCGGGAAGCGCAAGACAGGGATGCATCCTTCATCTGCAAACACTGGCAAAAATGTATGATTGCTTGCAGAAAACCTGTACGCGAACCATCGCCTAGTCTTGGCTCCAATTCGATAAAACATGCTCTGAATGGGTCTCGGTTTACAAGGGCAATTCCGACGCGTCGACCATGTCCAGAAAAATATGCCCCGCCTTTCCTGTAATACGTGACACATTACGCATCAATGCAACTTACGGGACACATCGGGTCCCGATGCCAATTGACGATGTTACGTGACATGTGTACCTTACTATCGTATTGGAAAGCTGTCAAAGGAGGTCTGACGTGGAGGCAACCGAGCTGGTTTTGCAGACGATGCGCGAAGCGGGCGAACCACTGAATGCGGGTAAAATCGCTGAGCTATCGGGGCTTGACCGCAAGGTCGTGGACAAGGCTATGAAGGAGCTCAAGGCGACGGGTGCGATTGTGTCGCCCGTGCGCTGCAAGTGGGAACCGGCGGAGAAGTAGCCGGACGACGGAATTCGACGAAAGGAGCTGAAATGGCAGACAGGCAAGCAGAGATTCAGGCATTGCAGGCAATCGTGACGGGGCTCTCGGACCAGAGCTTTGGCCACCGCATCCAGGGACTGGTGTTCGGCTCGAAGGGGCTTCAAGCCCTGGCTGACAAGTACGCCGCCCACGCCGACGAGGAGATGGCCTGGGTCGAGAAGTTCGCCAACCGCATCCTCGACCTGGGAGGCGACATCAAGATCGAGGCCAGGCCCGAAGTCAAGGTGTACGACGACATCGTGGAGTACCTGAAGAGCGAGAAGAAGGTGTCCGAGGAGGGCATCGCGCAGGTGACGGCCATGATGCCCGTGTTCGCCGAGGATTTCGTGGCTTACGAGGACATGAAGGCCTACCTCATCGACGAGGACGTCGACCTGCAGGAGACGAACCAGGATCTCGAGCTCATCGAGCTCATCGGCGTGCAGAACTGGCTCGTGCAGAAGCTCACGGGCACGCAGTCTGCTGCCGTGTAGGCGCAGCGGTTCTTTGCCTTGATTGGTCCCGGCCCATATGTAGGGCCGGGACCATTTATTGTCATGTCGGGCACCTTCTGTGTCTCATTCGGAGCCTTGTGGACGATTCTCCAGGGTTTGCTGGGGTATGTCAAAAATGGGTTAACATGTCCGACAGCCGGGCTTGCAAACGCAAGCGCGCTGGCATGCAATCATGAAGGTGGGAAACGCGTGGATATCAAGCTTCATTACACGGAGAGCGGGAGCGGCGACCCGCTGATACTGCTGCATGGCAATGGTGAGGACGGCACGTATTTTGAGCACCAGATAGCGTATTTTAAATGTGGTTACCGCGTGATTGCCGTTGACTCGCGCGGACATGGGAAATCGCCGCGCGGGACGGCACCGCTCACGCTCGGGCAATTCGTGCGTGACCTGGCTGATTTCATGGATAATCTCAAGATAGATTCGGCTCACATGCTAGGTTTTTCTGACGGCGCCAACATCGCCCTGCTGTTCGCGCTCGAGCATCCCGAGCGCGTCCGAAGCCTCGTGCTGAATGGCGGCAACTTATTCCCAGACGGTCTTACCGAGCAGACGCGTCGAGAAATCGACGAGGAGTACCAGGAGGCCCTCGCTGCCGGCGACGAAGGCCAGTTGGAGCTCCTGCGCCTGATGATAGACGAACCTCAAATCGACCCGTCAAGCCTTGCGACATTGCGCATGCCGACGCTCGTCATCGCCGGCACCGACGACATGATAGAGGAACGCCATACGCGTCTTATCGCCGAGAGCATCCCCGATGCGCGTCTGGTATTCGTGGAGGGTACACATTTCGTCGCTTCCGAGAACCCGGAAGCTTTCAACCGCGAAATCGATGCTTTTTTGACGAGTATCTGAGCAGTGTCAAACGGATGAAAACAACGGTGTGATGATGGTAGGGTAACGAGTGCCAAACATGACAGCTAAACCAAGGCGTGTCTTCGTAACACTAAGTAATAGTTAAAAGGTGTTGCTTTGCAAGTCTAGGAGTTGATGTCATGGAGGCTGAGTCTTCCAAGCTGGATGTTTCCCAGCGCGTTTCCGAAGCCTTCCGTTCCCTGTCTCATCCCGCTTCGCGTGATGTGCACATGAAGACGACGTCAAGGGATTCTGCGCGTCAGCGTTCTCTTGGCGTCGGAGTGCGTGCCTGCCAGGCATACTTTGCCTTCGTGCTTCTCGCAGCGCTGGCATATGCGCTTGCCACTGAGCCAGGCGATTTCTCTTACGACTTCAGCCTACTGCACGGCTTTGCCACGGCTGCGCTATCGGCGGTGTGTATTTGGCTGTTTCAGAAGCATGCGCGCGAGGCCCGCACGTTCGCCATCGGCGCGGCAATTGCCTGCGTCGCGTTGTCGATATCCGACATGTTCTTGTTCGGCGCTTTCGACGTGGTGACGGCAAGGCTTGGGTTTGCTGCCATCGTTGCGCTGGCCATGCAGTATGCGCTTGCCGTCGCTGTCATCGTTTGCCTCGCCGCATCGCCAACCGCGAAGCGCGTACTTTCGGTTCCGATCGACATGCGCCCGTATGCCACGAAAGGTCATAGCTATGACGTTCCGTTGAAGCAGCGCGTGCGCACCTGGGTCTTCTGGCGGGACTTGGGCTTGTTCTTCATCGTGTTCTCGTTTATGGGGCATTGGGCGGAAATGCTGTTCTGCTACAACATCTACCTCGGGGTGTTCATGGGCGACGTCGACTTCTCCGAGGTCATGCTTTGGAAGCAGTGGCTGTTCCCGTACTGTGCCGAAGGCGTGGCCGTGGTGCTCATCGTGGTTCTGCTTACGCCTGTGAAGGAATGGTTGTTGCGTAAGTTTGGCGGACGCGTGTTGCCAGCCGTGCTCGTGAGCGTTGTGGTGACGGCCGCCGTTTGCACGACCATCGACTTCACGTGCGGCATGATTTGCAATCAGAACTACGAGGTGTGGGATTACCGGGCGATTCCCTTCAACTTCATGGGGCAGGTCTGCTTGCAGAACTCCACGGTCTACACCGTGGCGGCTCTGCTCATACTCTGGATCTTCTATCCGCTCATGGATCGCGGCCTGCGCCGCATGCCCCGCGCTGTTGCCGACGGCCTGTTCTTCGCCTTTTGCGGTATATACGCATTCAGCGCGTTGCTGCACTTCATGTATGTGGGCGATGTGGGATTGATCGTCGGTGACTTCGTTATGAAACCGGAATGATCTTCGCCGATTGGCTGAATATCGGGGCGCAGCCAAACGCATCATGATTGTGCTATTCGGTGGTGTACCATGCTAGAAAACTAGCGTTCAGGCGTTGGCGTTCAAGCAGGCAACCGCAATGGAGGGAATGGCGATGGGTGCATTGACTCGAAGAGTGTTAGCTGCGGTGCTGGCTCTCGCATGCTCGGGCCTTGCTTTTGGATGCTCTGCGCAGCCGTCATCGGGCGATTCATCGGCATCGCAGCAACAAAGCGAGACGGCGGCGAACGCATATTTGTCAGGCACATTGTTCGCACCCGCGACCGAGGCGGCGATCAATGATTTCATCGCTTCGTACGGTAAGGATGCTCCTGGCTGGGATGGCGATGCTTATGTTGTGAGCGACTTCGACAATACCACTTCAATATTCGACATCGCCGACCAGTGCAACGCCTTTCAGCTCCAGACGATGGCCTTCGCCCTCGATCCGGAGAGCCTACGTTCTGCGCTCGCTGCCAGTCTCGATGAGGGCGCCAACGAAAACGCCCTTTGGCTCGATGATGTAGAGAAAGCCTACCGGTATCTTTGGGATACCTATGGGCCGTTCAGTCCAGCAGGGCTCGACGAGCAGGGTCAAGCTGCCATTCAGGCTGATCCGCAATGGGCGGAGTTCGCGGCTAAGATGAAGGCGTTTCACGAGCACGTTGGGGACACGATTGACGATCCCACAGCCTGCGAGTGGGTGCTCCATTGGTGTGCCGGGATGACCGAGGATGAGGTGTACGCTCTGTTCAAGCGTTCGTGCGAAATGTATGAGGATGCCGATACCGAACTCGCAACTTGGACATCGCCCGAGAGCATCGAGTCGAAGATTGGCGTGGTGTCGTGCGAATTCCCGCTCGGCGTGTCTGTGACCGATGACGTGAAGGCGATGCTCAAGGCCTACAGCGAAAACGGCATCGACGTGTGGATTTGCTCTGCATCGCATGTCGACGGCGTGCGGGCAGCGGTCGATGCGTATGGCCTGGGGGATTACGTGCACGGCGTGATAGGCATGACGCAGAAGTCGGCAAACGACATCTATATCCCCGCTTACGATTGGGAGACGGGCTATGCTTGGCTCAATGCCGGGGATGGCGCGTGGCAAAAGGCCGACAGCGCAATTCGTGCGCTTCCGTCTCGCGAAGGTAAGGTGCAGGCGATTGAGAATGCCCTCGTGCCGATGTATGGGTGCGGACCCTTGGCGGGTTTCATGGATGCTTCGGGTGATTTTAACTTCTGCACGGAGTTCGATTCGATGAAGATGGTCATCTGCTACAACCGGGCAAATCGCAAGATCACCGATGGAGCGGGCCTCGTCGGCGTGGTTGCCGTCTACCAGCAGGAGTCGCTCGGGTACGACCTCGCGACTGCCAATGCAGCGGGGGATACGTACTATCTGCTGCAGGGTCGGGACGAGAACGGGAAGAGGACGTTGCGTCCATCAAGTGAGACCGTGAAGCTCGGGCAGGCCGAACCCAAGCTGTTCGCGAACGCCGACAACGAGGCGCTGCTCGCCTATCTGAAGTCGAGCAATCTGACAACAGCCGAGGTGTTTAACACCTTTGCTATTCGCTGTGAAAAGAATAGCCCGAATAACGTGCTGGGAATCGATTACGGATACCTTGCCGAGTACGACGGCTACCATTCTCACGATGGGGTATATGACGGGGACGCGCTTCCGATGGCAGCGTAAGGTGCAACATGCAGCATTAATACACCCGTAGGGCTGGTTTGCCATCACTTCGCATACGACAAAAAGTATCTATCGGAAAACTTCTCTATTGACATTAAAGTTTTCTGTGGTTAACCTTTTATCGTTTAAAAGTTAGCCTTGGTTATCAAAAGGGTTCCCTTTTGATGTAGTTGCGGAATGGAGGAAGCCATGACATTAGACGAAGTCGCCGTCGGCGATTCGTGCACCGTGAGCAAGCTCGGTGAAACCGGCGAGATTCGCCGGCGCATTCTGGACATGGGAATTACCGAAGGTGCGCAGGTGAAGGTGTGCAAGGTTGCGCCACTTGGCGACCCCATCGAACTCACCGTACGCGGCTACCAGCTGTCGTTGCGCAAATCCGATGCGGCGAGCATCGAGGTGCAGCCGGCATAACGGGAACAACTGGGCTGTAGGGAAAGTCCCCCTCAGCTCGAAACGATAATCACAAGTAAAAGGGCGGCGTGAAAGCCGCCGATGAGTGCCTCCATCGGAGAGGGGAGCGAAGCTATGTCGAAAACCGTCGCCTTGGTCGGCAATCCGAATTCGGGCAAGACAACGCTGTTCAACCAGCTGACTGGCAACCACCAGTATGTCGGCAATTGGCCGGGCGTTACCGTCGAGCGCAAAACCGGTACGCTGAAATGGGACAAAGATGTTGAAATCGTCGACCTGCCCGGCATCTACTCGCTCACGCCGTATTCGAGCGAGGAAATCATTGCGCGAGATTACCTGGTAGGGGGCAGCGCAGACGTCATCGTCGACATCGTGGACGCATCCAACCTCGAACGCAACCTGTATTTGACTACGCAGCTCATGGAGTTCGGCGTACCGGTTGTCGTCGCGCTCAACCAAATGGATATCGTCTCCAAGCGAGGCTACCGCATCGACTCGACTGCGCTTTCGGATAAGCTGGGCCTTCCCGTAGTGGAGATATCGGCCTTGCGTGGCGACGGCGTCGACGAAGTCATGCAGGCCGCCATGAAAGCCGCGAAGGACGGGATTGCGCCCAAGCCCGCCCGGTTCTCCGACGATCTCGAGCAGCTTATCGCGCATCTCGAATATGACTTGCCCGATGGCGTTCCTGCCCAGCTCAAGCGCTTCTATGCCATCAAATATCTCGAATGCGACAGCAAGGTCATCGACGACCTTGGCGAAATCGGAGACCTCGATTCGCATGTCCGTGCCGTCGAGGCGCGATTCGGCGACAAGGCCGACGCAGTTGTGGCCAACGAGCGCTACAACTATCTGACTAGCTTCATGCCGAGCGTGCAGGTGCGACCCGAAGGCAACAAGAGCGCGACCGAGAAGATCGATCGAGTGTTGCTCAACCGCGTGCTCGCGCTCCCCATCTTCGTGGCCATCATCGTGGCAATCTACTACATTTCCATCTCGACAGTTGGCGGTGTGGCGACCGACTGGGCCAACGATGGCGTGTTCGGCGATGGTTGGTATCTCGATCCTATCGCCATCGTGAATCCCGATGCAGGCGCGCAGGCGGCATACGACGAAGCCGCCGAACCGTATGACGAGGCGCAGAAGGCCATTGCCAACTATCTGGACGCCGCGGCCGAAGCGGGCATCGACACGAAGATCGTGGCTGCCAACTTCTTGGCTGAACCTCCTGAGGATGTGCTCGAGGCGCTTGGCGAGGGCTTCGAGGCAGATCCCGAATCCGCTGAGGCTCAAGCAGCGCTGGCGGAGTTTGAATCTCAGGCTTCGAAGGCCGGCGTTATTGCCGAGTACAACACAGTTGACGAAGAGGAGGCGTTCGAGAGCGACTATTACGTCTATGTGGGTGCCGCCAACGAGGCCAAGGCCCAGGAACTTGCAGACGCTCGCAACGATGAAATTGCCGCCGAAGGGCGCGAAGGCGCAGCCGAAGCCATCATCTACCAGTTCGACGGCGAGGCAATTGACGAGGAGACGGGCGAGGCGGTACCCCAAGGTATCCAGGTATCCGCACCCGAAGAATACAGCGCTTACGGCATATGGGTACCTGGCATCCCCGTGCTCATCGGAGGTGCGCTCGAAGCGGTCGGATGCGTCGACTGGCTGTATGACCTCATCATGGACGGTATCGTCGCCGGCGTGGGCGCCGTGCTCGGCTTCGTCCCACAGATCATGATTCTATTCTTCTTGCTGGCTATCCTCGAGGGTTGCGGTTACATGGCCCGCGTCACGTTCATCCTTGATCGCCTATTCCGCCGTTTCGGCCTGTCGGGCAAGACATTTATCCCCATGATCGTCGGAACGGGCTGCGGTGTGCCCGGTGTCATGGCGTCGCGTACGATCGAGTCGGAATCGGCGCGCCATCTGACCATCATGACCACCACGTTCATGCCGTGTTCGGCAAAGCTCCCGATCATCGCGCTCATCGCCACGGCCGTGTTCGGCGGCGTGTGGTGGGTAGGTCCCCTGGCGTATTTCATGGGAATCGCGGCCATCGTGATTTCCGGCATCATCTTGAAGAAGACCAAGCCGTTCATGGGCGAGACGGCTCCCTACATCATGGAGTTGCCCGAATACCGTTTGCCGCGTTTCGTAGATCTGCTGCGCAGCATGTGGGAGCGTGCCTGGTCGTTCATCAAGAAAGCCGGCACCATCATCCTGCTCGCCACGGTCATCGTGTGGTTCCTCTCGGGCTATGGCATCTACGAGGGACAGTTCATGTGGGTTGGCGAAGACTTGATGGACTACTCGTTCCTCGCGTACTTCGGCAACGCGTTCGCCTGGATCTTCGCGCCGCTCGGTTTTGCCAACTGGCAGTCGGCTTCGACGGTCATCACGGGCCTCATCGCCAAGGAGAACGTCATCGGCACCATGGCAGTCGTCTTCGGCGGTGGCGAGCTGGCTTGGTCGAGCGAGTTCATGCAATCGCTCGCAGTTTCGAGCGGTTCGGCGGCGCTCATTCCGGTGGCAGCGTTCTCGTTCATGACGTTCCAGCTGCTCTGTGCACCGTGTTTTGCGGCAATGGGTGCCATCAAGCGTGAAATGGGCGGTTTCAACAAATGGTTCTGGGCAGCCATAGGCTGGGAATGCGGGTTCGCCTACGTTGTTTCCCTCATCATCTTCCAGCTGGGCAAGCTGGCTACTCTCGGCATGTTCGACGTGTGGACGGCGGTGGCGATCGTACTGCTGGCGCTTATCCTGTTCGGCCTGTTCCGTCCGGCGGGCAAGCGCGAAGCCCTGCAGAAAACCGTTGCCGCGGAGGCGTAGGGCTTCAAGGAAAGGGAAATGGCGGACATGAACCTTGCGAGCTGGATAATCCTTGCAGTCGTTGTGGCGGTTCTGGCGTTGGCGGTCAAGGCCACGTTCTTTAAGAAAAAACCGCGTGGTGGATGCTGCGATACGGGCGACAAGCAGACCGACGACTTAGATTTGAGCGACCTTCTGTGCTCGTCAGGATGCGAGGGCTGCGCCTCGCGCAACGGATGTGCCTCGGCCCGCAACAGCCTGCAGCCGACGTACAAAACACTCGAGTAGCGGTGGAGTCATCGTGCTTCGATAATAGATGGGGAAAGCAGTCGAGCGAAATTTCGCTCGACTGCTGGTTTTCATGTCCGGCGTCTTGGTGGGCGGTTCAGCGAGAACAGGCTGCCACGAGGGTTTTCTCCAGCACTCGTGCGCAGGCCGCATCGAGCGCACGCACGTCCACCTCACCTGTTTTCAACCCACGGGAAAGCAGGAGTCGAGGCCTGTTGCCGCCTGGCATGATGAGGTCGACACCCGCCATGATAGCCTTCCGCTCGTCAGCGTAGCCCCGCCTTGTAGCGAACCAATCGGTCATGACGACGCCGTCAAATCCCCACTCGTCGCGCAAAATGCTCGTGAGCAACTCGCGGTTTTCAGAGCAGTACACCCCGCTTATCTTGTTGTATGCACTCATGATGCTCGCAGGCCGTGCTTCGCGTACGGCTATCTCGAACCCGCGGAGGTATACCTCGCGCAGCACCCGCTCGTCGACGTTTGACGAAGCAGTATTGCGGTTCGTCTCCTGATTGTTGGCCGCGAAGTGTTTGCAGCACGCAAAGCAGCCGGGAACAGACTGGACGCCCTGGGTAACGGCGGCGGCCATTTTGCCGGAGATGAGCGGGTCTTCCGAGTAATACTCGAAGTTCCTGCCGCAGAGCGGATGCCGAACGATGTTCAACGCCGGGGCAAGCCAGTATGTCACGCCGACGGCGTGCATTTCGCGTCCGACCGTTTCGCCGATACGGCGCACGAGGTCAGTGTTCCAGGTCTGGGCAACGCTCGATGCCGCGGGGAATCCCGTTACAAACTGGTAGACGACCCGGTCCTTTTCTGGGTTGCCGTACAGGAAGCGGGTCATGATGCTGGGAAGAACTTCGTACAGCGACAGCGGGGGATCCAGCGGCTTGATGTTTCCTTTCGAGTCGATGGACGACCTGCGCTGAAGGCGTATGCCTGCTGGCCCGTCGCAGAGCTCTATATTGGGGATACCTTTATCCACGAGCGCCGTCGTGGTGTGCCCGACTGCTCCCGGGACGCAAAAATCCTGTTTTCCCACGAATAAGCCCGTACCTACACAAAGGTCGATTTTCTGTTTGGGAGCGAGCGCATCGACGAGCTCCTCGAGTTCGGGCGAGACGTTCGCTGCTCTTCCGTACACGTGCACTTTCGTGGCGATGTCGTCTGCCGTAATGAATAGTTGGGGAAGGTGTCCGGTTTGAGGAGGGTTGTCGGGCGACGCGGCCAGTTCTGCAATGGGCTGGGGCGATGCGCAAAGGCTTCGATGCCTTTCGAGCGCGATGCGCTCTCCGACGGTGATAACAGCTACTGAAGAGGTATCAGCGGAGGATGTGCCCAGGCACAAAACGTACTTGCCGTCCTCGAGTACGGTTTCGGCAGATGATTCGTCGTACGAGGCCAGATCGCGCAACATGAATGAGAGCTCGATTTCGCAGGCCTCGCCTGGGCTAAGCGCTTCGGTCTTTCCGAATGCAATGAGGCGCAGGCGCTCTTTCGGCATCGCTCCTTTTGGCAGGCGTGCGTAAAGCTGCACCACATGCTTACCTGAATGAACTGTCCCATCGTTTTGCACCGACACGGTTGCCTTCAGCGATTGTCCGTTGCACTCGATTGTCTTGAGTTCTTGCTGGAACGGGGTGTAGCCCAGTCCGTATCCGAACGGATAGGCTGGCTGAACATCGAAGCTCGTGTAGTACCGGTAGCCGACGTAGATGCCTTCGCGGTAATCCGCGACATCGGGGTCGGCTGCACAGGCGCCATATGAATCTGAAAACGGTATCTGATCGAGGCTTTCGGGCCATGAAACGGCGAGTTTGCCAGAAGGGGGCGTAGCTCCTGTGATGACGTCGGAGAGTGCGTGCCCGCCTTCCATGCCGAGCTGGCCCATGAGCACGATTGCGTTGATTCCCTCGATTTCACGTCGCCATGAAACGTCGATGGGAGCGCCCACATTTAGCACGACGATGGTCGTCTCGAATTCGGTTGCGCAAAGGCGGATGTCTGCGAGCTCCCGCTCGGTCAAAAGGTAGCTTCCCGGCTCCTCGACACGGTCGAGCCCCTCGCCAGATTGGCGTGACAGCACGTAGATGCATGCGTCGGCATCAAGGCTGCGTACTTCGGCAATCGTAATGGGGGAGTCGTCCGGCGCCCGGTATTCCATGGCGATGAGCTCGCCCAAGGTTTTTGGCGTTGGTTTGCGCATCTTGGCGCGTTGCGAAGCGATGAACAGGGCGCGGCCCTCATGCCAAGTGCGTTCATACGCCTCGAGGCGGGCGGTCGTTGCAATTTCGAAGCCAGCCGCCTCGAGCCCCTCGCGTACGCTCACCGTATGGCGCACGTTAACCTCTCCTGAACCCGTGCCACCGGCGATCGTCATGCTCGCACCCGTTCCGAACAGTGCAATGCGGCTTGGCCGTAACGGTAGCGCACCGTCGTTTTCGAGCAGCACAACGGCTTCTTGCGCTGCTTCGCGCGCTATGCGACGTCCTTCGGTTTCGAATTGCGTTACCTCATCTGTGTTACGCGCAAACGTTATGGTCATGGAGTTGCCTTTCTTGTTTTTATCGGTGTGGAGCGCGATTGTGCGCCATTGTGGTCAGATAGGGCAATCATACCTGAATGCGTGGTACGACCGCTTCTACGTCCGCCTCCCCTCAAGGTAAAGCGACTATGCCCATTAAGACACGATGGGCGAATCTTCGCATTCGTTCTGATGCGTTTCTGCCTAATTGAACAAGACAGGCGAGCGATGCAAACAAGCAGTAAAAACATCATCTGCCTATAAAATCGAATGGAAAACTGACATGCTGAATCGTATCTGCCTAGCTTCTATTCAAAGCAGGCGATTTGAATCATTACCTACCCATTTTATTGCCTAATTAGAGCATCAATTCTGCCCATTGAACGAATGCCATCTTTCCCGCTCAATCTAAGTGTGCTACAGTCAACTTATCCTCTGGGGGAGTTGTGCATATAAACAGCAGCGAATCCGATACGGGCGTTTTCTATGCTCTTTCGTGTTGGCGCTCATCGGAGTGGATGCTGACGGCAATTTCCAAATTAGAGGAGGTTAACTTATGCAGCAGTACATCAATCCACGGTTTGTATATCATGGTGAAGGTGCGCTCGACGCCCTGAAGGGCCTCAAGGGCAAGAAGGCCGTCATCTGCATTGGCGGCGGCTCGATCAAGAAGAACGGTTATCTCGACGTTATCGAAGGAAATCTCAAGGAAGCTGGTTTTGAGACCAAGCTTATCGAGGGCATTGAATCCGATCCTTCTGTAGATACGGTTATCGCTGGCGCCAAGGTCATGGAGGAATTCGGTCCTGACTGGATCGTTGCCGTTGGTGGCGGTTCCCCCATCGATGCTGCAAAAGCAATGTGGGTCAAATACGAGTATCCCGACATCTCCTTCGAGCAGATGTGCACCCCGTTCGGCCTACCTGAAATGCGCACAAAGGCAAAGTTCTGCGCCATCACCACCACTTCGGGCACTGGCACCGAAGTGACCGCCTTCGCAGTCATCACCGACTATGAGAAGGGCATCAAGTATCCCATGGCGGACTTCGAGATCACGCCCGACGTCGCCATCGTCGATCCCGCCCTGGTCGCTGGGCTGCCGCCGAAGCTCGTCGCCTTCACCGGCATGGATGCCCTGACCCATTCCATCGAGGCTTACGTCTCAACGGCGCGTAGTTTCTACACCGACGCGATGGCCCTTCACTCCATCAAGATGATCCAGGACAACCTGGTTTCCTCCTATGCGGGCGATCAGGCTGCGCGTGCCGCCATGCATGATGCGCAGTGCCTCGCAGGCATGGCATTCTCCAGTGGCCTTTTGGGCATCGTCCACTCGATGGCGCACAAGACCGGTGCGGCTTTCGAGGGCGGCCACATCATCCATGGCTGCGCAAACGCCATGTACCTGCCCAAGGTTATCAAGTACAACGCAGGCGACCGTGCGACGGCTGACCGCTATGCTCAAATCGCCGATGCAATCGGCCTGTGCGGCAAGACCCGCGCCGCCAAGGTCGAAGCGCTCATCCAGTTCTGCCTTGACTTCAACAGGGAAATGAATATTCCGAACTGCATCAGCGAGTACGGTGAGGGCGGCAAGAAGGTCGAAGCCGGTCAGGGATTTGTTTCCCAGGCTGAGTTCGAGTCCAAGCTGTCCGACATCGCTGCCAATGCATTGCAGGATGCTTGCACGCTCTCCAATCCGCGCGCAATCGGGCAGGCTCAGATGGAGCGCATGATGCAGGCTGTGTACTTTAACGAGGAGGTTTACTTCTAGACCATCTTGCCCTGATCCTGTATGGGCAAAGGGATAGAGCGTTTGTTCATCCTGTACCCGCGTGCGAAGCGAGTCAAGTAAAGCTTGTGGGCTTCCGGGGGATAGCGGCTCTTCGATAGAGTCCTGCTATGGAGGCCAGCGAGATAAAAGCTGGGAAGGGTTTTTAGCGCACGTGGGCATTTGAGGGGGCTGGTCGATGTCATTTCAAGGTATCGACCAGCCCTTCTTAGTTTTTATCGCGAACACACCTTGAGGTAGGCGTCGGCAAGCAGCTGCGCATGGTCGAATGCAAAGCCTTCGCTTGTCAAGACATGCGCCCGAGGTGCCCCAAAACTCTGAGCTATCAGCTCGAAACGGACCATGAGCACGTCCCCTTCTCCACAGGACACTTCGATTTCAATGATGTTGTCAGAAGAAGCGCCAACAGCGCTTTCGTTGGCAGGCATTTCGCTTGTCTTCTCGCAAATCGGGCACCATTGCGCATCTGCAGCATCATCGCCCGCCTTCGCATCCTGGGAAGCTTCGATAAGGGCGCAAAAACCTCCGGAAACCGTCCATCCACGTGGGTCGCGTCCTGGTGTGCCGTATATGCCGAATAGTTCGACGGAGATACCCGAGACCCCCGTCTCCTCTTCGAGCTCGCGGCGAGCTGCATCCACCACGTCTTCGCTTGGTCCCACGAATCCACCGGGCAATGCCCAGCATCCCTTGAACGGATGCTTTCCCCGACGAACCATCAGTACCGCCAAACCGGTTTCCACACGGTGAAACACTGCAATGTCAGCGGTGAGGGATGGTTTGGGGTATTCCTTCTTTTTGTATGCCTTGAGAAAACTCTCCTCGCTCATCTCGTCTTCTGGGGTTTGCACAGCATCTTTCGATGCGCTCTCCGCACGTTTCTCGTCCACGCTGCCTCCCATCCGCTACACCTTATCGCATGTCCTTAGCTTATAAAATGCGGTTATTCCTATTGTATTTGGTCGGATTCGGAAGACTGTCGAAAAAAGAGGAGAATTGTTTCCCGCCTCGTTTTTGTTGCGTTTTAGCAGATTCGACATTTCGGATTCATCGCAGATTTTGCATGTGGTTGTACCGAGGTGTTTGCAAGCAATATAATGGGCATCTAGCGTGGTGAAGGGGAGTAAATGGGCGACAATCGCGACTTCAATATCAGCTGGAAAGCATGCTTAAAGCTTGCTATCACCGTGTTGGTGGTGTTCCTGTGCATCCGCTATTGGGGGGCAGTCGAGAAACTTGTCGGCCTGCTACTCGGGGGCATGATTGCCATCTTCGCCGGCCTCGTCATCGCCTATGTCGTGAACATCCCCATGCGCTTCTTCGAGCGCAAGCTTCCTGGTCCTACGGGCGATGGAACGCGCAACCGTACGCTGTCGATGATTCTATCTGTCGTATGCGCTGTCGTCGTCATGCTGACGGTGGGTATACTGGTGTTTCCGAATCTCGTGGACGCAATCGTCACGCTGGCCAAAGAAGCTCCCGGCGTCATCGATGCGATTTCCAGAAATGAGATTCTCGGCTCGTTCATTCCCGCTCAGACGCTCGCCGAGCTGAAATCAATCGATTGGCAGAAGGTGGTGACCGATGTCGCCAGCTGGCTGCAGTCGGGTATCGTGAGCTCGTTCCCTCAGATCATGTCGCTCATAGGCACAATCGGCGCTTGGTTCATGGGCATCATCTTGGCATTTTGGTTCTTGGGTGAAAAGAACAGGCTCTCAAGTAGCGTGCACAAACTCATCAGGGTCTATCTGGGCAAGAGGGCTGATGACAGATTCTCGCGTGCAACCGAGGTCGCTGATGAATGCTTCCGGGGTTATATCGTAGGTCAGTCGCTCGAGGCCGTTCTCTTCGGCAGCCTTGTTGTCATCGCCTGTACGATCGCTGGCATGCCCAACGCTCTCATGCTCGGCGCACTCGTCGGCGTCATGTCGTTCATTCCCATGATCGGAGCGCTCATCGGCGCGGTGCTGGGTGCCATCATTATCCTTGCGACCTCATGGCAGAAAGCAATCATATTCTTGATCCTGTTCTTCGTTGTACAGCAGATTGAGTCAAACGTTCTCTATCCGCGTGTCATCGGCAAGCACGTGGGCCTCACGGGCATGTGGCCGCTTATCGGCATCACGCTGGGCATTGCGCTGTTCGGCTTCGCAGGCGCGTTCGTTGGCGTGCCCCTCACAGCCACTATCTTCCGAATCGTGAGGTCCGATGTGGACCGTCGGGAACAATTGCCAGACAAAGGGCCGACCCCGCTCGAAAAACTGCACCAGTCCCTATTGGATTAGGGAATTGGCAAGCCGTTCTGCTCATTGGCTTCGACTTTTTCTCGGTGCTTGTCCGACGACGATCGAGGGTTCAGTTTCCGAGCTCGCGATAATAGGGGCAGATGTCGGCATAGGTACCGTCGGGCATGCGGAATCCACCTGGTATCGTGCCCAGCTGAACGAACCCAAGCTTCTCGTAGAGGTGGCGGGCTCCTGCGTTCGTCGCCACGACTGCGTTGAACTGCATGACGCGGAAGCCGTTCTCGGCAGCTTTGGCCAGCGAATCTTCGACGAGCAAGCGCCCAACGCCTTTGCCGCGCGCGGTTGACCCCACGGCATAGCTTGCGTTGGCGATATGGCCGCAGCGGCCGATGTTGTTGGGATGCAGGATGTACAGTCCGATAACGCGCCCGTTTTCGACCGCTACGCCGCAGTGTGTCTGTGCAGCGAAGAACTCGGCGGCCGATTTCTCGTCAAGCGCCTCCTCCTGCGGGAACGCTATGCCGTCCTCGACGACCTCGTTCCACACGTCAGCCATGTCCCTGATATCTTGCAGTGCGTATCCACGAACCTCGACCATCTTTTGATCCTTCTAACTAGATGGCGCTTGCTGCTGGCCTTGCTCGGCGGAAGCCATCTCAAGAACAATTCTTCGAACCATCGGCTGAAATCTAATAAAGGAACGCTTTTCTTAGGGGCGGGTGCTCTCGCAGGGAACCCCGACTTGGCATTTGCCGCAGCCGTAGTAACCCGGATAGAGCTCCTGAGTTTGCTGAAGCTGCTGGTGGCACAGGTAGTTGTCCTTGCCGTTTTCCAAGGAGATGGCGTTTACCGGGCAGCGGTCGACGCATTCGCCGCATTTGATGCAATACTCATCCAGCTCTGTGTAGTTGCGCTTGGTAATGGGAAGCGGGGCCGATACGATGATGCTTCCCAGCCGTCCCGCCGTGCCCTTTTCGGTGATGATGCCCCTAGATAGAGAAAACGTTCCCAGTCCGCATATGTAGGCCACATGCCGCTCGGACCAGTTGCTGCGGTAGGCGACCGTCGGGTCGCCGTCATACTTCGTCGCCGTCATGTCGGGATGGCAGCCTGGGCAGATCACGTCATATCCTGCTGCCCGGACAAGGCGCTGCAGGTGCTCGCCGACGCGCAAGATGAACATCTGGCCTTCGATGCGTGCGTGGAGCCATTCAGGTGATGCGGGACCATCGTCGCGGTTGCTGTTCCTAACCCGTTCGCTCATTGGGAAGAAGTACGAAATCACGCTCTGCGCGTTTGGAAGCCAATCAGAGGGGAGGCGCATCTGCTGGCCGACCGCATCCGGCTTCTTCAGTTCTTCGAACAGAGGGTCGCTGGCGTCGCCGACCGCGATGAGCGGCTGATCGAACATCCGGAGCCCCGTTGCGCTTGGGCAAAGGGCTGCCCTCATGCTGATGTAGTTGTTGGAGCTTCCAACGGTGAAAGCGTCAAGCTCGTTTTTCAAATACGCAAGCAGTTCGTCAGGGCTCATGCTCGTCTCCGTTTCGCCAAGGGATCGAGGCGATGCTGCCGATAGCCGTGAAACTAACGGAGCCTTTATCGTCCTCTGCCCACCCATGCTCTCTCATGCGTCGTATTCGCTCGCGGTTACGACGGGTTCCATTATCACATGCAGCGAGCGTCTATTGGGCGGGGGATGGGCTGATTCTCGTCTTCTCGTGCCGACTGACGAATGCCCTTGTAATGAGTGGCGCAAGTTCGGTTGCAGCAGCGCCGGTGATGACAAGCAGGGCGCCGAGGACCTGCAGGACTGACATGCCTTCGCCGAGGAACGCCATGGCCATGACGACGGCGCATACCGGTTCGATATAACCGCAGACGGCCACGGTCTGGGCTTTGAGCTTGCCCATGCTTCCGAAGTAGAGATAGCAGCCAAGCCCCGTGTTGACGAACCCGAGCATCAGGATGGCGGGCCAGTCAGTTGGCTGTACGTCAATCGACAATCCGTGCAGGGCCACTGTGCCTACGAGTGCCGTGATGAAGGCGGAGCCGATTTGGATGAATGCGTTTTCCAGGCCGCCGATTCCCTCGGCCTTCTTGTTGAACACGATCATGGCTGCCAAGCAGAGGGCGGCGACGGCTCCGTATGTCAAACCTTGGGGCGAAAGGCCGCCTTGAAGGGTTCCGCCGTTGACGAGCATGACGCCTACGAGCACGATGGCGAAACCCGCTATGCGCGTGTGAGTGAGCCGTTCTTTGAACAGCACAGGGGAGAGCGCCATGACCAAAACCGGTCCGCAGTAGTACATAAGCGACGAAGTGCCGACGCCGACCAAGCTGTATGCTTCGAACAAGAGAAGCCAGCTTATCCCCAGGAACATACCCGAGATAGCCACGAACGCTGCGCTTTTCGGGTTAGCGGAAATCTTCGTTCTCTTGCGGCTTATGAGCAGCAATGCCCCAAGCAGCACTGCGCCGAGGAAGGTGCGTAATATGACGATATCGTAGCTGGGAAGCCCGATATGCGAGGCGACGATGCCGTTCGATCCGAACAGTATCAGGGATGCGGTGAATGTTGCGAGGTTCTTGTTCATGGCGCCTAGTATGCATCTCTGATATACTTTTGAAAAGCGGAAATAATACAATATATCATTGCAAAATACGAAAGGATATCCGATGGATACCGGATTGCAGAAATATCGGGCTTTTGTCGTTGCGGCAGATGTGGGCAGCATCGTGGGGGCTGCAGAGCGAATGGGCTATTCGGTGTCGAGCGTCAGCCGCATGGTGGCGGATCTCGAAACCGCATGTGGCTTTCGCCTCTTCGATCGGAGCAAAGCCGGGGTATCTCTCACGTCCGACGGAGAACGCCTTATTGGTCGTGCGCGCGCCATCGTGGCCGAATGCGACCGTTTCGATGACGAGGCGGCCGCCATTGCCGGGGCGGAGGTGGGCACGGTGCGCGTGGGCACCATAGCCAGCGTCGCAACCCACATCCTTCCAAGAGTATTCCAGAAGCTCCGCCTAAGCCGCCCCGGCATTACGTGCGAGTTGCTCATGGGCGATTACGCCGAGATAGAATCGTGGGTTGCCGAGGGACGCGTTGACGTGGGCACCGTTCGCGTGCCGGCGTCCGAGGGCTTCGAGTCCATTGCGCTTCTCGAAGACGAGCATGTGGCGATTGTGCCGAAAGACCATCCGCTTGCAGGAGGAGCGACGTTTCCCATTGCGGCTTTCGCAGGGGAGCCTTTCTTGGCTCTCGAACGCGGGGAGGTTTCGGAAGTGGCGAGCTTGTTCGAGCGCAATGGCATGAGGGTTGTTCCCGCCTACACGGTATGGGATGACTATGCAGTCATGGCCATGGTGGAGGCGGGCCTTGGCATCGGCATCCTGCCTTCCATCATGACGCTCAACCCTCCCTATGACGTCGCAGTCCTACCGCTCGATGTGCCTGCTCACAGGGTGATCGAGGCTGCGTGGTGCAAAAGCCGCAGCCTCACGGCAGCTGCAACCGCATTCCTCAATGTCCTCCGAGACGATGGGCCGATGCGGGTGGGTGGCTAACGCATCCTTAGCGGACGATGACGGGCAGGCAGGGGAGCGACAGGCTGGCCCTGTTGCGTGGCGGCTCGCCGTCGTAGGCGGTGATGTAGTAACCGCCTGGCTTATCGAGAGAAAACGTCACGAAGCCCTTGTCGTCGGTGACGGCTCCCTCGATATCGACGAACTCGAACGTGAGGGGATCGACGATTGCAAGCTTCGAACCTTTAATAGGTGCGACCAGGCGCTGCTCGATGCGGTCGACGTGTCGGTAGGGACCCCCTATGACGAACATGTAGCCTTCGTGCTGCATCGTGATGGGCTCGCCCGGCGAGACGATTGCGGAGCGGAGCCAGCTCTGATCGGGGTTTAGGAAGTACGTGTAGTAATCGAGGCCTACGCTGCTTTGGAATCCAAACACCTCGACAACATCCAAGTCGGAAATCGCGGTCTCCCGGTAGTTGAGTCCGCGATAACCCCAACGTCCGTATTCGCTGTTAACATCGTAGACGTAATGGCCGTTAATGACGAAGCATGTGTACAAGCCGGGAACGCCCATGATCCGCTGCAGGATGCCCTCGTCGTCGATGTCGAGGTATTCGCGGCAGCTTGTCTCGTTGAACTCTTCGCCGAACATGTATTCATGCGCTTGAGCGACGACGTCGAGCATCGAAGGGGCCTCGCTGCATGGAATTCCGTCATCGTATCCGTACCACTCCGCAGAGTCGCCTCGTATGTCCACCGGATTAAACGATAGGAACCTGAAGGTGCCATCGTACTGAACTGAAAGCACGATGCGCGCTGTCGAGACGGTGTTTGAGCCATGAGGCTTTTGCCCGGGAAGGCGCCCGCTTTTAGCATTTCTATCGAATGCGGACATGATGTACCGAGGAAAGTTTGCAACGGACAATCCGCTCATAAGTTCCTCCCGACGATCGATATCAGCTGATTCAAAAGCGCAAAGATTTCATTAGGGATAATTCTATACCAAACAGAGCATACAAATATTTACTAAAAAATACTTGTACTTAAATGACAAATCGAAAATCGATTTCCAACGCATGAGCCGTTTCCACCGTTCTTCCATACATAGACAAATCGAATGAAGATTGAAGATTCAAATGAATCCACATCAGGGATTGGAAACCGAAGGGATGATTGATGACCAGGTCAAAGGCGTGACCGAACGACTCGTGCGGTTGTCCGGAGGAACTATAATCAAAGCGAAACAATCCGCCTGCGGCGGATTGGGTATCAATAAAGAGTGCCGCGAGATGGAAATGCGAGCAACGGGTTTCCCAAACCGCATTTCCGTACCGATTTGAGCCGCCGATGAAGGCGATAGAACGGGAGCAAGCATGGACATCAAAAAGGAGCTACCAGATATTTTTGAGGAGTTCGCCGAAGGTCGCAAGAACGCATTCCTTTCCGCCAAACAGCAAAAGGACAAGGACCTGCCTCTCGTGGGGACGTATTGCACGTATGTGCCCGTCGAGCTACCGATGGCCATGAATGCTGCCACCGTTGGTCTGTGCTCGATGTCAGACGAGACCATCCCCCTTGCCGAACAGGATCTTCCCGCGAGCCTTTGCCCGCTCATCAAGTCGAGCTACGGTTTCGGCAAGGCCGACAAGTGCCCGTTCTTCTACTTCAGCGACTTGATCGTCGGCGAGACGACGTGCGATGGCAAGAAGAAGATGTACGAGATCATGAACGACTTCAAGCCGACCTATGTCATGCAGTTGCCCAATGCGCAGGACGAAGACGGTTTCAAGATGTGGAAGAACGAGGTCATCCGCTTCAAGGAGAAGCTCGAGGACTTCTTTGGCGTCACGATTACCGAAGACGCCATCCGCGATGCCATTAAGCTACGCAACGAGGAGCGCAGGGCGGCTTTGGATCTGCTGAGCATCATGAAGGCTGATCCGGTTCCCGTTATGGGCTATGACCTGTTCAAGGTCGTGTACGGCGCGTCGTTCACGTTCGATCGCGAGCAGGCAGTCAAGCAGCTGTGCGAGATGAAGGACCGCATCCTCGAGGAGGCCGAAGTCAATTCCGCCAAAATCGGCCACAAGCCGCGCATCATCGTCTCCGGTTGTCCCATGGGTGGAGCGACCGAGAAGATCGCCCGCATCATCGAGGAGAACGGCGGCGTCATCGTTGGCTATGAGAACTGCACGGGCCTCAAGAACTACTACCGCCTGGTCGACGAGGAAAACCCCGACGTGTACGAAGCTTTGGCCGAGCGTTATTTCAAGATCGGCTGCTCCGTCATGTCGCCTGACACCTATCGTTACGAGCTGCTCGACGAGCTGATCGACGAATTCAAGGCTGACGGCGTCGTCGAGATGACGCTGCAGGGTTGCCATACCTACAATGTCGAGTCTTACAGCATCGAGAAGCATGTCACCGAGAAGCGCGATTTGCCGTTCCTGAAGGTCGAGACCGACTATTCCACGACCGACGCCGGCCAGCTCACCACGCGCATCCAGGCGTTCCTGGAAATGCTGTAGGGGTATCTCGGAGCGACTTCAATCACATTACAGAGTAGTTGTGCAGGTTGTTAGCGCAGCCGTTTCGGTGTGCAATGAGTCTGACATCATTGCCCCGGCTTGTGGCTTGGGCATGGACCCGCCTTCTGAGAGCATCCGCGCCGTGCTCGAGGTAGTCAAAGCTTCGGAGTGAGTCATAACGGCGGTTCCGATGACTCGCCCCCATATACGTGCAGCTCTGCGGTATCATCTTTCCATGACCAAACGCAGCAGCGAACAAAAACCCACAGGGGTCAGCGGGATGGTTCCCGCGACTCTTTGATTGCCGTCCTTTGGAAGAGGGGATCAGCTAATGGAGCATTCGGGGCGTTCCGCGTATCCGTTCACCGCAATAGTCGGCCAAGAGGCCATGAAGAAGGCCCTTCTACTCGTGGCTGTTCAGCCGGCCATCGGCGGTGTGCTCATATTAGGCGAGCGTGGTACGGCCAAGACGACGGCGGTGCGCGCGATGCCCGACATCTTGGGAGAGGGAATGCGCGTTGTCGAGCTGCCGCTCAACGCGACCGAGGACCGCGTGGTCGGCACGTTGCACGTTGGCTCTCTCATGAAAAGCGGCGAGCGCGAATTCTTGCCAGGCATACTCTCCGACGCAGATGGGCAAATACTCTACGTCGACGAGATAAACCTGCTCGAGGACCATATCGTCGACTTGCTGCTCGATGCTGCCGCAACAGGCGTCTGTCGCGTCGAGCGGGAGGGAATGTCCGAGGAGTATCCCGCTAGATTCGTGCTCGTAGGCACGATGAATCCCGAAGAGGGCACGCTTCGCCCGCAGCTGCTCGACCGATTCGGGCTATCGGTGCGCGTCACGGGAAACCTTACCCAACAAGAACGTCTCGAGGTCGTGAGGCGCCAGGAGCAATTCGAGGCGGATGCGGAAGCATTTTGCGCGCGATTCGCCGATAACGAGCGACGCTTGGCCGAGCGGCTGTTCCGAGCCAAGGAGCTGTACCCCCATGTGGCTTTCCCCGATGATGTCGCCATGTTCTCCTCGGGCATCTGCTCAGAGATGTCGATTGACGGCTACCGCGCAGACATTGCATTGATGCGCGCTGCGCGCGCCATGGCGGCACTTGGCGGGCGCGATTGCGCTTCGCGCGAGGATGTGCTCGCCGCGTCGCGCTTCGTTTTGCCCCATCGCCTCAAGCGGTCTCCGTTCGAAGAGGTGTCGTTTGACGACAAGGTTCTCGAACGCGCGATGAGCGCACTTGAGGAGCGCGAGTTGGATGCGTACGAGGCGAAGGCTGAAGAGGATGAAGTCGTCGTCGAATGCGTCCCGATAGGCTTGCCTGCAGAAAAGGCGAACGAAGTAAAAAAACCCTAGGGGCGGCGCAAAGTCGAGCGCTGCCCCTGACTGACGTCAAGACGGCTGAGTTTCACGCCAAGCCCATCGAGTCGGTGCAAAGCCGCGTCGAGCGGGCTGTCCAGGCACGCCGTGGCGTCAAGGGCAAGAAGGCGCAGAAAGGGCATTGCATCGGCTATACTCAAACGCCCGCTTCTGGCGAAATCCATGTCGTGGGCAGCGTCGTCGCTCAGCTTGTCGCCGGCGAAAGCCTTCAAGAGGGTCTGCGCGAAGAGCACATGCGCTACCGCAAGATCGCGGGGCGCGGAAGGCGCAACATCGTGTTTCTCGTGGATACGAGCGGGTCCATGGTGGGATCCGGCCGCCTGTCCTTGGTTAAGGGATGTGTCGTTTCGTTGCTCAGCGATGCGTATGTCACGCGCACGCGTGTGGCAATCATCGGCTTCGGAGGGTTGCGTGCGCACCTGATTCTGCCGTTCACCTCATCAGCCGAATTGGCGGCACAGCGCATCGATGCGGTGAAGGGCGGGGGTTCGACGCCCCTGTTCGACGCGTTCCGTCTGGCCGTACGGATCATTGACGACATGCAAGACGAAAGCGCCGAAGTCGTGCTGCTCTCGGACGGCGGTTATGACCGTTCCCGCATCATGCAGCCGTCGAAAGTCATCCGCAGTTTCGGTGAGTACTGCAAGAAGAAGGGCGTTCCCATCTACTTCGTCGATTCGGGTTCTGGCAAGCGCACAGCTGAGCAGCGTGCCCGGCGACTTGCCCGCGCCCTCCATGCCGATTACCGCAAGCTCGACGACATGCGCGTTGATGAATTTGTCGAATACATCGGCACAGGAGGCGTTGCCGCTCCCATCACATCATTTAAAACCGAAGGCGAAGGATAGGCCAACCAGGCATTCGCCAGCATGTTCGCAGTGAGCTAAGCCTTTCCCGCCTCGTACTTTTCGATGAAGCTGTCCAGCGACCCCGAATGAGCATACAAAGCACCAGTGGCTATGTTCAGTATTCGCCAGCTATCGCTGCCATTGCGCATGCCAAGGTGCTCTACTGCGCAATCGTGCGAGAAGTCATGCTCTTTGCGGGCGCATTCCTCGAGGTACACGCTGATGTCTTCGGGTTTGCATTTGCGCTCGAAGGCCAACTGCCTGAGCGTTGCCATTTGCGAATCGTCTTTTTCGGATCGCAGGGCGTACGAGTGCAATCGCTCGCCTCCGTGGTAGAACGCTTTTCTGAACTCGCTTTCCATGGCGCATCTCCTCAAGCTAGACGTGCCTCGTATTCAACTTGCTTCGCCTGTTGCCGCATTAAGCTTTAGGGAACCTGCGCTCCCCATAGTACCCGGCATCAAAAGCAGCGTCTTTCATGCCGCATCCGCCCTGGTAGCAGGTCGGCCTGAACGCGAGCACCTTCTTGTACAACTCGGGTTGGCTGCGCAAGTTGGCGAGCATGGCGTAGACTGCGGCGCCGTCGATTGCCACGATGCGGTCGTTATGGGCCTTCATGGCGAAATACACATCGGCAGCCGTGTAGCCCTCCACGCTCATGGGGTTTTCGACGGTATCGAAGAACCGTGGTTTTGGCTGGTCGTAGAAACGGCAGAATTCTTGGTAGATATCGTCGTTTTCAGGTGCGAACAGCGTCTTGCGATAGTCGGGTCTATGCTTGAGGAAAGATTCTTCCTCGGAAAACTCCGCATCGAGCTCGGCGAAGTAATCGCGTGCCGTCTTGCCCCTTTCGGCCAATCCCGCCTCGACCAGCTTCATCTCGTCAGCGTACGATCCCATATACGGTCCCCCTCGCCTCTCTTGAAGATGGGAAAATTGTACCGTTAGGATTCAAAACCTTCAATCGATCTGTGCCAGCGGTTGTGCGTTACAAGTACGGTTCAATGTTGGCGAGTCCAGCTACGCGGACGATGCCGCATTCTTTTGAGGTAAGGCCGGGTTTCGACACGATCATCGTAATAGTCTCGTCGGCTGCAATCGCATCGGTGGAAGCGCCTGTTTGAGCATCGAGTCCGCTCGGGACGTCGACGGCGAGGATCGCATGGCTTCCTCGCGTCTCATTTGCCATGTGGATCCACTCGCAGTAGGGCTCCTTGACCGAACCGCCCGTGAACCCGATGCCGAGGATGGCGTCCACGACAACCTCTGCGCATTCCATGAGCGTGGCCAAAGCTTGTGGATTGGGGCGTATGAGCGTCAGCGGTAAGTTGTTTGGGAGGCCATCGTCGCCGACGGGAAGCGGGTCGCCATCTTCGATGGTTATCCCTCCCATCTCGGCCAATGCCGACTGCGCCCGCAAAGCGGCGTCACGTGCCGGCTGGGCCCGCAGCTCGTCAGGCGATTTCGCGCTGATGATGCAGACATTGAAATTTCGTTCTGCAAGCAACTGCGCTGCAACCCATCCATCGCCTCCGTTGTTGCCGCTTCCGCAGAGGATCAAGACGATCGGACGGGAAGCTCGGTTTTTCGTCGTGGTGATGCGGGGATGTGCGCCTTCTTCGATCTGCGACAGCATGGCCTCGGTACGCCAGGCAACCGCCGAGCCAGCACGGTCCATCAGTTCTTGGAGAGAAGTACCACCTTCGGCGATCTGTCGCTCGAGTTCGCGCACGTCTTCCACATCGAGCACGGGGGCTGCAGATACATGAGCATGTTCGAATATGCACGCATACGCCGCGACGAGCTCCTCGAGCGTGGCTTTCGCGTTTGCGGGGCTTGTCGAGGGCAGCTTTACGGCGGGGATATTGCAGGCTTGCTCGCAACCGAGCTTGTTGTAGAGTTCATACGCCTTCGCGCCGGTGCAGAACACCGCTTCGATGGGTGCGTATGAGACGATTTTGGCGAGGTCGTTGGGCACGGCGTTTCGTATGGAAGCATCGCTTGCCCCCTCGATGTCGCATTCGGCCACCACATCCCAGAGTGCGATGTGGTGCCTGAGACAGAAATCGCGCTTGCGATCCACTGTGTCAGGGATGGGCTCGTCTGCCAATTGCGCTAGGACCTGCCAAAAGCGATTACGCGAATGCCCGTAGTTGAAGCCGTATTCCCTCGATTTGGGGCTTGGTAAGCTGCCCAGGACAAGCACCCGACTGCGCTCGTCGTAAGTTGGCGGAATGCTATGCACTATGTGTTCGACTGTCATGATGGCTCCCTCACGCGAATGCGGTTAGCCTAATTAAAGCATACTCATGAGAAAGCTTATATCGGTAAACGAGGAAGATAGCTGCTCGTTTTCTAGCTTCAATCTGCTGCGTTGCGATAGCCGTTAGCGTAGCTTGGCTTTACGCTCGTGCCAGTCGGGCATGACGGAAGTCATGAGGGAATGGAATTCTGGGCCGTGGCCATGGACGAGCAGGTGGCACAGCTCATGAACTACCACGTATTCCAGGCATTCGGGTGGATAGAGCGCAAGGCGGACGTTTATGCAGATGCGTCCCGTGGAAGGCTGGCAACTGCCCCAACGGCTCTTCATGTTGCGGTAGGCAAGCGTTTTCGCCTTGACGCCCAGGATAGGCTCCCATGCTGCCACGAGTGCGGGGACGCATTCCTCCACGACGGCGCGCCATTGTCTAACCTGTTTGGGGGTTGCTTTTTCGGCTTGTGACATGGGTGATGCAGCTTGCTTTTTTCGCATGTCTTCGATCCACTCGCGCTTTTGCCTGACGAACTCTTCGATTGCAAAGTCCGATGTGCCTTGAGGTGTGGAGATTTCGATGCGTCCGTCAGGAGGCTTCACGCGCAGCCTCGTGGTGCGGATGCGTTTATAGAGAACCCATACTTCCAGGTCATCAACGAAAACAAGTTTTTCTTTCATCGTTTTGGCCATGCGAGGTTCCCAATTGCGAGGTGTCCAGATGGATGCTACGTAGGTTATCGTTTATGACTCTCGTAGGTCAATTGTGCTAACTTGACTTCATTGAAGCATGATCGGAATCATTTCGGGAACAGGATGACTATGAGTCTCGAAACGAAAAAGACAGCGGGAATCCCCTGCTTCGCTCTGGCAACCCTGACGCTGATCCTATGCGCCGTTACGGTAATTGCGTGCGTATTACCCCAGTTTGCCTATGCAGACGAAAACTTGCTGACTGCCGGTGTGGCGGAGGGATCGGAGCCGAAAGCCGACGAGGTCACTGCCAGCATTTCCTATGCGGTGAGCGCGGGAGGCTCGTGGTCATGGCAATCAAATGGCGTGGCCAATGCTGTTGCAAAGGGCAAGCAGGCCAAGGGGTTAATCCTCAAGGTGAACAGTTCGCTTAAAGGTTCCGTACAGTACCAGGCATACGTAAACGGCATCGGTTGGCAAACGGTCAAGTCTGACGGCTCTGTTGCAGGCCGAGTGGGCAAGGGCGCCAAGCGCTTCGAAGCGGTGCGCATCGCGCTCACCGGCGAGCTGGCTACCCAATTCAATGTGCGCTATAGCGTGCTCTCCTCTTCGGGGAAATGGCAAGCATGGAAGCAAAATGGCCAACAAGCCGGAAAACCGGGAGCCAAGCTGCGCGGAATCAAGATTGAGTTGGTGAAGAAGTCGAGCCCCAGCACGAAGGCCGGTATCGGAATCATCGGCGTGCGCTACCGCGTGAAAATGCAGGGAAGCCACAGTTGGCAGTTATGGAAAGCCAACAACGCCACTGCAGGCAAAGCGGGCAATGGCAAGCGTGTGCAGAACTTCGTCTTATATCTTGACAAGGGAAGCTATGCCGGCGCTATCAAGTACCGCGTGCGTCTGTCCAATGGCAAGTGGACGGGCTGGAAGAAGAGCGGTAGGGCAATAGGCAACCGTAGGAACATCGAGGCGATCCAAATCAAGCTTAGCGGTTCCATCGCGAAAGAGTACGACGTCGTGTACCGCACATATGCAAGCGGTGTTGGCTGGCAGGCACGCGTGCGCAACGGCGCAACGGCGGGAACTGCCAATGGTCGCCGCATCGAAGGCGTCCGCGTCCAGCTTGTGAGCAAATCCCATCGCTCTGGGTGGGTTCGCAGCGGCAAGAGTTGGGCGTATTACAAGAATGGCAAGCGCGTGAAAAGCCAATGGATCACCACGTCCGAATCACCCATCAATGTCCTCACGTCCGCTTCGCACAAGTACTGGATTGACGCTTCGGGTAAGCTGGCCGTTTCACGCATCATCAACCCCAAGGACAAGGCCGATTCGGGTTCTAAGTTCAAAGCTTATGCGACCAGGTGGGGTTACATTTCCGTTGGCGAATTATTCCAAATCGGCGACAAGTGGTACGTTACCGATGGGTCTGGCGTGCTGGATGAGGCCGGCAGTTCGAGTATCCTTGTCGATCGCTACGTGCAGTGGGCGATTGATATCGCCAATGACAACAGCCACGGTTACACCCAAGACCTTGAAAAGCGATGGGGCTACCCTGATTACGACTGCTCGTCTCTGGTCATATCCGCAGTACGTTCTGCCGGTTTGAATACCGGTGCTGCTGCATGGACGGGCAACATGCGAAGCGAACTCACCAGGTACGGCTTCGTGTGGCACTGGGGTACGAGCGGCCTCAAACGTGGCGATATCTTGCTCGTGCACAACTCACGGCGCCAGCACACCGAGATTTATATTGGTAATGGCAAGACCGTTGGCGCCCATATCGCCGAAACCGGCGGCATATACGGCGTGGGCGGCGACCAGACCGGTCATGAGATCGACGTAGGTCCGTACTACAGCAGCGTCGGCTGGGAAGGCTATCTGCGTCTCGGAAGCTGATGAAGCTGATACTGAGCCTGACGGGGCAGCCCTTGTCAGGTTTACATCGCGTCGAGCAGTCGCTCCAGTTCTTGTGCGCGCTCGACGCGGGGTTCACCGAGCTCGGAATGCGCGAGCGCATCTGCTAGCTTGAGCTTGCAGAGTGCGCGGAACAGTTCGGTGTCGCCGTTGAGCTTCTCGACTGCTTGTTGTACCGCTTCAGGTTCGGCGGGTATCTTGTCGTCGTGCATGCCCACGAGCGTAACCACGTGTTCGGTGAACTCGGGCTCCATCGCAAGTCGTTCCAGCAGGCTGCGCGCAAGGATCGCGCTGATCTTTGCATGTCCGAAGAAATGGACGACCTCGCCGTCCATGAAGCCGGCAGCTGGCTTTCCGATATCGTGAAGCAAGGCCGCCCAACGTGACAACAATGTGGAGGGGGAGCGTTGCACGACCCAAGCCGTGTGCTCCCATACATCATATATATGATAGGGAGTCGGCTGCGCGAAGCCGCGGCAAGCTGCTATCTCCGGCATGACCGCCACCAAGACATCGACGGTTTCCATTAAGGCGTTGTAGACGTGCTCTCCCAGCAAAAGATCATCGAGCTCTGTTCGGATGACCCGCATATCCGAAACGGCAAGCTTCATCTTCAGCGATTTCATGGCTTGAAGCGTTTTCGGCTCGATTTGGGCTCCTGTTTGGGCTACGAGACGGCAAGCGCTCGCTATGCGCAGCGGATGAGCCAAAAAGTAATCGATAGGTTCGTCAACCGTGCGCAGGATGCAACTGCCAGCGTCGGCGCTTTCGTCAAGGCAGAAGAGTTCGAAGTCCGAGTCGTTGGGAGATATGTCGAACCTGGCTGAAGTCATGGCTGCATTGTACAACGATTCGATTTCCAAGCGTTAGGGTGGGTTGCCGATTTCGCATGCTGCAAAGTCGGCTCGATAGGCGCCATCTGTTCGGTTCGGCCTAGCGACTATTGGTCGGCAATTGTGGTTTCGGGGCTTTAAAAAAACAAGCTATTGTGGGTGTCAAAACCGTTTGTGACCGCTTTGTGTAGACTCCCCGCGCCGCCATTTTTTCCTTGACCCGCCGTTGCGGGGAGGGTAGTATAACTACTCGCCGCTTCCGCGCAGGAAGAGGCGGAAGGCGGGCCGGAAGGCCCCGCCGACCTGGGGGCACGCCCCCGGGCGCGCACCTTGAGAGACGGATACTGGA
>JAFRJC010000054.1 GCA_017432445.1 Eggerthellaceae bacterium | reverse complement strand
TGGGCAAGACGGCTGTGGTAGAAGGATTGGCCCAGCTCATCGTCTCTAATCAGGTGCCCGACATCCTGCACGGCAAGCGCATCGTTACGTTGGACGTCTCTGCGCTTGTCGCTGGTTCCAAGTACCGCGGCGAGTTTGAGGAGCGCATGAAGAAGTGCATTAAGGAGGTCATGGACGCCGGCGACATCATCTTGTTCATCGACGAGATTCACACCATCATCGGTGCGGGTTCGGCCGAAGGTTCCATCGATGCGGCCGCCATCCTCAAGCCGCCGCTGTCGCGTGGCGATATCCAGGTCATCGGCGCTACCACCACCGAAGAGTTCCGCAAGCACCTCGAGAAGGACTCTGCACTCGAGCGGCGCTTCCAGCCCATCGTCATAGGCGAGCCCAACGAGGAACAGGCCATGCGCATCATGGAGGGCCTGCGCGACCGCTACGAGGAGCACCACCACGTGCACTTCACCGACGAGGCGCTCCAGGCGGCCGTACAGCTTTCCAGCCGTTACATCCAGGACCGCTTCCTGCCCGACAAGGCCGTCGACGTGCTCGACGAAGCCGGCGCGCGCATGCGCATCCGCAACATGACGCTACCGCCTGCTATCCGCGAGATCGACGACGACCTGCGCCGCTGCAAGTCGCAGAAGGAAGAGGCCATCGCCTCCCAGGACTTCGAGCGTGCCGCCGCCTTGCGCGACGAGGAGAACCAGCTCAAGGAGAAGCGCGCAGCCGCCCAGAAGGAATGGGAGGAGGAGTCGCAGCGCGCCGTGCAGGAGGTCACCTTGCAGGACATCGCAGACGTGGTGTCCATGACCACGGGCGTGCCCGTCTCCAACCTTACCGAAGCCGAGACCGAGAAGCTGCTCCGCATGGAAAGCGTGCTCCACGAGCGCATCATCGGCCAGGAAGAGGCCGTCACGGCGCTGTCAAAGGCCATCCGCCGTTCGCGCTCGGGGCTCAAGGACCCCAAGCGTCCCGCAGGCTCGTTCATCTTCCTGGGTCCGTCGGGCGTGGGCAAGACGGAGCTCTCGAAGGCGCTCGCCGAGTTCCTGTTCAACTCTGAGGATGCCCTCATCAGCTTCGACATGTCTGAATACATGGAAAAGCACACGGTTTCGCGCCTGGTTGGCAGCCCTCCGGGCTACGTCGGCTACGATGAGGGCGGTCAGCTGACCAAGGCTGTTCGCGCCCGTCCGTATTCGGTGGTGCTCTTCGACGAGATCGAGAAGGCCCATCCGGACGTGTACAACATCTTGCTGCAGATCCTGGAGGAGGGCCGCCTTACCGACGGTCAGGGCCGCACGGTCGATTTCCGCAACACGGTCATCATCATGACCAGCAACGTCGGCGCCCGCGACATCGCCCAGACGCAGACGCTCGGCTTCTCCAGCGAGCCTAACAAGGGCCTTTCCGACAAGGAGATCCAGAGCCGCGTCATGTCCGAGCTGAAGAAGATGTTCCGTCCCGAGTTCCTGAACCGCCTGGACGAGATCATCGTGTTCAAGAGCCTCACCGACGAGCAGATGGTCGAGATCGTGCGCCTGCTCGTTTCCGACCTGCGCGAGCGCATGATCGAGCAGAACATGTCCATCAACCTCACCGATGCGGCCTGTCGCCTCATCGCGAAGGAGGGGACCGACGTCACGTTCGGCGCCCGTCCGCTCAAGCGCGCTATCCAGCGCCTGCTGGAAGACCCGCTTTCCGAGGAGATTCTCGAGGGCCAGTGGGTCAGCGGCAGGATCGTCGACGTCGACGTCGACGAGGAGGGCGAAAAGCTCGTCTTCAGCCAGGGTTCGGGTGACATTCCCGCCCGTCGAAAGCGCGACACCATTGCGCAGGAGGCGGAGCTTCTGCTGCGCGATTACAACTTGGGCCATGCAAGCATTCCCTCTGGCGGATTGGCATCCGGAGGCGCGAGCGACTAGCCTTACCTGCATATTCGCAAAGAAAGCGAGCCGGGATAATCCCGGCTCGCTTTATCTCGCGAGGTGTATGCGTAAGGCGGTTCGCCTTGTCGAACGCATCAAATCAAGCAACCGATGAGATGCTAGCCAACTCTTCAGGTCCGAGCAACGCTATCCCATGAACTGGAACAGAATGCCCAGGCACAAGCCAACGCAAGCGCCGATGAGGGACATCTTGGCGGATTGCGGCTTGGTGTTGCGCCATACGAAGAACAGGATGAATCCCACGAGCGGGATGAGGAAGCCCAAGATGGCCCATCCGATGCTTCCCGCGTCGACGGGTGCGGCTTGCGTTTCCCCGACGGGGGTGAAGGGTTGCTGCGGGGATGCAGACGGACCCGGCTGCTGGTAACCGGGTGCTGGCTGAGGCTGCTGGTCGAAGGGAGGAGTGTTCTCCTGCACGAATGCAGGCGCAGGCGCCACTTCGGGAGCTGCTGCAGGCGGTATTTCAGGAGCCGCCGCAGGTGCTACTTCGGGGGCTGCTTCTTCGACGGCTGCGCCGCAGTTAGTACAGAACTTGACGTCCTCTTCAAGGGGGGCTCCGCACCAGATGCAAAACGCCATAGAGATCATCCCTTTCATAATCGGTGACTATCGTGCCCATTATAACCAACGTTACTCGAGCAGATGCGACAGAATCCGTGCGGTTTTGGATTGGGATGAGCTGAGTGGCGTATCAGGCGCGTATAAAAGACACACCGTTTACCGAGAAAAAGGCTCGGTATCCCGATTTATCGAGAGGTGTTTTTGGAGTAGTATGGACTCCAAGGTTTTTTGCACGTAAACGGAGGCGTCGAGCATGGGCGAGGGGACAGCCGACACACGCAGTCAAGCGGTACAGGAACAAGTGGAAGATATCACGGCGCGTCCGCCGATGTTCGCGACGGGGGGAATCGACTTCGAAGCCTTGAGCGAATCGCTCGTCGGTCTCGAGGGCAAGCTTGACAAGCATCCCAAGACTGCGGCGATTATCCTTGCAGGTGGAACAGGCGATCGTTTCGGGCGCGAGGGCGGAAAGCAGCTGATTGAGATTGCCGGCAGGCCGGTGCTCACCTGGTCGGCCGAATCGTTTGACGCAGTAGCCGACGTGGGCCTCATCGTGATCGTCTGCCCGGCCGACCGCCAGGAGGAATACCTCAAACGCGCCATCGACCCGTTCCCCTTCGTCACGCCGGTTATGGTTGCGCCCGCCGGTCCCACCCGTCAAGAGTCGGCTTTCTCGGGGCTCGAATACGTTCCAGAGGAATTCGAGTTCGTCGTCTTGCACGACGGCGCACGTCCTTTGGTCACGCCCGACCTGATCCAGCACACCATCGCGATCGTGAAAGGCAACCTGGATTGCGACGGCGCAGTGGTGGGGCATCCCGCCATCGACACCTTGAAGGTCGTCGAAAACGGCGTCATCGTAGGCACCCCCGACCGCAACGTGTTCTGGAACGCGCAGACGCCCCAGGTGTTCCGCTCGGGAATCTACCGTCGCGCGCATGCCGCCGCGCTCTCGGATGGCTTCGTCGGAACCGACGATTCGTCTCTGATCGAGCGTCTGGGTGGGCGCGTGCTCGTCGTGCAGGGTCCGCGCGATAACCTGAAGCTGACGGTGCCGGAGGACTACAAGCTGCTGGAGGCTGCCGTCCTCAAGCTGTACGCGAAGAACCCCGAGCTATGAGGCGTGCGGATGCCATGCCTCTGAAGCCTGGCATTCTGCATTGACGAGCCGTCCAAACGAAGATGGAGCGACCGAATGAGCGAGCAAACGTATCCGGACACCTTTGATCCCCGAAGCCTGAGAACGGGCTTGGGCATGGACGTGCACGCCTTCGCTCCTGGTCGACCGCTTATTATCGGCGGCGTCAACATTCCGCACTATCAGGGGCTCGACGGCCATTCGGATGCCGACGTGCTGGCGCACGCAATCATGGATGCGCTTCTGGGCGCTACCCGCGCGGGCGATATCGGCAAGCTGTTCCCACCCGATGACCCCGCCTTCAAGGACGCCGATTCCATCAAGCTTCTTCAGTGCGTGACGGAGAAGGTACGCGAGCTGGGCTACGAGATCTTGGATGTGGACTCGGTCATCGCGGCGCAGGAGCCCAAGCTCTCGCCGCATCGCGACGCCATGCGCCAAAACCTGGCTTCAGCCATGGGAATTCCGGTCGACAACGTGGGCGTGAAGGCCACCACGACCGAGCGTTTGGGCTACGAAGGCCGCGAAGAGGGCATGACCGCTTATGCCACCTGCCTGCTCTGGCGATGTAGCTGAGGCTCGCGCGACGTCAGATTCTGCCCCTGAGGCGCAATTTGATAGTACTGGAGGCCATGCCGACAACATCTTCGGCATCCGTTGCCCCCTATGAGATACAATTTCGCTTGCACTTACTTCAACTATCGAGGAGCATTTCATGATTCGAATCTACGATACCAGGATGCACAAGAAGGTCGATCTGGTCACGCTGGAGCACGGCAAGGTGAAGATGTACGTGTGCGGGCCGACTGTATACAACTACATTCACATCGGCAACGCGCGCACGTTCATGAGCTTCGACATGATTCGCCGTTACCTGGAATGGCGCAAGTTCGATGTCATCTTCGTGCAGAACGTCACCGATGTTGACGACAAGATCATCAACAAGGCCAACGAGGAGGGGCGGACCGCAGCCGAGGTGGCCGAGCAGTACACAGCCGCGTTCATCGAGGACATGCACGCGGTGAACGTCAAGGACCCCACCGTCCGCCCGAATGCAACAGAGGAGATCGACACGATGATCGCCCTCGTGCAGAAGCTCATCGACACCGAGCACGCCTACACGACCGAGGATGGCGACGTTTACTTCAGCGTCCGCTCGTTCCATAGCTACGGGTCGCTTTCCGGTCGCAACATCGACGAGATGGAGGCGGGCCACCGCGACCTTCGCACCGAGGGCATCGAGGACCGCAAGAACGACCCGCTCGACTTCGCGCTGTGGAAGGCCGCCAAGCCCGGCGAGCCCGCTTGGGAATCTCCCTGGGGCATGGGACGTCCCGGCTGGCACATCGAGTGCTCGTGCATGTCCAAGAAGTACCTAGGCCTGCCCTTCGACATCCATGGCGGCGGCGCGGACCTCATCTTCCCGCATCACGAGAACGAACGCGCGCAATCCGAGGCGGCCGAGGGCGTCACGTTCGCGAACCACTGGATGCACGGCGGCATGCTGCAGATCAACGGCGAGAAGATGTCGAAGTCGCTGAACAACTTCTTCCTGCTGCGCGACATCCTGGAGACGGTCGACCCGGCCGTGTTGCGCTTTCTCATGCTGCAGACGCACTACCGCAGCCCGCTTGACTTCTCGGATGAGCGCGTCGACGAGGCCGGTGTGGGGCTCGAGCGCGTGCTCAACGCCGTGAAGAGCCTCGACTGGGCGATTGACAACGCGCAGGGCACCGACTCGGTGCTCGACGCTGCGCAAGTGAACGAGCTCGTGCGCGAGATGCGCATGAACTACATCGTGTCGATGGACGACGACTTCAACAGCCCGAAGGCGCTCGGGCAGCTGTTTGATTTCGTGGCGAGCGCGAATTCGCTGGTCGCAGGCAAGTCGCTTTCAGCTGACGACGCCCAGGCCGCGCGCCAGATGCGCGATCTGATCGTCGAGCTGATGGGCGTGTTCGGCATCGACGTCGAGGCCACCTTGGCTGCCGCCCAGGGCGATGACGGGTATCCCGTCGAGGTCGTTGCGCTTGCGCAGGAGCTTGCCGGCTATGCGGGCGATTCCCCCGCAGAAGCTGTTGAGGCGCTCCTCGATGCGCGCGCTGCTGCCCGCAAGGAGAAGAACTGGGCTGTGGCCGACGGCGTGCGCGACGGCATGGCAGCCCTCGGCTTCACCATCAAGGACACCCCGCAGGGTGCTCAGGTGGAATTCGCCGGGTAAACAACGACTACAGATGAGTCGCAGGACTGTCCTGCGACTCATCTTTTAGAAATGCCTTATGCAGCGACCAAGAGACCATACTCCCGAACTGCTTGCGCCTGCCGGCGGATGGAGCCAGCTGAAAGCCGCTATCCGCTTCGGCGCCGACGCGGTGTACTTGGCGTGCGACAAGTTCGGCATGCGGGCTCGCGCCGACAACTTCTCGCTCGAGGAGATGCCCCAAGTCGTTGCCTATGCGCACGAACGCGGCGTGAAAGTGCACGTCACGCTCAATACGCTCATGGACGCCCGCGACATCGCCGAGCTGCCGACGTACCTGGAGGCGCTCGAGGCGGCAGGGGTGGATGCCTTCATCATCGGCGACATGGGCGCATTCGCTTTGGCGCGCCGGCATGCGCCAAGCGTTGACATCCACGTGAGCACGCAGGCTTCGGTCATGAATGCCGAGGCAGCACGCATGTGGCATGAGCTGGGTGCCGCCCGCGTGGTGTGCGCTCGCGAGATGAGCGTGGCCGACATCGCCGAGATGCGCGCGAACACGCCGCCCGAACTCGAGATCGAAGCGTTCGTCCACGGCGCCATGTGCGTGGCGTATTCCGGCCGTTGTCTGCTGAGCGCCGCCATGACGGGAAGGTCGGGCAACAAGGGCGCGTGTGCGCAATCCTGCCGCTGGAGTTATGCGCTCGTAGAGGAGCAGCGTCCCGGCGAGTACTTCGAGATCGAGGAGGACGTGCGCGGTTCGTTCATCCTAAACGCGCAGGATCTGAACATGATCGAGCATCTGGACGAGCTTTCCGCTGCAGGCGTGGATTCGTTCAAGATCGAAGGCCGCAACAAGCAGGCGTTCTACGTCGCGACCGTCGTCGGGGCGTATCGCAGCGTGCTCGATGGGGGAGACGTGGACCGCGCGAATCGCGAGCTGTACACGATATCGCATCGCCCTTACAGCACCGGTTTCTACTACGGACGCGCCCTGCAGACCCCAGAACGCGACGGCTACGTGAAGGAGTGCCTGCACGTGGCGACGGTGGAGGAGTGCGTTTCCCTCGATGCAGGCAGATCGCGCGTAACGGTGCTGTGCCACAACCGCTTTGCGGTCGGCGACGAGCTGGAGGTCGTAAGCCCCCACAAGCCCGCATGTGCGTTTACAGTTGGCCAACTCGTGCGGCTTGCGCCCGCCGATGGCGGAAAGCCCTTCGTGGAGCGGGGAGATCTATCGCTTCAAGAAGTGCGGGCGCTTTCTTTCGAGCAATCGGAGCAAGTTGCCAACCGCTCGAAGGAGCATTATCTCTTCGATTGCGACATAGAGCTCATTCCAGGCGATTATCTACGAAAACGTGTTTAGCTGGCGCTATCTGACTGGTTGTGCGATTCTCCAGTTCGCCGAGATGAGTTTGCCAGTGGTTTTGGGCTCCCCTATCCGTCAGCGCGGTCCGATGCTTCTGATGTTTCTTTTTAGCATAGCCAAGCTGCTCGCAGTGTTTTTCAGCAGCTCGCTATTTCGGCATGACGAAGTAACTGGTTTCGCAATTCTGGGTTTTGTAATGGCCTGTACCCATCAGGTCCATCATAGCGTTGGCGAGCTGCTCTTCGTTCAATGAAAACATTGTCTGGACTTCGCGTGCTGCAGCCTTGCCGAAGCGGTTGACGTAGGACTCAAGTGCATGAATGGAGTATTCCGCGTCGGTTAAGATGATGTCGCCGTCTGTGAGCTGCGCGATACGTTGTCTGAAGGCATCGTAGTCGCAGAAACCGCGTATCTCATCGAGCCTGTCGCCGTATTGCAGGAGCAGGGTGGGGAAGACGGTTACGCCGTGTGCCCAACATTTGTCGACGCCCTCCTGCAAGATCGGAACCGCTGCGCCGTTCGTATAGTTGTCGCGGAATCGCTCCACGTTTATGGGAAACTCGCTCGCCAGCTCAACGAAGTCCTCTGTGCTCGATAGCTTGCGGCCCTCCGCGTACACGCATTCGCGCATGCGCCTCAGGTAGGCTTCGGCGGTGTTCTCGTCGGTTATCAGCATTGCGCAATACGCCAGACTCAGCGGCAGCGAGACGAATTCCTCGGGATCTCGCGTGGTCAGGCGACTGATGGAGAAGGGCATGCCGATTGTTTTCGCGGCTTTCACGAGGCGCTCAGCTATCTGGCTCCGTTTAAGCTCATAAAGGAGCTCTGCTTCAGCGTCGAAGCCGATGATCTCCCGCACATCGGCCGAGAGCACGCCCATGACGATGCGGTAATCCAGCTGGTCGTCGAGCAGCACGCGGGTTTTGCGTATCTCGGGCTCCATCGCGTAGCACCAGAAGCACAGTGGGTCTGTGAAATGGGTAATTATGAGCTTCTTTTCCATAAGACATAAGGTTATCACTTGAGAGCACGATAAACGGGAAAGCGTAGGCGCCGTCCTTTTCGATTATTGTTCCAGCCTCGCCTATGACTCGGGCAGAACCGAGAGCCTTTTGATTGCGTGCTTGAACTGCTCGCGCCAAATCGTGTAGCACGAGTCCTTGCTCTTGTGCGGCTTCGTAGCTATGAGCCATATCATCAGGTCAGCAGGGGATTAACAGGAGGCGGAGGTGTTTTGTGAAGCCGTTTTCACACGACCGAATTTCTTCTTGACCCGATGAGCCAATCTGTTAATATAGTCCTCGCACTTTTACGGGGCATTAGCTCAGCTGGGAGAGCGCATGGCTGGCAGCCATGAGGTCAGGGGTTCGATCCCCCTATGCTCCACCACTAAAACCGCAGGTCAGGATGCAAATTCTGACCTGCTTTTTTGTAGAGCAAATGTAGAGCACGGAGGGCTGCTCTACATTTCGATTCGAATACGACCCGTTTAGTCAGCGGAAAACGGTGCAGGACAACTCCGAATTAGCCTTGGGGATGTGGAAAATGCGGGTTATTAACGCATCAGTTGCTCGACGCCATGGCAGGTCAGCTCGCTGAGCAAGGCGGCGGCCTCTTCGGGCGGGACGGCCTTGCCGTCGCGCACCCACTGTCGGTAGAAGTCGAGCGCCGTGTTGCGGATGAAGCTGCACGTGAGTTCGTACTTGCCGTCGCCGAGCCAGACAAACGGGTCGCCCGATGCCTTGTAGCGCGTCATCTGCTCGCGGTACACGCGCTCCCCGAAATCGTAATAGCTCGGTTGGCAGACGAGCTCCTCGACGATTTTGGATTGGCCGGCTAGGAACAGGAAGAACCTGCGCGCGTGGCCGTCGATGTCCTCGGGAACCTCGGGCGTGGTCTCGTGGTTCTCGAAGAAATCGTCCATTATCCCGTTCATGACGTCATCGTAGAGCGCCTCGAGCGTCTCGTAGTGCAGGTAGAACGTCTTGCGGTTGATGCCTGCCCGCTCCGTGAGGGCTTTCACGGTTATCTTGCCCAAGCCAGTTTCCGAGACCATTTCCTCGAAAGATTGCTTTATCGCCTTGCGTGTTCTCATGACCCGAAGATCAGGTTTACTGTCA
>JAFRJC010000053.1 GCA_017432445.1 Eggerthellaceae bacterium | reverse complement strand
GGCCGCCACACGTGGTACGGCATAGGCGACGTGTCGAGCGCGGTCCCGGCCGACGTTCCGTTGTACGCGTGGAACCTCGCGGGGTACGAGGCGTCGATGATGCCGACCGGCTCGGCGAACCGGCATGAGTTCGGCGGGTTTTCGGACTCGGCCTTCACGGTCATGCAGACGCTCGAATCCGGACGGGACGGAGCGTGGCCGTGGCAATGAAGCGTCGAGCCGAGTGCCCGTACTGCGGCAAAGAAGTGACCGTTCGGAGGAACGGCCGGTTCTGGCATCACCGGAGCGACAAGCCGGAGTACCCCGGCTCGCCGTTCAAGCGCGTCTGCGAAGGCGCGGGGAAGCTCGACACCGACGCTGACGACAGTGACGCACGTTTCCCGTAGTTTAGGGGCGATCCCGAAGGATCGCCCCTTCGTGCTACTCTGACGTAATTCGACAACCGACGAAAGGATAAAACCATGAAGTGTGGAAGCTGCTCCTCGCTGTGCCCGACCTGCAACCCGCGTCCGAACGGCGGAGGGAAGTGACGTGGAACCCGTTCCGACGAAACCGACCCCTGAAGACTGCAAGACGTTCCCGGTCGGACTGTGCGGGAACCGCGACAATCACGCGCCGCACCTGCACGACTCGACGAGTCTCGGGCGCATGTGGTGCGAGGCCGACCAGACGAAGCGGCTGCCGTTCGCGCTGGAACGGCGCGCCGCCCCATACTGCAAGACGACGGAGGAGACGACGAAGGATGCCGAGTAAGACGAAGGCGAAGACGTACAAGGTTCCGTACGGACCGAAGGGGGACTTGCAGCACTACCCGGAAAACTGGTGGAAAGCGAGCTTGACAACGGGAGAACGAGAGTTGTTCGGCCCCGAGTGGCGGACCCCGGAGCCGATGAAAGCCACGCTCGTGTACGTGGGATACGCACGGGGCCGAAGCGCCGCGTATTTCATATGGCGTCACTACATCACCGGTACGCGCTACCCAATGTTCATGACTGATTTCGACGAGATGATGCGGACGCGAACCATCCCGATTCAGGGCGTGCACGCGACATGGATCGAATGCAAACGCGGGCAGAATTACGGCATCAGGATTGCGACGGAAGCTGAGATTGCAGTGTGCTCTGAGCCGTAGACTACGGGTACGAGAGGGGACTGCATGACGTACTACTACACCCGACCAGGCTGGAATGTCGAAACTACGCACCCGATCGAACCGGGGGAAGACGGGCCCGTGTGTGAAGTCTGCGCATCGCTCGTAGCGCCGACGATGGCGTTTGCGGAAGCACAGGGTTCGACGGCTCATGGTCACATGGAGCCGGAAGGCGATGGCACGTCACACCTGATCGTTGTGCGACGACCCGCTAACGGAGAGTGAAAGCCGGTCCCTTCGGGGACCGGCTTTTTCGTCCCCATGATGAGATCCTACAAAAATTATCTTGATTATTTGTATAATAGTTCATGGACGGGCACCCCGAGCCGCCATAAGCTTGAGGCACACAACGACGAGACGATAGGACGACATGATGAACGTTACCGCGAAGCACGGACAGGCCGCAGTTCACCTTGCAGGACACGAGATCAACAACTCAGGCGGTTACGCTTCTGCTTGCGGGATCAACGCCACGGCGAACAGCCGATTCACGATCAACGGGTACCGCGACGTGCAGCGCCTCTATCCCACCGATAAGTCCGTGACCTGCAAGCGCTGCTTGAAGATCATCGCGAAGCAGACGGAGGAGAGGGCCAGCGAGCAGCGTCGCGCCGAAGCACGTTCGAAGCTTGCAGCCACTCGCAGGGAGATCAACGAAACCAAGCCCAAGCCCAAGCCTGCCAAGCGACACACGTTCGAGTACAGCGCTACGCAGGGTGTGGTCATCGCGGCGGCGCTGCGGCAGCAGGCCGCTGACGAAGAGGTACAGGCGAACATCCACGAGCAGAACGGCACCGGATACGAAGACCAGGCGCGTACCGCTCGGAATCGGGCGAAGATGCTGCTGGAAGCCGCCGACGAGATGCACTCGACCGTGCAGAACGCGCTGCGCCAGGAAAGCCTCATGCACAAGCGACTTCAGGACGCGATCGGGCTCTACTGGTAGGAAGGACCCCGGGGCCGAACCAGGCCCCGGGCTCTGATAAAATTTTATAGAACACGACGAACGACGAAAGATGAGACATGGCGCAGACTACGCAGGGAACCAGCCTGGAGCTTGCCCGGGACATGGCGCTGACTGAGATGCGTAACCACGGGATCACCGGGTGGAGTTTCAAGTTCGACAACGCCAAACGTCGGTGCGGAAGCACGCAGTACGGAAAGAAGACGATCACGCTCTCACGGCCGTACGTGCTGATGAACTCCGAGAAAGAAGTGCTCGAAACGATCTTGCACGAAATCGCGCACGTCATCGCCGGTCCCGGAGCCGGGCACGGGCCGCAGTGGCGGAAGGCGGCGCGATCCGTGGGTGCAAAACCTGTTCGATGTGCCGGGCCAGAAGTCAACCTCCCCAAGCCCAAATGGAGGCTTGTGTGTGCGAACAGCCACGTCATCGGCCACCGGCACCGCCGCAGCAAGTCGATGACCGATTCCTACAGGTGCCGGTGCGGCGGTGCCCTCAAGTATATTTTGAATGAATAGGCACCCCCCGTTGTGCCCCTCTGCGGACCATGCTATTATATAAATCAGAACGACGACAACGACGAAAGGACCGATATGCTTCCCGGACAGAAGAACGAGAAGATGAAGAGCGTCAAGGACGTCAACGGCAAGGAGATCAAGGTCGGCGACAAGGTCCGCCACACTGCGTACGGTCGAGACGCGGTCGTTACCAGCACGCACATGGCTTCGATCGGCTCCGTTCGATTCCCCGAAATCTCGATCGATCTGCCGGGCGGCCCGTGGGCTCCCGACAAGGTTCGTAAGCTCTAACGCTTGCCCGTGGGGATCACTGCGTTACGGGGGCAGTGATCCCTTTCGGGGAACGTTGGATATACGATAAAAGGACGTCAAATGGCTAAGAAGCGGACCGTGGTCTCTGTGACCCTGAAGTTCAGCGTCGACCCGGACACGTGGGGG
>JAFRJC010000052.1 GCA_017432445.1 Eggerthellaceae bacterium | reverse complement strand
CGTCATTGAATTCGGGACTGTCGAAAGCCTGCATGGTTTCGTCAAGGGTTAGACCGTACTTGCGGTACATGCGGGTGCGGATGAGGACGTGCACGTCCCAAGCGGAATAGGAGCGATAGCCGGAATCTGCGGATTTCTCGGGAGCCACCAGTCCCTCTCGCTCGTAGTACCGGAGAGCTTCGCTTGAGATGCCGATGAGCTCCGAGATCTTGCCGATACGGTACCGCGCACGATTACCAGCCATCCTCAGATTCCTTTCCGCTTCGCCCTTAATTGAAATCCATAATGCATGACCCTTGCAAGTAGTCCTTCAATCTCCCTAGGGTCTATCTGGTTGACAAGGATTTGTCTACCGGAGGATTATACATGGACTTCGAGCAGCAGATTAACTGGTTTCTGGATAAAAAGTCTCTTTCGAAGAAGACTGCAAGGGTTCAGAAAAGCATTTTGCAATCCTTCGCCCGTTGGAGACAGATTAATCCTTCCAAGAGTATCCTGGAGGATGCCAGACGTTACCGGTACTATCTTGAGTCCCACGATCTCTACACTATTGGGTCCAGGAACAATAGATGCCATCTTGTCGATGAGTTCTGCGGCTTCCTCGCAGACAACGATCAGATTGAGATGTACAGCATAAGGGATAAGGTTCTCGGGAGGGCAGAGCTCCAAGCCCTGCCGGCGCCGGTGGTCGATGGGAAGGAGATGGCTCGGTTCCTCAGACTGCAGGCCAAGAAGGGCTGGCAGGAGTATAGGGATGCCGTCATATCAGTTCTAGCCTATTCCTGCATTCTGGGTCCTTCTGAAATCGCATCCCTGCAGCACCAGGATGTTCGCATCGGCATGACCGACGGGTACGTGAGGGTATCCGGCCGCTCCATACCCATGTCCATGCTGACCATAGGGGCTCTCCACGTCTTTCTGCGGGGGATTCCGCAGAAATCCCAGAACCAACCCCTCTTTCCCCGATCCCGCTACGACTTGACCATCCCGATGACATCGCCGCAGGTCAGGAGCGCGATGGCCGGCTTCGCGAAGACCTATGGATACGATTACGATGAAATGTTTTCCTGCAGCCCCCAATTGGCTATTGCCCAGCATATCGAGGCCCTCAGCCCCATCGAGAGGAAGATTCTCGGGGCCCAGGTAATCTCCATGTACTTCGGGAGCGCCACTCTGGATTCTGAGCTATTCACCCGCGCCCCCGGGAATCTCGCGGATTCGCTTTGGCAATAGATTGCCAGGCGGAAGCTTCCGCCGGGACGGCCAAATCCGGCGCCCTTGAGCGATAATCGGCGCGCCTGCCCGGCTCGGAAGGAGGAAAGAATGGAAAAGTGCAGGAGGCACATCGACTTCGAGGACCGGAAGTTCATCGAGTCGTGCCTTGATTCGGGATTGTCTCAGGTGTTCATAGCCAGGAAACTCGGCATGAACCCCACGTCGATTGCAAGGGAGGTGAAGAGGAACTCATCGGTTTTACCCAGGAAGACCGGAAACTCAATCACCTGCAAGATGAACTGGAGATGCGTGACGAAAAGGCTGTGCAGGGAGGAATGCGCTGGGTTGTGCAAGGACTGCAGGACGCGAGACTGCACTCGCATCTGTGACTTCTACGTGCCCTCGCAGTGTCCGAACCTCGAATCGAGACCCCATGTGTGCAACGCATGCGGTGTCAGGAAGTATCGCGGAGCGTGCCGATTCGTTCAGGTAGTTTACCGGGCACATGCAGCCCAGCAGGCAAACGATGCCAGGGCAAGCGATTCGCGGCGAGGGATAGACATCACCAAAGAGGAGCTCGAACGTATGGTCCAGGTGGTGAATCCTCTCATCCGAAAGGGCCAGAGCCTCGAGCATATCTGGGCAACGCATCCCGGCCAATTCCCGGTGACCGCGAGAACCTACTACAGCTACATTGACAAGGGAATCATCGACATCTGCAGCTTGGAACTTCCGAGGAAGGTACGCTACAAGAAGCGCAAGAGCAAGGCGGAGAAAGTGGCGGCGTCCATGGTCAACCCCGTCTACGACGGACGACGCTACGAGGATCTGACGAGGCTTGGAAACCCCGCCATGGCGCTTGCAGTGCAAATGGACTGCGTCGAAGGGATGCGGGGGAGCCGCAAGGTCATCCTGACGCTCACGTTCACGAAATGGAACTACCAGATCATGATGCTTCTGCCCGAGCATACGCTCGAATGCGCAGCTGGCGCGCTTGACCGCATCGAGCGTACGATCGGGCTGGACGCCTTCAAGGAGCACTTTCCTTATCTGCTCACTGATCATGGACACGAGTTCAATGGGTATGGCCGCCTGGAGAAATCGTGCACTACAGCGGGGCAGAGGCGCTGTACAGTATTCTACTGCGACCCCAACCGTCCCGACCAGAAGGGCTCCGCGGAGAAGAACCACGTGGAGCTCAGGAAGCTGTTGCCGAAGAAGATGAGCTTCAAGAACTTGGATGAAGACACTGTCATGGCCGTGTGTAGCCATGTGAACAGTCACACGAGGGGAGGGCTCGCCGGTGCTGCACCGATAGAGGCCGCATCAGGGCATCTTCCCGTGGGATTGATGGAGGGATTGGGAATAATCCGCATCCCCCCAGAGGAGGTCGTGATGAGACACGATAAACTCGACCTCGCTGTTGAAATCTGGCGAGCAACGAGAGCGAATAAGCGATAGGGCGAAGAAACAGGCCGGGCAGGCTTGCAAATCCAATGACGTCAAAAGGCTGGAATACCATGATTATGACAATCAAAGACCTGTTGGAAGCACTGGAAAAGCTGGACGGGGAGACATTCATCGATGTCGATTGCATCGTTGTCCACCGAGGCCAAAAGATAGTTGGGGCAGCCATTCGTGAAATCAAGGAAGAGCCGGAAGATGCGCTCGGATTCAAATGGTGCACCTTAGTCGCAGAAGCACGATATGGGTCCGAAGAGGACATCAGTTAGGCTCGTAAGGATGTTGCAACAAGAAGAACACCCGGATACACTGCCAAAAACAACTGCATTAAGTCTTGCAAAAATTGCACTCCAAAGTGTTATTGGCTATATTATTGAATAACAAGATTCAGAGCGGCATCGGAATCGAACGTGAAGCAGACAGTCTTCCCCGAATGCAACCTGAATGTGAAAAAAGACCTGATAGCCCAGGGGGCAATCGGGCGGATTAACGCCATGATCGGTAATTGTCAGGGGTGCAAGCCCAGTAAAGACTGGCAGTCTCAATATGAAGGTCCGTTGCTACACGATGCCACCCATCTGTTTGACATCATGCGTTATTT
>JAFRJC010000051.1 GCA_017432445.1 Eggerthellaceae bacterium | reverse complement strand
CCTTTCGGAAAGGTCAGTATAGCGCAACACACATGTCGCACAAAGCTTGAATGTATGAGCTAGATGAGTTGGTACGTATTGTTACAAAACGTGTTCTCATCGTTTTTCAGGGAAAACTACATCGAGTAGAACGACTGGTAAAGCTCGATTTCCTCAGGCGTGTCTTTGCTCGAGAGGAACTTGACAACACCTGCGCCAGAAGACTTGGTCAGCAACCCTCGTTCAGCAAGCTTCCTTTCAAGTTGGCGCGCCGTTCCAAGAGCGCCATCGTAAAGCCTCACGTCTCCAAGCACCTGAAGGATCTGCTGCGCAACAAACGAATAGTGCGTGCACCCGAGCACCACGGCATCAACTTCACCTCGATAACCACCTACGAGCTGCTCGAGAAGCGACACGACATCGTAATCTTCGAGATGTCCGCGTTCGATTCGTGCAGCCAAGCCAGGGCACGGCGCATCTATCACTTCGCGCCCCGTTCCCCATTTCTCCGCAAGCTGCTGATACTTGTCGAGCCTAAGCGTGATGGGCGTAGCCATCACGAGAATCCTCTTGTTCTCGTCCACCAACGTAGCGGGCTTGAGCGCAGGCTCAACTCCGATGATGGGTACATGGGCGTAGTCATTTCTAAGGGTTGGCGCTGCAGCGCTCGTTGCCGTATTGCAGGCGATCACGATTGCCTTCGCGCCTTTGTTAAGCAGGAAATCGACGATATCACGGCTTCTGCGCAATACCTGGTCGCGCGTCTTCTCGCCGTATGGCGCATTGGCGGAATCGCCGTAGAAGACGAAGTTCTCGTTAGGGAGAGCACGTACGAGCTCTTTTAGCACGCTGATGCCGCCGACCCCCGAGTCGAACACGCCAACATATCCACTGTATTCAGACGTCACGTTTCGCCTACTTAACGCCGTACTGCGCGTAGTACTCATCGATGGCGGCTTTTATTTCATCGTCGATAACTACACGGCCCTGACACTCACGCCCATAAAGATGCTCAGTCACCTCTCCCATCGAGACGATGGCGGCAGTCGGGAATCCATATGTCTCGCTGACCTCGTCAAGCGCGCACATCTTCCCGCCTTTACCAACCTCTTGCCGGTTCAAGGAGACCATAAGACCTTTGACTTCGATGTTTGCTTGCGCAGTTATGATCGGATACGTTTCGTCAATCGACTTGCCCGAAGTTGTGACATCCTCGACGATTACAACGCGATCACCGTCGACAAGCTTGCTACCGAGCAAGATACCAGCATCGCCATGGTCTTTTGCTTCTTTTCGATTCGAGCAGTAACGAACCTGCTTGCCGTAAAGTTCAGAGATGCCCATAGCGGTGATGACGGAAAGAGGAATGCCCTTGTAGGCAGGACCGAAAACCACATCGAAATCAAGCCCGAATACATCATTGATGGCACGTGCGTAATAGAGGCCAAGACGATGGAGCTGATCTCCCGTTACGTAGGCGCCGGCGTTCATGAAGAACGGTGATTTACGGCCGCTCTTGAGCGTGAAATCTCCGAACTTTAAAACATCGCATTCGACCATGAACTCGATGAATTCCTGCTTGTACTGGTCCATGACGATCCTTCCACCTATCGAGTAGTCAAATGGTATAAGAAAAGGGCGCAACCATCGGCTGCGCCCCCTTGGTTTGCGTGGAGCCAGCGACAGGAATCGAACCCGCAACCCACTGATTACAAATCAGTTGCTCTACCGTTGAGCCACGCTGGCGGAAACGCATGTGAGATTGTACCATCAATCATCCTGTTGTAGCAGAATGACTATCGAGCGTCCAAATAAGTCCGTCTAAACGCCACTGCCATCCCAAGCAGGTATAAAACTTTCGAGCGCTGCAGGACCTTCCTGCCAGAAGTAGTCATCCATGCCAAGAGAATCTGCAAAATCCAGCAGTCGTTCGTAATCTTCATCGGGTACGCGTGATGCCAATTCGGGATAGTTCTCAAGTTGCCAATCCGACATCACCGGTGTGTATTGATTCATGATCGAATAAAGGACATCGTTTCCATAGCGCTCGAACAAGGTGCTCAAGACATGCTTCGAGTCCTCCAATGCATGCGGGAGCATGAGGTGCCGTACGACGACACCTTTGAGCAGCCGAGGCTCCCCGTCAACTTCATCGTATCGAGGCTTTCCAACTGTATCGAGCATGGTATCAAGGGCAGAGAGTGCAACTTCAGCATAGTCCTCAGCATGCGAATAGCGCTTTGAGAGTTCAGACGAGATGTACTTGAAGTCATCGAGATACACATCGACCGTATCTGCGAGCCATCTGATGATTTCAGCACGTTCGTAGCCTGATGTGTTCCAGACGACAGGCAATTCGAGCCCGCTATCACGTGCCGCAGATAGAGCTTCAACGATTGCAAGCGAATAGTGCGTCGGCGTAACGCAATTTATGTTCAAAGCGCCTTGCCGTTGAAGCTCAAGGCAGATCTCTGCAAGCCTTTCGATGGAAACCGGACGCCCAGCTTCTCCATCGGAAATCACCCTGTTCTGGCAGAAGACGCAATGGAGCGGGCAATGCGTGAAGAAAAGCGCCCCACTCCCCCTGCGTCCTGATAGAGGTGGCTCTTCCCACATGTGAAGCGCAGCACGCGCGAGAAGGATGCGGTCATCAGCTCCGCATGCTCCTCTTTGACCTGATGCACGTCGAGCACCACAGTTTCGCGGGCATAAATTGCAAGGGCTATTGCTCGGAGTAAACACCGAACCCACCAAAATCGAACTCTTCGTCGCTGCCGTCGAAGATGTTGAAGTCGCCGTATTCCTGCTCGAATTCCTCATGCAGGTCATGGTTGTGAATCGGTTCCTGGCCTTCAACGTACAGGCCTTCGACGCGAGACCAATCAAGACCGAACTTCGAGCATACGCTCTCGTCGCGGAACAGAAGCGTCAAAGCAGCTGGAGACAGATCGGCGCCACCGATCAAAGCAAGCATCTCGAGCATTCGAAGTGTCGATTCAAGGTGCGGCAGAACAGCGGATGCATCGTCGGCTACGGTCATTGCGGCAACCACATCGGCCATCATCAACTCAACGGTGTAGGTTCCCTCACAATGCATGTTCTCAATTGCCGGCAGAGTCGAAGAAATCACGTCTGATAGGGGCTCGATAATGGATGAGCTCTCGACAGAAAGAAGCTGATCGTTCACCTCAAGTGCAGCTCTCACAAGCGCCTCAGCCTCGACAGCGGCCATGAATTGCGCTGAATACTGCATGGTGTGTGATGCTTTTGCAAGCTGCGCAGTTCCACTCGCTCCGCAACGCTTCACGATGCCCGCAAGGTGCTCGAGAATCTCGTGTACACGGCCGAATGTATCATTATCGCAAGACACGAAGCAGACGAAGTTTTCACGCATCGCAAACGCATCGGCAAGCGTGGCATCCAAGATTGCAAGCGGAGCTTCGACAGGTTGGAAATCGTTGACGGTTGCAACAGCCGAAATCTCTCTTGAAACCGATAGCGTAGACGGAGACAAATCGATGAGCATCGTCCCCTTGCGCGCATTCTTTATGATGCCTTCTTCTTCGAAATATGCATCCTCAAGCGCAGATGCATGCGTGAAATACGTAATGACGACATCCGCCGAACGAACGTCATCAACCGCATTCAAGCTGGCAGCGCTAAGCTGCTTTGCCACATACGCTCCAACTGTCTCATGCCCGAGATACGCAAATGCAGTCATATGGTTGTACCCCAAATCCAGCTCGTTTACTGTTTTGACAAAGATACCCGTTCAAATAGCGGAGAGACTTGTTATTTCTGACGGACTTTACGCGCAATCCTGTCAGATACGGAAAGGTCTTCTCGACTGTCGTCGCCCATGAATGAGATCGCGATCATGTCGGCGCCGACATGGCTTCCGATAACTGGTCCGATCGATGTCTCGAGAAACAGTACCGTCTCATCTATTTTATAAAGCTCAGCTTTCAAGCGCTCAACGTCCTTCGGACAATCCGCGCTGCCGATTACGATCTTTCCTCCGGTACCCGCATCGACGGCATGCTTACGGTAGTACTCTGCAAGCTGCTTGATTCCCTTCTTGCGCCCACGGGCGACACCAGTCAGCGATAGCCTTCCGTCGAGGGTGATGTCAAGCATCGGTTTGACATCGAGCTTCGAGCCTGCAAAAGCAACTGAAGCGGGAATGCGTCCACCGCGCCTCAGGGCGCCAAGGTCATCAACCATGAATTGTTCGTTGACATAGAAGCGCGCTTCTTCAGCCCATTCCACAAGCTCGCGAGCAGTGAGGCCCCGCGCACGTTGACGAATAGCCTCGAACACGAGAAGCCCCTCGGCGATAGACGCGAGCTTGGTGTCAACCACGTAGAGCTCAGCATCTGGATGCTCCGCAATGAGCTGGTCCCTTATGAGCTGTGCCGTTCCGCAACTACCCGACAATCCACTCGTGAAGCTCAGATACACAGTCGGGATACCAGATTCAATTGCCGCAGTGAAGGTCTCGACAAACACGTTAATTGGTATCTGAGCTGTTGATGGTTCTGCACCTTTTCGAATTGACTCGAAGTAGTCATGCGCACTCATCGAGGTGTACATATCGTCAAGGTGTTCGACACCGTCGATGAGGTAGGGAAACTGCATGACCGTGACACCTGGAACATCGACGACCGATGCAGGCAGATCACAGCAAGAGTCAATAATTATGTTGCACCTAATCTCGGACATACTGCACCTAATCTATTATGAGGAAAGCACGGGGATATGAGCTCCCGCAGAGAGCTTTCCGGGCAATGCCTCGTTACATTCGTACACGATTCCCATAGCCGGCCCTACGTGCAACCCGATGACAGGGCTGACCGGGACGACCGAAACTTCTCGCCCGCACAATGGTTCAATAACCTCACGAGCCCACGTACGCGCTTCTTCAGATGATCCTATGTAATGGACGATGACGTTCTTCAAACCATATTTCTCTATATCGGATTTGAATTTCTTGGTCATCGAGGATACCGCTTTGCGATGAGTTCTCACTTTGTCAAACGTCGTCGTTTCGCCATCCGCGACCGTTAGAATCGGGCAAATCCTCAAGATGTGCCCGAAAAGAGCGGAAGCTTTTCCGATGCGCCCACCGGCTTTGAGGAACCTGAGCGATTCCGGCGTAAAGAGGAATCTCGATGAGGCGATTGCGTGCTTGACGCGATCGCAACACTCATCGAGCGAGCACCCAGCATCGCGCCCTTCTACAGCGGCGAGTACGGGAAATGCCTCGTCGAAGCTGTTCGACATAGCATCGATGATTCTGAAATTGAACTTCTTGTATCTCGACGCAACGCTTCGCGCAGCGTTGAGTGCGCAATTCATCGTGCCGGACATGCTCGAGCTCATGAAAACACCGATGACATCATCACCCTCTTCTGCAGCCTCCTCGAAAATGCGCTCAATGGAAGCCAGTGACGGTTGGCTCGATGTCGGGATGTCAGTAATCATCTCGTAAATATCTTCATAGAACGAATCAACGTCCATGGACGAATCCTCGTACTCCATGCACTTCCACTGCAGATGCAGCGAGACGACAGCGATATCGTGCTGAACGGCAACGTATTCGGGTATCGAAGCCGTAGAATCGGTCACTATCCTTATCACGGAAACCCCCTCGTGATTGCTTTCGACAATCATACCCCTAGGAAACCGAAAGTAGCCCGATTATTCAATGCCCCTTAATGTAGACACTAGTTCGCTACGACGATTGAACAAATCACGTTCAAGACCAACAGGATACGTATGCGGGTTCAACAAGCGCTTCTGCGTCTCGTCCAATGTTTCCAGTCCAGCCTTGGTGCGTGCCTGCGCTTTCATCGCATTACGGTTTTCGGGCTCGAGGACACATTTTCCGTTTCGTGCCAATGGTACGAGCAGCGTCTCGTAGCGCTTGCCTTGAAGCTTTTTGCGACGAAGGGAGTCGTAAGGATCAACGATGACTTCAGACTTGTTGACAGGCTTGTTCGTATCGAACACCATGTCGCCCGCAATGCGGCCCGTATCGTCATAATAGCGACGGATATCAAGGACGCCAGGAGTCGTGAGTTTCTGGATCGATTCGCTGATCTTGATATGGTCGATCCACTCACCCTCGCCATGAGGACGCGTGCAGGAAAGCTTGTAGACTCCACCAAGCGTCGGCTGGTCATACGCGCATGCAAGCTTGGTGCCAACGCCCCACGACATGGCCTCGACGCCCTCTTGGCGAATCGAACGTATCGTGTATTCATCAAGATCGTTCGAAAGCACGATACCGCAATCAGTTAGACCAGCTTCATCGAGCATCCTCCGCGCCATCTTCGCGAGCCATGTAAGGTCGCCTGAATCGATTCGAATGCCGGATAGACGCTCGCCACGCGCCTTCATCTCGAGGCCGACCGTGATTGCATTCTTAACACCCTGCTCGACATCGTATGTGTCGACGAGCAACACGCAATTCTTCGGGAACGATTCCGCATACGCACGAAACGCGGTGAGCTCATCGGGGAACGACATGACCCAGGAATGCGCATGCGTTCCTGAAACGGGTATGTTGAACATACGACCAGCAAGAACGTTCGAGGTCGAAGCGCAGCCTCCGACCACAGCTGCTCGACTTGCCCAAGTTCCGCCTGCAGCACCTTGCGCACGACGCAAGCCGAACTCGGCAACAGGAGCGCCAGCAGACTGACAAACACGCGCCGCCTTTGAGGCGATGAGCGTTTCGAAGTTTACGCAATTGAGCAGCGGAGTCTCGATGAGCTGGCATTCCAAGATAGGCCCGATAACGCGAACGAGCGGTTCGTTCGGGAATACGATAGTTCCTTCAGTAACGGCGTCGATGTCAACAGAAAGCTTGAAAGCGGAAAGGTAGTTCAGGAACTTGTCGTGAAACAGCTTACCGCCGCCTGGAGCATCGAGCGTCGAGAGGTACGTGATGTCCTCATCAGAAAAGCTATATGTCTCAACGAGCTCGGCAAGTTGATCCATTCCGCATGCAACCGCATACCCACCCTTGAACGGATAGTTTCGGAAATACAGATGGAAACATGCTTGGGTGTCCCCCATGCCGTGGTCGAAATACCCTTGCGCCATGGTGATCTGATACAGATCGGTCATAATCGCGTAATCGATATTCAAAACCCTACCTCGATTCAAATCGACTCGTTATTGGCAGTTATTCCGCTGGTGATTCGTTCGAGCTCTTGTGTGAACGCCGACGCCTGCGATGGTTCGGGCGGTCTTTCGGCTGCTGCGCGCTTTGAGCATCAGCCGCATCTGGACGGTTCGCCCTTAATGCTGACGAGTTCCTTCCAACTTTCGACCCCTTGCCCTGTTGCTGCTTCTTCGGTCCGGAGTCTTTCCCATCCAGTTCCTGACGTGCCCGTTGCGTTTGCTGGCCTTGTTGCTTCGTAGCTGATTTGCCTCGGCCCCTTCTCCGCGATGAACGCGTAGAACGACGCTCGTTTTCCTCGTGTTTCGGCTCATTTTGCGCTGTCTCGGTAACCTGGCTTGTACCATCAGAGGAAACTGTCGTTGATCGACGCCTCCGAGGTTTCCTCGGAGTCGCTTTGGTTGTTTCCTCTTCGACTTCGGATTTCTTCTTAGAAGCTGAGCGTCTACGCGATTTTGACGGCTTCTGCGTTTCTTGATCGTCCCGAATCCTCTTCACGCTTCCGGGCTCGGCAAGCTTGTCGTCGCCTGACAGCTCATTCGTGAACAGATTCAACGCGCTTTCAACACCCAGAACTGCCGGTTCGTGCGCTCGGGCCCATGCGTCTTCCCCGACTTCATTAGGACGGGCGCCTTCTTCTGGCTCGTCGAAATCTGCAAGGGGAACTTTTACGGGCTTTTCATCCTCAACGCGAATCGTGATGATTTCACGCGGGACGTTCATATCAACGACTTTTCCTTCACCGTCAGGCGTTTGGATTCGTGCGTTCTTCTTTGGGGCACGTCCATGGAAGTCCTTGTATGCTTCGTACTCATAACGAAGACAGCACATCAACCGACCGCAGAGACCAGAAATCTTCTGAGGGTTCAATGAGAGATCCTGCTCTTTCGCCATGCGAATAGAGACGGGGTCAAAACCTCCACCCAAGCGCCTGCAGCACAGCTCTTGACCGCAATGGCCTATTCCGCCGACAAGCCTCGCCTCATCACGTACGCCGATTTGCTTCATATCAACACGCACATGAAGCTCAGACGCAAGCTTCTTAACGAGATCGCGGAAATCGACGCGCTCTTCGGCCTCAAAATAAAACACTGCCTTGTCACCGCCGAACAAATACTCGACGGCAATAGGATGCATGTCAGGAATAGTCTCGGCAGCAATTTGCTTGAAGATCGGCAATGCCTGAACTCCCAAATCGAGGAGCTCTTCGTTGCGCGCGCAGTCATCATCAGTTGCCAACCGCTTGACGGGCTTCAGAGGCGATTTCAGCTTTTCCTCGTCGCCCGGTTCCATGTCGAAGAGCGAAGTCGCAACCGTGCCGAACTCATCGCCTCGAGCCGTCATCACGACAACTCGGTCGTTTATATGCAAATCAAGATCCCCGGCATCGAACCAGAGTGTTCTTGGGTTGAAAGATAGCCTAACGGGGGCTATGCGTACCATACAGAGCCTCTCCAATCTCGAACAACAACGCGTCTAAGCACGTTTCAGGTGATACATTATATGAAATTGACATGTCGCATGCGTTAACCGCCTCAAGGGCGCGAGCGACATGCGCTTCATCGGTCCTCGCCGCAGTTGCTTCGATTACGTCTCGAATATCGACATTTATGACGAGCTCGGGAGCTTGCGCACACACCGCGAGTACATCCCTCAGATACGAAGCCGTTATAGCAGTTATCTGCCGGAACGACTCGAGACTCCGCGCTGTGAGCTCACGCTTGTTGCGCGCTTCGATCTGGCGTATTGCTGATTTGGCGAGAAAATCGGCATTCTCGGCCAATTCTGCTTCATGAGCGGCGCGCACGCTGTCCAAAGGAGCCTTCGCCGCAACGACCAGATCGCTCGCCGCTGAAACAAGATCCCAGGAGTCGCTCGTGTCAAGACGCGCAAGTGTATCGAGGACTTGGCGCCTGAACGAAAGACGCTCATTTGATTTCATGAACTCGATTCCACGTGTGATGGAGCCACCGCATGCCTCGATGGCGATACGCGCTTGCTCGAAAGACGCTCCCGTGCGTTGCGCGAGGATATCGGCTGCTTCCGTTGCAGGGATATGTCTGAACGGCACTACAGAACAGCGAGACACGATGGTCGGCAAGACGCTCTCGCGCGTCCGCCCGAGCAGAATGATCACGACATTGTCAGGCGGTTCTTCGAGTGTCTTGAGGAACGCATTTGCCGCAGACGTGCCGAGAAGGTCGACGCGATCGAGGATGTAAACCTTTCGGGTTGCTTGGATTGGCGCAAGAGATGTGTCTGAAACGATTTCCCTGATTTGCTCGACGAGATAACCCCCAGCGCCTTCAGGCGCGTAGTATCGGACGTCGGGATGTTTCCGACGTGCAATCTTCGAGCATTCATCGCATGCACCGCATCCATTGTCCTTGCATATAAGCGCGGAAGCGAGAGCGTAGGCAGCTTGCGTTTTGTTTGATCCAGCTGGGCCCGTGAACAAATACGCGTGCGTGACGCGGTCAGATGCAACCGAAGCGCGCAAGAACTCGCGCACTCTCGGTTGTCCGAAAATCTGTGAGAACACATCGGCCATGGTTTAACCGCGTCCCATCGTCTCTCTCTTCATGACAAGCAGCTCGAACAAAGCGTCTCCGCAAACCTTCTCATCGGCCATCCACTCGAACAAGTCGGACAATTCTCCGAATACCTTTCGCGCTGTTGCCGCTTTCGTATCGTCGGATACAACTACCCTGATACGCTCAGGATTCTGTTGCGCAAGTTCGATGTAAGCCGCGTTGACGCGCTCGTGGAAATCGGTACCTGCCATTTCCAGCCGGTCAGCATGCTTATGGCGCGTGGCACGGTCGAGACCGAATTCGGCATCGCCACCCGTGAGCATGAGTATCGTGCGGTCAGGCTCAAGCCCTCTGCAGGCAAAGGCGCTCGCCTGCTTCACGAATTCGATGTCGAGGCCTCGCCCATATGCCTGGTAGGCAATCGTCGAATCGGTGAATCGATCGCACAGCACCGTCGCGCCTCGATCGAGCGCTGGCTCAATGACTTGATTGACCAATTGAGCGCGCGCTGCTTCGTAAATCAACAGCTCGCATTCGCTCGACATGACATAGTTGCCAGGGTCGAGAACTGTCGCCCGCAACTGCTCACCGATGATGGTGCCACCGGGCTCACGCAAGCAGACAACTTCTTCGCCATGCATCCTCAACGCATCTGCAACGAACTGGAGATGCGTCGACTTGCCAGCTCCGTCGCCGCCTTCGAATGTTATGAACACGCCTCTGTTAGCGGTCATCGCTGTCTCGTTTCATAGATGTCGGAACCTTGAACATCAATCCCAACGAACACGGGAAAATCGACCACCTCGATGCGCCTGAGCGCCTCGGTGCCTAAATCATCATACGCCAGCACTTCTTCAGACGTGATGCACTTCGCAAGATAAGCAGCTGCTCCACCAACTGTCACGAAATAGACGGCGCCATTGCGGACGCACGCGTCCTTGACAGCCTGCGAACGCGTTCCCTTTCCCACAGTTGCTGCTATGCCTGCGTCGTGTAAACGCGGTGCTGCAAAGTCCATGCGCGACGCTGTGGTGGGACCGATCGCGCCGAAAGGCCGCCCTGCGGAAGACGGCGTCGGACCAGCGTAAAAGATTGTTTGGCCATCGAGAGAATATGGCAGCGTATCGTAACCTTGCGCATCGAGCTCTTCGAGCAATCTCATATGTCCTGCATCACGCAACGTGTACATTGCACCTGTAAGCAGGCAGTAATCGCCAACTTTTAGCGTTCTTATCTGATCGCGATCGAGTGGCAATTTCAATTTTTTGAACGAATCAAAAGCAATCTTACCCTCGTTGGCCACGATGTCTTTAGAGCTCATAGGTACCCCTCCTCGTAGCCGAACAACCCATGTTGATAGCGAGGGGCAATGCAGCTATATGGCACGGTGCTGTTTCAACATGAACGGCAAGCGCGGTCGTCCTACCACCTAAAGCAGCAGCTCCAATACCTGTCGCATTGACAGCATCGAGCAGTTCTTGCTCGAAATCGGCAATCCGATCATCATCAGCCGGAACATCAAGCGGCCGCATGAGAGCCCGTTTTGCAAGATGACCTACAGTATCGAAAGTAGCACCAATGCCAACTCCGATAACAAGCGGCGGACATGCGTTGGCGGCTTTTTCACGTACACAAGCAAGCACCGCTTCAACGACGCCCTCCCTTCCTGCGGAAGGCGTCAACATGACCACACGGCTCGCATTGTCAGAACCGCCGCCCTTGCACATGATGTGAAGGCGTGCGCCTGGTTTATCTACAAGTGAAACTTCACAGAATGCGGGCGTGTTGTCCCCCGTGTTCGCTCGATCAAACAAAGCATCGCGCACGAGCGACTTGCGAAGACGGCAATCTGTGTAGACGGCAGCAACCGCGTCGTTCACGCCCGACAACGCATCGCCCGCTACAGCAACATCTGGTCCAGCTTCGAGGCAAATCCATACCGACCCGGTGTCTTGGCAAATAGCTACGCGGTCTTCGCTGGCAATGCGTGCGTTTTCTACGAGGAGGCGCAGTGCTTCTGAAGCACGGGGGTCCTCTTCAATCTCGAGGGCTCTTTCTAGCCCTGCAAGAACATCACCCGGAACATCGAAAGCAAGACCCGGCAAAGCATTGCGAACTGTTTGCTCGACGATTTCTCTCGTTATCGTTTTCATGGACGGCTATCCAATCTCAATGCAATACAAACTGGGGCGTTTGTTCAGCAATCGGCCTACTGCTTCTTCTTCCTTGTCGATTTGCCCTTACGGCGTGGTTTTTGCTTTGCTGCTTTCTCTTCTTCCTTTGAGGGACAATCGAAATTTGGACACAGCTTCCAAGGCCCACGAGCTGTCTTGATGATCACCATCGGCGCGCCGCACGCCTCGCACACGTCTTCAGTTGGGGTCAGTTCGCCGTATTGCGGGAGCGGGTAACTCGTCTCGCAAATGTCGTAATGTTCGCATCGAATAAAACGTTTGAGGGTGCGTGGGTTTCTTTGCGCAATGAGTTTCGCATCCATGACTCCACGATCGGTGCATGTCGGGCAGATGCCGACCACGACATCCGGTTCGCTGTTCGTCGAGCAGTTCGGGTCAATGCAGACTACACGTGGTGTCGCACGGAATGCGCTTACCTTGACCTGCGGCATACCGCAGGTTGGGCATTTCGTTTCCTGCGCCTCGATCTTCCCTTTTGGCAATGGATATGTCACATCGCACTCGGGCCAACCCGAACAGCCGATGAACATGCCGTGCGTCTTTTGGGACGCGCGAATCTGCAAGTCTTTTCCGCATTTCGGGCAGGTTCCCACGTATGCGTCAGCAGCGACGGCATCTGCTAGAGCAGTCGCCACCTCTTCCTTCATCGGCAGCAATGCTTCGAGCTCTTTTGCGAGCAGGTTGCGCGAGTTCATGACAACGTCATTTTTCGTACGCGTACCTGCTGCGATTTCGCTCATCCCATCTTCCAGCTCGGAAGTCATTTCCGGATGAGTGATGTGAGGAGCATATTGATCGAGCGCGTCGATGACGGCCATGCCGAGCTGCGAAGGCTCAATCGGGTCGTTTTGGATGTACTTGACCGTGTAAAGCCGTTCGATGATCGAATGGCGTGTCGATTTCGTACCAAGCCCGAGCTTCTCCATTTCCTGAATGAGCTTTCCCTGGCTGTAACGCGCAGGAGGCTCCGTTTGCTTCTTGGTGCACTTGGCGCCATTGAAGGTTATCAACGCACCTTCTTCGAGAGCAGGCAGTTGCTCATCTTTCTTAAGCCCGTACGGATAAATTGCTCTGAACCCGGCTTTGACGGTCACGTCGCCACGCGCAACGAACTGCTCACGCGGGCCAGTCGACTCTCCAGGCACTTCGAGAGTCACTTTTGTGCCTTCAACGGTTGCGGCATCGGAAGGCGTTGCAAGGAATCGACGCGCAACAAGGTTATAGAGCTTGTATTCGGCAGCAGGAAGATCGTCGGGCGTTGCTTTAGCTGTCGGGTAAATCGGCGGATGGTCCGTCTCCTCTTTGTTGCCGCGTGTCGCATGCAGCTTTCCGCCAGCAAGCAACTTGTTGCAATAGTCTGAGT
>JAFRJC010000050.1 GCA_017432445.1 Eggerthellaceae bacterium | reverse complement strand
CTGGGACGGAACTGCGCAGCCCGCACAGCCCGACGGCGCCACGGTCGAGCACGCTAGGCGCGTCATGCTCTGCGCGCGAAGCGAGTCGCCCTTCCTCAGGGACCTGGTGGGCGAGCTGCTCCGCGATACCTGGTTTGGCGTGCTCGGCATAGACGAAAGCCTCCTCTCGGTTGACGATTGGACCCAGGTCGAGTTCATATTCGGCGGGCTGGTTGCCGTACTCGGAAGCGATGGTGCCGCCGAATCGCCCCTTGTCGTGGCTGGGCTTGCCGCCAGCCGCATGGGCCGAGCGTCGTTGGATGCCCTGAGAGAGATGGCGGAGAAGCGGCCGATCGACATCGTTTGCCAGGCAGTCGCATCAGGAGTACCCGCTGGTTGACGAAACTTGCCTTGTGACAGTTGAGTGGGAATAAGGGAAGAGGGCTTTTACCGTTCGAACTTGGCGAAATATCCCATGTCGTCGTAAGCGAAGCGCATGCTCTTGATCCTGTACGAGATGATGAACGGCAGGCGGATCATCAATCCGATGAAGAGCGCCACGATCAGGATGCCCCAAAGGTCGCCGAGCACGAACGTGCCGGAAGTGACAAGCCAGTGCAGGCTTGCGATGCCAACGGGCAAAAGCGTGCAATACGCGGTCACTAATCCCGGCGTATAGGGCACCCTCATGCCCGCCGCACGATAATGACGAAGCGACGCAACGGTGAACACCGTATGGGCAATCGTCTCTCCGATGCCGAAGAACGCCATGAACACCACGGGCATGTTGCCCGCAACGGGCATGAGCCACAGCATCGCAATGAACAGGATCTCCGCGCCGAAGTTCGTGATCATGTCGGTCAGGCGGTTCTCGGGATACGCAAGCGGGTTGTCCGATTTCTGAATGACCTTGTTCATCATGAACTGGAAGCCGTTGGGCCACTCGAGCTCCTCGAACACGTGCAGCGGCAACAGCACGCACAAGAGCCCCATCAGCCTCTGCGGTACATTCCACGAACCCCAGTTGATCACCAGCACAACAAGCATCACAACACCGAGCGCATACGTCGCGTACAGCCAAGGCTTTCCGCACCACCAGTCGAGAGCAGACTTCTTCTCAACCATCACAACCGCCTTCACGATATCCTGTTTCCCTTATAGTTCCATGGTAATTAGGTATACTCACTAATTAAATGGCGAGATTTGCGTTTTTCACTAATTTCGAGGGAGGGGGCCGCCATGGCAAGACCGGCATATCGGGGCGATGAGCCCACCGCGAGGGGGCGGATGCGCGAAGCGTTCTGGGAGCTTCTCGAACGGGAGGGGTTTGGGCATATCATCGTGAAGACGCTTGCGTCGCAGGCTGGCGTCAACCCCAACACGTTCTACTACCACTACTCGAGCATGGAGGACCTTGCGCGCGACGCGCTCGATGCCGAGAAGCTCCACGAGATTCCCGAGGCGATACGCGACAGCGCCAAACCTGGCGGCACGCCCCTTCAGGAGGCGCTCGCTTACGTAGCCGTCGGACACAGGTGGCGGCGAATCAGGCTGTTCCTAACGAGCGATTCGCCCGGGCTACGGCGCCTTTTCTACGACGCATTCGAGAGTCTGTGGCTTTCGCTCATAGGCGTGGACAAGGACGACCTCTCCATTGAAGACGCTCTCGATCTGGCGTTCATGCTCAACGGGGCGATGGGTGTCATCGCCATGCAGGGCGATGACTATGACATGGGCTATCTGCGCACTCTGTCAGAGCGTCCGCTTGGCCGCGGATTGATCGAAACGGTTGAAAGACTGGCTGAGAAGTATCGAATATAGTCGAAGCTCGTAGACTGTGGTAGCCGGTTGGCTGCCTTTTCGGGTATTACGAAAGTTGTTTCTGCAGGTCAATGGCCATGAGTTTTACTCCTTTCCATTACTCCCCATATAAGCGCAAAAAGGCTCTAGGAAGGCCACTTTCGGGGGTGGTAGCCACTTGCTCGAAAACGGGGACTGGCTACCACCCGTTTCCGCAGGTCAGAGCGTTTACTCCCCAAACACACGGCGTTTACTCCCCATCGATGGCTACCAGGGTGGTAGCCACTTTCTGGCTACCAACTGGCTACCAGCGAAAACCGACATTTCGGGGAGTAAATCTGGACGTGGCCGCACGAGGCCGCATGCATCGGACAAGAGAGCACCGTTTGGAAAAGTGGGAACCATTGAGTGGGAATAAAATTTCGCACAAATCACTATGCCACGCGCTTCCACAGAAAGCATCATAACCGCAGGTCAGAAGTGGCGTGTCCGAGAAATCGGCGCACCACTTTGCTTCAAAAGAAAGCGCTCCTTTCGGGATGATTCGTACCGGAATTAGTACCACCCAGCGCCACCATTCACGGTGCTGGGTATAGCG
>JAFRJC010000049.1 GCA_017432445.1 Eggerthellaceae bacterium | reverse complement strand
GCCACCTGGTGCGGCCCGTGCAAGGCGATGGCTCCCGTCATCGATGAGATTGCAAGTGAGAAGGCCGGAGAGATCGACGTGTTCAAGATCGATATCGACGAGGATATGGACGTGGCGCAGCGCTATAAGATCATGAGCGTTCCGACGTTCGCCGTGTTCAAGGGCGGCGAGTTGGTTGCCAGTGCGGTCGGCAGCCTGCCGAAGGACAAAGTGATTGCCCTCATCGGCTAAAACGCGCACATGAGATCAGAAATGACGGGGTGGCTTCGGCCGCCCCGTCTTCTATGCATCCATTCTTTGGGATGAAACCGAACACGCTGTTGAGAAATGCAACACTTCTTCTAATGCGGAGATATATTTGAAACAAAATATATCTTTTCGTACCTATTCACCATCAAGTACTATACAATGCATTATATGCAAATCGCAATATTCCAAATGCGATTTAGTCCGTTGTAAGTACAAGGGAGGGATGGTTCAGATGAAGAAGAGCATGAAATCCCGCAGGCTTGCCCGGTTGTGGGCTGCGGTCGTCGTCGCGATGATGTGCGCGGTGGCGCTCGGCCTCGCTGCTTGCGGAGGGTCGTCGCAGGCCTCTTCGGCGGCAAGCGGGTCTGAGAGCGCTTCTGCAAGCGAAGCGGCTTCGAGCGAGGCAGCTTCGAGCGAAGCAGCGTCGAGCGAGGCGGCAGAAAGCGGTGCGTCGGAGAGTGCTGCGGCCGATGCGGGTATGGTGAGCTTCACCGATTCAAGCGGTCGAACGGTTGAGGTTCCGGCCAATATCGAGCGCGTTGCCGTAACCGGCCCGATCTCCCAGATGTGCATGCTCACGTTTGCTCCCGACAAGATGGTCGGCCTGTCCAACGAGCTGTCCGCAGCCGAGACCAAGTACGTCGGCGAGCAGTATGCCTCGCTGCCGGTCTACGGTCAGATTTATGGTGGCAAGGGCGATTTCAACAAAGAGGCCGTGGCGGCCGCCGATCCGCAGCTGATTCTGGACATCGGCGAAGCCAAGAAGAGCATCGTCGAGGATCTGGACGAGATTCAGGCTGCTACGGGCATCCCCTGCGTTCATGTTGAGGCGACGCTCGGTTCCTATGACGAGGCCTACACGATGCTCGGCGAGCTGTTGGGCCAGCAGGAGCGCGCAGCTGAGCTGAGCGAGTACTGCAAGAACGCGTACAACGCCACCGTCGATGGGCTCAAGAAAGTGGATCCTGACAAATTCGTGAAGGTGGCCTACCTGCTCGGCGACGCCGGCCTCAATGCCATTCCGAAGGGCTCGTTCCAGGGTCAGGTCGTCGAGATGGCGGCTAACAACGTTGTCGAAGTCGAGAACGCCACCGGCAGCGGCTTGGGTGCTGAGGTTAGCTTCGAGCAGATTGCGATGTGGGATCCCGAGATGATCATCTTTGCTCCCGACAGCATCTACGATACCGTTGCCGATGATCCGTCATGGTCGACGCTGACAGCCGTGAAGAACGGGAATTATTACAAAGTGCCAGGCGAACCTTACAACTGGGTGCACAATCCCCCGAGCGTGAACCAGATTTTGGGCATGCAGTGGTTCGCACGTCTGTGCTACCCGGATCAGTTCGACGATAACATCTCCGATGTCGTCAAGGATTACTACAAGACGCTGTACAACTACGAGCTGAGCGACGACGAGTGCGCCGAGCTGCTCAAGAATGCTGAGCCGAACGCGTAGTTTCATGGAAATACGCGCCTTTGGGGATTGCCTCAAAGGCGCGTATTGCATCGAGCCATAATTGCTCGGAAAAGCATGTGGGCAATGCGTATTTGGGGCATGACCCCAAATACGCATTGAATGGAAGAGGGAAATGGCCAAGGTTTCGGGCAATAACGCCCCTGTGCGGCGGAAGAGGACTGCTAACCTCATCTTGCTGGGGTTGGGCATCCTGGTCGTCGTCTTGGCCGTTCTCTCGTTTTTGGTTGGCCGCTATCCCATAAGCCCCGACAAGGTCGTGGCCATGCTGGTCGACCGCATCATTCCCGTCGATGCGTTCTGGACCGACCAGGAGGAGACGATCTTCTTCAATGTGCGCCTGCCGCGCGTGGTGATGGCCATGCTTGTGGGGTGCTGCCTGTCATCGGCAGGTGCAGCATACCAGGGCACGTTCCAGAATCCGCTCGTATCGCCCGACATCCTGGGCGCATCCCAGGGTGCGGCGTTCGGTGCGGCAGTTGCCATCCTGTTGGGATTTGCCAGCTTCGGGATTTCGGCCATGGCGTTCGTCTTCGCCATAATCACGGTGCTGCTCGTCATAGCGGTGGCGCAGGCGGCACGAGGCAACCAGGTGCTTACCGTCGTGCTCGCGGGTGTTATGGTGAGCTCGCTCTTTTCGGCGGGTGTCTCGTTTACCAAGCTCATCGCCGATCCGGCCGACCAGCTGCCGGCCATCACGTACTGGCTCATGGGCAGCCTGACCAGCGCGAAGCCATCTGACGTGTACATGGCCTTCCCACCCATGTTCATCGGCCTGGTCGTGCTCTTCGTCCTGCGTTGGAAGATCAACATCTTGACGATGGGCGACGACGAGGCCTCGACGATGGGCGTGAACACCAAGCTGCTGCGCATGGTCATCATCTTGGCTGCCACGCTGGTCACGGCTGCAAGCGTAGCCGTCACGGGCATGATCGGCTGGGTTGGCCTGGTCATCCCGCATCTGTCGCGCATGCTCATCGGCAGCGACTATCGAAAGCTCATGCCTGCGAGCATGCTCATGGGCGCCTCGTTCCTCCTGTTGGTCGACGACGTGTCGCGATTAGCGACCACTGCCGAGATCCCAATAGGCATCCTCACAGCCTTCATCGGTGCCCCGTTCTTCCTGTACCTCATCACACGTGAGGGGAGGAAGCGCAAATGAGCGTAAGCATCGAAAAGCTTGACTTCTCCTACGGTTCGCATCGCGTTCTCAAGGATATTAGCGTTGACGTGGCTGACGGCACGCTTGTCAACGTGCTCGGGCCGAACGGCACAGGAAAGTCGACCCGGTGTAGGTGCATCCTGGGTTTGAACAAGAACTACCAGGGCACCATCATCGTGAACGGCAAGGACATCCGCAAGCTTTCCATCCGCGAGCGCGCCAAGGAAATGGCCTACATCCCGCAGTCTCATAAGCCCGTCTACGATTACGCGGTGCTCGACGTCGTTCTCATGAGCGCTGGCGCGAGCTCGGGCATGCTGTTCACCCCGAAGCAGGCACACGTCGACCGCGCTTACGAAGCGCTCGACCGGATCGGTATCGCGCATCTTGCAGAGCGTCCCTATACGCAGATTTCCGGTGGCGAGCAGCAGCTCGTCCTGATAGCCCGCGCGCTTGCGCAAAACGCAAGCACATTGATCATGGACGAGCCCACCTCGGCGCTCGACTACGGCAATACCGTGCGCGTGCTCACGTGCGTGAGGCAGCTCTCCGAAGAGGGTCTCACGATCATCCAGTCTACGCATCAGCCCGACCAGGCGTTCCTCTACGCCGACAAGACCCTGGTAATACATGAGGGCGAAGTGCTGGCCTACGGCACTCCCAAGGAAACCATCACCGAGGAGCTCATCAGCCGCATCTACGGCGTCGATGTAGAGGTGAATTCGCTTTACGACGACAAGGTGCGCGTGTGCGTTCCCTTGAGCGAAGTCGGGCGCAAGAACGGGAACTAGTCAAGCGAGCTTATCTGCCATTAATCAGAGGGCGAGATATGCCTGCATGACGCTGAAGCTAATCGCTCGACGACTCCGGCAGAGCAGCTGCGGAACGCGCCCGCTTCGCGGGCGCAAACAGTCCTCGCTCCCGCTCTACCTTCGCCGACGAGCAGCTTCAGAGACGTGCAGGCATATCTCGCCCTCTGATTTGGAAAAAGAAACCGGCTACGCTTTACGGGCGATGAGGATTCTCGGGCGCTGGGTCAGGTCTTCCTTTATTTGGATGTCGACGAAACCGGCCTGACGAGCCTCTTCTGCGGCTTGGTCGAGACAGGTTTCGTGTAGCTCGACGGCGATGGAGCCTCCGTGTTTCAGCGCCTCGAAGCACCAGGGCAAAAGGCGACGGAAGATGTCGAGGCCGTCAGGACCTCCGTCGAGCGCCAGCGATGGCTCGAAATCCGATACCTCATCTGGAATTTCGTCCAGTACGATCGTCGGGACGTAAGGTGGGTTCGAAACGATGAGGTCGAAGGTGCCGAGTAAGCTCTCCTCGATACCCGACGCAAGGTCGCACTCGAGTATGTCGACGCGATCCGAGAGGCCCAAGAGCTGGGCGTTTTCGCTGGCGAGAGCGACGGCTTCGGGGGAGAGGTCGGTTGCCACGACACGTGTTTTCGGATGCTCGAAGGCGATGGAGCAGGCGATGCAGCCAGAACCTGTGCAGAGGTCTGCGACGAGCAGGCCTTCGAGAGCATCGGGAGCATCAAGGTATTCGGGCGCGTCTTCTTCCGTCAGCTCACCTGCGCCGGCTTTCAGCTGAAGGTACTGCCGGACCAGAGCCTCATCGAGTGCGTCTTGAGGTTTTGCTGGCGCGGGCAGGAGCGCGAGCGCCTCGCTGACGAGCACTTCGGTTTCGGGGCGGGGGATGAGCACGCCCGGTTTCACCTTGAGCGTGACATGGCGAAAATCCACCGTGCCTGTGATGTACTGAAGCGGCTCGCCCGTCCCGCGCCTGCGCGTGAAATCGCGCAGCACCGCGCGTTCGTCAGCGGTCAGGGGACGCTCCATGTCCATGAACAGCTGCATACGGCTTATGCCCAGGGCTTCGGCGACGAGCCACTGGGCGGAGAGCCGCGCGTTCTCGATGCCGTGCTTGGCGAGGTAATCCTCGATCCATGCGAGAATCCGGCGGACTGTCCAGATATCTTCTTCCATACCGATGGTTACAGGCGCAGTTACACCGCTTGCTCGAGCTTCTTTGCGCGCTCGGCTGCCTGCAGGGCCGTGATCAGCTCGGCGAGGCCTGCGCCGCCGCTGCCCAGCAGTACGCCGTTGTACGTGCCGTTGTAGCCGATGCGGTGGTCGGTCACGCGGTCTTGCGGGCCGTTGTAGGTGCGGATCTTCTCGGAACGGTCACCGGTTCCCACCTGCGCTCGGCGCTCGGCGCCTTCGGCTTCGCGTTGCTCGGCGAGCATCTTCTCGTACAGACGGGCACGCAGGACGGCCATGGCTGCGATCTTGTTCTGGAGCTGGGATTTCTGATCCTGCGACTGCACGACGAGTCCAGTGGGCAGGTGCGTGATGCGCACTGCAGAGTCGGTCGTGTTGACGCATTGGCCGCCGGGACCGCCGGCGCGGTACACGTCAATGCGAAGATCCTCGTTCTTGATCTCGACTTCGACCTCGTCAGCTTCGGGCAGCACGGCCACGGTGGCGGTGGAGGTGTGGATGCGGCCCTGCGATTCGGTTTTGGGAACGCGCTGGACGCGGTGTACGCCAGACTCAAACTTCATGAAGGAGTAGACCTTGTCGCCCTTCACTTTGAACGAGATCTCGCTGTAGCCGCCCGCTTCCGAAGGCATGACGTCCAAAAGCTCGATCTTCCACTTCTTTTCGCTGGCGAAGCGCTCGTACATCTTGTAAAGGTCGCCTGCGAAGATTTTTGCTTCATCGCCGCCCGCGCCGCCGCGGATCTCGACGATGATGTCCTTCTCGTCAGCGGGATCGGCGGGAATCAGCATGAACTTGATCTCCTCCTCGATGGCGGGAAGCTCCGCCTCGATGCGTGCGATCTCCTCCTGGGCGAATTCCCTCATGTCGGCATCAGAAAGCATCTCCTTGGCTGCCGCCATATCATCTTCGGCCTGGACGTACAGCCGTGCCTGCTTCACGAGAGCGCCTTGGTTGGCGTACTCCTTCGCGAGGCGGTTATATTCCTTCTGGTCTGCGAGTACGGCAGGGTCGCCCATCTTTTCCTGGAGCTCCTCGTATGCCGAGATGATCTTCTCGAGCTTTTCCCGCATGCTGGTATCTGCCATGATGGCCTCCTTGTTGCAAGGTTTGAAAGGGAACGTGCAAAGTGGTGGTGCGGGCTTGCGGGCATAGGGCACCGCAGCCCGTCAAAAGGCTTCGGGTTTAGCTAGTATTTACCCGGCTTCAATCTCATGGAACCGTAGTCTACCAGATGCGGTATCGAAAGCGCTTTTAAGCACAAATACTACGGGTGCGATTTGGGATTGCGTTTTTAGACGGTTCACCCTGCCCACACCGTTCGACAAGCTGAATCTGCTGTCGCTTGGAGCTCCAAGTAGCGCGGTCATGTGATGGCTAATCGAAGAAGCAGGCGCTGGAAAAGGCTGGTTTCAGCGCCAATGCTTTTTTGCCGGCGGGCTGCTGCGCTACATCTCGCGTACGATTTCGGTGACGAGCTTGCAGAAATCGGGTTGACGGCGTTGGGCAACTTCGAAAACCTCTTCATCGGAAGGGGAGGCGCCCTCGATGCCGCAGGCCATGTTCGAGCAGAGCGACATGCCGAGCACGCGCATGCCGACGTGGCGCGCGGCGATGACCTCTTCGACGACGCTCATGGCGACTGTGTCGGCTCCCCATGCCCTAAATGCAAGGATCTCAGCAGGTGTTTCGAAGCTCGGGCCCAGAAGCCCCAGGTACACGCCTTCTTGTACGGGGATTCCCTCGCGCTCAGCTATGGAGCGCGCAAGGGCGCGCAACTCGGGGTCGTAAGCGTCCTTCATAGAGAAGAAGCGGAAAGCGATCTCGTTAGGCTCGGTGCCCACGATGGGGTTGCGTCCCGTGAAGTTGATGTGGTCAGACATGATGCAGAAATCACCGACGCGGTAGGTTTCGTTGATGGCACCTGCCGCGTTCGTCGTCACGAGCGTGCGCACCCCGACAAGGTGCATGAGCCACACCGGAAACGCTACCTCCTGGGCGGAATTCCCTTCGTATCCGTGCAGACGTCCTTGCATGACGAGCACGCATTTGCCGGCTAGCATGCCGCAGACGAATCGCCCCACATGGTAAGTGGCTGTCGAGCACTTCATGTGAGGGATCTCTCCGAAGGGAACGTAGACCGCATCTTCAACTTGCTCGGCTAGGGGGCCGAGGCCCGATCCTAGGATGATTGCGATTTCGGGGCTGCGGCCTTCGAGGCGCGAGGCCAAAACCTGTGCGGCTTCTGCCAGCTGGTTTTTCAAGATGTTGTCGCTCATGCGCATGCCTTTCTAGCCATTTCCATTCTTTACAGCACATACTAGCGTATATCCATCTTCGTCATAGACTCCAAACAGGACTGTTTAGCCTGGTTCCCAGTGCGCATTACGGCGTTTCGATAGAAACCGTGCAGAGGGTGTGCGCATTGCATAAAGGCCTGTGTGCTGACGCTATACTTATACGGCTTGAATCGCATTTTTTTACGGGGGAACCGTATGGCAAAAGAAATAATTATC
>JAFRJC010000009.1 GCA_017432445.1 Eggerthellaceae bacterium | reverse complement strand
CGAGCTGCGCGTCGGCCACGGTGTTCGCGCACACCTCGCCGCACCTCTCGCCCGTGACGAGCGAGAGGTAGGCGGCCATGGCGCATGTGCGCCTGGCCACGTTCGCGCGCGCGGTCGACCCGTCGGCCATCGCGCCGGCCAGGGCGCGCTGCAGCGCCGCGAAGTCGGCCTCGCAGAACGCCTGGGCCTCGCCCCGCTCGAGCCTGGGCTTGGCCACCGACGCCATGGGGTTGAACGGGGACACCTCCGACTTGACGATCCACTTGAACGCGCCGCACAGGAAGCCGTGCACCTGCCTGACGCTCGAGCTCGACAGCGCCTTGCCGTTGGCCCCTCCGCGCAGCAGCAGCACGTTGTAGGCGGCCTCGACCAGGTGGGGCTTCACCTCGTCGACGTCCACGTCCCCGAGCACCGGCTCTATCCAGTGCAGGCAGTTGCGGTACGCCTTTGCGGTGTTGTCGGCCCACTGCGCCTCGTTTGCCGTGATGTAGCGGTCGAGCACCTCGGCCAGGCGCATCGTCGTGCGCATGCCGGCGGCGCCCGACAGGCCCGCCAGCCACTCGCGCGCCATCTCGAGCGCCTCGCCCTCGTCGACGGCTTCGGGAAACCGCTTGTACGGCCTGATGGGCTTGCCCGTGACGGCGTTCGTGCCGAGGTACGGGCGCGCGTAGAACGTGCCGTCGTCGTGCTGCTTTATGACGATGTCCTTACTCGTCATCGTCGCGCAGCGCCTTCGCCTTCGACACCCACTCGCGCACCTTGCCGAGGAACGCGGCGGCACCCTCGCTCGGCTGCCAGCCGTCATCGATGTGCAGGTCGGCCCATGCGAGCGCCGAGGTGCAGTGATTTATGTAATAGCCGTCGTAAGCTCTGGGCTCGCACGCGATTCGGTCCGCGTAGGCGGCGAACCTCTTCACGCCTGCCGAGTACCCTATCGCGAACATCGTCAGGCACTCGTCCTCCGAGTCGGCCTGCGGGAACATCTCGAGTGCCCGCTGCACGATGAGTTCGCCCTTCGCGAGCTTGTAGCAGTGCTCGAGGAGGGCCTGGAAGGCCGCCGGGACCGTCGCGTCGTAGGTCACGTCGAACTGGTCGACGACCCACTCGAAGATCTCGCCGTCCACGAGCGCCGCGGCTTTGCTGTATTCCTCCCGGAGCCTGCGCTGCTCGGCTTCGGCCTCGTCCTCTTCCTCGTCGTGCAGCGGCACGCCGTAGAGGTCCAGGCAGACGCCGGACCAGTTGTCTGCAATCCGCCCGACGAGGCCCTTGTGCGTCACGCTCGCGGACATGTAGTCGGCGGCCAGATCGTCGGGCCCGTCGCATGTCATGACCCACCTCTTGTCGCTGGGCCTGTCCTCGACGAGCCCGATATTGAGCTCCACCGCCTTGGCGGCGAACGCCTCGCGCGTCTCGTCGCGCTCCTTCTCGCGGCGCAGCCGGTCGGCCACGCCCCGCCAGCTGCCCTCGTTGCTGTCGATGATCTGCTCGACCATCTCCGGCCTGCCCTCGAAGTCCGGAAGGACGTACAGGCGATCGAGCGACATCTGCTCGGCTTTCTCGCCGGCCATCGCGCGCCCCCTGCGCAGCCGTGCAGCCTTCTCGGCGCCGATGCCGGACACCCCGCCGACGTACTCGTCGTCGCCGAACATGGCGAGCTGCTGCGTGAAGCGGGATTCCTCGACGGGCTCGTACTTCTTCTTGACGTTGGTGCGCACGGCGGTCTCCACCACGCCCTGCACGGTGTCGTCGTCGTCGATGACGGCCCAGCACTCCTCGGTGCCCAGCTGCTTCATGGCGCGCACGCGCGAGTTGCCCGCCTTGATCCTGAACACGTCGCCGTCGCGCACCAGCTTCACATGCTCGTCGGGCTCGCCCGAAGGCCCGAACGACTCGGCCAGCTCGGTCACGTAGTCCTTGTTGACCTGCAGGCTGTAGTCGCGGCTCAGGAACTCGTTGCCGTACTCGTCGACGAGCGGCTCGATGAGGGCCACCTTCACCCGTTCGATTCTCGGTGCCATTCGCGTCCTCCTGTCTAGTAGGCCGCCGCGAGCCACATGAACGCGTAGAGGAACAGGAAGCCGACGACGATCGTCACGACGAGCTCCCCCCTCGACTCGAACTCGCCCGCATCTCGCGGCTCTGGTAAACTTCTCTGCGGTTGCCGGCTCCTGGCCGGGTATCCGTTGGCGCGGGCTTCTTGGCGGATGGCCGCGCCTTCTCTTTTCCTGGTCACTTTCGCTTTCCTTTCCTGGTTTCATTTGAGTTTCGTAATTCACGAATTTTCCGCAGCTTCTTCTTCTCGCGGTCGGTGTCCGAGTAGATCGCCTGCCTTCGCCTCTCGGCTTCCCGTATCCTCACCTCCTCCTCGGCGATCTCCCGTCGTATCTGCCTGTTCTTGAGCGCTGCCTTGCCGGCCGATTCCTCGATCGAGCAGCTGCGGCACCATCCCGTCCACTTGGTGAGCGGCCGGTAGGTGTTCCTGCCGCAGCGGGGGCAGTGGTATCGCACGACCAGGGAGACGCCCATTCTGCTCGCATGCACCTTGACGCTCGCAACCGTGCGTCCCAGCGCCTCGGCTATGGCCGCAGCGCCGCTCCCGGCGTGCGACCGCAGGTAGTCTTCCTCGGCCTGCGTCCATCGGGGCATCTAAGCTGTCGCCCGCCTTGGCTTCCCCGCATCGACCCACTCGCGGTAGAGCTCCTCGCCGCGCATGCCGAGGAAAACCTCGCGAAGCGGTCTGGCGAACTGCTCCGGCATCGCCGCCTGGTCGACGCATGGCTCCTTCGGCGCGCGCGTGCTCGCTCCGTTCTGTTGTTTCATTTCTGCTCCTGTTCGTTGCCGTGACGTCTTTGGCGGCATCCAGGGAAGCGACGGAAATCTGTTCTGCCCATATAGCGGGCCTCCCCGTCGCTCCCCTGGACGCCGGCTGCGCATTAGGGGGGGACGCAGCCGACGCCGAGAGAAGGGGACCGGACGCTTTTTAGGCCATCCCGAGGCCGCTTGGCTGCCGCTTCGAAGTTAAAGCGCGGTAGATGGCAGTCGGTCATCTGTGAGCCCGGCAAGATAGTCAACCGAGCATCCGTACAGCTTCGCCAAAGCAACCCCGTCGGGAACAAGCAAAGGAGAAGTAACTCCGCGCTCCCATTTGCCAATCACGGCTTCGGATCGGCCGATTAGTTTGGCTACTTCTTTGCGTGTTAACCCTGCTTTTTTCCGCTCAGACACAAGATTATTCGACATAATGAATCCTCCTTGCACTAGTCTTGCGTCTCTTTTGTAAGCATACACAAGTAACTTGCATGTTGCAACGTTTAATATTGATTCATGTACAAATTTCTTGTATGCTTGTCGCGCTAACTCTAAAGGAGGCGTGAGATGAGCCTGAAAGACAAGCGCAAAGAGAGCGGTATGACCCAGCATCAAGCCGCCGAGTTATTCGGGATCAAATACCGCACCTATCAGAACTACGAAAACGGCGTAACCAGCCCCGACATGGATACAGCAGCCGTCTTCGCTAGGCACTTCTCGTGCACAATCGGGGATCTATTCGACCTTGAAGAAGGAGCCGCGGCCTCTTTAGAGCCGGAAGAAGCTCGGCTTGTCGAGATGTTTCGCAATATGACTCCCGATGGCCGAGCCGCACTGCTGGCTGTTTGTCGAGAGTTCGCAAGAATATTCACAACTGAAAAGTAAGGAGGATTTCGTCATGACGGTTATGGGCTACAGCGTAGGTTACGGCTCGGTTGTCTTCGTATTGATTCTTTCGCTCTTGCTGGCGGTGATACCGGCGCGCATCGCGAAGGGCAAGGGCTACAGCTTTGGCGGTTTTTACGTCTTCGGGTTTTTCTTCTTCATTATTGCCCTCATCGTTGCCCTGGTCATGAAAGACAAGAACGAGAGCAAGCCCGACCAGCTTCTCCAGTACAAGAAACTGCTGGACGAGGGCGTCATCACGCAGGAAGAGTTCGACAAGAAGAAGTCCGAGCTCCTGTAGACGGCTCTGCCTTTCGGAGTTGCCCATGATTAAAACAGCCGTCATATACGCACGCTTCTCGTGCAGCAAGCAGAGGGAAGCATCCATCGAGGACCAGCTGCGCGTCTGCTCCGACTGGTGCGAGCGCGAGGGCTACCGCATCGTCGCCCAGTATTGCGATTACGCGATCTCGGGCCGAACGGATGCGCGGCCCCAGTTCCAGCTGATGATGGACCGCGCCGGCGAATCGGACATCGTTCTCGTGTACATGATGGACCGCTTCTCGCGCGACGCCTACGACGCGCCGATCTACAAGAAACGGCTGCGGGACAGGGGCGTGCGCGTGGTTTCGGCCACCGAGAACCTGCCAGACGGTCCCGATGCCGTCCTGCTCGAGAAGATCTACGAGGGCTTGGCTGCTGTCGAGTCGGCGCACATCTCGGCTCGCACCAAGCGCGGCATGGAGGGCAACGCGCTCAAGTGCCTCTACAACGGCGACCGCGTATTCGGCTACGCCGTCGACCCCGAGACGAAGAAGTACGTCGTCGACGACGAGCAGGCGCCCGTGGTGCGCGAGTGCTTCAGCCGGCGCGTCCAGGGCGAATCGATTAATTCCATCGCGCGATCCATGGCGGCCAGGGGCGTGAGGACGTACCGGGGCAAGCCGTGCTCGCAGACCATGGTGCATAACATCATCAAGAACGTGCGTTACCGAGGCGTGTACAAATGGGGCGATGTCGAAGTGCCCGGCGGCATGCCGGCCATCGTGAGCGAGGAGGAGTGGGTCATGGCCAACAGAGTCGTGTCGAAGAAGCAGCGCAAGTCCGAGGAGTGGGGCGAATACGCTCTCTCCGGCAAGGCCGTCTGCGCCGGCTGCGGCCACAACTTCGTAGGCGTGTCGGGCCGTGGCAGGAACGGCGTCAAATACTCGTATTACCGCTGCAGCAAGCGGTGCGGAGAGGTTTCGCCCATTTCGCAGAGCTGGATCGAGAGCCACATCGCCGAGGCGCTGCGCGAGTTCGTGTCCAACAGGGAGCAGGCCGTCGAGATCGGCCGCATCGTCGAGGCCTACGTCAAGTCCGCAGACGCCCACCGCGACGCCGATCGGGCGCGCAAGGCGGTGGCCGATGCCGACCGTGCGCTCGAGAACATACAGCGCGCCATCGAGATGGGCGTGTTCACCGAGGGCACGCAGGAGCGAATCGTGGAGCTTCAGGACGAGAGGACCAAGGCCCAGGCGTTCCTGGCCGGCATGGCCGACTACGAGCTCGACGCCGAGGGCTTCGCCGACTTTTTACAGTACGCCGCCACGCTCACCGACGAGAAGATGATCGACTTGCTCGTATGGCAGGTCTTGGTCGGCGAGGAGGAGATTCTGGTCACGCTCAACTACGACGTCGAGCCCGAAATCCCCCAGCGATTCACGATAGACGGTTTCGCAAAAATAAGCGAATGGGGTATAAAACAGTACGAACACCCAGGTGAGAGGGTGTTCGTACAAAATGTGTCTGGCTCCCCATTTGCGGCGTTATACGAAACCTCTACAGGTTATGCCGTGGTCGTGCATGCCGGCAAGGTAGCCATCGCTATGAGGAGAGCTGCTTAAGGCAGCCTCACCCACATCGCTGAATAGTCTACGTACTCTTCGGGCAGGTTCATGACCGTGTACTCGATTCCGTCGAAACGGAAAACGCTCACGCCCGTCCGACGTGCCTCGTAAACCTGGCCGATGCTTTCGAGGACGGGTCTGTCCATCGGCGGCCGCGCGAACCCGCCCCACGCATCTGGGCGCGATGCGTCCTGGACGCGCACGGCGGGTTGTGCCGATGTCGCAAGTGCGATTGAGGCCGCGATGGCGATCAGCGCGATCGCGCCGAGTTTCCAGGCGCCGTTCACTTTATGGTCACGGCGTCTACCACGCCGTCCCATTCCTTCGTGCGGTGCGTCATGACAGTGCAACCTTCGACCTGCACCAGTAAGATGGCGGACCCGTCGCCAGCACACCCGAATTCCTCGTCTGTGTAGTTGTACTTATCAATCCAGGGAAGCCAGTCGGGGAAGCTGTTCTTCGTCATGACACGCACTCTGTGGCCCTTCACGGCCAAGTATGTCATGTCGACCCCGAGCTGCCCGCCGAACGTGTCGTTCGAGCCGCCCGTGTCGTGCTCGCCTATCATCTCGGCGTTCCACTCGTCGCCAGACTTGCACCGGTAGCGCACGCCTGCGGGTTCGGGTGCGGGCTCCTCGCCGTCGTCGGGAGGCGTGAGAACCCAGTCCCATCCGTCCTCGTAGACGTAGGCCGTGCAGATGGAGACCTCGTTGCCCGTCTGGTCGCCGGGTTGCCCGCCCATGATGCGCCCGTGCTCGTCGATGTGGCCGCCGCCGAACTTTCCGGGCTCGACGCACATCTCGACGTGGGAGCCAACGTTGAGTATCACGTCGCCGGGGTCGAGGTCCCACACGTTGCCGTCGAAGGGCTGGACGGTGAACCCCGCCGCCCTGAAGTGGTCGAGGATGGTGCCAGTGTAACGCGTGCCGCTCCGGGGGAGGTCGTAGCCGGCCGCATAGCCAGCGCGGTAGATGAACGACGAGCAGTCGCCGTCGCGCTCCCAACGGTCGGCCTGCGAGTAGCCGTACCAGTTGTTCACGCAGAACTCGACCATCTGCGCGACGAACGTGCTCCTGCGTCCCATGTTAATCCCTCGAATGCTTGCCCACGAGCGGCGACTTGCCGTCGTCGACTTCGGGCAGGCCCGCGATGCTCGTCAGCATAGACACGACCACGCCAGCCGCCATGCAACCGAGGACGTAGGGCCAATCGAGCGCCACGATGTTGATAATGTCGCTGCCGATGAGGATCAGGCCGATTTGCGCGGCCGTCTTCAAGGCGCGGATCCCTGCCGCCTTGAACCAAAGTTTCACGTTCTCGCTCATGATCTCCTCCTTAAAGCTTTGCAACCTGCGCGTTGTATATGTGATTGCAATTCGATTTAGCCTTCCGAACCGAATTGAGCGCCGCCTCGATGTTTCCGTTCATCTTGTCCCCGTGCGCCTGTTCCAGCAGGACCTCAACGCCGTCGGCTACGCTGAATAGCAGGTCGTAGTTTGCCGAGTCGCGTTTCTCTCGGGCCAGGTCTCTCTCGGCCTGCGCTTTCCGATCGGCTTCGTCTTTTCTCCGATATGCCGTTATGATGCCGCCGATGATGGCGACCCCGATCGCCTCGATCGCGCCGATGATCGCCACTATCACTTCAACGGGCATGACTCACCACGCCCTAAGCGTTCCGCAGCAGCTCGAGGAGCTCTGCGACGGTCGCTTTTTCCGGCACGGCGATGCCGAGCGCCTCGCAGGCGTCGAGGGCGTCCTGCTTCTTGGGCTGGCTGCCCAGCTTGTCGAGAATCGTCTGCTTGTCCCAGCGTCCCGACTCGACGAGACGCCTCCACAGCCTGCCACGCGCGGTGCTCATGCCATCACCTCCATGATGTCGAGGAGCGCCGAGTCGATGTCACCCCGCCATTCCTCGTCGGGCATCTTCACCCGAGCTCGCCTGTATTCCTGCTCTTCGCCGAGAGCCCACAGCTGGTCGAAGTTGTCGACGACTTCGTCTTCGGCGATGTCCGTGCGGACCTCGACCTCGTCGGCCGTCCAGAATTCGTATCCCGTGCCGTCGTCGTTGTCCTTGGCGTCGCGCTCGATGTTGGCGCGCAAGTACACGATCGCCGTGCCATCTGGCTGCGGGAAATACGCAACCTGCTCTAGCTCAACCGAGCTGTAAACCTTCTCCATCCTGTACCGCCTTTCTGCCTAACGTCTGCTCCTCCCAGTTGAAAAGATAGTCGGCTAATGAGATGGCATGCCTACGCGAACGCGACCAGGAGCGCAAACGCGAGCGCCGCCGCTTTCGCGTCCTTCAAGGTTGCCGATATGACCCTGCAGCACTCGACCACGAGCGCGCCGAGGTTGTGCCTGTCCCTGAACCGCCTCGTGGCGGTCACCTTGAAGAAACCCCAGTACGCGATCACCCGCGCCGCCATGTGCGGCGTGATGCAGCGGGCCCGGTTCGCCCGCATGATGGCGCGCCTCGCGCGCTTGAAGATTCCCGCCCTGATAACCGTCTTGAACCGCCAGAACACGAACCCGACCATGTCGACGGGTTCGACGTCAATGACGCAGAGCTTCCATTCCTTGACCGTCAGGCCGAGGACGTTCTTCATGTAGCCGACCACCTTGCGGACCGCTGCTTTCAAGTTCGCCTTGTCGTGCCCGCTCAAATACCAATCGTCCATGTACGTCAGGACGTGGTCGACCAGCTTCTCCGGCTTCTCGGAGCCGTCCCTGCCCTTGCGCGTGCGCCTGGCCTCGCAGGCGTATCGCACGGCGCCCGACAGGTAGTAGTTCGCCAGGAACTGGCTGAGGTAGCTGCCGATGTTGATGCCGCTCCTGTGCGTGCTCACGAGCGCCTCGACGAGCCACACGAGGTCCGGGTTCGCGACGTCTCGCTCGAGCATCGAGAACAGGACGGCGCGTTTAACGCTCGGGTAGTACTTCTTGACGTCGAGCTTGACGTAGTACTTCTGGCGGGGGTCGCGCACCCACCGCTCGAGGTACTTCTTGGCGTGCTTCTGGCCCTTGCCCGGCACGCTCGCGCATTGGTGGAACATCACCTTCGCGTCGAACAGCTCCTGCATGGCCATGACGCATATGTGGTCCAGGAACTGCTGCATCGGGCCTTCCCGTCCTATGAGCCGCTTCTTCCCGTTGGTGGGCTCGGTGCGCCAGAAGTATGCGATGGGTTCCACGTCGAGCGTCCTGGCTCCGACCATGCCGCGCACGCGCGCGAACACCTCGGAGGGCTCCATGTCGAAGAACGGCGCGAACTCCGGACGCCTGCGGTGGCGCCGCGCGAAGTCGTCGTACGCCGCCGCGAGGTGTTCATCCGAGCATATGTCCACGTTCTTGCAGTATGTCTTCATGTGTCTGCGTTTCCTTCGTCCGATCCCCGGTCTTCTGGGGACGTGGCCCCTCTTCGCTTCCGCTACCAAGGGGCTGGGCTTTGTCGATTTCGGTCGGTTGACCGTGGCTGGGCCGGCTACGTTCAAAGCCGGTGAGCACGACCTGGGAGAGGTGTTCCCAAAACTCCCCAGAGTAGCGGCCGCCGATGTTCCAGTTCGCGTTCGACAGGGCGTTGTTCGAGTTCGCGCAACCCACGCCGGCATTCGCGCCGTTGTTGAGGTTGCCGCCCACGAGCATGAACGGCTCAGCGTGCACAGGCGGTCGTGCTCCCCACATCAGGGGGCTATCGCCCCCTCTTTCGCCGGGGCGAAATTCACCCCTATTCGGCCAGGGCCGAATGCCCGATGGTAGAAGAGCGGCCGCCGATGCTCCAGTACGCGGACGACAGGGCGAAGTACGAGACCGCGCAACCCACGCCGGCACTCGCGCCGTCGCTGAGGTTGCCGCCCACGAGCAGCTCGCGCGATTGCGCGGTGGTCGAGCCCGGGTGCCATGCGGTGCGGTAGCCCGTCGACGACGTGCCGCCTACGGAGGCGGGGAAGGGCGCACCCTTCTCGGAGCCGTAGTCCTTGATGTAGTTCCACGCGTTCTGCGTCGCCGCGACGGTCTCGCCGTCGAGCTTCGTCCAGCCGGCTCCCTCGTTGTTCGACGGGCAGTTCGACACGTCGGGCGCAATCCACCACGCGTGCTTCTGGGCGTCGCCGGACACGGAGTTCACGGAGTGCATGTTCATGACGACCGTGTACAGACCTGGGAGGAACTCGCAGTTCTGGAACTTGAACGGGAACTTCCCGTTCGTGAGCCCTGCCGCCGTCGGCGCGCCGAACGTGCCGAGAACGCCGTCGCACGACCCGTTGCGCCACGGCATGGTCGACACGTAGTACGTGGCCGCCACGTCGATGAACGCGCCGAGGGCCAGGTTCACCGCCGTTTTGCCGTCGCCTAGCGGCACCTTTGAGAGCACCTTGGCGGATGCGGCGACATCGTGCATGGTGGCCTGGTTGCGGTCGCTGTTGTTGGCCGAGCGGGTGCCGACCGACATGGACGACCCGACCTCGATGTTGGCCGCTTGCGCGTCGGTGAGGAGCACCCTCTTCACGCCCGTCTCGGCGGCGGCGACCTGGTACTGGTAGTTGTAGCTTGTGCAGCCCTCGGCTGCATCTCTGGGCGCCTTTACTCCCAGCATCAACTCCATGAAGTCCATCATCCACTGAAGGTCGCCGTAGTCGTAGTACGTGAGGCCGTCCGTCGAAGTGCGGGCCTTCGACCACGAGAAGTCGTTGTTCGAGCAGTGGGCGACGATCGTGGGCGACCCCTGGTATGTCCCCGGCTGCTCGCCGCTCTTCGATGAGAACTGGCCGTCGGAGTCCATGTAGCAGGAGCGCAGGATGAACGGTCGCAGCGTGCCGTCGGGGGCGAAGGCCCCCCGGCATGCCGTGAATCCAGTGCGCGGCGCGAAGGAGTACTCCTTTAGGATGTAGTTCCCCTCGTCGGTGATCCTTCTGTAGTAGACGGGCGTGAGAGCGTATGTGTCGTTTGCCTCGGCGTCGAACCTGCCGTCGCGGCCCTCGATTGACGTGACGTACGGCATGCCGTCGGTGTCAGAGCCGCCGTGTACGCGCGGGCACGCGAAAAGCGCGATTCCCGCGTAGTCGTTTCGGCCGGATGTGTCCTCGGTCGACGCCTCGAGCACCTTCCACGAGTTTGCTCCGGTCTTCACGGCTGTGGTGACGGGCGAGTAGTCGTACTTGGGGATGCGCACGCCGTAGACCTGTCCGTCGTCGCGAAGCGCCAGCCACCTGTCGAGGTTGTCATAGCGTCCAGTCGCTTGGTCGAAATGGGGCGCCAGGAACGATTCGGCCCTGTCGGCTGCGTCGTTCGCCAGCTCCGCGGCGGCGTTGGCCGCGTCCGTTGCCGCTTCGGCATCCGTGAGCGCCTGCGACAGCGTATCCATCAGCTCGTCGATCTGGGATTGGTACTCCTCGGCTGCAGGGCCGTCGAGGTCCGCGTTCGGCAGCACGATGAACGGCAGCGTGTCGGAGGAGATCGTCTTCCCGCTCTTGGTGAACTCGAAGTACGCCACGAGTACCGGCCCCGACTCTGCGGTGAGGTCGGTTGTCACCTCGTACGACGCTATGCCGCCCGCAGCGTTGGGGATTGAGGCGCTGCGCCTCAGCACCCCGCCGGCTGCGTTGATCGCGCAGAACTTCGCCGTGTACCCCGACAGCGAGAACGTCGCGTCGTCGTACGTGATGACGCCCTGCACCTCCACTCCGCTCTCGCCGCGGCGCAGCGTGATCGGCGGTATGCCGCCGGAGCGTCCCCTGCGCTTCAGCAAATCGAGCGTCCTTGTCTCTGTGTAGCTTGCCATCTCTGTTCCTTTCTACGAAAGACTCCACCCGTAAACGCCTGGCTCGTACACATTGGCGTCAATGTCCGAAGTCCACACCTTGCCGTTGTGACGTACCTTGTCGCCCATGGCGTAGGCATCGTGGGCGCCCGTTGGCTGTATCCACTCTGGTATGTCGCCCTCGCCCACGCGAGACCACAGCGACGGGGCAGCGTCGGGAGTCCAGTCTGCTTGCGAGGTGTGCGCCTGCACGCACTTGTAGAGCGCCCCTTGATAGCGGACTCTGTAGCCGACCTCGTATGCCTTGCCCACCTGCCACGCTGGGAATGCGTCGACGACCTGCTCGGCCTGCTCGTCGGTCAATATGGGCAGGACCTCGTCGAGCGCCGTCTGAGTAGGGTCGATGTACTCGGTATACAGTTCCTCATTGGAAACGCGCTCGTACGCTTTATCGAAGCCAATGGTGTCATCAAGGTCGTATTCGAGCACGACCTGGAACCCATTAGCTCGCGCTTCGGCAGATTCTTCATCAGGCCACGAAATAACCTCGAAGCGGGTTTTGTCGTTTGCGATGTGGGATATGCCGTTGACCGTGTGGTAACCGTACACGGTGCCGTTCGGCATCAAAACATTCCTATGCAGACCCATTTCACAAGCTCCCTTCTATAGCCTCTAGCCGTCTTTCCAGTGATTGCGTGTAAGCCACCAACGGCGCTATGAGCGATTGATAGTCAAGAATGAGCGGGTCAAAATCCAACGCTTCGTCCATGTGCTGCGATACAACGATGTCTGTGTCCCATTTGTCAGATTCCTGCACGTCTTGCGCATAGAACCCCATCTGGCGTTTGCCGTCTTTGACAAACAATGCAGGTTTTAGGTCTCTAACGAAATCACAGGCATCGTTTCCAAGATACGAAATGTGCTCTTTGAGCCGCCTGTCGGAACCTGTAAGGTACTGGCCTTTGATGGTTACGGTGCCGCCAGAATTGACAGTCAATACGTCGCTTCTCGCGCTATCGCTTATACCGCCGCCAACGGTGAAACGATAGCCAGAACCCGTCGAATACATGCCGCAGGCAAGCTCGGCTCCACTAGCTTTATTGTATTGCCCGAAACATGCACCAGCGACTCCTGTGACGGTGTTATTCATTCCAGCGGAGAAGCCGTAATTGGCTTGCACCTTGTTGTTCCACCCAAACGCGCACGATGCCAATCCAGAAGCTGTAGTCGCATATCCGCCAGCATGTGAGTAGTTGCCAGACGCGGTGCAGTAATAACCCTCTCCGATGGAATACTGCCCAGAAGCTGTTGCGTTGTAGCCGAGGACGGAGGAATGGGCGCCTACTGTCGTTCCGCTCTTTCTCGAACCGAACGTGAAGTAATCATATGCAGACGAGTTGTACCCCATCGTCGCAATTACCGTGCTGCCAGAGTAAAGCGTCATACCATCGGAGCCTACTACGATATGCTTTCCGCTCGAGCTTCCTATCGTTGCCGATGACGAGCCGTATGTCGCATACACCGTCCCCGCTGTCGGCGTGGTTCCAGACCATGTGACGGCCACCACGTCGAACGAGCCGCCTGAGTTGACCAATGCCCCGACTGTGTTGCCCCGCTTGCATACAAGAACGCCGTCCCCGTATGGGCGAATCATCATGTTCGGGAATTGGAGGTCTGACAGCGAGACAGAGTACCCAGAGAGCACGTCGCCAGCTTGGAGCATCCAGCCGCAGATATACACGTTGCCTGACGTGTTGACCAGACCGCCAGGATACGCCCTGATGCCAGTCGAGTCGGCGGTTGACGGCACCGTGAACGTCCACGAGCACCTGTGCCATTCCGTGTCGTTCGGCAGCTCGACCTGATGGCTCACGTAGCTCCATGTGCCGCTTACCGTATAGCCGTACTGCAAACCTATCTTCGTGCCAGACGTGGCTGTGTTGTTCCTCGCCCAGCAGCTCATGGTGTAGGTCTTACCAGGTTTCGCTGGTACGGTGCCGCCGCTGTAGAACGCGACGGAATGGTATACTGTGCCAGAGGTCTTAACCAAGTGCTGCGCGTTGTGGATTTCAGGCGTTGGCGGATTCGACAGCGTTACGAACGTTGACGCGTATCCGTCTGCCGATGCGCTCTCGATGTAGCGGTTGTAGCTTCCCTTCTCCTTCGTCAACGACGGTGCATCGGTGTCATCGAGCATGTTGGCGTTTTCGGTCTGCGCCATGTCCTGAAGCTGCTGGGCTGTGTAGTCGCCCAATACCGTCATGGCTGGCATACGGAAAACGGCATTGTCCATGTCGATGAAGAAGTCGCCGTTTGCGTTGCCTATCGTGCCTGACACGAGGTTAGCCGCCGTCACCAGCTCGGCGAGGACGTGTCCGCTCACGAACACGGTCTTCCACTCCCACTCGCCCTGTGCCGTCCTGGTGTTGGCGATGCGGATGGTGCCGCCCTTCACCTCGACGACCTGCGATGCCTCCACTGGATTCAGCGGGTCTGCAACCGCCGTGTCGTAGGTGAGGATGCCGTTGCCTGGCACGATGTAGGTGTAGCCGCCCGTGGCGTTGATTTCTGCGTTTATCCTGTCCAGCAGCGATTCGATGTAGTCGGCCGTCGACAGGCTCTGCCCGAGGTTGTTGACCGACGCCCTCACGTCCTCGATGCCGGCCGACAGCGACGTGAACATGTCGGTGAGGCCCGCCTTCACGTGACCGATAGTGAGCGTCGTGGGGGTGTGCGCCAGCTCGTCGACCGTCATGGCCAGAACCCTGGCCGAGACGCGCAGGCCGTGGAGCTTGCCGTCGACCACCTGGACCGTATCGCCCAGGCTCACGCCGTGGACGCTCACGCCCTCCATGGCGAGCTGCAGGACGTCGACGGTGTAGGTCACCTTCGGCGTCGTGTAGTCCTCGAGTACCGAAAGCGCCCAATCCTTCAGCTCGGCAGGATCTGCGATGTCGGAGTTCTCGATCTCGATGGTCGGGTACTCCCAGCCCCCGTTGCCGTCCGGGAGCTTCGAGATGTCTACCATCGCGCTGTTCGTCAGGTAGTCGAGACCGCCGTTCACGGACTCGATTGTTATCTTTCGCCCGTATCCTTCGCCTGACTCCTCTCCCCTGCCGCGGGGAGTGACCCTGCAGTAGAGAGGCCCGTCCGGCAGAGTGCGCCTGACCGATTTCAGGTCGGCTCCGAAGTCGAACCTCCGCTTCGCCGTCTGCTCGCCTTGCTGCGTGTGGTACACGACGTAGCGGCCGATGCTGTCGGGGTAGTAGTCCATCTCGATGTACGAATCGATTTCGCCGCCCCAGTTCTCGATGAGGATTGACATGGCGGACCATCCGTCCGTGTCGTACATCGAAGCTCCGCCCGTTGCCGTGTTGTGGACGGTTCCGCGCTCCCATCTGGAAGTTCCGGATAGAACGGAGTCCAGCGCCTGGGCGGCGGTGACGGGGGTTTGCACGCCCGGCATCGCCGAGACGCGGGTTCCCATGAGGTCGTGCTGAAGCGACCAGACGCTGTAGTAGCTGCCGATTGGGCGGTCTCCCGACTGGTGGGCCTCGTCGACTCCGAAAACGACCCATTCGTGCCAATAGCCGAGGTCATCCTCCATCAGGATTCGGTCGCCCTGCTCCATCACATGCGTCGTGGTTATCGAGAGCGAGTGCTCGCCGTTCACGCGCTCGGTCCTGACCATCTCGAAGACGTCGGCCTCCGCAAGCTCGAACTTGAAGCCGTCGAAGCGGTCGTTGACTATGACCCTGCGCATTACAGCCACCGCTCCCTGTACGTAACGGTGGCTGCGCCCGTCCCCTTGTCCATCTGCAAGGTATGGGAACCAGGCTCGAGCACGATCCAATCGCTTTCGAGCGTGGGCAGCTTGACCGCGTCGGCGACCTTGCACACGCGTCTCGCGCAGTCGGCGTCCACCTTCCGAGCCGATGCGCTTCCGGTCTCGACGGCGATGTAGGCGCCGCCGTCGAGGCGGAGCCGCCACACGAGCGCGGTGCCGTCGCGCACGGCAGATGCCGCCGCGATGGTCGGTGCTGTTGGGTACGTGCCGTCGACGTGGAACGTGACGGAGCCGCCGGAGGGGACGGTGATCTCCCGCTCCCTGCCGTACGCCACCGGGTCTGCGCACAGGAACGTCAGCTCACCGGTCGCGCTGTAGTTCGCGTACTCGAGGGGAGTCTCCCCGGCGAGGACGGCCATTCGGAACCTGTCAGGCGTCAGGTAGAGCGCCTGGGTGCCTGCGCGCCTTATCCTCGCGACCGCATCGGCCCACGCCTGCTGCACCTCCCTCGGGTCGATCGTGTCCGTGGTCAGCCTGCAGGTGACCTTTATCTCCAAAGGGTCGAGGTCGTTCGAGACGAGCACGCCGCCGTCCATGCCCGGAACGCTCCTCACGTCCACAGTGGAGGACGCGATCGCCGGCATCTCGATGCCCTTGACCTCGAACCGCTCGGTGAGCTCTATGCTGCCGAATATGAAACAGGCCATAAGCTAGACCCCATCTTCCTGCTCAGTTCCTCGTACAGCGCATCGGCGAGGCTCTTGCCCGTTGCCGCCCCCTCGTTCGCGTTGCTCGCGTTGACGTTCACCGTGACGTTCATGGTCACCGTGCTCGGGGCCATGTTAGATTGGCCGTTAGACGCCGCCGTTCGCGATTGGGGGCCGTACATGCCGTAAGGCTCGGGTGCAAGCTGCATGAGGTCGCTCAGGCGCCCAGCCTCGTCGCTGACGGCTTTCTCCGTTCTCTGCATTCCCATGACGGCGCCTTCGCCGAACCACTCGCCGACCCTCGCGGTTTCCTTTGACGGGGACGCGATGCCGAGCGCGTACTTGATGGCGTTGAGCGCCGACACGCCGATACTGTAGGCGTAGCCCCAGATGTTCACGCCGTACATGCCGTTCGCGAATCCTGCAGAGAAGTTGTAGCCGGCGTTGTACGAGCTGACGCTGCCGAGGCCGCTCTGCGCCGTGTAGGCCAGGTTGCTGCCGGCCCAGTACGCGCTCGAGCTGCCGATCACCGAAGCGAACGATGAAGCGGCACTCGACCCCGCAGCCGAGAATGTAGATGGGGTGCCGCCGATTCCGTCGCTCGCGCTCCTCGATAGGCCCTGTGCGGCGGTCGATACGTTGCCGAGCCATGCGTGCAGGCCGCTGTACATCCCCGAACCGCTGTCGTCGCCGATCCTGCGAGCGTAGTCCGGAAGTCCCTCGACGGCCTTCTTCATGGCGGATGCGACCTGCTCCATGGAAGAAGTCGGCTTGTCCCTCTTGCCGTCGATGCCGTTGCCGAGCCCGATGTCGATGTCCTCGCCGATCCTCTGCATGACGCGGCTCGGGCTATGCGACTCGAGGTCGGACTTGGTCTTCGCGACGAGGTCAGAGATCATGCTCGACATGGACCGTTTCGGGGCATCGGCCGTGCTCTCGATGCCCCGGCTGAGGCCTTCGGGGATGTTCATGCCCTGCTCGACGCAGGTCTTATAAATCGAGCCGAGCGTGCCGTCGAAGTTGGCCTGCATCGCGGCGAGCTGCTCGTCGGTCACGTTGCCCAGGTCCTCGATGCCCACGCCGCAGGACTCGAGCGCAGCTTCCATGGTCTTGAAGTGCGTAGGGCTCGCCGACAGGAGGTCGACGAGGTCCTGCTCCGATTTCCTCGCGCTGTTGAGCGCGCCGTCCATCTCGTTGACCTTGCGTTCTGCGTCGGTTACGGCTTGCCCGTAGACCCACGCCGTGTCCGGGTAGTCGCGCAGCGCCTGCTGGTAGTTCTCCTCGGCTGTCGACAGCTCCTCCTTGGCCTGGCGCAGCGCCATCTCGTCTTGAAGGATCTGCTTGTTCACCTCGACGAGCATTTCCCTCGCCGCAGCCGCCCTTGCCTCCTCCTTGTAGGCCTCTGCCACTCCGAGGATGGCGTCCTTGCTCGTGTTCAGCTCGCCGGTCATCTCGTTCGTGATCTCGATGCTCGAGCCAGTCAGCTGGTTGAAGCCGTCGATCGCGCTCTGAAGGCGCACGATGTCTTCCTTCGTGAGGTCGCCCTTGCTACCGAGTTCGGCTATCGTCTGCGCGTAGTGGTCGACCATGGCCGCGTTCGTCCCGATGTCCTTCCAGGTCGCGTTCATCTTGTCCGCTAGCTCCGCCTGCGAGTCCAGGGCCTCGTCTGCGCTGATGGCGTTGTTCTCGAGCGCCCTGGTCGCACCTTCGACCGATGGCGTGTACGCGTCGTACGCGAGCTTGGCGGAGCCGATGGCGTCCTCCATGCCCCTCGTGGCCTTCTCGACCTTGTCGGTGTGCTCCTTCCATTCGCGGTACTTGTCTATGAGTATCCCGACCACCGCTATGGCGGCTCCGACGCCGAGCATCGCGAGGCTCCCCTTGAGCAGCCCGGTCGCCTTCGTCAGGAGCCCGGTCTTCTCCGCAGCGCCCATCATCTTCGTTCCGAGGCCGACGCTCGTGGCGCCCGCGGTCCTCATCTCGACCTCGGTTGCCTTCATGGCCGCGGAGAACGCGCCGATACTCTGCATGCCGGTTCCGAGTCCCTTGATCAAGCTGCCGACGCCGCTGTACATCTTGCCGAAGATCGTTATGACCGGGCCTGCTGCGACGACGAGCGCACCCAGCCGCACGATGTTCTGCTTGGTGCCGTCGTCTAGTTCGGAGAACCACTTGTAGAGGTCCTGCGCCATGCTCGACAGCTTCTCGAGCGATGGCACGGCTGCGCCGATGATCTCCTCGCCGAGGAGGATTCCCGTGTTCTTGACCGCGTTGATGGCCTTGTTCGCCTTGGCGGCTGGCGTGGCCAGGTCGTCGAGCGCCTTCTCGCACAGGCCCGTGCTGTTCGCCATGTCGCCCATGGTCGACGTGAACTCGGATGCCCCTGCGTTCGCAATCGCGAGAGCGCCCTTCGACGCTCGGACGTTGCCCCACAGGTTCGCGAAGGCCTCGGAGTCGCCGTCGACAGACTCGCTGAGTATCTGGATGACCTCGCCGAGGTCCATGCCGTCTGACATCAGCTGGCCGAATGACTTCCCCGTCTTCTCCTGCAGGATCTTCGCCACGTCGCTGCCGCTGTCGGCGAGCTCGGTGAGCATGCCGTTGATCGCCGTGGTCGCGTTTGCGGTGTTGATGCCCTGCTTCGTCATGATGACGTAGGCGCTGCAGAGGTTGTCGAGGCTGACGTTGTACGCGGATGCGGTCGGGATGACGTTGCCCATCGAGCTCGCCAGCTCGTCGACCGTGGTCTTGCCCTTGTTCTGGGTCTGCACCAGGCGGTCGGAGATCATCGCCGCGTCCTCGGCGCTGTACCCGTATGCATTTATCACTGTCGTCAGGGTGTCGACGGCCGTCGCCGTCTCGGTGAAGCCGGCCTTCGACAGCTTGACGGCCTCCTCGACGAAACCGGCCACCTTCTCGGTCGCGACGGATGCGGAGAGCGCCTGGTACGTCGCGTCGGCGAGCTCGTTCGCGCCCTTGCCCGTCTTGGTGGAGAGGTCGAGGATGCTCTTGGCCATGTCGTCGGTCGACATGACGCCCTTGTCCATGATCGTGTAGACCTTGGCGACGGCGTTCTCGTAGTCGCTCGCCATCTTCACGGCGGCAGCGCCTACAGCCGCGATCGGTGCCGTAGCCTTCGTGATGCTTGCACCGACGCTCTGTATCTTCGCGCCGGTCCTCTCCATGTCGGTCCCGAGGTTCACCAGCGAGTCGCCTGCCTTGGTGAAGCTCTCGGTCATGCCCCCGGCATGGCGCGCGGCCTCGGTGTTGAGGTCGCGCAGGGCCTTCGCGGCCTTGTCTATCGCCTTGCCGTTGTACTCGCCGCCGATGGCGATGGTCAGCGATGCCTTAGCCATTCTCGACCTCCTTCAGGACGCGTGCGAGGCATTCGTCGATCCTGTCCTTCACCTCGTCGGCGGAGTCCTCGACGGCCTTCACCATGACGCGCGGGGGGTTCGCCCTATGCGGGACGCCCACGCGCACGGTCCTGAGCCCCGGGCCTATCGCGAGCCCCGCGCGGAGCCTGGCCCGCTGCGTGGAGGAGCGCGCGCCCTTGCCGACGAGCCTCACGGCACCCGGCTTGGCGAACTCCTTCACGCCCGCCGCGACGTCCGTCGATTTCATGACGTACTCGGTACCGCCCTTGCGGGTGCCAAGGGAAAGCGAGTTTGCATAAGTCCCGTCATCGGCTATGAAATGCGCGTTCGCCCTCGCCTTCTCGAGCACGGGCTTCGAAGCCTCCTTCAGCCCCTTGCGCATGGCCTTGTGGAGCTTCGGGTTAGCGTCCTTCATCCAGCGCATGAGGGAGTCGAGGCCTTCGACCTTCACTGTGTACCCTGTGAACACGGTCCTGCTCATCGTCGGTTCGACGCCCTCCTTATGCGTTCGGCCCTGGTCGCCTCGCGCCGTTCCCGGAATCCCTGCTTCTTGCCTTTTTCAGCCGACCTCGACAAAAGCCCGACCGCTCTCACCCAGAAGGCGTCGAAGACCTCCGGGTATTCGTCGAGCAGCCGGGCCAGGTCGTATGGGCTTTGCCTAGTCAGGAGCGCCAGGTCGGCTATTTCGCACGCTCCTGCCTCGAAGGGAGGGCGCCGTCCTCCATCTCGTTGACGTAGATGGAGAAGCGGTCGGCCATGGCGTCCACCGCGGCCAGGTCGAGCTCCTCGGGCATCCCGTGCTCGGCGAGCTTGCCGCGCCGCTTCAGCGCGTGCCACGCGGTCGCGTAGTTGCGCCGCAGGCTCGTCACAGTCTCGCCCTCGGTGGTTCCAGCCAGGTGCTCGTCCGCCCACTTGGTCATGCGGATGTAGTCGCCCGGCATCGTGAGGACGTGCAGCTCCTCGTCCTTCTCGAAGTCGTACATGTCGACGACGAATGTCAGTCCGTATTGCATTTCTCGGCTCCTCTCCCCTCTTGCTTACGACGAGTAGCTCGCCACTTGGTTGGTGATCTCGATGGTCACGGGACTGCCGCTACGGGATGCGAGCCCGATGTTGTCGAAGCTGAACTCGACCTCTGCGGCACCGCCAGCGGGGTCGACATCGGGGAAGTCTGCCGTGAACGGGATGTTGCTCGCGGTCACCTTGAGCGAGCACTTCGAATCCTTCGAATGGGTGAAGTTCCACTCGATCGACCCGTAGACCATCGCGCCTGTCGGCGTAGTGCCGCTCGCCGACCCGGTGACGAGCTTGCGGTAGAGCGTCATGTCGTCGGGCTTGACGGTGACGCTGCCGCTCGAGACGAGCTTGCCCTCCTCGATGTCGCCCGGGGTGACCTGCCCTGCCAGCGGGTCTGCGGTGCAGTTGTTCGCCAGCGTGAGCGAGCCTTGGGTGACTGGTGCGACGGCAGGCGTGCCGCTCGCGGTGTCGATCTTGAATGTTCCGCCCGTTGGGACGAAGTAGCCGTCGAAGCACGAAGGATCTACGCTTCCGGGGAACTGCGAGAGGCCCAGCGTAGCCGCGAGGCCCAGCAGGGTGACGCCGAACTCTAGCGGGCTGTTGCCCTCGAACTCCATCTCGAGCTGGTCGACCTTGCAGCCTGCTACGCTCGTGTACTCGCCGCCGATGCGGCCCCAGACCGTCAGGTACGGCAGGATGTCGCCGAGCGTGACCGTGTGCTTGTGGTACCCGGTCATGCCCGTTCCGCTAGCAGCCGCGCTCGCGATGCTCCCCATCGCCGCGTAGAAGTACAGCGGCAGCACGTCTGCGTATCCGTACGTGTCGAAATCGGCGCCGGGGACGACGCTCTCGACGTGGGAGTCGGTTCCCGCACGCACCCCGCATGAGACGTCGTCGCTCTCGACGGTGCGGTCGAGCTTGAAGACCTGGCCTCCTGTCAGGCCGTGGACGTAGGCCGGCGTCGATGCGGCCGTGCTCTTGTTGCTCTGCTTCGCCACGCCGATGAGGCCGATGGATGTGTTAATCATTGTCGCCTGTCTTTCCGGGCTTCGCGCCCTTGAGCTTCTTCGTGGTCACAAGTCCGATTGCTTCCAGCTGCTCGATGGTCTTGGCGTCGGCCTCCACCTCGTCGCCGCTCTCGCATCTGAAATCGCGCCCGTTCACGGACGCGCTGAACTTCTTGACAGCCGTTGCCTTCATAGGCACCTCCTATCTCGCTAGCTTCCCGTTGCTTGCCGCGACCGCCGTTGCGATCAACGGCTGGCATCCCGTCCAGACGCTGCACTCTATCCCGACGAGCGCCGCCGCTATGTAGCGCTTGGAGCTGTCGGCCGCGGTTCCTGCGATCTCGATCTGCGGGAAGGAGTTCTCCACCGTGTTGCAGAGCTGCGGGTCTGCCATGATCGACCCGAACACGGCGTCTATGTAGCACAGCAGCGCGTCAGACGCCCTCGCCAGCTCGGTGTGCTGCGCCGAAAGCCACACGTGGAGCGTGAAGTCGACCCGGTCGCGTCCCATGGTCGCGGCACCGCTAGTCGCCGCGGCGTCGACGATCTCGTCGACTGCGACGTAGAACGGCGGCTCCGTAGCCGGGAACCCGAGGTACACGCTCGGGACCTTATCGGTCTCCGGATAGAGCACGCCGAACGTCTCGGGGGTGAACACGTCCCTCATGCGCTGCACGAGGACGTCCCTCGCCCTGATGAAATCCGTCACCATACGAACCGCTCCCCTGCGCCGAACATCTGGATGGCCGCGTTCACCTCTGGGATGGCGGTCGCGCCGTCCCTACCCGCCGTGGTGAAGTGGATGTAGCCTGCGTCGGTGCTCTCGCCGGTCGCCCCGATGGGGCGGTTGCTCGGCCGCAGCATGTACGCCGCGAGGTCGAGGACGGCGCTCGATACCGCAGACGGAATCTCGTCGGCCCCGTAGGTGTACTCGACCCATCTCGGGAAGGGGCCGCATGCCCCCGCCCGCTTCAGGTAGGAGTCGCTTTCCTGCGCGTATCCGTCAGTCAGGACCTCGCGCAGGTCGTGCGACGCCGCCAGCAGGCCGTCGCGCCCGTAGTCCTTGATGCGCCCGATTCGCTCGACGAACGATCGGTGCGACGCCTCCTCGAACACGTCGGTCGCCGCCTGGCGCGCGGCCCACAGCGTCTCGTCGGGTAGCGCTTCGAAGTCGTCGCGCCCGTCGCCGTAGCCCTTCAGGGCGTCGAGCGGGAAGTAGTGGCGCGAGACGACCTCCACGTAGCACTTGAAGGCCGCATCCTCGGAGCCCGGCGCGCGCCATTCGACCGTTACGGCGTTGGGCGCCGCGATGGTGGTGGTGGGCCAGTCGAATGCTCCACCGTCGAGGGGGAGAACGGTTTCCTCGCCGAACCTCGGCAGGAGCCGAACCGTGCCGAGCTCGGCTGTCACGTCGAGCTCCAAGGATGCGACCTCCGAGTTGGCAACGCGGACGGTCGTGTTCGGCGCCACCTTCATCCGCTACTCTCCCGCGTCCTCGATCAATGCCTTGATCTGCTCGACCGTGGCCTTCTTCGGCACCTCGATGCCCAGCGCCTCGGCCTCCTTCACCCAGTCGGCCTTTCGCTTCTCGCCGCCCTTCGGCTCCTCGGGCTCTGGTTCGCGGGAGACGAGGCCGCGCTTGACGGCCTCGTCCATCGTCATGACCTCGCCCTCGAACGCCACGAGCCATCCGCCGCGCTCCACGCGCTCCGGGCTTGTGTACATCTCGGCCATCGTGCCTTCCTAGTCCGCGTCGAGGTTGGTCTTCGTCGCATAGCAGAACGCGTCGGGACGCAAGACCTGCAGGCAGCTCGTGCGCTCGGCCAGCAGCGACAGCTCGTTCTTGATGAACTGGTCATCGTAGTAGCCGACCTCCACGGTCGTGCCGTGGATGGGGCGCTTGCGCGCGGCGAACTGGTCGTAGACCATGATTCCGCTGCAGTTGAAGTCCTCGACGGGGATCATGCCCCACCAGCCGTCGAGCGCCTGGTAGCGGTCGTTCTGGTCCTTGTAGAGGTCGATGGCCATCTTGATGTCGGGGTGCATGCAGACGTGCGTCGGGATGGCGCGCGCGTTCTTCATGACCTCGTTGCGCATGTGGCAGATGGCCTCCCAGTACAGGCCCCCGAAGTGGGTCGTGAAGGCCTGGATGCCGACCGTGTTGAGCACGCCGACGATGCCGGAGCTGTTGCTGCCCGTGAGGTAGCGGTCGTCCTCCGCCTCGTCGAGGTCCTGCAGGAGGTCGTGCTCGATGATGGCAATCAGCTCGTCGTAGTCCTTGAGCGTGTCCTTGGAGACGGGGACGTAGCCCGCGACGGTCTCCTTGTTGGCCACGGCGTCGACCCAGGTGTAGATGACGCGCTGCTTGGTCGCGCTCTCGTGGGTGTAGGGGTCTACGCCCTCCCAGGTGCCGACCGCGCCCGTCTGGGTGCTGCGGCGCTTGTAGGAAACGGGGCCGGCTGCAGGCGCGCTCGGGAGCGTCGACGCGAAGTTGTACAGAAGCCGCGCGCGCTTCTGCGGCAGGCTGTAGTCGATCTCCTGCGGCCCGGCCACGTGCACGACGGGGCTGGACTCTGCGGCCTCGGATTCGTCGGCCTCGTTCTTGAAGCCGAACTGCAGGCCCTGGAAGGAATCGCGGGGGCCGATGATGCGCTCGCCGAAGCTCGCGACGGGCGACGGTGCCGACTGGTACTCGTCGCGGAGGCGCTGCTCCTCGTCGAGCACGTGGTCGAGCGTGATGTCGATCTCCTTGATCTGGCCCTCTACGACGCGCGCCTCGTCCTCGAGGCCTTCGGACATGAGGGATGCCTGGGTGTTTGCAAGCTCCTGCCGGCGCGCGAACAGCTGCTTGCTCGTCTGAACTGCCATTAGTTCTCCTTTCGGTAGACGCGGTTGCCGAGGAGGATTGCCCCTGCGGCATCCTTCACCTCGTTGTCGCCAATGCTAGAAAGCGCGTGAGATGTGCCGTTTTCCGGCTCGTCTTGCCGGGAGGAGCCGCAGGTCGCGGGGTCTTCCGCGTCTTCGGTGGATTGCCCCGCGTCGTGTTCCGCAGCCGCCTCGTCTGCTATCTGCAGGCCCTCCGGGATGTTGCGGAAGTGCTCCGCGACGGCCCTGTCGAGCGATGCGGCCATGCGCTGCCCGGTCTCGATGACCTCGTCGCACAGGCCCGCTTCGAGCGCGTCGCCGCCCGTGTACCAGGTCTCGGCGTCCATGGCCTCCTTCACCTGGTCGATGTCGAGCGCGCTTCTCGCGGCGATGATCCCCGCGATCGTGCTGTCGATGTACTCCAACCTGTCGGCAAGGTCGCGCAGCTCGTGGCGGTTGCCCAGCGCGAGCGTCCAGGCGTCGTGGATCATGAACATCGAGAAGTCGTTCATGGTCACCTTGTCGGCCATGACGGCGATGTAGCTCGCCGCGCTCGCCGCGATGCCGTCGACGAACGCGTGGGTCTCGCCCTCGTAGCGCTGGATGGCGCTCGCGATGGCGAAGCCCTCGTACACGTCGCCGCCCGTGCTGTCGATGCGGATGTCGAGGGGCTTCGGGGAGAGCTCGGCCAGCGTCTGCGAGAACGCCTTCGCGCGGTTCTCGTCGTCGGGGCTCCAGGAGTCCTCGCCGATGGTGCCGTAGATGTAGACCGTGGCACGCTCCGCCTCGTTTTTCACCTTGAACATGGGGTTCCTCCTTTATCTCGCGCCGGTCTGGTTGCCGTCAGCCGGTTCCTTGGCGTCGTTGCCGTATACCGTCACGCTGCCGTCCGCCTCGACGGTGCCGTAGTTGAGCGGGAACAGGGGCTTGTCCAGGCCCTCGATGGGCGGCATGTCCTCGAGCTCGCGCACGTCGGCGCGCGTGTAGTTGCCCGCGTAGGTCATCTCGCGGTAGTACTGCGAGCGGGCCTGGTCGTCGCCGCGCATCAGGCCCCTCACGTCGAGCTTCAGCTGCAGGTCGCGTTCGTTGCGCGCCCAGAAGATGGGGGTGAAGGCCTTCTCGATGGCCCTCACGTCCGGGACGATGGTCTCGGTCACGTAGTCGATGTTGGCCTGCTGGCTCCCGCTGTAGGTGACGCCCTCCTGGCTGTAGACCTTCCAGGGCGGGACGTTGCAGGCCCTGCACACCTGGTGGAGAATCCACTGCTGCTGCTCTATGAGCGACGCGTCGCGCATGTTCTGGCCGTCGTTCACCCATTTGGCGCCATATCCGAAGATGGGCGCCTTGCCGGCGTTGCCCACGCCCGACTTGGCGTCGATGGCCGCTCGCAGGTCGTCCATGGCGCTCGGCGGTATGTTCTTCTCGGGTATCTCGACATGCCCGAAGTGGTGGTTTCCGTTCTTGAGCATCGACTTGTAGAAGCGCTCCAAGTCAACGGACAGCCCGATCTGCTCGGCTGCGACCTTCGCGAGCGAGACGCCGTCCATGCCGTCCTTGGTGAGATGGGTCTTGATGTTCACCACCTCGTCGCCGAAGTAGCGTCCCGCCTTGGTGTACTCGTCGCCGCCGAAGTCGTAGACCGTCCTCCTGCCGCGAGGGTTCTCCGGCACGAACCGGTGCATGACGCTCCCCTTCATCGGCCAGATCGCGACGATCCGGTCCTTCCACCACTCGATTCGCCAGTAGGAGTTGCCGAACGTATCGCAGCGCAGGCGGTGCCAGTTCAGCAGGTCGGTGCCCGTCATCTCCTCGTTGGCCATGCCGTTGAGCAGTTCGGCTATCGGGTGGTCGACCTTCTCGCGGTGCGCGCCTTTACTGACCACGGACACCGGCAGCGATGCCAGCGAGCGGGCCTTGGTCTGCTCGCACGCCGCGTAGTCCACCGACATGAGCGCGCCGTAGCCGGTCGCCACGTCGAGCAGCGGGTTGAACCAGGCTCCGACTTGGACGATGGTCGGCTCGTCGGATGGTTCCGCTTGGGCTTCGGTCTCGTTGCGCGGAGCCCAGTCGCCCTCCATGAAGAGCCAGTCTTTGAACTTTCCCACTTTAGATTCCCTTCGTCGGGTTCACGAAGGACTCTAGTGAGCGTGTGAGATTAGCTGTTGAACCTGCTCCATTCGCCCTGGCCGTCGACCAGCTTGTCGTAGCCGAGCACCGCGATGGCCAGCGCGATCGCCGCGTCGATCTTGCTGCGCTTCTGGTCCTTGCCGAAGCGCACGCCGTAGCTGCCCTTGTCGTCCTCGACGGTCGCGGCGAGGTGCTCCTTGAGCTTCGGGCAGCCCGCGAGCCTCAACATGCGGGCCTTCACGAGGTTGATGACGAGCTCGGACGCCTGGCACATGGTCGCGTTGTTCTGCGCGAAGGTGACGGTCTCGATGCCGTACACGTCGCGGAGGTGGCTGTCGAGCACGATCATGCGGTTCGGGTCTATGCCGACCACCGCCGGGTAGTACCTGGTGTAGATGTCGGCCACGAGCTGCTCGATCTGGCTGACGTTGTAGTGGCCTGTCTCCTCGTCGGGCTCGTCGAACACCCACTCGCGCGTCCGTCCGCACCCGTCCTCGCCCTTCTGGTACGCGACGATGGCGAAGCTGTCGCCGGATGTCGCGCCGTCGATGCCGAGCGTGAACGGCCTCGTGTAGTCGAAGTCGTTCTCGTCCCTGCAGCAGGCGTTCAGCTGCCTGGCCGAGAAGCAGCTGTAGGTGTTCTTCCTCGACGGGAAGCGGTTGAGCGCGTACCGCTCGAAGTTCAGGCGCGTCATGCGCCTCCTGTTGCGTTCGACGTCCTCTTCGGACACCCACGACGGCACCGCGATCGAGCGCCACACCTTGCGGTCGTCGACGGAGGCTCCGTCGGGTGCGCCGAGCCACCAGCAGTACGCCTCCGGATCGTCGAAGACGCTCACCAGGTCGTCGGTGCCGTTGAGCCAGTCCCACAGGAACCCGCTCCGGTCGCCCGACGCGGTCGTGATCGCGACGACGAGCGAGTTCTGCACGGTGCCCATGCCCGAAACGAGCGCGTTCCACACGCGCTCGTCGCGCCAGACATGCAGCTCGTCGCATATGAGCATGTTGAAGTGCCAGGACTGCACGGCGCCCTCGGAGTAGGGGAACACCTTGATGACGGCGCCGGTCTCCTTGTTGACGACCTCGGCCTTGTTCGGCTCCCAGATCGCGTGCAGGTCGGGGTCGAGCGCCAGCATCGCCTTGAGCGTCCCAAGGATCTTGAACGCCTGGTCCTTGTTGTAGGCGACGATGCCGTACTGGCCCTCGTTCACGGGGTGCATGTTCGCCTCGCTCAGCAGCATCGCGCACGCGAGCTCCGTCTTGCCGTAGTCGCGCGGCAGGCCGATGAGCGCGGAGCGGTAGCGCCTCCGGAACGAGCCGCCGCGCATCCTGCCCGTGCCGAACACCGGGCGCCAAATGTTGTCGCGCTGGAAATCCTCGAGGTAGAAGGGCGCACCGTACCATTCGGGCTTGTTGCCAACGTGGTGGAGCCTGGTCGCGGCGAAGAACTCGAGGCGGGCGGCCTCCTCCGCGCCGGCCGCCGATATGCGGATGCGCTTACTTCGCCGCATTGAGCATCTTCTGGTGCTTCTTGAACTGCTCGTAGCCGTCCAGGGTCTTGCGCACGACGTCCGCCTGGGTTGAGCGGGTCATCGCCCGCATCAGGCCCGCGCGGTCGCGCGCGGTCGGCGTGAGGTTGAGCGCGTCGCCGAGCTGGCGCAGCATGTTCGTGGCCTTCTCGGCGTTCCTGATGTCGGGGTTCGGAGCCGTCGAGCCCGCGACGACGTTGCCGTACTCGTCGTGCTTGCCCACGAGCGTCAGGACGAACCCGTCGTCGGTCACGGTGTTCGCCTCGGCCTGCCGCAACACGGCGTACCAGTAGCAGTACGCCTCGAGCAGCGGCACGTCGCAGGCCGCGAAGTTCGGGGAGGCCCCGACCAGGTTGTCCCAGCACTCCGACTGTAGCGGGTTCGCGGCGACGTGCGCCGGCTTCTCGACAGCCGGCAGCTCGATGACGGCCGCGTCCGCCGCGCAGCCCAGCAGCTCGACGGCGACCGGCTGCGCTCCGCCCCGGCGCTGCGCCCCGGCCTTCGG
>JAFRJC010000048.1 GCA_017432445.1 Eggerthellaceae bacterium | reverse complement strand
GAAGGCCAGGGACTTGAGTCCCTGGCCGGCACCATCAGGGTTATACCCTTAGAGCAAACCACCCGCTATGCGGGTGGTCATGATTCGATACGTTATGAAGTGATGCGCTTTACAGCGAAGTGGTGGGACCTACTTCGATTACCAGGTTTTCGGCGTTGGAATGGGCGCAAACGGGCGTAGGCGGAACCTCGATGCCCAATGCCGTCGATGCCGACACGCGCAGCTCCTCAATGGTGATCTTGTAGCACGCCAGGGCATCGATCCAGCGGCGCAGGCACTTTCTGCCAGCATCGGTGAGCTCGAAGAGGCGCTTGGCCGAACCCTCTTCCGGGGTTTCCCAGCGCGAGGTGACGTAGCCCGATTGCTCCATGCGCTTGAGTGCGCGGTAGATGCCGGTGGCGTCGGGCTTCTTGCCTCCGAACATCGGCGTTTGCGCAGCCTGCTGCACGATGATGTAGCCGTGCATGGGCTTGTCGTTGGCTGCTAGCAAGGTGAGGATCGTCGGCTGCGAAAGGCGACTGAGCGACTTGCCCAACGCGATGCATTCCAAGAGGTCTTCCTCGGTCTGAGGATTGCAGGAGCTCCACATCTGTTCCATAGGTATCTCCCCTGTCGCAGTGGATGCGCGAATCGAGAAAAATCATCCGCACACCGATTGGTCTGAAGCGGGGTTCAGCATAGCATATCGACGTTTAAAAAGGAACATTAAACATGACTTAGAAACAATAATAATAAAGATAAATTGTTATATCAGAGCAATATTGACACTTTGATAATATGATTTAACAGGCAATATAACTAAAATATGAGTAAAATTACATAGAAATTTGCCAGTTTTTTGCAAGACACTATCAACTATAGGTATGTGGTTAATCAAAGACTACGCCAATACTCGATAGCATCATTTTGCATCATGAATTCATGGCGGCTCGGCTTTTGCCATGAGGGCAGTTACACGCCGTGTTAGTATCAGTACATGGCATCAGGCGGAGTGGAGGTGATGTAGTTGGCGGCGCTTGAGCTCGCGCTCATACTGCTTGCGACGGTGTTGGCATCTGCAGTGCTCGAACAGCTGCTTCCGCGCGTGTCGCTTCCCCTCATCCAAATCGCCTGCGGGATCCTCATCGCCCTTTTCGCAAAGGAGCAGATCCACGTCACGCTCAACCCCGAGATCTTCATGGTCCTGTTCATCGCGCCGCTTTTGTTCCACGAGGCGCGCGATGCCGACAAGCAGCTGCTCTGGAAGAACCGCCGCTCGATGCTTTCATACGCCATCGCCCTGGTCGTGGCCATCGTGCTGGCTGTCGGTTTCACCTTGCACGCCCTCGTGCCCAGCATTCCGTTGGCCGCCGCCTTTGCCCTGGGAGCGGCGCTCGGGCCAACCGATCCCATCGCCGTCGCGTCGGTGTCTGCTCGGGCCGAGATTCCCCAGCGCCAGCAAAGCGTTCTGCAGGGCGAATCGCTGCTCAACGACGCATCGGGCATCGTGTCGTTCCAGTTCGCCGTTTCTGCGGTGGTCACGGGCTATTTCTCCGTTGCAGATGCCGTCGGCTCCTTCATGTTCATGTTCTTCGGGGCCCTCATCCTGGGCATCTTGCTGGGCGTCGCACTCGAGAAGTTCGCTGGCAAGATGCGCGATATGGGACTCTACAACACGACGTTTCATGTGATCCTAGAGCTGCTCACGCCGTTTGTCGCCTACTTGTTCGGCGAGGTCGCAGGTGTGTCAGGCGTCATCGTGGTCGTGGCCTGCGGCATCACGATGTCTCTCATGCCGCGTGACTTCGACCCCTCCCAGGCCCGCGTGGGTATCGTGTCGTCGAGCGTCTGGCAGGTGCTCGTGTTCACGTTCAACGGCGTGGTGTTCGTCATGCTAGGGACGCAGTTGCCCAACTCTTTCGGTAATATATGGATCGATGACGGCATCAGCAACTGGCACCTAATCATGTACGTCCTGGCCATTACGCTGCTCATGCACGGCACCCGCTTCATCTGGACGCTCGGTTCCGATGCCTGGGCTTTTCGCGAGCAGGGGCTCCAGGTGAAGGTGAGCGAGCGTTTGCGCTCGGCGGCCCTCATGACGTTTGCCGGCTCGAAAGGCGCCATCACGCTTGCCATCATGTTCTCGCTGCCGGTGTCCGTGCTCACCGAAAATGGAATCACGGGATTTCCCTACCGCGACCTGCTTATCTTCCTCGCAAGCGGCGTCATCCTGCTCTCGCTTCTGCTGGCCACCTTCTTGGTTCCCAGGTTGGCTCCACGTGCGGCCGACCCTTCCATAGCCCGCGAACGCGACGCCGAGGGTCGTGCCCAGGTCCTCCGTTCGGTCATCGAGGAGCTGACCGCGCGGCTGACTCCCGAGAACCGCCATGCGCTCGCCCCGGTGATCGCCCAGTACACCGAGCGTCTCGAGCGCTTCAAGGAGATGAAGGACCTCGAAGACGATTCCGACCTGGAATTGCGCATCAAGGTGCTCGAATGGGAGCAGGAGTTCGTGCTCGACGAAATCGACCGCGACGAAGTGCCGCCGCTCGAGGGTTACCAGTACATCAACCGCTTGGCCCGCACCGAGAGCATGTTGAAGCGCGGGAAGAACCTGCGGCTGTCCATCGTCAGGTGGTGTCGCAGCTTCGCCATCACCGTCCGTAAGTTCGTGCAGGGGCTCATGGGACGTCTGCCGGGCACCTTCGAGACCGAGTCCGCGAGAGCTTCCTCCAAGCGCATCAGGCGCGAGCTCCAGGTGAGGTCTTCGATTTATGTCTGCGACCGCCTGCGTCGCGAAATGGCCGAATCCGACGTGCAGTCGGAGAAGACGAGCCAGCTGATCGCCGAATACGAGCGCACGATCGCGCTTCTGCGCGGTCCGGCGCCCTCCATAACCACTCTCACAAAGAAAGCCGAGCCCGACCTCGAGATAATGAAGCTCGCCTTGCGCATCGAGCTCGAGCAGATTCAGCTGGCCTACGACGAGGGTCGCCTCACGTGGACCGCCGCCCAGCGTATGCGCGAGAATGTATATCTCATGCAAATCGACCTTACCGACAACGTGTAAGCGCTGTGGCGGCACATCTGGCCTTCAGAACCCGGCTCGCTCGCGCGCTGCGCGAATATGACGGGGTCGGGTGATTTGTCGCACGGCAAGAAAAGCGCCCCCTTGCTCCCATTTCGGGTACAATATCACGATATGTTTAAAGCAAACCGATAAGCACGAGGGGTTAGCATGCAGATTCGCGAGCAGTTGGAGAAGATTGTCGACGAGGCCATCGCGGCGGCGATTGCCGATGGGTCGTTGGCTATGGAAGAGGCGCCGGCAGCTGCGCTCGAGCGTCCGCGCGACGAGAGCAACGGGGACTGGGCTTCGACCGTGGCCATGCGCTCGGCGAAGATGGCGCATGCCAACCCGCGCGTCATCGCGCAGGCCATCGTGGACCACCTGCCCGCAAACGACGTGATCAAATCCACCGAGATTGCAGGCCCTGGCTTCATCAACTTCCGCCTCACCGACTCCTCGCTGCAAGGCGTGGTCGCGTCGGTTAGGGCTCAGCGCGCCGACTACGGACGCGGCAACATCGAGGAAGGCCAGCGCAAGGTCAACCTGGAGTACATCTCGGCTAATCCCACCGGCCCCATGCACATCGGCCACGGTCGCTGGGCGGCGCTGGGCGATTCGATGGCGCGCGTCATGCGCCATGCCGGCTACGACGTGTACGAGGAGTTCTACGTCAACGACCACGGCACGCAGATGGACGTGTTCGGCAACTCGGTTGCCGTGCGTTACCTGCAGCTGCTCGGCCATGACGTTGAAATGCCCGAGCAATGCTACGGTGGCGCCTACGTCATCGACATCGCGCAGAGCATTCTCGACCGCGATGGCTCCAAATACGAGGATATGGACGAAAACGAGAGGACCGTCGCCTTCCGCGAAATCGCCTACAAAGAAATGCTCGCCAACCAGAAGAAACTGCTCGAGCGTTTCGGGACCGTGTTCGACCGCTGGTTCAGCGAGCGGGACCTCTACGTTCTTGATGAAAACGGCCAATCTGCCGTCGACCGCGCGTTGGCCGTCATGGACGAGCGCGGCTACATCTACGAAGCCGAAAACGCCACATGGTTCCGTTCCACCGATTTCGGCGACGACAAGGACCGCGTGCTGATCAAGGCAAACGGCGAGCTCACGTACTTCACCTCCGACATGGCCTATCACTACGACAAGGTCTGCCGCGGCTTCGACCGCCTCATCAACATCTGGGGCGCCGACCACCACGGCTACATCAAGCGCTGCGAAGCCATGATGGAGGCCTGGGGGCATCCCGGCATGCTGGAAGTGGTGCTCGGCCAGCTCGTCAACCTGCTGCGCGACGGCGAGCCGGTGCGCATGTCCAAGCGAACGGGCGAGATGGTGACCTTCGAGGAGCTCGTCGACGAGGTGGGCGTGGACGCCACGCGATTCCTCATGCTCTCGCGCTCGTCCGACCAGCCAGTCGATTTCGATATCGAGGTGGCCAAGAAGCAGGACGCGTCTAACCCCGTCTACTACGTGCAGTACGCCCATGCGCGTATCTGCTCGGTGTTGCGCAAGGCTGCAGGTGACGATGCAGAAGGCGCCGACGAGCTCGCTGCTCGCGTGATTCCCGTCGATGTCGACTTGAGCGTGCTCACGCACGAGTCGGAGCTCGCGCTCATGCGCAAGATGGACGACTTTACCGAGTTGGTGGCCCTTGCCGCCCGCGACCGTGCACCCTTCCGCTTGACGCATTACGCCCAAGAGCTTGCCGGGCTCTTCCACCAGTTCTATACGAACTGCCATATCGTCGGCGAAGAGCCTGCCGTGCAGAACGCGCGTCTCGCGCTGGCCGATGCCACCCGCATCCTGCTCGCCCTGACGTTGGGCTTGCTCGGCGTCAGCGCACCCGAGCGCATGTAACCAGATACGGAACCTGACATGAGCTCAGGCGCCCTGTCAGGTTCCTAGCACTCCTCTTCGTACAGGGAAATCGTCAAGGGCAGGTACTTCTTCGCGTAGCGGTAGTACGTGTAAAGCCAGTCGCCCACGACGTCGCCTTCCGACTCCTTCTGCAGCGACCAAACGTACCAGCACCAGCCTGCCAGACCGACGAAGGCGTAGTTGTGGCGCTTCTCGGCAAGCGTCGGCGTGCGCCCGAAGTAGTACTCAAGCGCCTTCTCGGCTTCGTCCTCCTCGAGCATGCAGGTCACGACGAACGTGCCGAAATCGCTTGCGTAATCGGACATGCCGGCGTACTCCCAGTCGATGAGGTTCAACACGCCATCCTCGTCGTACAGCAGGTTCAGCGTGAAGAAGTCGTTGTGGGTCAGGCAAAGCCCTGTGCCGTCGGAGCTGGCGAGCTCTTTCACCTTGGCCGCCTGCGCTTTGAGCTCCTCGTAGCCCGGCACGTCGATGGGTCCCTTAGCGCTCAGCAGCGCCTCGTACTTCATCGATTCCTCGAAGTAGTCGAACACGCGGTCGAGGGTGACCTGCTGCGTATGCAGCTTCCGCGCCACCGACATCGCCTCGGCGAGCTCGTCGTCGTTGTGCGGGTCGAGCTCCCGGCAATTCGGCAGGAACCTCGAGATTTTCCAGCCCTGTCGGGGGTTCTCGAAGATGAACGTGTTGTCGATGCCGATGCTCCTGGCCAGCTGGAGGGCTTGCATCTCGGCCGCGCGGTCGATCATCTTCTCGGTGCCCACGCCGGGATGGCGGTACACGTACTCGCCGTCATCGGTTGCGAAATGGCACGAGAGGTTCGTGAGTCCCTGCTTCAGGGGGTACACGTCCCTGATCTCGGATTTGGTGCAGCCGAGCACCGCCACGATGTTGTTGAAGATCTCGACGTCGATGTTCTCGAGGAACAGCGGGTCGAAGTCCTTCAGCTCGTCGAGAGAGTCGAACTCCATGATGGTGCCGGGCTCGTGGCGCCTCACTTCCATGTCAAGCTCGTCGATGTGCTCGATGAACAGGCGCTCCCAAAGCTTGTCCACCGTGTCGGGCTTGTCGTACTCCTCTTCTAGGATCTCCACGAACCGCTCCGAGAACGCATGGTCGAAATACGCGTGGTCGGTCATGAACCAGGCCGACTTCCCACCGACAGTGGCTCCGACGATGCGGTCCTTCTTTCCGATGGTCAGGCACCATTCCTTCGTCGGGCCTTCGCAGTACTCCGCCGAGTAGCACGCCTTCCACATGTACTGCTTGAACGTGTTCTGGGTGAAGTAGTTGTCTGACACGCAGATGTAGGTGTTTCCCAGCATCTCGCGAACCCGCATCAGCGACGAGTGGTTATTGCGAACTGCGTAATCGCGGTTCACGACGATCTGCACGCCGTACTTCTCCTCGAGATAGAAGAAAAGCTCCTTCTTGTAGCCGACGACCACGATGATCTCGTGGATTCCGGCGGCGAGCAGCTGCTCGATTTGGCGTTCTATCAGCACTTCGCCGCGGACTTTTAGCAGGCCTTTCGGCTTTTCGTAGGAGATGGGCACGAAACGTGACGACATGCCCGCGGCCATGATCACGGCGTTGTCCACCTTGTACGGCTTGAGCTCGCGCATGCCTCTGGCAGAGACGCGGCCGTCCTCGATGAGCTTCGCTTTCGCCAGGCTCTTGTGCACGTTGTTGGCAGAGCCAAGCGATATGCCCAGAAGGCTTGCAAGATCGCGCTGCGTGATGCCCGGATGTTCCCTGATTGCGCAAAGCGCGTTGAATTCGTTCCTGTTGATCATTTGATTTGGCCTATCACGTTTCGGTTCTTTCGTCCGCACTCTCAAGTGCTCAGATCGCGTTTCTTAAGCTGGCATTTGTCTATCAGACACGACTCCGGCCTGACACGAGCCCCGGGCTTGCGCCAGGTTTCTAGTTCAAGCTCAGCCCAATTGTTCAGCATTATATTACTGTTCACATTCAATGAACAAGTGGTATCATGCATCGGGGTTTATGCGAAAACACGCTACTGCCTGGATGCTGCGCAATCGCTGCAGGGCATCCAAGCGCTCTGCTTTGCGGAGAAACGGCAAAAGAGCAGGTGATGGATTTGGACGAACGTGTCACAGAGCTTCGCACGCAAAGACGTCGGAAGTATTTCGTGCGCGGAATCGCCTTCGCCACGGCGTCGGGCATCTGCTACGGCATGTACACCGGCTTCATCACTCTCGCGGAAACCCAAGGCGTCTGGGGCGAATGGTTTGCAGGTGGCGAATGGGGCGGGGGTAATCCGGCCCTCAGCGCATTCGTTATCTCTTTCGTCCTCGCAGCGCTGGCGGCGGGCCTCAACGACTTCTTCAGCGGCATATGGTCCCTGCTCGCATGCGCGAAAAACAGGCAGCTCGGCGACTTCTGGAAAACCATCAAGACAAAACCCGGCCTCATCATGATGATCTGCGCCGCAGTTGGCGGACCGATTGCGACGACGGCATACATTATCGGCCTCAACTCGGCCACGGCGGCGGGAAACCCGGGCGTCATCGTGCCGATAGCGGCGTTGAACTGCGCAATCGGAGCGGTTCTGGGCCGTGTCTTCTTCAAGCAGGAGCTGAACGCGCATAAAATCGTTGGTATCCTCATCTGCTTGTTCGCCGCCGCCGTCATCGGGGGCACGAGCTTCGCCGCAATGGGGCCCGAAGCGCTCCTCGGCTGCCTGTTTGCCTTCATCGCGGCGTTCGGCTGGGGTTTCGAGGGATGCGTTGCCGGCTTCGGCACTATCCTCATCGATTATCGAATCGGCATCGCCATCCGCCAGACGACCGCCGGTATCCTCGAGCTCTTCGTCATGTTCCCCCTCTTGGCGTGCGTCAGCGGTGGGGTTGGGAGCATCCCCGAGCTTGCCGGAGCCGCGCTGACGGATCCAGCGCTTCTGATCTTCGTCGTGTCGGGCTTTTTCGCCATGCCGGCGTTCTCGTTCTGGTACAAGGGCAACTCGATGTGCGGCGCGGCACTCGGCATGGCCTGCAACGGCATGTACGCATTCTGGGGGCCTTTCTTCATCTGGCTCATCATGGGTGCGCTCAACATCGGCGGAATGGCCGCGGATTACCCTCCGCTCTCCCCAGTCCAGTGGTTGGGAGCCCTCATCATGGTCGCCGGCATATTCTGCATAGCCGTTGACCCGTCCAGGCTTTTCCGCAAGGCCAGTGAGGAGGCCACGCATGTCTAGCGATCTCATGCCGCTGTACTACGCGATACTCAAGCAGTTCATGGATGGGGAGGAATACAGCGCCGGCGAGATCATCGACGCGCTGGAGCCGCTTTACGGCTCGTACAAGTTGCTCACGAAGAAGGACGTCGAGGAAGCGTTGGCGACGGCGAAGGAGAATGCCCTGCTCGACGAATCGAGCTACGACCTCGATGAGCACGGCGAACTGCGCATCCGCTACCAAATCAACGATTTCGGCCGCGACATGATAGATCGCTACATCGGCAAGTACAACAACCCGCAGGTCTGATGCGGATGATTTAGCGCGATTAAACCTAAGGGGACAATCCCTTACGGTTCGCCAATTGGGACAGAGCGAATCTTAAGAACAGAGGAGAAGAACCACATGAACGTAGCTGGCCAGCTCGACGTGCTGACTCAAGAGCAGATGCACGTTGTTCACGAGAAAGCATGCGAGCTGCTCGCGAAGAAGGGCGTCGTGTTCGAGTCGGACGCCGTCATCGATATCTTCAAGGCGCACGGTTTCGAGGTCGACGGGCACATCGTGCGGTTCGACGCGAAGGAGATCGACCGATGCGTAGAGCTCGCGCCCTCGAAATTCATCCTCGAGGCGCCGAACCACGCCAACGACGTCGTCGTCGGCGGCGACCGCATCCTCATCCATCCCAACGGCGGGGAAGTGTTCATGCGGGATTACGACGGCACCCGTCGCCTGGCGACGCGCCGCGACTTCGCAGAGCTTCAGATCTTGTATCAAGCTCTTCCCAACATCGACATCGGCGGATACGAACCCGTTTCGCTCAACGACGTCGATGAGCGCATGCGCGGCATCGTCGGCATGTTCGAGTCGTTCAAGCATTGCGACAAACCGTTGCTCAGCCCCATGAGCCTCGAAACTATACAGAAGAAGCAGGAGGTCCTGCGCCTGTACAACATCGCCTTCGGAAGCGACACCTACACCGACGACCACTACGTCACGTGGCACATCGTGTGCCCCAACTCGCCGCTGTTCTTCTCGCAGTTCGCTTGCGACGGCATCCAGGTTTACGCCGAGGCGAACCAGCCGGTCGTCATCGTGTCGGCCCCGATGTCCGGCATCACGTCACCGGTGTTCCCGCTATCCACCGTCATCCTGTCGCTGGCCGAGGAGCTGGCAGGGCTTGTGCTTGCGCAGCTCATCCGCCCGGGAGTGCCCGTCGTCGTGTCGGCATCGCTGACCTACGGCTACATGCGCTCGGCATCGTGGGAATGCGCGCATCCCGATACGATGCTCATGCTCGCCGCCTCTACGCAGATGCAGCGCGAGTTCTACCACCTCCCGTCGCGTGCGCAGACGGGCGTGACCTCCTCGAAATGCATCGACTACCAGGCCGGTATGGAGACCATGCAAAGCTTCCTGTACACAGCGCTTGCCGGTTGCGACGTCACTAGCCAGACGGCCGGCTCGCTTGCCAACCTCATGACTTCCTCGCTCGAGAAAACCGTGCTCGACGACGAGCTCATCGCGCGCGTGCGCCTGCTCACGGGTGGCCTGACGTTCAACGAGGAGCACATGGGCCTCGATCAGATCTACGAGGCGGATTTCGCGGACAACTTCCTGGCGAACGACGAGACGTTGGACTACTGCCGCCAGGCGTGGGAGCCCACCGTTTCGGCTTGGTCGAACTCCGACGAGTGGGAGGCGACCGGCCAGCTCGACTCGACGCACCGCGCCCCTGCTATCGGGGAGTGCAGCCTCGACGAG
>JAFRJC010000008.1 GCA_017432445.1 Eggerthellaceae bacterium | reverse complement strand
TACCCGAAGCAATTCGGGCGGCAGATGCCCTGGTAGATCTTCTCGCCCTCCCCTTCGATCTGGCCCGCCTTGAGCTCATCTGCCATGGCGGCAAGCCCCGGTGCACTCACGGCTGCGGCTGCGCTCCCCGTCGCCGCGGCGATTGCTGTCGTCTTCAGGAAACTCCTGCGTGAAAGCGACCTACTCTGATGTTCTTCTGACTAATATGGCACGGCATTTTTGGACAGCGAGTCGCGTTTGCTAAGTGAGACCCCCTACAATGCGCATGTTGCGCAGGAAAGCGAGGTTTCATATGGCCAAGAGGAAGAAGTACTCACCGGAGTTCAAGGCGAAGGTCGTCCTTGAACTCATCCAGGGCGACCAGCCCATCTCGGTGGTCGCATCCAAGTACGACCTGAACCCGAACCTTCTCTCCGGTTGGAGGAAGCAATTCCTGGACAATGCCTCCGAGGTCTTCAACGAGGAGCAGACCAAGGCCGAGGCCGCCCGTGTGGCCTCCGAGCACGAGAGCGAGGTGGACAACCTCAATCGCATCATCGGTGAACTCACCGTGGAACGCGATTATCTTCAACGACGCGTTAGGGAAGTCATTGGCAGGGACGAAGGCCCAAGATCTCGTGGATAGGAGCGCCAAGCTCCCCGTCGCCCGCCAGTGCGAGATCCTGGGGATTCCCCGCTCGACCTACTACTACGAGCCCAAGAAGCCCGAAGGGTTCACGGAAGAGGAGGAGGCGGCCATGAAAGAGATCGACATCATCCACACCAAATCCCCCTGCTACGGCGCCAGGAAGATATCCGCGCTTTTGAGGAAGAAGGGATACGACTTCGGCAGGAGGCACACCAAACGCCTGATGGATCACATGGGGATACGTGCCATCTATCCTCACAAGGACACCTCCGCTCCGGCCAAGTTCCACCCATCGATCCCCTACCTTCTCCGGGGCAAGGTGATCGCGCATCCCAACCAGGTCTGGTCCACCGACATCACCTACATCCCGCTTGGACGCACCCACGTCTACTTCTCGGCGGTGATTGACTGGTACTCGCGCTACATCGTCTCCTGGCGGCTGCACGACACGCTGGAGGCTGAAGAAGCAGTTGAGTGCATGGAGGATGCCTTTGAACGCTACGGCACGCCTGCCATCGCCAACTCAGACCAAGGGACGACCTACACCTCCGATGCCTACATCGCCCTGCTTCGGCGCTGGGGAGTCCGCCAGAGCATGGATGGACGTGGCCGCTGGGTGGACAATGTCATCTGCGAGCGATTCTGGAGGAGCTTGAAGCAGGAGTGCATCTACATCAGCGAGTACCGCAGCATGCGCGACCTTGAGAGAATCATCGGAGAATGGGTTGAGTACTACAACAATGAGCGGATCCACGATTCCCTTGACTATGAGACTCCGGCCGAATGGTACTTCTCGGGAATCAATGCCGGCAACTCGGCTGCAGCATGATATGATGGCAACCGGACGGCAGTTACCGTCTTTGGGCAAGCTGGGTCTCACTTAGGATTCGGCAGTCGCTGTCCAAGGTTGCGTGCCAGTTCAGATGATAGCTAGAAAATTCGATTCAATGCGTCACCCAGAGGCAATTGATTGCGTGCTCGATTGGTTGATAATGGCCTATAAGACTGTTGAATAACGCTGTACTTTAAAGCTGCCACCCCAATATGGCACCGTTTACGGTTGCAGGATGCTTCGCGTATGCCATATCATCTACTATTTGTCGCGTATTGATGAATGCGTCGAGCCTCAGGGGGAAGGTGGTCGATGCTTTTATGGTGTTACCGCATTCAGGTTCTCGGTTTCTTCCCGGGGCGCCAGACGAAGAGCTCGTTTCAATCGTTGTGCCGGTTTACAACGTGGAAACCCGCGTGTACGACTGTCTTGACAGCATTGTCACCCAGACCTACCGGAGTATCCAAGTGATTATAGTCGACGATGGGTCAAC
>JAFRJC010000047.1 GCA_017432445.1 Eggerthellaceae bacterium | reverse complement strand
GCTTCGTCCAGTGCAACCTAGGGTGTTTCATGTGTTTCCTTTCGTCCGATTCTTCGCATTTTCGAGTACTGTTCTCCTGGACCCACGTGCTTTCTCACCAGTTCCGATTGCAAAAGCGTTCGGCTCCGGAGCGATTACGTAGGTGCGCATCCGCGAGTGCACCTCAGCGTCTGTGACGCCAAGAGCATTGGAGAGCCGCGCTGTCGACACGCCGTTGTATCCCTCAGAGAGCTGCAACGCCACGTCGAGCACGGACTGCTCTCGGTTCTGCGTGGCAATCTCGCGACGCCACGCCTTCCGCGCAGGAAGTGCTTTTACGTGTTCTTTTGTCATATACCATACCCGCACGGGGTTCGGAGTTCTATCCTCCCCCTGAACGCGCACGAGCGCCCATCCGCCTTTCTGCAAATCCTCCGCATGCCACCCCTTCAGGGTCGCATCCTCTCCGAGTACGTTCCGGGTTTCTACCGGCGACGGCACTGCAAGTGCGATTTGTGTCGTGAGCTGCATTGAAATAGCGGAGTCGAGTCCCCGGCCGCTGCCCGTTACCGTTGGTTTCTGCGTCGCCCAGTAGAGCACGATCTCGGCTGATCTTGCGCGTCGAGCGATGGAGCGGAGACCGGTGATGCAGTCCTCCACCTCCGAGATGAGTTCAGCGCCCTCATCGATGGCGACGACGATTCTCGGGCGCTCTTCGGTGGGAACCCACTTATCGAGCGATTGCGCTCGCATGATTGATTCGCGCTCGCGCATCTCTTCGACCAGCTCAGCAACGAAGTGCTCAATGCCGTCAGGCTCAGACTCAACACGCGCAGTGTGCGACCACAACGCGCCTTCGACCTTCAAATCGATGATGCCTAGTACCGTGTGCTTGCGCCGGAGCGCTTTCGCGAAAAGTACCCGGAGCGCTACCGACTTACCCGCGCCGGACATCCCCGCTACAAGCACACGATCCGTGTCGTCTACGTCGACCACTTCGCCCGTGTCGGCGTCGAGTCCGATTCCCTTCCGCTCGGGTGTCCAGGTGAGATCGAGTTCCCTCACTCTTGTGCGGATACGCAGCAACGCCCGGTCAGCCGTACCTCCGGGATTGATCTGGGTACGAACATCGTCTGGCACCGCGAGCAGCGCTCGCACCTGGTCAATCTGCATCCCGAGCTTCGCTGGCGTCCACTGCCCCCGGAATCCGATCGGAACAATCAGCCCGGACTCATCGATCACCGGATGGTCCGTGATGATGTCTTGAAGCTTCCGTTCAGACGCATAGTCTTCCCAAGAGGCAATGCGGCGAATGATCTCCGATTCCATCGCAGATGGCTTCAATCCGCTCGCCTTCAGCCTCTTCGCAGGCAGCTTGACCTTCCGCTCATGATCAGGAGCGTCACCGCTCATGCGCTCATCATCCCGATCATCGGAGCGGTGCATCCATCCATCCCACGCTAGGTAGATGTAAGCGATAGGCCAAGCGCTCATCCATCCGGGGTCACCGCTCATGAGCGCTACTGGCGGATAGACGATGAGCGCGCATGGAGCGCTCACGACTGCGATGGATCGGAGCGTTCTCGATCCGAGCGCTCGTGACTTCAGTTCAAGATCGGTCATGGGACGCTCGGGCGCTCTTGGCGGTCGCTGTGAGCGCTTCGGCCTGCGGGCACGAGCGCGCGCTTCCCGAGCGGTACGGACTTCGCGCGAGCGCTCTTCACGAGCGCGCATGAGTTCTTCGAGCCCTTCGGCCCGCGCCCAATCGCGAGCGCTCATGGCGTGGCGGCGCGCGCCTCGCAGAAACAGCTTCCACGAAGCGCGCGCCAAACGCGCCGGAGCGCGCATTTCCTTCTCGTTGTCCTCAGCCACCGAACAGCTCTCCTACCGAACCCCAAACCCACAGCGTCAACCCGCCGTAGACGCCTTCTCGAACGAATCCGCCCACGAATCCACCCGCGCCATGCGCTGCGACCGGGGCGACGATGAGCGCCCAAACTGCTGCGATGTTGTACGTAGCGTCAATGAGCAGGTCAGCAATGGTCCCGACCAGTGCCAGCAGGCAAATGACGCCCATGACCGTTGACGCAGGCGCACCGATCCCGCTGAGGATGCCGCTGATACCGCCGGAGATGTTGGCGGACCAGGCGGAGGCGTACCACATGAGCGACCCCATGATGGCGATTGGCAGGACCACCCACGGTGACCAGTTGTTTCCTTCAAGCCGCCGGTTGAGGTACCACGCTGCAACGAAGAACAGCAGCGCAATCCATTCGACTCCGGGGATTTGTACTACGTTGTTGTCGGTTATGTACCGGTCCATCCCTGTCCTTTC
>JAFRJC010000046.1 GCA_017432445.1 Eggerthellaceae bacterium | reverse complement strand
TCCGCCGAGGTGGAGTTCACACCCGAGGAGAAGGACGGCACCGCCGAGGTGCGCATGACCGTGAGCACCGAGGGCATCGCGGGCCACACGCACGTGTTCTTCGAGAGGCTAGCCGATGCCGAAGGCAACACCATCGCGACCCATGCGGATTCCGACGACGAGGGCCAGTCCATCCACTTCGCCGACATCCACACGACCGCCGTCGACGGCGACGACGGGGACAAGAACGTCATCGCGGACGACAAGGCGAAGGTGGTGGACACGGTCGCCTACGAGAACCTCATCCCGGGTAGGGAGTACGTGCTCGAGGGCAAGCTCGTGGACAAGGCAACCGGCGAGGCGCTGAAGGACGCGGCAGGCAAGGAAATCGTCGCAACCGCGGCGTTCACGCCCGAGAAACCTGACGGGACCGTGGACGTGACCTTCGAGTTCGACAGCAGCAAGCTCGCCGGCAAGACCGCAGTCGCCTTCGAGACGCTGACAAGGGAAGGCATCGAAATCGCTGTGCACGCCGACGTCGACGACGAGGCCCAAACCGTGGCGATCGTGCCGCCCGAGGAGACCCCGCCCGGCAAGGGGTATCCCAAGACCGGCGGCAGCGTCCCCTTGGCGCCCATCGCGGCGAGCATCGTCGTGATCGCAGGATGCGGCGCGGCAGGTGCCGCCTACGCGCTCGGCAAACGGCGCAAGATCCGCAAAGCCGAAGCAGGCGCAGCAGATGCCGGCGACGAGTAGGCCGAGGCAGGCCCAGAGCAAAGGCGGGGCGGGCCCGAGCCCGTCCCGCCACGCCAGGAGCCAGCTATGTAAAAGTCAATGGGTTGCAACGGTTTTTCTAGCACTTTGACAATTGGATATGGGACATGGTTTCCGGACATGCGGAAGCAGGCGGCTTGTACCGCCTGGGTGATCGGGGGTATACGGTTTCGGACTAAGCCGCCGGACAGGCGTAGGGCTTTCCGTCGCGCAGCACCGCGAAGATGATCGCGCAGAGCTTTCGCACGACCGCGCTGATGGCGACCTTATGGCATTTGCCCTCGGCGCGTTTCTTCAGGTAGTAGTCCCGAAGGACGGGGTCGCTCATCCTTGCCCGGTCGGCCGCCAGCCACAAGTACCACCTGAGATGCGGCGAGCCTCGCTTCGACAGGTGCGCGCGCGAGCCCTCGAACTCGCCCGATTCGAACACAGACGGGTCGCAGCCGGCGAAGGCCACGAGCTTAGAGGCGTCCTCGAAGCGGCCCACGTCGCCGATCTCGCCGAGTATCCCAGCCCCGCACACTGTGCCGATCCCGGGAACGGTCGTTATCGGCGAGCCTTCGAGCAGCCTCTCCAGCTCCGCGTCGAGCTCGGCCATCTGGCCCTTCGTGAACTCTATCTGGGCGAGCAGCTGGCGCAGCTGGAACAGCAGCGGTTCGCTGTGCTGGCCGACCGAGGACCTGGCCAGCGCCTTCAGCCGCTCGGCGTCGTCGCGGCCGAACCGCCTGCCGGCGGCGTCGCGCATCGCCTTCTCGATGGAGTCCACGCGCGCCCGCGCGACGTTGGCGGCAGAGCCCCACTTCGCGAGAACCGCGCAAGCGGCCTTGCCGAAGTCGTCGGCGAAGAAGCCGTGGAACTCGGGGAACACGACGTCGAGGATCGCATGGGCCTTGTTCTTGCAGTCGCTTACAATATGCGAGAGGGAGGTGCGGGACCTCGCCAACGACCTCAGGTCGTCCGTCTCGGACTTCGACCGGCGCCGCGCCGTGGGGTTCCCCGCCAGGAGCCACAGCGCCAGCGCCTCGGCGTCCACCGCGTCGTTCTTCACCTTCCTCACGTTCATGGCCTTGCGCCAGTTCGACGTGAGCAGGGGGTTCACCTCGAAGACCTCGTAGCCGTGGGCCTCGAGGAACGCGATGAGGTTGCGCCCGTAATGGCCGGTCGCCTCCAGGCACACCGCCGACTCGCCGGGGTCCGCGCCAACCCCCGAGAGTTCTCCGAGCAGGGACGCGAACCCCTCCTCGTCGTTGCGGAACTCGAAGCCGAGCAGCAGCCTCTCGCCCGCGTCGCCAATGACCGCGGCCGAGTGCTTGAACTTGGCCAGGTCGATTCCGATGCAGTATCGCACCGCTTGCCTCCTTCCGATCTAAGGTGCACGTCGCCATGGCGGGATCCCCTTCGCCCCGGCGGCGCGCAGCCTCTCTCGAAATGAAGCAACTGAGTGCTATCCAGCTGATTTGCGCAACTCCGTCGGGCGGGGGCGCGATCCTCCCGGAAAAGGACAGAGCCTTAGGCGATAAACATTACGCGATCCCCGCCGTCTGGAAATTATGCCCCATATCCAATTGACTGGATTATTGGACACAAGTCGCCGGGAGGCGACGACTATTAGGATAAGAGGATTACATGGCTAAGAACATGAGCAGGAGAGCGTTCTTGAGCACGGGTGGGCTTGCAAGCTTGGTTTTGCTGGCAGGCTGTTCAGGGGGTGCGGCCGGTTCAGGAAGCGCCGCAAGCTCAAGTGCTGCATCATCGAGCTCGGGTCAGGTTATGGATGGCGACGGAATGATACAGGAGAGGCTGCTTGTCGGCACGTTGGCGACCGAAGACATCCTGCCATTGTGGGTTGCGCAGTCTGAAGGCCTGTTCGACAAAGCCAATGTATCGGTTGAAGTCGTGACGTTCCAATCTGCCACCGAGCTTATCGCTGGTGTCGCCTCAGGCGCAGTTAATATGGCAATGACCGACATCATGGTCACGGCAAGCATGTTTGCAAGCGGTATCGACGTTCAAATGCAATGGGTGACGTTGGGCGCAACGGCTGATCAAGGACGTTCTGGCATCATGGTCGGGCCGAACAGCACGGTGACGAAGCTTGAAGACCTTGCTGGCGTACCTATTGGCGTGGGCAGCAATACCATCCTCGAATATGTCATGGACAATCTCATGGAGGGAGCTGGCATTCCCGACGATCAAATCGTTGTCGAAGAATTGCAGAAGCTGCCCGTGCGCTATCAAGCCATGATGTCGGGCGAGGTCGAGGCGGCGGCCCTTCCGGGTACGTTGCTCGCGCTTGGTGAAGCAAGCAACTGCAAGCTCGTTGCTGATGACACGAAGGGCGATAACCTCTCGCAATCAGTCATGGTTGTGCGTGGCGAAGTGCTTGGCAACGTAGCGACCGCACAGTGCCTCGAGACGTTGAAGAGCGTTTGGGATGATGCGACGAAGATGATCAACGACGATCCCGAAGCGTATCGCGAAGTGCTCATCGAAAACGCGAACCTTCCCGTGGAAATCGCCGACACGTATCCGATTAGCACCTATCCAACTGTCCAGCTGCCGACGGCTGCCATGGTTGATCCCGTTCTGGCTTGGATGGATAAGAAGGGCTATCTGACCAAGCCGCTCACGTATGACGAGTCGACAGGTGTGTTCTCGGCGAAATAGTGCTTCACTAAGTCGTTTCTTGACGATGCGCCAGGGGCAAGTTGAAGCCTCTGGCGCATTTCTTTTACAACCGATTGCGGACATCCTTGATCGAGAAATCGTAAATCAGGTGGGCGAGTTGGCGTGCTGACGTGGACCCTGGATTCGAGAGCCATCTCGAAATCATGAAAAGTGTGCCTGCCAAAGTGAATTCGAGCATCAAGTCGATTTCGCCTTCTGATCGCGCGTTATCGGAGTCGATGACGTACTCTCTCCAAAGCGGTTTCAGATTTTCTTTCAGCTTGTAGATGAATGCGGGGTCGCCCTGC
>JAFRJC010000045.1 GCA_017432445.1 Eggerthellaceae bacterium | reverse complement strand
TGCCCGAAGAGGTTGCCGAAGAGGTTTACCTCGTACTACAGCAGTATAATGAGGCAACACGGCCCGGTTAAAAGGAGCCAGCTATGTAAAAGTCAACGGGTTTTGAACGCTTTTTCAGAACTTTGACAATTGGATATGGGACATGATTTAGGCACGACGGGACAAGCCGATGGCAATCGGCTTCAACTGCACGGGAGATTGCCTGCGCCAGCTTAGTTCACGGGGCAGGCGTAGGGCCTGTCGTCGCGGAGCACCGCGAAGATGATGTTGCAGAGCTTGCGGACCACGGCGCTTACCGCCACCTTGTGGCACTTGCCTTCGGCCCGCTTCTTCTCGTAGTAGGCGCGAAGGGCGGGGTCGTACATGCGGGCGCGGTCCGCCGCCAGCCACAGGTACCAGCGAAGAAACGGCGATCCGCGCTTCGACATCCGGGCCTGGGCGCCGACGAACTCGCCGGACTCGAACACCGACGGGTCGCATCCTGCGAAGGCGAGCATCTTCGAGGCGTCTTCGAAGCGCGACACGTCGCCGATCTCGCCCAGGATGCCCGCTGCGCACACGATCCCGACGCCGGGGACGGTGGTGATGGGCGAGTCGCCCACCAGCTTCTCAAGCTCGGCGTCGAGCTCCTTCATCTGGGACCTGGTGAACTCGATCTGGTCGAGCAGCTGGCGCAGCTGGAAGGACAGCGGGGCGCTCGGCTGTCCAACCGAGGACCTCGCGAGCTCTTTCAGCCGTTCGGCGTCGGCCCGCGTGAACCGCCTGCCGCCGCCGGAGCGAATCGCCTTCTCCACCGAGTCCACCCTGGCCTTCGCGAGGGCCTCCGCGCTGCCCCATCTCCTGAGGACCGCGGAGGCGGATTTGCCGAAGTCGTCCGCGAAGAAGCCGTGGAACTCGGGGAACACGACGTCGAGTATGGCGTGCGCGCGCCGCTTGCAATCGCCTACAATGTGCGAGAGGGAGGTGCGGGACCTCGCCAGCGACCTCAAGTCGTCCGACTCGGACTTCGAGCGTCTCCGCCTCGTGGGGTTCCCGGCCAGGAGCCACAAGGCAAGGGCCTCCGCGTCGATTGCGTCGTTCTTCACCTTCCTCACGCTCGTCGCCTTGCGCCCGTTGGACGTGAGCAGCGGGTTGACCTCGAAGACCTCGTAGCCGTGCCCCTCCAGGAACGCGATCAGGTTGCGCCCGTAGTGGCCGGTCGCCTCCAGGCACACGCCCGAGTCGTCGCAGCCCGCGCCGACCGACGCCAGCTTCTCCAGCAGGCTCGCGAAGCCCTCCGCGTCGTTTGCGAACTCGAAGCCCCGCAAGATCCTCTCGCCATCGCCGCCGACGACCGAGGCCGAGTGCTTGCGCTTGGCCAAGTCGATTCCGATGTGATGCACCGTCTTGCTCCTTTCCCTTGAAACCTGCATCGCCATGGCGGGCAACCCCTCCGTCCCGGCGGCACGCATCCTCTTTCGAAATGAAGCAACCAGGTGCTATCCAGCTCATTCGCGTAACTCCGTCGGGCGAGGGCGCGATCCTCCTTGAAAAGGACTTAAAGCCTTAGGTCGAATAATCACGCGACACCCCGCCGTCGGGAAATTATGCCCCATGTCCAATTGTCTGGACTACAGGACGAAAGTCGCCGGGAGGCGACGATGATTAAGATAAGAGGTCGATTATGAACCTGGAAGAATACACGCAGCATTACCTAATCACGCATTACAGTTGCGCCGAATGCGGTTACGAATGGGATCGTTACGATCCTTACGACGTGTAGAAACCTATGCTTTACCGCTTGAAACAAGGATGCAGCCTGCGTGGATGGCTGTTCAACCCGTACTCACTCGTGCGGGACGATTGGTATATGCCCACCAATTTGTCAGTAGACGAGTTCAACGTGTTGGTGCGCTGCGATGGGGAAACCGTCTTCGCAGAAGACGAGTCCGAAGAAGTGCGTGCGATTTTGGCGCATTTCCTGGAAGAGGGCGTGATTGAGAAGCGCACAGAGGCGGACCCCATTGACGAAGTGCAAGCTTACAAGCTGTATCCCTGCTGGCGCTTCAATCTTATCAACTGGGCCATCACGGGCAGGTGCAACTACAACTGCCGGCATTGTTTCGCGGCGGCCGACCTCAACCCGATGGCGGCGCATCCCACAACTGAACAATGCTTGGAGTTCGTGGAACAGTTGGCATCGTGTGGTATTCGCCACGTCTGGATTACGGGTGGCGAACCCCTGTTGCGAAGTGACTTTCTGCAAATAGCCCAGGCTCTTGCCGATGCGGGCATTTCCATTGACGATATCGGCACGAACGGCTCGCGCATCACGTCCGAGCTTCTCGATGAGCTCGAGGCGATGGGTCACAAGCCCCAGTTCAACATAAGTTTCGACGGCTTGGGGCATCATGATTGGCTGCGAGGCGTATCTGGCGCAGAAAAACGTACGCTTGAGGCGATACAGCTGCTGAAACGGCGTGACTACCGTGTGAAGGTGCAGTACTGCCTGTGGGATGGCAATCTCGACACCCTTCGCGAAACCACACGACATCTTGCGGATCTGGGTGTGGATCACCTGCGTCCGATCCGCATCGTGGAGGCGCCGCGGTGGAAGGCCGCCGAATACGGCCACACGCTCGACTTCCGCGCTTATTGCGACCTGATGCTCGACTACCTCGATTGGTATCTGGGCGAAAGCCTTCCCATGGAATTGGAAGTGTGGTCGCTTCTCGACTACATGCCCGAGAGCGGGCAGTGCCGGCTTACGCCGGTTAAACGTTGCAGCGTCGAACGCGATCGGCTCCAACCTGTGTGCGGCGATGCGCGCAACATGCCTTTCGTGGCGAGCAACGGCAGCCTGACATTGTGCAACCAAATCTCAGGTTGGGAAGCGGCGCACGGCGTCGAGCACGGCAACGTGTATCAGACGCCGCTGGCCCAGTTGCTTTCCGATTCGCCTTTCACGCAACAGCTGTTGATTACCCGCGCTCAAGTACGCGAGCACAACCCCCAATGTCAGACGTGCGAATTCGCTGGCGTGTGCAGCTGCGGATGCCGTGCTGTCGCCTTGGCAGCCACCGACGACCTGCTGGCTGCCGACCCCACGCAATGCGTGTTCTTCAAGGGTGGTTACCGCGAGCGTTTTGCGCAGGTGCTAGCCGACCACGGCATTGAATCGTGGTAAAACCCGATCTTCCTATTTTTCCTTCAATTTGGTGAAACGGTTTCCCAACTCGCTCGTATAATGGAACAAGCGGTTAAAGGCGCTCTCGGAAGGATGCCGTTGTGAACCTGGATGTAAACGCATAGAGCCTAGAATCATGGGCGAGTTTAACGACAACTCCTTCGAAAGAGATTTGAAGTGCGATTTCCCAGCAAGGGAATCGTTCCGCGAAGCACTGCTACAAACCCTGCTTTCCATGGACGAAAACGAGTTGACGTCAGTGTCGTCGGATAAATTGGCGGAGTCGTGCAAGGGCACGAGACGTAAAGTCAAGCTCGATGACGCTGACCTGGAGATGCTTGCCGCGGCAGAAGGCGAAGATCGAGCATCGAAACACCTGCTTGTGGACCCGTTCGAACAGTAAAAACGTCCTGTGATTATGGGGCAGAAACTCCTCCTCATCAACTCTACACCGTCGCGGATTAGCAATTGCGCGACATCTTGAACTGCGATATACTGCGATACCGCACTTGAAAAAGTGCTGTTGCCAACGTGGCTCAGTTGGTAGAGCAGCGCACTCGTAATGCGCAGGTCACCGGTTCGAGTCCGGTCGTTGGCTCCACAAGTTAGCAGGC
>JAFRJC010000044.1 GCA_017432445.1 Eggerthellaceae bacterium | reverse complement strand
CGGAGGCTGCGGCGGGCACCGTCCCCGTTGTCTCAACAGCGTAAGCGGCCTCTTCGCAATTCCCCGCCTTCCACAAAACGAAGGGCGAGAACCGCATGGCTCTCGCCCTTCTCAATCAGAGGCTTCTGTTACAGCCCCTTCTTGCTTGTAAGAGATTTGCCAAACTCGAAAGCTTGTCGAACGGTCAACGAAGCGAGCGGTCTCGAGGTGCGCCATATAGACGAGAAGAGCGCGCCAACGTGTACTTTGGTACACGAGGCGCGCTCTGAATGGCTAGATGACGTGCATCGTGGCCACGCAGCGATTAGTAATTGCGCTGTTCGTAGAACAACGCAATTGTCATTAGAGCATGCTCTGGATCATGATGAACAGCGGGCTGAAGGTCAGCGAGATGATCGTCATGAGGTTGATGAGGATGTTCATGGACGGACCAGAGGTATCCTTGAAGGGGTCACCGACGGTGTCGCCGACGACGGCAGCCTTATGAGCCTCAGAGCCCTTGCCGCCATGGTTACCCTGCTCGATATACTGCTTGGCATTGGCCCAAGCACCACCGGAGTTCGACATGAAGATGGCGAGCAGCATACCGGTGGCAACTGCACCGGCGAGGAAACCGCCGAGCATGGCCGGGTCGAAGCAGCCAATTGCGATGGGAATAACCACGGCGAGCAGACCGGGGAGAAGCATCTTCTTCAGAGCGGCCTGGGTGGAGATGGCAACGCACTTATCGTACTCGGGCTCAGCCTCGTACTCCATGATGCCGGGAATCTCGCGGAACTGACGACGCACCTCAGCGACCATGGCATGGGCAGCCTCGGAGACGGCACCCATGGTCAGGGCGGCGAACATGAACGGGATCATGGCGCCAATGAAGATACCGGCAACGATCATCGGGTTGGTCAGCGACAGGCTGAACGAAGGATCTGCATGATACATGGTTGCCTGATAGGAAACGAACAGCGAGATAGCTGCGAGGCCGGCAGACGAAATCGCAAAGCCCTTGGCGATAGCCGCGGTGGTATTGCCGACGGCGTCGAGGCCGTCAGTGCGCTCGCGGACTTCCTCAGGCAGGCCGGACATCTCAGCGATGCCGCCAGCATTGTCAGCAACAGGACCGTAAGCGTCGACGCCGACGGTGATGGCGGTATTGGAAAGCATACCGGTAGCAGCAAGGCCAACACCGAACAGGCCGGTCATGATGGATTCGCCATCAGGCGTGGAGAACGCCATGTTGCCGAACGTGTAAGCCAAGATGATGGCGAAGGAAACCAGGAGGATCGGGATGATCGTCGAGAGCATGCCGGTCGACAGACCCTGGATGATGTTGGTAGCAGCACCGGTCTCGGAAGCCTCTGCCAACTTATGAACCGGGTTGTAATGGTCGGAGCAGAAGTACTCAGTCGTCTTGCCGATGAGAACGCCAGCAACAAGACCGCTGATGACGGAGCCGAACAGGAAGAGCGGCTGGCCGATTTCAGACTGACCATTCCAGATAAAGAAGATCACGAAGATCGCGCAGATCTCGAGCGCGGCCGCCAGGTAGGTGCCACGGTTCAGAGCCTTGTGCAGCTCGGCGCCTTCCTTGGCGCGAACGGCGAACAGGCCGATGATCGACGTGATGATGCCGCAAGCAGCGATGATGACCGGAGTAACAACAGCCCAAATCATATCGATGCTGCCAAAAGCGCCGAAGTAACCAAGCTCGGCAAAGGTGGCCGCGAGAATCGTCGGAGCCAGGATGGAGCCGGTGTAGGATTCGAACAGGTCGGAGCCCATGCCCGCGACGTCGCCCACGTTGTCACCTACGTTGTCGGCGATGGTGGCCGGGTTGCGCGGGTCGTCCTCGGGGATGCCAGCCTCAACCTTGCCGACGAGGTCAGCGCCCACGTCTGCAGCCTTGGTGTAGATACCGCCATCAACACGGGCAAAGAGAGCCACGGCGGATGCGCCGGTGGCGAAGCCCTCGACCATGCCAACATGCTCGTGCATGAGCGCCGTGGTGTCGACGCCGAAAACGAGCAGGATCAGCCAGAGGGACAAGCCCAGCAGGGCAAAGGACGCAACGCACAGACCCATGGTGAGGCCCGACTTGAAGCTTACGTTGAGCGCCTTAGCAACGCTTTCCTCAGCCGCATGGGTGGTACGCGTATTGGCGCGCGTAGCCACGAACATGCCTACATAACCAGCGGCTGCCGAGAGGATGGCGCCGGTGACGAACGCGGCGGCCGTCCAGGGGTTGAGCGCAAGGGCCATGATGATGGCTACGACGATCACGAAGATGATGAGCATCTTGTACTCAGCCATCAGGAACGCCTGCGCACCTTGCTGAATCTTGAGCGAAATGTTGTTCATCTTGTCGGGACCTGGATCCTGCTTCAAGACCCAGCTTCCCAGATAGCCCGCTACGCAAATGCCGATGAGCGCGCAGATGGGGGCCATCCATGCCACTGTAGTTGTCACGAGACTCCTCCTAACGATCTCTTTTCCTATCTCGTCTGTTGCCTTCGTGCCGGGCATGTTGGCACGAAAACAACAGCTTTCCTATTTTATGAGATTGAAAACAAACACAAGTAAAAAACGTAACTTTTTCGCTAAATGGCTCGAAGATTGTACTTTTTGAAACATACCGAACGTGAAAAGAACGTTAATGTCAATAAACGATGGAGTTTAAATGGGTCGCAGAACTGTCCTGCGACCCATTATCCGTTCGGGTACCCCGCCCACCAAACGGTTAACTGCGAACAATTCCTGTGGAGAACACGCAATCGGCTCTCCACTCGGATTTTGCGGAATCGAAGCGATAGAGCGCCTTGAGCCTGTTTGCGACGATTGCAGATACGAGCTCTCCTTCGTGCGGGGCGTGCGGGCTTGTCGCATTCGTGTTCGTGCAGAAATCGTATTCGAACGCTCCAAGACCTTCGGTAGCCTCCCAGAGGCTTAGCTGGTCTTGCCGTAGCGCATTGCCCGAATTTATAGCGTGCTCGACATCATCTGCGTATGCAAAACGGTATCCGAGAACCTGGACGGGATCTATTGCGGCCTTCTCCCGCAACGTTTCCAGAGTTTCAAGGGATACGGCATCATCGAGGGACAAAGCCCCCGTTGAGAAGCGCCTCAAAGAACGCACATGGGCGTACGTGCCGAGCATCCTTCCGATATCGCGTGCAAGCGAACGAATATAGGTGCCCTTCGAGACGACGAAGCGCGCGTTCCAGCAAAGAATTCCAGAATCCATATCGTATGAGATGGATTCGAGGACGGCCTCGTGCACGGTGATGGTGCGGAACTCGAGATCTACAGCATTGCCCTTACGGGCTGCTTCGTATGATTTCACGCCGTTGACCTTTATGGCACTGTACCGAGGAGGTAGCTGCTCATGAGTGCCCACGAAGCTCTCGATGAACGGGGCGGCAAACTCTATGTCTTTCAAGTGGTCTTCCACAGGCCCTTCGGCGCTAACCTGCCCTTCGGCGTCGTCGGTCGTAGTCTCGTATCCGAATCCAATGGATACGAGGTAGCCCTTATCATGCCCCGTAAGGTATTTGTCGAGTCTGGTAGCGGGCCCCACGCATATCGGAAGGAGCCCCGTGGCGAGGGGGTCGAGCGTTCCTGTGTGACCGACTCGCCGTTCTCCGAAATACCTGCGGCAGGTATTCACAACATCGTGTGATGACATGCCCAGTGGTTTGTCGACCGCAACGAGAAGCGACAACCCGGATTGACCGCGCTTCATCTATTCCTCCGAAGCGTCGCCGACAAGAGCGTCGAGCTCGCTTTCGAGGAGCGCGATAGCGCTTTTAAGATCGCACTCGAGCGTAAAGCCAGCAGCGGCACGATGCCCGCCTCCACCGAGTTTTCGCGCAAGCATTGAAACGTCGGTATCGTCCTTGGCTCTCAGGCTCCCGCGGATGGTATCGTCTTGTTCGCGTAGCATGCAGGCCACACGCACGCCCACCATGCTTCTCAACGCGACGATGAGCTCCTCGGTATCGTCTTTGCGGGCGTCGAGGTTCTTCATGTCAGATTCGGAAACCCAACTCAAAACCCTCGTCTTTTCCTCGTTCAGCAACATGCGGTCCAATGCGAGGGATTCAAGTTTTAGAGAGGCCCATGACCTGCATTGGAACACCTTGGCGGCGACGAAAGCCGGATCGACTCCCAAGCCAACGAGCTCTGCTGCAGCGGCAAAAGCGCGCGTATCGCTATTCTGATAGCGGAATCCTCCCGTATCCGTCACGAGCCCGGTATAGGCGCAGAGGGCTGATTCTGCAGGGGGAACATCGCAAAGCATCTTGACGAGATCCCAAACCATGATGCTGGTCGAGGCGCTGTCCGGGTCGACGTAAGCGTATTCGCACATCCTCTCGGGAACGGCGTGGTGGTCTATTGTGATAGAACATCTAGACGCATCGAGAATAGCGCAGGCAGCCTCACCAGCCCTCTCGCGTGTCGGCACGTCGAGTCCGATGAACGTGCGCGCAGCGCCTTCGAACCTCGCTGCAGGCACTATCTCGTCGATGCCGGGAAGGAACGATACGTCCGCTGGCGTTGGATCGTCTTTCGCGAGTACGCAGGTAGCGCTCTTTCCAAGGGCTCTCAGCGCATGCCAGAGGCATAGCTGGCTCCCCAAGCAGTCTCCATCGGGGCTGACGTGCCCGCATAGCACGAAGTCGTCGCGCTCGAGTATTAGTTCAGCAATCTCGTGAAGATCCGCATTGGTCTGTGGCGTAACCGTCATCGGTCGCCTTCCGCCGCATCGTCGTCGAACGAATCGACTGAGATCCGATCTCTCTCGCTCAAGAGCGCCTTCGCAATGCGCTCTGCCTCGTCGACGCTCTTGTCGACGAAGAAACGCAGCTCAGGCGATGTACGCCAAGAAAGCTTGCGAGCCAGAATGGAGCGAATCCTCCCTTTGGCACCCTCGAATGCCTGCTGAACTTCCTCATAGGAATCGGGAGAGGTCGTGTAGTACACGTTGCAGGCACTCCTATCGAAGCTCACTTCGCAGCCCGTAATCGTGACGAGCGACAGTCGCGGATCCGCAATCTCGAACATGAGCGTTTCCGCAATCACCTGGCGCGCCTGCTCGTTGACACGCCTACTTGAATTCCCTTGTTTCATATCGTCTTCTCAACAATCTCTCTCAAAAGAAACGTAAAGTTCCTGCCAATAACAGCCTCTACGTTCAAACGCTTAAATCCACGATGTGGGCAATTCGGTTTTCAAGAACGCCTGCGATGCCCGATACTATCCCGTTTTCTGCCTGAACGCACTTCTGTATGCATGGGCTAGGACAAGGTGCGAGACTGAGTACCGCAGCCAGGAGCCAACGGCAAATGCGCCGGCTTTTAAGCCGGCGCATTATCACTACTCGGTGCGTTCCACTTCCTTGATGATATAGCCTTCAATCGTGTCGCCGACCTTGAGGTCCTGGAACCCTTCGACGCCGAGGCCGCATTCGTAACCCGAGCGCACCGTCTTCACGTCGTCCTTGAAACGGCGCATGCTCGCGAGCTTGCCGTCGTAAATGACGGTGCCGTTGCGAACGATGCGGACATGGTCGTCGCGGTTCATCTCGCCTTCGATCATGTAGCAGCCGGCAATTGTTCCAACCTTCGGCACCTTGAACAACTCGCGCACCTCGGCGATGCCGGTGTCTTCCTCGACGATGTCGGGAGAAAGCAGGCCGACGCGTGCGGCGTTGATTTCTTCGATGGCCTGATAGATGACGCGGTACAGGCGGATGTCGACCTTTTCCTTCTCCGCCTGCTGCTTCGACTTGCCAGTCGGGCGCACGTTGAAACCGATGATGATGGCGTCGGAAGCGCTCGCCAAGGTGACGTCGGTCTCGGTGATGCCGCCGACTGCGGAGTGAACGATGTTGATTCGAACTTCGGACTGGTCCATCTTCTCGAAGGCATCGCGCAAAGCCTCGATCGAGCCTTGGACGTCGGCCTTAACGATGAGGTTGAGATCGGTCTGCTTGCCCTGCTCGATCCTGTTGAACAGGTCATCCAGGGTCATGTGCGACTTGGTCTCCTGGGCTGCGAGGCGTTGGCGAAGCGCACGCTCCTCAGCGAGCTTGCGGGCGTCGCGCTCATCTTCGAATACACGGAACTCGTCGCCTGCTACCGGCACGCTGGAAAGACCGAGAACCTCTGCGGGATCTGCCGGCAAGGCTGATTTGATCTGCTCGCCGCGCGGGTTGATGAGCGCTCGAACGCGTCCATAGGACGTGCCCGCAACCACGCAGTCGCCCGGATGCAGCGTACCGCGCTGCACGAGCACTGTGGCAACTGGGCCGCGGCCCTTGTCGAGGTTCGCCTCGATGACGAAGCCAGAGGCGAGGGCGTTGGGATTGGCCTTGAGTTCGAGCACGTCCGCCTGCAGGATGATGGTTTCGAGCAAATCGTCGATGAAGAGCTTCTGCTTTGCGGAAACGTCGACGAACATGTTCGAGCCGCCCCATTCCTCGGGGATTACGCCGTACTCGGTCAGCTCCTGGCGTACGCGGTCGGGATTTGCGCCCGGCTTGTCGATCTTGTTGACGGCCACGACGATGGGCACGTCAGCTGCCTTCGCATGGTTGATTGCCTCGATTGTCTGCGGCATGACGCCGTCATCGGCGGCGACGACGAGCACGATGACGTCGGTGACCTGCGCACCGCGGGCACGCATTGCGGTGAATGCCTCATGACCAGGCGTGTCGATGAACGTAATCTGCTTGCCGTTGATGTCGACGACAGACGCGCCGATGTGCTGCGTGATGCCGCCGGCCTCGCTCGCGACGACGCCGGTGTGGCGTATCGCGTCGAGCAGCGAAGTCTTGCCATGGTCGACGTGACCCATGACGGTGACGACGGGCGGACGCGGCACGAGGTCGTCGTCGGTGTCGTTGTATACGACCGCGTACTCCTCCTCGGGAGATACGACGCGAACCTTTCGCCCGAGGTCGTCTGCGACGAGCTCGATCAGGTCGTCGGACATGGTCTGGGTAAGCGTGAGAACTTGTCCGAGCATGAACAGGCGCTTGATGATGTCGTTGGGCTGCACCGCCAGAAGCTCGGCGAGCTTTGCGACCGTGGCACCCTGCGGCACTTCGACGACGGATTCGTCGAGCACCAAGCTGGGATCGAGGCCCTTCTCAAGCGCTTCGAGCTCGGCACGCTCGCGCGCCTCCGCCTGGCGCTTCTCCTTGCGCTTCTTGCGGCGCCCCTCGCCTTCGTGAGTCGAGGCCGCAGCAACTGCCGCACGCGCATCGGCAAGCACCTTGTCGCGCTGGAGCTTCTCGACCTGTACAGCCATCTTCGCGTAGCGGTCCTCGCCAGATGCCTCGGTTTCGAGCTCGGGAACGACCTGCTCGTCATGCGTGCGCTTCTTCTTGCCCTTCTTGGGTTCAGCAGTGGTCTTGGTCTGCTCGGTCATACGTTTCTTCTCGGCCTCGATTTGGTCTAGAAGCGATCCGAAATTCGACTTTGCAGGCGCAGCAGATACGGGCGCTGCCTTCTTGGGGGCGGGCTCTGGCTCAGCTGCTACTGGCTTCTTGGCGCCTCCGCGGTTGCGCAGCGCCTCCTCGACGGCCTGTTTCTTGGCGACGTCCTTGGCAATTGCAGCAGCGCGCGCACGGGCCTTGGCCTCTGCGGCTTCGCGCTCGACGCGCTCTCGCTCGCTGATGATCTGGCTTTCTAGATCGGCAAACGGATTTGTCTCGATAACCTTGCGCGGAGCCTCGACGACGTCCTCTTCTTCAAGCTCTTTCTCGGCCTCCCGCTCGGCACGTTCCGCTTCGCGGCGCGCACGTTCCTGCTCGACCGCCTCGCGACGGGCGCGTTCCTCTTCAGCTTCGCGCTCCTTAGCCTCGGCCTCTTCCTTCGTGAGCGGCCGCTCGGTGGCTTCCTCCTCGGATTCCGCGGACGCGGGCTCGCCGAGGGCCTTGCGGACCTTGTCGACGTACGGCTCAGCCAACACGCTGGCGTGGCTTTTCGCAGGAACCTTGAGCTCGCGCAGCTTTTCGAGCATCTCCTTGCTCGTGAGCCCGTATTCCTTTGCAAGTTGGTTTACGCGCATGCTCGGCATTCTCTCTCCTATCGTCCTTCGTCCTCTGCGAACGCCTTCCCCAGCTCCTCCGCGATTGCCGCGGCATTTTCCGAGCTGACTGCGACCTTGAGAGCTCCTTGGAGCTTCTTGGCCTTCAGCGCGGCGTTCATGCATTCGACGCTGCACACATAGGCACCCCTGCCAGGAAGCCTTCCGGTGGCGTCGTAACGTACCGAACCGTCAGAGCAGCGCACGATGCGCTTGAGGTCTCGTTTCCCCGATTGGCACCTGCATCCTATGCAGGTGCGTACTCCCTTGCCCTTAGGTTCGACCATCGGTTCTTACTCCTGGTCGGAATGGATGCCGCAGTAACGGCTTCCGGGGCGTGCGTGGTTGCGGCACTTCACGCCATCCTCGCTCACAAACGAGCAGAATTCCGTTTCCTCTTCCTCTTCTTCGTCGATGAGCGACTCATCGTCGACGAGTGACCCGCCTACGAACGAAGCGCTCTTGATGTCGATGTGCCAGCCGGTCAAGCGCGCTGCCAGACGGGCGTTCTGACCCTCCTTGCCGATTGCAAGCGAGAGCTGGTCGTCGGAGACGACGACCGTCGCGTAATGGTTTTCCTCGTCGATGACGACCGAGTTGACCTTTGCGGGCGAAAGCGCGTTGCCGACGTACACAGCGGGATTGTCGGACCACTGGATGACGTCGACGCGCTCGTTGCGCAGCTCCTCGACGACCATGCGGACGCGGCTACCCTTGGGTCCCACGCAGGCGCCGACCGGATCCAGGTTCGGCTCGCGCGAAGCCACGGCGACCTTCGAGCGGACACCTGGCTCGCGAGCGATGGACTTGACCTCGACAAGGCCGTCGTAGATCTCGGGCACTTCGATCTCGAAAAGACGCCTGATGAGATCCGGGTGCGTCCTGGAAACGACGATGGGCGGACGCTGCTGGTCGCCGCGTACGCGCGGCGCATCAGAAGACGGGTCGCGCACGTCGATGATCAGGACCTTGATGCGCTGGTTGTGACGATAGTGCTCGTTGCTGGGACGCTCGTTGCGTTCGTTGGGATTGCGTTTCTGGTCGTAGTGCGGCAGCTCTGCCTCGACGCCATCGCGGATCTTGATGATGGTGAAATCGGGCGTTCCCTGCAGCACGGTGCCCGTGAGCAGGTCGCCCACACGCCCCGAGAACTCCTCGTAGATCGATTGGCGGCCAGCGTCGCGCACGATGGCGGCGATAACGCTCTTGGCGTTCTGGGCAGCGATGCGGCTCACGTCGCTGGGGGTCACGTCGCGCTCCTCGAACTCGGAGTATTCGCCGGTCTCCTCATCGGGCTCGCCTACGGGAACGAGCTCGTAGACGTAGATCTTGCCCGACTGGCGGTCGATGGTGACGCGCGCATCCCATTCGAGGTCCAAGATGCGCTGGTAGCTCGAAGCGAGCGACTCTTCCAGACGCTCGATGAGGTAGAACTCGTCAATCTTGCGCTCGTGTGCGAGTTCCTGCAGCGCTTCAATCAGCTGAGATGTAGCCACGGTAATTCCTTTCGCAGTGCTTATTTAAAATCTACGGTACCTTTAACATTTGCGCGCTTCACCATTTCGAGCGGTAGCTCGTATCGCATGCCATCGCAGTTAACGAGGACCTTTCCGTCCTCGAAGCCCTCGAGCATGCCCGTAAAGGACGATCTACCCTCAATAGGCGAAGTGGTTTTAACGACGGCGGTTTCGCCTGCGAATCGCTCGAAGTGCTCCGCTGTACGCAGAGGCCTGTCAATCCCCGGTGAGGACACCTCGAGCATATACGCGCCTGGGAACGGATCAATCTCGTCCATGACCTCGTTGATCCATGCCTGCGAGCTGGAAAGCTCGTCAAAGCTCACGCCGTGTTCCGTGTCGATGTACACCCGACTCGTAGGGGACTTCTTCGCACCGACGATTTCAAGCGTAACGAGCTCGATGCCGTTTGCCGCAGCAAGCGGTTCCAGCGCGTCGAGCAGTTGTTGCTCCTTTTTCGTTAGCACGTAAAGCTCCTTCAATTGGGGCCGCTCGAACGTCATCATGCCCTCATACAAAAAGAAAGCGGGACATGCCCACTTTCCTTGATCGAAAGCTATGGTTCTTTGCGGCCTTCTTAACCGACGAGCGAAATACTAGCACAAACTCGCGCTCTATCAGTAGACATTTACTTCAAGCTTGAAAACTTCCCCACATTTCTCGAGTGCAAATCCCAGCTGATCACTTATCCCCAGGGTGATTGATCGCCAGATTAGGCGTCCTTCGAGTTTCGAGAAATGGCGATCTTGCCTGTGCGGGTAATCTCCTTGATGCCATATACCTGGAGAAGCTCCTCCATCCCTTCGAGCTTGCCTTCGGAACCGGTAGCCTCGATGGTGAGGGAGGTGGCTCCGACATCGACGACGCTTGCCCTGAACAGGTTGGCGATCTCGATGACCTCGCTTCGCTTCTCAGCTGGAGCGTTGACCTTGAACAGCACGAGCTCTCGCTCGAGGTAGGCATCGTTTGTCAGGTCCTGGATTTTGTAAACACATACGAGCTTGTTCAGCTGCTTGGTGATCTGGTCGTAGGCGACCTTCTCGGCGTCGACGATGATGGTGATTCGGGAGCGCGAGGGGTCTTCGGTGGGTCCTACGGAAAGCGAGTCGATGTTGAAACCGCGACGCGCGATGAGAGCCACTACGCGCGAGAGCACGCCTGACTTGTTCTCGACGAGAACCGAAAGCACGTGTTTCATCGTTAGCACCGCCCTTCTTCGGCATCCGATTCGTTATCGACGTTGCGCTCCACCCTCTCGCCGAGGTCAATGGCTCCAACCGCTTCGGTCAACGCCCTGCCGGGGGCGACGATGGGAAACACGCTCTGGTCGCGCGGTATCCGCATGTCGACGAGATAGGGACCTTCCGAGGAAAGCATGCGCTCGAAGGCGCCTGCGACTTCCTCTGGCTTGCTTATCCTCTCGGCAGTCCAGGAATATGCCTGTGCGAGCTTTACGAAATCGGGGATATCATGCAGCTCGGTTGCAGAATAGCGCTCCTGGAGGAAGAGCTTCTGCCATTGGTGGACCATGCCAAGTGCGCTGTTGTCGACGACGATGACCTTCACGGGTATCTGATTGATGGTTGCCGTAGCCATTTCCTGGGCGTTCATCTGCAGAGAACCGTCGCCGGCAACGCAAACCACCGTCTTTTCGGGGCAGCCGAACGCAGCGCCTATGGACGCAGGCAGGCCGAAGCCCATCGTTCCGAGGCCGCCCGACGTGATGAACGTGCGCGGTTTCGAGCGCTCGATAAACTGGGCGGCCCACATCTGGTGCTGGCCGACTTCGGTAACGACGATGGATGATTCCTGGTCGAGCATGCCCGAAAGCTTGAGCATGGCCTTCTCCGGGATGATGCATTCGGTATCCTCGTCGAGGCTCTCGTGGTACATCGGATATCTATCGCGCCATTGTGCGACATCAGCAAGCCATTCCTGGGTGTCGGGAGCCTCTACGCCGTTTTCGAACTGGGCGAGCAGCGACTCGAGGACATATGACAGGTTGCCGACGATGGGGATGTCCGCTAAGCGCACCTTGTCAATTTCTGCGGGATCGATATCGATGTGAACGAGCTTGGCTTCGGGCGCAAACGAGCTGATCTTGCCCGTGACGCGGTCAGAGAAGCGCGCGCCGCATGCGAGTATCAAATCGGAACGGTTCAGCGTCATGTTCGCGTACTGGGAACCATGCATGCCCACGAGCCCCAGGTTCAGCGGGTCGTCGGCCGGAACGCTGCCAAGGCCCATGAGCGATGTCACCGTCGGTATGCGAAGCTTATGCGACAGCGCGCTGACAAGCTGCGATGCTCCTGATGTAATTGCACCTCCGCCGACGAAGAGCACAGGGCGCTTTGATTGCGAAATGAGGGCGGCGGCTGCCTTGATTTGGCGTGCATTGCCGCGGTAGGTTGGCTTGTACGAGGCGATGTTAACGGAATCTTCGTACTCGAATACGGTATGCTGCCTGGCAACGTCGGAGGGGATGTCCACGAGCACGGGGCCGGGGCGCCCGGTCTTCGCGATGTGGTATGCCTCGCGCAGCGTACGCGCGATATCGTTTGCTGATTTCACCAGGTAGCTATGCTTGACGATGGGAATCGTGATGCCGAAGATATCTGATTCCTGGAACGAGTCCGTGCCAATCATCGACAGGGGCACCTGCCCCGTTATCACGACGAGGGGAATGGAGTCCATATAGGCGGTTGCGATTCCCGTCACGGTGTTGGTGGCGCCAGGTCCGCTCGTCACGAGCACGGTGCCCACTTTTCCGGTCGCGCGCGCATAGCCGTCGGCTTCGTGGACAGCGCCCTGCTCATGGCGAGACAGCACATGGCGGATGATCTTGGAGTCGTAAAGCGCATCGTAGATGTGGATGGCATGGCCGCCCGGGTAGCCGAATATCAAATCGACGCCCTCGGCTTCCAACGACGCGACAACGGCCTGGGCGCCTGTCATGCGCTGCCCTTGCTTGGGGTTCGCGGAACCGAGGCCGATTGGCGCTCCTGCGATGGCCACAGGAGCAAGCTGCTGGTTTTTCTTATCTTCAGCCATTCACGCCTCTCTTCGCGATAAGCCTGATTCGATGAGCTATAGATGAGCTCGTATAAGCATTTTACTAGCTTAGGAAGTCGTCGAGAATCTCCTGCTCGGCTTCCTCCTCGGACAAGCCGAGCGTCATGAGCTTGGTAATCTGCTCGCCTGCGATCTTGCCGATTGCAGCCTCGTGCATGAGAATTGCGTCGGGCGAAACCGCCTCGATGGCGGGAACGGATTTCACGCGGGCATCGCCCATGATGATGGCGTCGCACTGCACGTGTCCGCGGCAGGCTGCCTTTCCAACGACCAACGGGCTGAATACCTGCACGGAGCGGTCCTGCGCCACCGAACGCGATACGATCTGCACGCTGGAATCCTCGCCTTCGAGCTCGATGACGACGTTCGATTCGGCCCTCTGGTCGTCGTGCGTCAGCAGGCGCTCGGTCAAGACGAGCTTAGCTCCCTCGTCAAGTTTTGCGGTCGTGTCACGGATGGTCGAAGTGACGCCCCTGAGCTGGATCATCTCCATCTCGCAGAAGGAATCCTTTCCCATGTACACGTTCGTCGTGGGATTGAGGATGCGGTCACCCGTGCCCTCGCCTTCGCCATAGTGCTTCTCGATGTATTTAATGCGGCTGTTCTTACCGATATAGAACGTATGGATGCCGTCATGCTCACTGGCGGCATGGCTGGAATTGTGGATGCCGCATCCCGCGATGATTTCGATGTCGCAATCGTCACCGATATAGAAGGTGTTGTACACGACGTCCTTGAGACCCGATTGCGTAACGATAACCGGGATGAACACGGTCTCGCCCTTCGTGCCGGGTTTCACCTTGATGTCAATGCCGGGATTGTCCGTCTTGGTCTCGATTTCGATGAACGCCGAGTTATGCCGCTCGACAAGCTGCCCGTCGCGGCGGATGTTGAAAGCGCCTTTCGGCATTCCATGTATGTTTGCAATCGTCGCCAGAAGGCTCTCGTCGATAGGGGAAAGATCAACGGCCATGATGTCCTCTTTCTATGTATTGAACGAGTCGTTAGGATAGCTCCAATGACTCATGGGTTAGCAAGTGGTGGGGATTTCGGTGATGTGAAGGCGCGTGGGCTCGGTGAGCCTGCAGCCAGTAGCCATCTTCCGCGCCAAGCCAAGCTGGGGCATTATCTCGTCAGGCGTGCCCGTTACGGAGATCTTGCCGTTCTCGATCAGCACGATGTTGTCAGCCAGGCGGATGATACGCTCCTGGTGCGAAATGATGATGATGGAGCGGCCATTGCCGGCATCGTGAATCGATCGGAACGTCTCGGTCAGCCTATCGAAGCTCCACAGGTCGATTCCCGCCTCGGGTTCGTCGTAAATCGCGAGTTTAGGATCGCGGGCGAGCATGGTCGCAATTTCGATGCGCTTTACCTCGCCGCCCGAGAGGTTCTTGTCAACCTCGCGGGTCAGCCAGTCTGCCGAGCAAAGGCCGACCTTAGAGAGGTACTCGTTGCAAGACAGCATCGGCAGCTTCTTGCCGGCGGCAATCTCGAGCAGCTTCTTGACCTTCATGCCCTTGAAGCGCGCAGGTTGCTGGAATCCGTAACCGATTCCGGCCTTCGCACGCTCTGAAATGGACAGTTGAGTAATGTCTTGTCCGTCGAGCAGGATCTGGCCGCTTGTGGGAGTTTCGATACCCATTATGATCTTGGCCAACGTCGACTTGCCGCCGCCGTTTGGTCCCGTGATGACGGTGAACGTGTCATCCGGAATCGTCAACGTGAGGTCGTCGATGATGCGTTTCGTCTCCTTGGAGCCCTCCTTGATAGGCACCTCGAAGACCAAGTTCTTCAGTTCGAGCATGGTTTTCTCACCTCGTAATCTTCGCACAGCACGACTTTCCGAAACTGTGCATCCGCATTTATCAGTAGGTAAAATATCCGACGGCGTGCCAAAAATCAACACTCTACAAAATGTGTTATCCGCTCGGAAGAATCGGTTGTTCATTATCATGGCTTTAATGAGTCACAGGACTGTCCTTCGGCTCATTCTCGTCACCGACTGATATGGCAATCAGGGGCGATTATCAGCCGCTTGCATATACAATATGGGCATGTCGTAGTGATGAAGGAAGGGGGCCATCATGGATGCAAGCGAGCTGAGGTACCTCGAGCTTCTCTCGCAATCATTCCCGAGCGCCGAAAAGGCATCGGCCGAAATCATCAACCTCAACGCAATTCTCAACCTGCCCAAAGCCACCGAAGTGTTTGCATCGGATGTTCACGGCGAATATGAGGCGTTCACGCACCTCTTGCGCAACGGGTCGGGAAACATTCGCATGAAGATTGACAGCGCTTTCGGCGGCTTGCTCAGCGAGTCGGACAAGGCTTCGCTCGCCACGCTGATCTACTACCCCGTCGAGAAGATGGAAGTGACGCTCGCCGATGTTAAAGATATTAACGAATGGTATGCCACGACCATCCTAAGACTGGTAAGGGTATGCAAGGAGGCATCGGGCAAGTACACGCGCTCGAAAGTGCGCAAGGCCCTTCCCCAGGACTTCGCATACATCATCGACGAGCTCATGACCGATGACAACCTCACGGTCGACAAGCAGGCCTACTATTCGGCCATTATCGACGCCGTCATCCGCACCGGATGCGCCGAGACGCTCATCGTGGCCATGTGCAAGCTCGTCAAACAGCTCTCGATTGACCATCTGCATCTTGTCGGCGACGTTTACGACCGCGGTCCTTCCCCGCATCTCATCATGGAGACGCTCATCCGATTCCACTCGCTCGACATCCAATGGGGAAACCATGACATCGTATGGATGGGCGCCTCGCTAGGGCAGCGCGGTTGCATCGCGCATGTCGTGCGCAACTGCGCGCGTTATGGCAACCTGTCCGTGCTCGAAGATGCCTACGGTATCAATATCTTGCCGCTAGCCTCGTTCGCACTCGAAGCGTACAAGGACGACCCCTGTGTAGCATTCGGCCTAAAGGGCAATCCCCAGCTCACGAAGCAGGACTACGACCTCAACGTCAAAATTCAGAAGGCCATGGCCATCATCCAGTTCAAGGTCGAGGCAGCCCTCATAGCCGAATACCCCTCCTTCAGGCTCGAAGGGCGCAACCTCTTACACCGCATCAACTTCGACAAGGGGACCGTAACCCTCGACGGAGTTGAATACGAACTTACCGACAAGGTCTTCCCCACTGTCGATCCGTCAGACCCTTATCGTCTGACCGAAGGCGAAGAAGAGGTATTGCAACGCCTCGAACAGGCGTTTATCGGTAGCGAGAAGCTCCAACGCCACATGCGGTTCTTCTTGGACGCCGGAAACCTCTATAAGATCAGCAACGGAAGCCTCATGTTCCATGCTTGCGCACCGCTCAACGCCGACGGCACGCTCAAGGAAGTAGACGTATTCGGCAAGAAGCTCAAGGGCAGGGCGCTCTACGACGAGCTCGAGAAGCACGTACGCGAAGGATTCTTCGACCCCGACCCCGCCGTCCGAAAGCGCGGCCGGGACATCATGTGGTGGCTGTGGCTCGGCGAGGGCTCGCCCCTGTTCGCGAAGAGCAAGATGGCGACGTTCGAGATCTACCTCATTGCCGACAAGGCTGCCCGCAAGGAGGTTAGAAATCCCTTCTACAACCTGCTCGACGACGAGAAAGTCGTCAAGGGTATCTTCGAGGACTTCGGCATGGATCCCGCAACATCTCGAATCGTATGCGGGCACGTCCCCGTCAAGGTCAAAGATGGCGAGGACCCGGTCAAATGCAATGGCAAGGTACTCACCATCGATGGTGGGTTCTCTCGCGCCTATCAGCCTACGACCGGCATCGCTGGATTCACGCTCGTAGCCAACTCGCATTCCATCGTGCTCGAGTCGCATGGTCCGCTCGAGTCAGCCAACGCCGCAGTGACAAACGAGGTCGACATCCATTCCTCGAAGCGCGTCGTTGAAACGTTCCCTAAGCGCGCGCTCGTGGGAGACACCGACACAGGCACTATTCTGAAAGCGCAAGTTGCCGACCTCGAGCGACTTCTCGAGGCTTATCGCGCAAGACTCATACCAGAAGGCGGAAAGAAATAGCACAAACGAGCCTCATGGGCAGAGACTCTCATCATCTGCCAGAGCTTTAATGAAACCTGACATGGGTCGCTCCCTTTGTCAGGTTTCATTTTTTCTTGGAGCCTGAAGATGAATAATCACATCTTGGGATTACAATCCCGAAAGAGCACGCAGTTGGGTGACGAGCGCCTCGCCACGCAGTGCAAAGGGCCAGCAGCTCAGCTCGTTGTTCACCCATTCCGGTGCGATTTCGCGTACCACATCAGCCACGATGGGATCGGTCCAGGGGCCATGACGATCAATGCTCAGGATATGTTCGTAAGAAAGGGCGAACCGCTCCTCGTAGCTTCCCTTCAGGTATTCGGGAATATGGCCGCGCACGCTTTCCACGTACTCACCCGAAAGCGATTGGTGAAGGTGAAGGCCACGTACCTTTTCGCGCATGTCGCCATGCTCGTTGTATCGTTCTAGAACGTATCGCGCCGCCTGCGCTTGCGTACGTAGATTGGTGTTCGTGCTCATGAGATGCCCCGTATCGAGCATGATGCCGACGTTGTCGTACTCGATGCCGTCAAGCAGGTGCCGTGTCATCGCAGGATCGCAGAACGTGAAACCTGGCCACCACTGGTTCTCGACGAGGAACGCGACGTCAGTATCCATGCCCTCGAGGATCTCGTTTGCAAGCTCGCACGCGCAGTCACACACCTCGAGATCCGTATGGGAGAACTCATACGTATAGCATTCATGGATGAGCACATCGGTAACATGGAACACGACATATTCGACCTGGAAGTCAAGCGCCCGTTTGAAGTCTTTCCTGCAACGCGCGATGAGGTCGTTTCGCGTCTCACCACCATAGCATTCGCGAACGGTGTCCCAATCGCCAAATTCGGCGAGCAGGCGATCCTCCCTACCCTTCCAGAAGTCAACCCAGGACGGGAAGAATGTCAGATGATATCCCACGACTATGTCTTTGTCCGGGAGAACGCCATCGTAGTCTTCGTGACCCCAAACAATCTCGAGGCCGTCGATGCCAATCCGTTCGCATTCGCGGGAAAGCTCCGCCGCGCCGCCATGTTCGTCAAGGCAGCCCTGGTAAACGGGAAAGTTAGTCAAAAGCTTAACGGCATCCTCCTAAGGTCGACCATCATGATACCGCTGATAGCCATATCAGCCAAGAGAACATAACCTGGCTTGATGCGTGAAGTCTCGCGCATAGCCTATCCCCTAGCAGGCCATACGACAACGAACTGAACAAGATGCTCTCATAACTATGCAAAGCTTCTTTCATCTTGCCCTTTCCTTGTTTGCTGGCAAGACTCGGCGGCAACCCTGTTCCAACGTCCTGTTTGCGAAATACTAAATAGTTTTTTGAGGTATGCTTTAGCCATGCAGATTACTGCGCAATTGCAAGCTATCGCAGTTGATCTGCAAGTCATGGGAAGGGTCAACAGGAGGAGGTTCGATAAACATGCTTGTAAACAAGAAATGGAGGCTCATCGGCTTGGTCATCGCGTGTTTCGCCTTGGCATCTGCAATTGCGCTCGTCGGATGCTCGAGCGGTGGCGCATCAAGCGATTCCGCATCAAGCGATGCGAGCGCCAGCGCATCGGCATCAAGCGATGCGAGCGCAAGCGAATCCGCAGCAAGCGATGCGAGCGCCAGCGCATCGGCTGAAGCTTCTGAATTGCCAACTGTCACACCTGGCGTGTTAACGGTGGCAACGGGCAACCCAGCTTGGCCGCCCTACGTCATGAACGACGACCCCGAGTCCGGAGAGGGCTTCGAGGCGGCACTCACCTATGCGGTTGCCGAGAAAATGGGCTTTGCCAAAGATAAGGTTGTCTGGGTTCGCACTGGCTTCGATGAGGCAATCACCCCAGGTGACAAAGATTGGGATATGAACATCCAGCAATACGGCATCACCGAAGAGCGCAAACAGGCCGTTGACTTCAGCAGCCCATACTTCAAACCGACGCAAGCAATTGTCGTGGACTCGGCTGAAGGCCACGATAAGTTTGCGAAGGCAACCACTTGCGCCGAGCTTGCCGACGCAGTCATTGGAGCCGAAGCTGGCTCGACGTCGTACACTTGGGGCATGGAAAAGATCAATGGCAACATCCAGGTCTTCAACTCCAACGCCGATGCTGCTGCCGCTCTGAACGCACATCAGATCGACGGCATCATCCTCGATACCCCGACGGCAGTCTACATGGCTGACCCCGAGATGGAAGAGCTCGACTCCGCCGTGCTTATCGGCCAGATTCCCGGTTCCGAAGCCGATCCGCTGGCGTTCCTGCTTCCGAAAGACTCGAAGTTGACAGCTGCCGTCTCCGAAGCAGTTGACGCACTTGAAGCCGACGGAACCCTTCAGCAACTTACCGATACGTGGATGGCGGATTACACCACCGACGTCCCGGTTCTCGGCTAGCTAGCGTTTTCGAACCGCCTGGGTTTAAGCTACCCAGGCGGTTCTTTTAAACTGAGCAATTTTTTCACTCCTGATGAGCAGTATTCTTCTAACCTCTAATCTGCCTCATCGCCCACGTCAAAAGCTTATCGAGAAGGTTGTTTGAACGTGAAGGAAAAGGACCTCGATTTCGAGGTAAGCCCGATAGAACAAGAACGCCAGGCGTATCGCAAACGCCAGGGTAGACGCTCGATTCTCATCAGCATAGCGAGCACGTTCGTCCTCGCGGGCGCGATTGCGGCTACGCTGCATTTCGCACCAGGTTGGCCGCGCGTGCAGGAAACGTTCTTCAGCGCCCATTACTTCGCCAAATCCTTCCCACTTGTGCTAGACGGCCTCTGGCTCAATGTGAGGGTGCTCATCTACTCCCTGATCGGTACCGCCATCTTCGGCACGCTGCTCGCCGTTGTAAGGATCAGCAAATCACCGGTGCTGTTTCCGTTACGCGCCCTCGCTTTGGCCTACACCACCATCATGCGCGGCATTCCCATGTTGGTCGTCCTCTACATCGTCGGATTTGGCATTCCAGGGCTCGGGTTGTTCGGCCGCATTCCCATAGAAATCCTGGGTACAGTCGCTGTAACCATGTCCTATTCGGCCTATATCGCAGAGGTTCTTCGCGCAGGCTTCCAGGACGTCAGCCCCCAGCAGCGCGCTTCTGCGCGGTCTATAGGCCTTTCCAGCGGACAGACCGTGCGCCTCGTCATCATTCCGCAGGCGCTACGCAAGATTGCACCAGCGCTCATGAACGACTTCATCGCCATGCAGAAGGACGTAGGCCTCATTTCGACGCTCGGAGCCATCGACGCGGTTCGCGCCGCTCAGGTGCAAGTAGCCCTCACGTTCAACTTCACGCCCTACATCGTCGCAAGCGTCCTTTTCATCCTCATGAGCGTTCCGTTCATCATTCTGAACGACTGGTACACCGCGAAACTTCGCAAGCGCGAGCAAACGGGAGGCATGGTGTAATGGAGCAGGTCGTTCTGAAAATCGACAACGTCGTCAAGCGTTTTGGCGAAAACACCGTGCTTGACCACGTTTCGTTCGATGTTCATAAACATGAAACCGTTGCGATTCTCGGTGCTTCTGGCTCGGGCAAATCGACGCTCATGAAATGCGTGAACCTGCTCGAACAGGTGAGCGACGGCCAGATATGGCTCAGCGGCACCGATATCACAGACCCCCGCATAGATTCAGACGAGATCCGCGCTCGCATCGGCATCGTGTTCCAGCATTTCAACCTCTTCTCGCACATGTCGGTACTGAACAACGTCACGCTCGCTGCGCGAAAAGTCTTCAAGTGGGATAGAGACCGCGCTGAGGCCAGGGCAATGGAACTGCTCAAGCGCATCGGCATGGACCAGAAGGCCAAGGAGTATCCTGACCGCCTTTCTGGCGGCCAGCAACAGCGCGTGGCAATCGTGCGTGCTTTGATGATGGACCCTGAGCTTCTTTTACTCGACGAAATTACCTCCGCGCTCGACCCTCTCCTGGTCGGCGAAGTGCTTGAAATGGTAGAAGAAATAAAATCTCAGGGAGCCACTATCCTCATGGCGACGCACGAAATGCATTTCGCACATGGCGCCGCCGACCGCGTCGTCCTCTTGCGAAACGGGAAGATTGCTGAAATTGGCACTCCCGAAGAGGTCATGGACAATTCCACCGACCCCGAGACGCAGGCCTTCTTCAGAATTCTCAAGGAATAGTCTGTTAGGTGGGGCATACGTTGGACGGAAAGCTCTTCGCCGCTGCGTTGACGAAATTTTTCGTCGGCGTCGTGATCATCGGCATTCTGCTCTTTCTACCTGCAGGCACGCTTGACTGGTGGCGTGGCTGGCTATTCATGGCGATCCTCTTCGCGCCCATGTTCGTCGCCGGCCTTGTCATGATGGCGAAAGCGCCTGGGCTGCTGCGCAAACGCCTCGATGCCAAGGAAGACGAATCCGCGCAAAAGGAAGTGATTGCCCTTTCCGCCCTCATGTTCGTCGCGGCATTCGTAGTCGCAGGGCTCGGATATAGATTCGGGTGGCCTGCGCTTCCTAGTTGGGCGTCATGGGCAGGTGCTATCGTATTCCTGGTTGCATACGCGCTCTACGCCGAGGTCATGCGCGAAAACGCCTACCTTTCGCGCACGGTCGAGGTCCAAAACGGTCAACATGTAGTCGACACCGGCCTGTACGGCATCGTGCGCCACCCCATGTACAGCGCAACGCTCATCCTGTTCCTCGCAATGCCCATCGTCCTCGGATCGCCCTTCTCGTTCGTGATCATGCTCGCCTATTTGCCCATAATCGCCAAGCGCATCCGCAACGAGGAGGAAGTCCTATCCGCCGGTTTGGAAGGCTATACCGAGTACATGAACCGTGTGAAATGGCGCCTCATCCCGCATATCTGGTAACCCGTTAATTTGGTTTTCCCAGCATGCCCTCCGTGATATGATGTCCGCACGGAGATAAAAACACGACCCCGTTGGGTAGTCGGGGTGCGCTTTCGGCGTCAGTAACCTGCCTCCTTGGTTGTCCCTTCTCCGCGTGGTGGCTACATAAAGGAGGACTTCACCATGCGGAAGATCAGGGTATCCTCCACCCTGACCGTATATCATGACGGCCAGTGTTGGGTGGGGACATTCGAGCGCGTCGATAACGGCGCACTGTCAGCTTGCCGCGTAGTGTTCGGCGCAGAGCCTTCGGCCGAGGAAATCGAGCAGCTTGTATGCGAGCGATGGAACGACCTTCGCTTCACCGAGCCAATAGCCGCCGAAGAGCCGCCCAAGCCAGCTTCCAATCCGAAGCGCCGACAACGCGAAGCCGCCCGCGAACTCGGACAACGCGGACCTTCCACCAAAGCCCAGCAAGCACTCTCGGAGGAACGCGAGGCCATGGCGAAAGAACGCAAAACCAATGCGCGCGAGCGGCGAGAACAGGATCAGAAGCAGCGCTTCGAGATGCGTCAGGAGAAGCGCAAACAGAAACATCGCGGCAAGTGATGCCGCGATGTAAAGAAACAAACCCGTGCTCCCTTAAGCCTTCCAGCGACCCAATGTTGGCAGCACCGCGCCCATGAAGGAAACGGCCTCGTCCAAGCTCACACCCGTCGCCTGCATAAGGTAAGGAGCTGACTTCTCAATGACTTCGTCCATCGTCGCGCTTGCAAAGTGCCCGTGGTCATAGCACCACTTGCAGTAGTTGGGGTTCTCAGTACCGTCTTCATCTTCGCCTTTTGGCATATTCGGTACAGAAAACGGCGTTCCGCAGCACTGGCACGAGGGTTCCTGCGGCAAATCGAGCAGACGCATGACCGGCACGTCAAGTACCGAAGCGAGGAGCTTCGACATGTCGATGCTCGGCGTCGTCTCCCCCGTTTCCCAACGGCTCACCGCCTGCCTGGTAACGAACACCTTGCGCGCAAGTTCCTCCTGCGTCAGTCCCCTCTCTTTGCGAATCTGCGGCAATACGTCTTTGATCGTCATTTCGAAACCTCCATTCGGCTCGCAACTGCTCATCTCGTAAGTACCATTGTACGAGCCTGCATCACTCGCGTCACGCAACAAGACGTTGCTAACAGGGTGCGTGACGGGGCGCCAGCGTGACGGGCACCTGGAGGGAAATCCCGCCCCACTGGCGCCCCGTCACGCTTCGCACATCACTCTCCGACTATCTGCACGTGAAACTT
>JAFRJC010000043.1 GCA_017432445.1 Eggerthellaceae bacterium | reverse complement strand
TCAGCAAGGTTGTCAACTATCTTCTCGACCTTCCCGAAAAAGACTACGCGCCGAGAGATGATAACAACCTTCCGAGATGCCGCCTGATGAAACTTCTGTACTGGGACTGTGAGTATCCCCTCGAACAGAAGCTGCCGACCCCGGCTCAGAAGGTGAGCCTCGTGTTTGATCCCGACAGGCCCGATCTGCCGCCGGACAAAGAGCGCCAGTACAGAATCCTGCCGTTCATGTATCCGGGTCAACAGGCCGAGTACATCGGCAGGACGAGCCTCAAAATCTACATGGGTAAGGCGAAGATGACGAACAGCTTCCGTATCGACCAGGCCGTCACCTTCGAGATCCTCACCAACAGTGCCTTTGAAGGCAATGTGCAGCAGCGTTCTCTGAGCCGTACCTACGACATCGCCGTTGACATCCTACGCGCCCTGAACGGCGTGAACATGGACGGTGTAGGCGCGTGGTACTTCGACAGACGGCAGCTGACGGATTGCACCCTGGAGCCGATCTGGGACAAAGCCATGAATGTCGGATACCTTCTGACAATGGGCTTATCTTTCGTGGGCGGCGAAGCAATCGAGCCTTATCTAGGCTGACCCACCGCGCAAGCGGTGTTCAGATATGCGGGAGAGTAAGAAATGATCAAAACCGCGACCACCAAAGCGAACGTTCAGCGTTCCGTGCTGAAAAACGAGCCTTTTGAAGCATTCGGAGTGCGCTTCTATGGACTTCGCGTAACGGACTACGAGGAATGGCAGAACTGTAAGAGTGTGTGGCTGACCCGTCAGACCACGCTCCCTGTCTCTTACATCATGATGTCGTTCCTGGACGCACTGTTTTCAATCGACAAGGAAAGCATCGAGAAGAACGGACGGCCCGTTGGAACGATGTACGCCATTATGCAGACCCTTGCGTATGCCCTCAGGCTTCCGCCAGGAAGCGTTGAAGCGAGGATCATCAGCGTAGTGGCTCACGAAGGAGAACTGAAAGGCTTCTTCATCACCCAGCAGGAAGACCTTCAAAGCATCTTCCTGCGGAAAGAAGACTTTCCGGAGATCCGGAACATCGTTGCATGGCAGCAGGGCGAAGAAGTGCCAGATGAGAGCCTGAATGATGACCTTCTTGAAGAAGAGCGCATCATCGCCGAGATGACAAACGGCAAGCTCGAATACAGCATGAACGATCTGCTGGCCAGTGTGGCGCTGAACATGCACACAAGAATTCAGAATGTCCTTGACATGAGCATCCTCGAATTCGAGAGCATGAGACACGCCATTGACCGTGACAAGAAGTACATGATCTGTGCGGCCGCCGAGAGCAGCGGCACATCATGGAAAGGCGGGAATCCGTTCCCTTCTTGGGCTTACGACAGAAAGAAAGAAGGCAGTGCCGCGCTGACTCACATCAGCAAGTTTGAGGGCATCGCCCAGAAATAAGACAAAAGGAGTGAACAGGAAATGCTCAACCTGAACAACCAGTACCTGTATGTCAAAGGTACTTGTAATGTGAACGTGAGCGACATCACCACTGGCGAAGTCGTGTTCGCATCGAGCAAGGTTATGAACAACGCCCTGACCACCAGCGTGGACATGGGCGAGATCCGTGCAGGCCTTGGCAATCCCATTGCCATTCAGCTTCCGAGCAATGCTGCTGTCAACCTGGAACTGTCCACGGCTGACTTCAACATGCAGGCCCGTGCCATGCAGGTCGGCGCTACGCTGGCTTACAACGGCATTCGCCCGATGTGCGCTGCTGTCACCGCCTCCGGCACGACCATCTCCCTACCCGATGGCGCTACCCCTGTTGCCAACTATGGCTTCGACAAGATCTACGCTTACGTGACCTATGCTGGCGCTGAGAACGTTGGAACCGCCTACGAAGTAGATACCGACAACGGCAACGAGATCTCCGGTTTCGCGGCTGTCAGCGGCAATACCTACAACGTGACCTGGTTCGAGCGTCAGGCCAACGCGCAGGAGCTGGGCATAAGCGGCAGCTTCGCACCTGGCATCTATCACGTCAGCACCCAGCTGGCCGTGTACACGACCGAAGGCGGCAACGCCGGAAACCGTGGCAGCCAGTGCGGTTGGCTGTACATCTACATCCCGCGCATGCAGTTCGCTGCCAATGCGGAAACCAACGGCAATCAGACCGACCCCGCGAACACCATCCTGAGTGGTACTGCACTTGGCTATGAAGAGACTGCCGAAGCATGCACTGACTGCACCTTCCCGATGCTGGCTTACATGGTATATGTTCCCTTCGTCACCAGTGGCAACGGCCTCGTTGGTATCGCGGTTGTCGGTGGCGGCGTGACTGTAAAGGCTGGTGAAGACGTTGTCCTGCCCGTCAAGTACGTCATGGCTGATAACACCCTGGTACAGCCCAACTACGGCCACCTCTCCTTTGCTGGCAACGCCACTGCCACCGCGACCATCTCCAATGGCGTGGTTCATGGCGTGGCTGCTGGCAGCACCACCGTGACCATCACTTCCAGTGATGACGAGAACCTGTCCTGCACTGCTGCGATCACCGTGACCGCCGCCTAACAGGCAGACAATCACAAACAACACCCCCGGAAACGGGGGTTTTTCACAGGGCATGATGATTCACGCCCTGTGAAAAGCCCCTGGAACTTCTCAGAAAGGAGCATCGTTATGGACTCAGAGCTTGCTTCAATTATATCTAGCATAAAAGGCGAAATCGCGCTCACAATGATAAAGCAAATAGAGCCGTGCAGAACGATGTTCGCGGCGTATGCCAAGGAAAGAGTGTCTGGTTCTGGTGACGACTCAGGATACGAGCCAGAAGAAGACTATTGGGATAGCCACTATCAGAGCCGTACGCTTTATGGCCCGTGGGGCGGGACGAGGGGTGTAGGCGACGAAAAGAGCTATGAGATCACCGTTGACGCGAGAAACCTGACGATGACCATCGAGAGTACCGTCACAGGCAACCCAAGGTATGCAAACTCAGATGGATGGGACTCGGGAAACATAACAGACATAATAGAAACAGGCAGAGGATATCACTGGGAAAACAGCCGCATTTATCAACAGCCTGTAGCTAGACCGTGGATGAATGATGCTGGTGACGATTTCGCTGAAAACCTTCTTATGCCGATGATCGATTTAGCAATGGACAACTTGTTGGGAGGCCAGACGAATGCCTAGAGAGTATCAAGTACACATAAACGTAGACAGCGCAAAGGCTGAAGCGGCGCTTTCCAAGTTTGAACAGAAAGCCAACCGCACGTTTGAAAAACTCAACAAGACCTCTTTCCAGCCTACGGCCTTTATTAACGGCATCAATGTTTCAATCACAAAGGTCATGCAGCTGGCCGTTA
>JAFRJC010000042.1 GCA_017432445.1 Eggerthellaceae bacterium | reverse complement strand
TCCCCTCGGGGCTCGGCGACCTGAACAATCACCATGCTAGAGGGGAAGGGTCTTTTTGGCAAAGCCTAAGTACCCACCACCCGCACAGCGGGTGGTTGCATGTGCCGCGCTACGCGCGGCACAGGGTTGAAGACCCTTGAATGCAAGACGAGCCGGAAATGCTTTCCGGCTCGTTTCTCTTTGCCTTCACTCGGCGTGCTCTATTTGCAACTGGTTCGCGATGAACGCGCCCTTTCATCACGCAAGCCGCATGGGAACCGGACCGCACGCATCGCGGTACGGGCAGTTGTCGCAATCTTCCGAAGCTGCTTCCAAATCGACGTCTTCCCACGGCATTTCCACGAATCCGAGCTTGCGGTAGAAGCCTTCGCTCGTCCCCCGCGAAATCAGCCGTAGCTCGCCGACGCGCGCATGCGCATCCTCGATGAGCGCCCGCCCTACCCCGTAGCCGCGCCACAGCCCATACGTGACGATGGGGTTCACATAAGAGATACCGTTTGCGTCAGCTTGGAGACGGCAGAAACCCACGACCTCGTCATCTGCGTTCACCGCAACGCGTACGCCACGCGGCCCGGGAATGCGATCCATCCCCTCGGCACTCGCGTACGAGTCAATCAGCGACATGTCGCGTATGCGCGCATCGCGTATCGTGAACAGCTCGGCCAAATCGTGACTCCTCTTCGATGTGTAGGGCAGCTGCAAAAATGCTGCCATGATGAGACAAAGGGGCCGCCCCTTTGTCTCATTTGCCTGTTCACCCGCGCATCGGGGGCAGGTAGATCTTGTCGCGCTCCTGCGGGATGACGCGTTTGGAAAGCTCCTTCACGCCGCGCACGATGTCGGGCATGAGCTCGACCGGCACGCCCATCATCATCATGTCGTCCCCCACATCCGAGCTGGCACGTCCGCCGTAGCAGCCGAACGAGATGTTGATCTTCTTGTCGCGCATGGGAAGCAGCGTCACCTCGACGCAATGCGAGTTGTAGCCCGACGCGTGGAAGTCGTGACGATGCCCCGTGTAGTAAGACGTCGCCATGGAAAGCCACATCATCTGCTCGGGGTTGCCCATGATCGAGACCACGTCGACGGTAGCCTTGGGATCGTCGAGCGGGAAAACGCAGGTCGCATCCATGGAATACGGCTCGAGCATCGGGCGCTCGTTGACCATGCGGCTAGCTGCCTCCTGCGTGTCCAGCTTGTGGAACAGGATGTAGATCTCGCCGGATGCCAGCTTGGGCGGCACCTCGGTGAGGCCCAAAATGGACGTTCCGTCCGGGCACGAGTGGCGGTTCGCAGGCATGAGCAGCGAAACGCCGCGACGCGCAGCCATCATCGACTGGCAGTAGCGCATGCGCTCCTTGGGAATCTGCACGCCTTCGGGATACGGCTCGCCCGCGCGGATGAGCCGCACGCCCACTGGATGCCAGCGCAGCTGGAGAACATCGCGTAGCACGCGCGCCCATTCTTTGTAAGTTTCAGCCGTCTCGTCATCGATGAGCTTGGCACGCGGATGGTCATCATCGGCTGCAAGCGCGTCGGGATTCGCCTCGACTTTGATGGCATCCTGCGGGCAATTGCCGCTGCATGTCTCGCATCCCCAGCACCATTCGGGATGGATGGGCTGCGGGCCATCGTCAAAGACGTACACCTCGGTAGGGCAAAACTTCACGCACAGGCCGCACTTGATGCACGCGTCACGATTAATGGTGATGCTATAAGAAACCTCGCCGGCACTCATTCACGCTTTCCTTCCACTGCGCGCCGTCTCCTAGCGCTCCCCCAGCAGGTATTTCACGATCAAATCGTTGTCCACCTTGCCGTCGCGCAGCTCCTCCTTCATCCAAGGCGGATACACACGGCAGCCCTTCGCATCGGTCAAGTGATACGAGCAGAACGGTATGGCCTGGCCAGAAGGCACGGTGACCATCATGGAGCATTCGCGCAAGCGCTGGATGTCCATCGTGTAGGCATCCATGTAATCCATGATGACGATAGAAAGGCCATCGGCCACCCAGATGCCCTTCTTCGCAAGGATGTCGTAGAACACCGAGCCCTGCGGGCTGTCGGGGCTGTACGCCTCGTGGTACTCGTCGACCGAGATGAACTTGGTCGCCGGCCAGAAGCCACTCGCGTGCTCGGGCACGCCTGCAGGCGCCGGGCCCTTGACCAAAAAGACGCCCGTGTCGCACAAGGGATTGCTGCAACCCAAAGGCCAGACATCGTGCACGTCGACGAGGCCCTCGGACTGCTCGGCCAGCTTGAAGATGGTATCGCCCGCCGTCATGCCCATCGCCTGACGCGCATCGAAACGCCCCGACGTGAAGGCCGGCTGCAAAGCCAAACCTGCCACGATGTCGGAGTTCTCCATCGCGTAGCGCAGCACGTCTCCCAACTGATCGTCATTGACGCCTGCGAGGATGGTCATGCACAGCACTACCTGCACGCCCGCCTCGCGGCAGCGCTCGACGCAGCGCAACTTGATGTCCAGGATGTCGCGCCCGCACGTGGTCTCGTACACGTCGCCGGTAAGCCCGTCGAAAGACAGGAACAGCCCCGTCACGCCCGCGTCGCGCAGCTTTTCAAGGTATCCCGGCCGTGCGGCGATAACCAGGCCGTTCGTGTTCAACTCGATGCCCCAGAAACCCTTTTCGCGACCCATGCGGATGATTTCGGGCAAATCCTTACGACAGGTAGGCTCGCCGCCAGTCAGCTGCACGGCGCCATCGGTGCCCACAGCATCGGCGATGACGTCGTACATAGCTCCGATCTCTTCTATCGTCGGATCGTGCTCCTCGGTGTCAGCGCTCATGAAGCACACGGGGCACTTCAGGTTGCACATCCACGTGCATTCGATTTCGAGCAGCGTGCCGCGGCGCTCGTGGCGCGAGCACGTGCCGCAGCCGAAGGGGCACGGCGCTGTGGCGGGAATGGTGTTCTGCGGCGGCGTCTTGGGCATGGCCTGCGCCGTGAGCCAGCGGAAATGGTCCACGTCTGGCCAGATGCGCGTGTCGAACTGCCCATGCTCTGGGCAAGTGCGCGTCATCCATACCGCACCGTCGTCATCGGCATAGACCTGCGCCGAGAGCCCCTTCAGGCATTCCGGGCACAGGGCCATGGTCTTGTGAAGGTCTTCTCTCACGGGTTCGCGTTACCCTTCGCTCAAACCGGGAAAGGGATAGGCCCTTTCCCACATGCTTAATACTTGCTGCGCTCGTAGGCGTTCGTAGCCGCATTCGCGTCGAGCATGGCCTGCATGCCCTTTGCGATGCGCTGCAAATCCTCGGGCGTGGGCTCGGCCTGCTCGACCTCACCATCCAGATAGTCACGCGGATCGTGATTTTCGTTGGGAGGCGTGGAGACCTGGATGCCCATGAACTCCACCCAGGCGAGCGTGCGGCGCGGCACGAACAGCGGCTGGAACTTCGCCGCCTCGCGGATGGCCTTCATGCACGAGATGGAATGCCCCAGGTCGGCGACTTCGTCGATGTCGGCAACCGGATCGAAGTAGGCAGACGGGATGTCGGCTTCTTGCAGCTTCTCGACATAACCGTCGAGCGCAGGACGACCCTCCATGTTGTAGTAGATGCCGGTGTGGTCGATGGGCGTGTTGTAGCTGAAGCCCACCAGCGATGTGCCGCATTCCTGGCAGGGAGCCTGGACGAACCCGGGCTTGCCGATGCTCTGGAAGTACTCGAGCCACTGGAAAGCCTGGATGAGATGGCCCTTCGGCATCGTGGGCACGTCGCCTCCGATGGACACGATGGACTCGTAACCCATCTCGAACAACTGCGAGAACGCATCGTTGAAGTGCTCGTCGAACGTGTGGCCCATATCGACGAGAAGGTTTACCTCCATGGGCCACGGGCCGATGACGTCGAACAGCGCACGCACGTCATCGAGGCTTTTTGCCGGAGTGGTGGAGCAGTAGAAATCGTAGGTGATCTTGTCAACAGAAGGATCAGCCGCGACGGCCTCGTCGTTGATCGCCTGCAGCTCGGAGAGCGCTTGCATCGACATCTCGCAGATATCGTAGAAGCAGCACCTGTAAAATTGAGCTGCCTGCTCCATCGTCAAGAATCCGCCGTACTCCGTGGTCATGCGCGTCTTCACGATGCCGGGAATCGGCGGCTTGGTGAAAATGAGCAGCGCCTGCTTTCTATCTGCCATAATGCATTCCTCTCAAACGAATTCAACCTTGCTAGTATAGCGCAACGCGGAACAATCGGTGGCACTTCTCATGGAATAAGCCATTACTAGGCTATGGCTAGCAACGGTTCGCGAAGCGGGCAAAAGGGATTGTCCCGAATTCGTCATAGGGCTGTCCTGCGACGCATTTGGCTCATTTGGTTACTCGGTATTCGAATGCAGGCCAACCGAAGAGGGGTGGCTTTTTAGTTACTCAGCGCACTTTTCGATGAGGCAGTCGATGGCGTTGTAAGCCCAGGTGCCGATGAGCGGCTCCTGCAACGCGCAAGACGTCAGCGTGTTGACGTTGTTTTCCCAGATACCGCCGAAATCTGGTGCTTTGGGAACGCCGCGTTCGGGGTACCACCACCCGTAATCCACATTGATCACGTCGTCGCGCATCTTGGCAAAGGCCACCTTGAAGCGTGCCGTACCGTAATCGGTTGTGAGCTTCGCGATGTCGCCGACTTCCAATCCAAGCGCCTCGCCGAGCGCGGCGCTCATCTCCACGACGGGCTCGGGAACGGCGGCGCGGAACTTCGGGTTCTCCAGGTACATCGAGGCGTTGTAAGGCTGCTTGCGCGACCCGGTGAGCATCTCCACATGGCGCGCTCCACGCGCCACGCCCTCCGAAACGAGCTCGGGCGAGCACAGCCGCATGAGCTTTCCCTGTTCGGGAAGGCGCTGGCCGCCAAGCTGGGGCAGAAGCTCGCTTGCAAGCTCTATTTTGCCCGATGTCGTGGCAAAGCCTTGGGGCATGCCGTCTGTACCGGGTTTCAAATGCTTCTCGGGATCAGGCGGTATATGGTAGATGCCAATCGTGCAGTAGTCCGACCAGCTCCAGCCCGTCGGCGCCAGCTGCGAGGCGAAGGCGTCGGCGAGCGTGGCGTCGGGCCAGCTTTCCGCCTGACCAAGCCGTTGACCCAGACCGCGGAAGATGTCGTAGTCGGTCTTCCGCTCGTAGTAGGGCTCGACCGCCGCCGGCCCGCCGTAGCCGGTGTTGGCCACGCCGCCATGAATCTGGAAGATGGGCCGCTCGATGGCTCCGGCGCAAGGCAGGATGTAGTCGGCGAGCGCCGCGGTCGGGGTGATGTAATAGTCAAGGACGACGATCAGGTCCAAGTCCATGAGCGCTTTGAACACGCGGTTGGTGTCTGCATAGGTGAGCAGCGGATTCGTGGCGTTCACGATGAGCGCCGACACGCGATAGGGCTCGCCTGTCTCCATGGCGTGTAATACGAGATCGGGGCTCGCCGAGGTCAGGTAGCGCATGGGAAGGCGACGTCCGAGCTTTTCGGTCTGGGCGCGCACGAGGTCGTATCCGGTGAAGCATTGCAGGGGCGCCACCCCCTCGTTGAGGCAGAGCGCACGCTGCTCGGGCGTCAGCGCATCGCTCATCTCGAAGTCGACTTCGCTTGTAAAGTCGCTCGCCTCGGCCAGGATGCACGATCCCGGGCGGTCGACGTTTCCCGTGACGGCGCGCAGACAGCAAATCGCCCGATGCGTGGGAGCTACCGATTCGCCCACCTGGTCGATGCCGCGCCCCGACACAAGTGCCGTTCGGCCTTCGGCGAAAAGGCGCGCGGCCTGCACGATGTCGTCAGCGGACACGCCGCAGAACTCGGCCACGTAATCAGGCGTGAACGGCCCCACGTGATCTGCGAGTTCTTCGAAACCGTGGCACCACTCGTCGACGAACTCGCGATCCCACAGCCCCTCCTCGATGATGACGTGCAGCATGCCCAGCGCCAGCGTGCAGTCGGTCGCCGGCTTCACGGGAAGCCAGAGATCGGCCAGCGCCGCAATCTGGGTGAAGCGCGGATCGACGCAGACGAGCTTCATCTGGTCGCTCGCACCGACGGCGCGGATAGTCTGCCAAAACGCCGAGTTGTCGGACTGGGCGGGGTTCGTACCCCAGATGAACAACGCTTTCGTCAGGCCGAACACGATGTCGGCCTCAATCGTCCAACCAAAAGTGATGGCATCCATCCAGATGCGCGGGTTCCAGCAGATCTGCCCGATGCCCATGTTGTTGGGACTACCGAACAGGCTCATGAATCGGTGCAACGGCCAGAACGACGCATGCGGGCCGCCGATCATGCTGGCAAGCGTACCCGGCCCATGCTCCTCGCGTAATGCGCTCAGGCGTTCGGCGATGTCATCGAGCGCCTCGTCCCAGCTCACGCGCTCCCATTCGCCGCTCCCCCGCTCGCCTACCCGGCGCAGCGGCCAGTTCACGCGACGCGGGCTGTCCAGCACGTCAAGGTTCATGCGCCAGCGTCGGCATCCAGCCAGGATGCGCTCATCATAGGGATAGCGCGTGGGGTCGGGAACGAGGTCGACAACGCGCCCATCCTCGACCGTGGCCAGAAACGCGCAGCAATACCCGCAGAAATGACAGTTTGTCGGCTTGATTTCACTCATGGGGCAATCATACCACTCACCGAAATGGGAACCTGACTTGGGGCCAAACCTGGCAAGTTGCATGGGTCGTTAAAGAGGGCGCATTTTTGTTGTCCGATGCTTGACTGCTGACGAAATGCTTCGAACGAGTCGGCGAATGAGCTGCAGGACGTTCTTCCGATGAGTCACAGGACGTGCCTCGGACTCATTCGGCCATCGAGGGGGACAACGCCTTAGAAGGCGTATCTTCACCAACCCTGTCTTGCTGCTCTATGGCTCGCATCGTCCAGGCTATTGCGTAAGGCCCTTGTAATCGCGCACGTTGCGACCAGCATCGGCGTCGTCGAACAGGAACCGAAGCTTCAGGTATCCCTCTGCCAAGTACCAGGGGATATTCCAGCTGTACAGCAGCTCCAGGTAATGGTAGACGGGCACCTCGCAGCCAGCACCCCACAGCGAATACGTGCAGCTCACGCAGGCGGTCACCAGCACGTTCGCCCCGACTTCCCGCGCGTGGTCGCCATGGCGGCGGGCCATCTTGTCGCCGAGATCGTAATGGCCGGCGGCGCGGGGACGCGAACCGCAGCAGTACGAGCGCTTGCGCGCGAACTTCGGCTCGACCAGATTGGTATCGGACATCAGCTCGCGCAAGGCGTCGGCAAACTCGCCCGTTGCACGATCAGGGCAGGAATCCTTCGGGCTGAAGACGATTGGCTCATCCTCGGGGATGTTACCGTTCTCGCGCACGAACGCCTCGGCGCTTTCGGGGTCGATTTTGTAACCCATGTCGGCCAGCACCCGCGGCAGCGGCACTACCTGAATGTGCGCCGTCTCCTCGCTCCTAGCCAGCAGCTTGCGCAGTGCGAGCACGCAGTTGGGACACGCCGCCACGATGCGCTTGATCTGGGTCTGCGCGATGTGATCGATGAGCTGCTGTTCGAAAGCCTCGCGTGCCACGCCGCCGTCGCCTTCGAACTGCAAGATCTTCCCACAGCACAGAAGCGATATGCCGTCGACTTCCCCTCCTCCTTTGAGCAGGTCGTATACCGACTGCACGAGCGGCATCGCATAGTTGATGAACGAGCATCCCGGGAAGAAGAGCGACTCGCACGCATCCTGCTCTCCTGCATGGGAGACACTTACCGCTTCCAGACCCGGAAACGAGCACGATACGGAACTACCTGCAAGCGCATCTTCGAAAGTGTATTCGTCCATCTGCGACCTCCATGCTCTAAGAGTATGTCCAGTATAATGCCGTGCTCACTCCTTTGGTATAGCGACCATGAAAAATGGCGGCATGGACTGTCATCCTAGGCTTAATATACAGTAGCCTTTCGTACAACATCCATGAAGAATGGTGGTATGGGCTGCTGTCCGAAGCATCAGAGGCAAGAATTGAACGAGCAAGATGCGCTTGGATAAGAGCGGCGCATGCGCCTCGCACCGAACTCTCTTTTTCGCCGAACCCCCTGCTGTTACGAGCTTCCCGCCGTCCCAAGCCCCCAACTTTCCCAAGCCTCGCGCTTCCCGAGGCCTCCACTTTGTCGAATCCTCCAGTTTGGCGTTATAGATTTCGAGATATGTTTGATTTTGCTGAAAAACGCGATTTTGCTGTTAGAAATCTCGAATATTGTTTGATTTTTTCTCAGGTTGTTCAACGTCGAGCAAATCTCACGTCCAAAAGCCCTGGTCAAAGAATCGCCTTTAACATGACAAAATATGTCATAAAATAATTTTCAAACATTATTCCGTTTTTCTAACAATTAAAAGTCGAGAATTCGAGAATTCAAACATATCTCGAATTTTGTAACGCGAATTCGAAGAGTTCCATTAGGGGGTATTCCCCCGCTAGTCGTTTGGCCAAATTGCGCGCCCATTTCAGGGGTGTTGACTAGCTTAAGAACACCAACTCGCCCAGGGATGACGGATGGGGACCGGTTCAATCCGTCATTCAAGTTGAACAACGGATAGGAACGACAACGGATGAGGACGGATTGGCAAACAATGGATGGGAACGATTCGGCAAACGGCAGATGGGCGCAACAACAAATGGAGGGAGGTCGGCAAACGATGGATGGGGATGGGTTCAATCCGTCATCTAAACTGAATGACAGATTGAACCCATCCCCATCCATCATCCCGCCCAGCAACAAAAGGAGCCCGGCGAACCGGGCTCCTTCTTTCATCGCAAGCTATACAACCAAAAGGCTTAGTAGAGGTTGTCGATGTAGGCGAAGTTCTCGCCGCGCTCGAGCTCCTTGCCAGACTTGGTGTAGTACGAGGCAAAGGCCATATCCGCATGCTTCTGACGGAAGTAGTAGCGGTTCTCGCCCTCGAGCGGCTGACGGTCGTCGGACCACACGCACAGGAAGCGGAGCAGGCAGCCACCGCACAGCACGAGCACGCAAGCGAGGGTGCTGGCACCGGGGATGCCGCTGACGTTGAGGAGCAGCGGGGCGACCAGGCCGCAGCCGATCATGCCGATCCAGAAGATCGGAGCAGTGGAGCCCTTGATCCAGCGCTTCGCAACGCGCTGCTGGGTGCGGTTGCCAGCGCCCAGGAACGACAGGACCATGATGAGCAGGATGGACAGCTCGGCAAACGCCAAGATGATGTCGAGCGTATGCAGCAGCTCGTGCGCCTCATGGGCAGCTGCGGCAGTTGCCATGTCGGCCACTCCCGGCCAACCGCACAGGGACAGCATGATGCCGGCGCAAGCGGTGGACAGAGCCGAGGTGGTGAACAGGATTGGCAGGGCGGGCGTCGACCAGAAGGAGTGAGCCTTGAGGGTCGACAGCATGACACCGGTGTAGACCATGATGCCGAAGCCGGCGATGCCAGCAGCGCCCAGCCACAAGCCCGAAGCTCCGCCGAAGAAGTTGAACACGGACAGGAATCCGAGCACCGGAGACTCGGGAGACCAGTTGCCCAGCAGCCAGAACAGGGAGCCGAACGAGGCGATGGTCAGCAGCACAGCACCCCACTTGATGATGGAGGTCGCGGTGACGTACGCACGGTAGAACACCGGCGGCTGACCGAGCTCCTCGACCAGGCAGAACAGGCCGAAGGCGATGACGAGCAGGGCGATGAAGTTCGGCAGCATGAATGCCTGCGTCATATCAACACCCGGGAAGACGAAGGCGCTCAAGACCCACGTCAGGAACAGGATGCCGCCGCCAAGACCACCGAGGAAGAGGTACAGGGCGATTTGCCATCCCCAATAACGATGCTTGTATTGAATCTCAGCATTTTCTGCTTGATATTGCTTCATATCCATTATCGCGTACCTCCCATATCCGGGATGTAATAAATCTGCGGGTCAGTGCCGAGCTCTTCAAGCAGACGGAACGTATCCGAGCGGCCGATGAGACGCGAAATCGCAGAATCGGGATCGTCGATGTCGCCGAAGACGCGGGCGTTCTGATGGCAGGTCTGCACGCAGTACGGATCTGCGCCCGGCTCCATCTCGCGGCGCTCCTTGCAGAACGTGCACTTGCGCACGAACTCGTCGAAGCGGCGCACCATGTGGGACGTGTCGCGCATGCCATAGGGGCAGGCGTTGACGCACACCTTGCAGCCCATGCAGATCTTGCTGTCGACCCAAACGACGCCGTCCTCGTCTTGCTGGGAGGCACCGGTGGGGCAGCACGGCACGCACTCGGGATTCTTGCAGTGCATGCACAGCGTGGGCAGGTAATTGCGATGGACGTTAGGCCACGTACCCTCGCACACGCCGCCGAGCACGGGGTTGTAGATGATGTCCATCGGAAGGTCATTCCAAGTACGGCAGGCAACCGAGCAGGAATGGCATCCGACGCATCGATGCAGGTCGATGCACATTGCATAACGTGTCATAAGACTCTCCTCTCCTTTCCTGCCGTTATTCCGCCGCTTCGGCGATGGGCTCGTATTCCATGGTGTAACGCGCGCCGGTCTCCAGATCGAGCAGCGTTTCATTCGTGGGATCGTAAGCATAGCCGTAGAAGCGCTCGTACCAGTAGCCGTCCTCGATGCCGACTAGCCAGCCGGACTCGGGATCGTAGATCTTGCCTTCGCCGAGAGGACCTTCAGCGGTCGCGTAGCCCTTCTCGACATCCCAGACGATTCCCTCGGGAACCTCGAAGTAGGCCTCGGCGCCAGGATAGACGCGGTAGCCAGCCACCTCGTAGATGGGCTGGTATTCCATGTCGTAGCGCTGGCCGCTCTCCATGTCGATCAGGTTGTCGGCCTCGGGGTCGTAGGCGTAGCCGTAGAAGCGCTCGTACCAAACGCCGTCGTCGATGCCCACGAGCCAGCCGGAATCGGGATCGTAGATCTTGCCTTCGCCGATGGGGCCTTCAGCGGTCGCGTAGCCCTTCTCGACATCCCAGACGATTCCCTCGGGAACCTCGAAGTAGGCCTCGGTGCCCGGATACACGCGGTACCCGCCCACCTCGTAGATGGGCTGGTATTCCATGTCGTAGCGCTGGCCGGTCTCCATGTCGATCATGTTCTCGGCCTCGGGGTCGTAGGCGTAGGCGTAGTACGCGTCGTACCAAACGCCGTCGTCGATGCCCACGAGCCAACCGGACTCGGCGTCGTAGATCTTGCCCTCGCCCTTGGCGCCAGCCTTGGTGGCATAGCCCTTGACGGCGTCCCAGGTCACATCGGAGCCCTCGGGCAGATCGAACGGAGCAGCTTCGAGGCCCGGGAATGCGCGGATGCCGCCGTAGAACGGGACCTCGTTGCGGTCGAAGTCGTAGTAGGTGCCGGTGGCCTCGTCGAGCAGGAGCTCCTTCTCGGCGTCATAGGCCCAACCAGAGTACAGGTCGTGGTAGGTGCCGGTCTTGGGATCGACGAGCCAGCCGGATTCCTCGTCATACTCGTAGTAGGTGCCGGGCTGGTACATGACGTCGCGGTGCCAATCCCAAACCAAGCCCTCGGGAACCTCGCGGTCGCAGGTAGGCGGCGTGAAGGGGATGGGATCGAAGCGCAGCGGCTGATCGGAAGGCATGACCTGGATGGCTTCCTCGGGATTGGTCGACTTGATGGGCGACGAACCCGGGATGGACCAGGAGGTGTCCTGCTTGAGCGTAAGGTCGCTGGCGGTGCACTTGTAAATCTTGCACAGCAAGCCGCGGTTGGACCACGAACCGCCGATGGGGTCGCAGTGCTCGTTGTCGACCGAGGTCAGGACGTTGACGTTGGAGAGCAGGCAGCCAAACGGAGCCTCGGGGTCGGCGGCGCCCATCTCGGGATACCACCAGCCGCGCGGCGCCCAGGCAGCCGTGGGTGCGATGGAGGGCTCGACGTTGGCGCGCATGCGGATGCGGCCACGGCGCGTCTCGATCCAGCACCAGTCACCGAAGGCGATGCCCAGCTCCTCGGCAGTCTCGGGGTGAATCGTGAAGTACGGCTCGGGCGAGATGTAGCGGATAGTGGGCATGTTGAAGTGCTCGGAGTGGTGGAACGGCATCGGAGAGCCGCCCGTGGTGAGCGTGATCGGGTACTCCTTGGCAAGCTCGGGATGGTCGTACACGTTCTCGCCGCAGCCATGGTACTCGGGCATGGGCGGATAGCCCAGCTCCTCGAGGATGGTGGACTTGAACTCGAACTTGCGGGTCTGGGTGCAGAAGCCCTTCTTCTCGTACTTCTTGAACTCCTGCGGCGGGAAGAACATGCGGTAGGTCTCTACGAACTCGTCGTATGACTCGACCGGGTAACCAAGCGGCTTGATGACGTCGTAGTAGACGTCTTCCTCGGTCTCCCAGGGCCAGAGCTCCGGATCCTGACCGCAGGCCAGGCCGAGTTCCTTCCAGAACGTGTAGTCGTCATGACGATCGTACATCGGCTGGATGGCGCGCTGGGAGCACTGGATGGAGTCGGTCGCACCGTAGTTCGTGTGCATGACCGGACGCTCCAGGGCGCCGGCGGGCGGGAAGATGTAGTCGGAGTAGAACGCTGCGGGCGTCATCCAGTAGTCGACGGTTACCAGGAACTCGCAGGACTTGAGCGCCTGAAGAACCATCTTGGAGTCGCCGTAGCAGCTCTGCGGGTTGGTGGCGTTAACGATGAGGGCACGCACCCTGTAGGGGTCGCCGGTGATGATGGCCTTGAACACGGACGGGCCGTGGGCTTCGCAGAACCACTCGGTCGTGGGCGCCTTGCCCCATGTGGCGTTGCACACGTTGGCGATCTTTGAATAGCCGGGCCAGCTGGTGAGCTTGAAGAACTGGCTACCGATCTGCTTGGCCTTCTGCTCTTCGGGCAGCAGCTCGTTGAGCTCGAGCTCCTCGTCGGTGAGGAAGGTCATGGACGGGCCGGGCATCAAGTCGCCGCCCGGGATGTCCAGGTTGCCGGTGAGGGCGCGCATGATGGCGCGTGCCTGCGAGCCGGAAACCGCGTCGGGGCCGAGCTGGTCCCACGTGCAGCCCCACTGGATGTTGGAGGGCTTGTTCATGGCGTACATGCG
>JAFRJC010000041.1 GCA_017432445.1 Eggerthellaceae bacterium | reverse complement strand
TCATTCACTATTGGGTGAATGATTTCAAAGAAGGCGTAATCACCCTCGTCTTCTTGCCAGGACTTACCGCCGATCATCGCCTGTTCGACAAGCAGATCGAGTTCTTCGAGCCGCGCTGCAACGTGCTCGTATGGGACGCGCCCGGACACGCTGCGTCGCGGCCGTTCGAGCTGTCGTTCTCGCTTGCCGACAAGGCGCGCTGGCTCCATGAGATCCTTGCTCTCGAGGGCGTTGGGCCATTCGTTCTCGTCGGTCAATCGATGGGCGGCTACGTGAGTCAGATGTTCATCCAGCAGTATCCCGGTGAGGCAGCGGGCTTCGTTTGCATCGATTCTGCTCCGCTCAAGCGCGAGTACTACACCTCAGCAGAGATCTGGCTGCTCAAACGCATGACCCCTGTATACCGCGCTTATCCGCACAAGGCACTTATTCGCGATGGTGTAAACGGCTGCGCGACCACGGAATACGGCCGTGCGTTGATGAACGAGATTTGGAGCGTGTACGACCACGAGGAATTCTGCGTGTTGTCAGGCCATGGCTTCCGCATTCTCGCGGAAGCAGTCGAACTCGAGCTTCCCTACGAAATCGATTGCCCGGCGCTTCTCATCTGCGGCGATAAGGATGCTGCCGGTTCGACGAAGCGCTACAACCGTGAATGGACGAAGAAGACAGGATTGCCGCTCGCATGGATTGAGGGTGCGGGCCACAACTCGAACACCGATCGTCCCGATGAGGTGAACGCCCTCATTGCCAAACTTGTCTTGTGAGGTTGGTTTTTACGCGTTGCCCAACTTGGTTGGCATACGTCATGTACGGGCGTAAAATTAAATCGCTGAGCAAAAGGCACACAGATCGGCACGCAGATGCAAGGAGGCGACATGCTCGTATTCTGGGGTGATGGTTCGCAATTGGCCAAGGACCTTGTCGACGCCATCGTGGTTCGAAGCACCGAGAACTTCAACTGGACATTCATCTTTATCCTAGCTGTGGTCTTCTACGTGTACTGGAGCGAGATTCACAAGAAGGAGTACAAGGTGGTTTTCGCCGGGCTCGCTTTGTACGGCGTGCACTGGCTGTATGAGATCGCCAACGCCATCATCGGCCATTTCGCTGGCTATCCGCTTTGGTCCGTCAGCAACGAATCGACGACGTTCGTACTGCTCATCGGCGTGTGTTGGGAGCTGTCGATGATGTTCTCGATTGCAGGCATCATTTCCTACAAGATGTTGCCAGCCGATCCGAAAGCACGCTACTTCGCCAAAGGCGGCCGCAAGGGGATAAGCGCCAAACTCGCGGGGGCGCTGGGAATGGCCCTTCTGTTCGCCCTGGTCGAAAGCTTCCTTGCGGGAACGAGCAACCATTCGTTCATCTGGGTTTACAAGTGGTGGGGTGTGCTTCCCGTCTTCGTGACCACCTACATTCCGTTCTTCCTGGCAGCCAACTACGTGCCCGACTGGGAGCCGAAAAGGCGCACGCGTTTCCTGGTGGGAATCTGGGGACTGGTTGCCGTTCTGCTGGTCGTGCTCATTCCCATGGGTATCATCTGATCACGCGGGTCTGGGCGAGGGGAGCGTTCAGCACCTCAATAGCGTGATACAAATTCAGCTTCAATGCCTCATTCGAGGGACGTCTGGACGTGCGTCTGTTGAAGGACGAGTAGCCGTTTGAGCCTTCCGCTTCATCGGCTCGAAATCCGTCATCCCGCATCAGCAAGTAAAAATTATGCAAGGACGCTATCGAGTCTCACAAGGAGATCGTCAACGCGAGCGAATGGCTCAGCGATACCTCGAAGAAGAATCTTTGCGAGAAGCTCGACGCCATCACCATCAACGCAGTCTACCCTGAGGTTTGGGAGGACTACTCCGGGCTCGATCTGGAGGGCCTGAGCTACTACGAGGCTCGCCGCACCATTTGGCTTTTTGACATCGAGCGCAACGCTGCGCTCACGAACGAGGCGGTCAACAAGCGCATGTGGAACGATCCTACGCTCATCGGCGCTACTGCGCACTACGACGGCAGTACTAACAGCTTCCATGTCGCGGCCGGCAGCGTCGAGCCTGATGTGGCCCGCTACGAAGCGGGCGAGATTTCGCTTGGCGAGCTGATGGGCGGCCCGGTTGGCTATTGCGTTTTCCACGAGACTGGGCACGCGCTCGATTCCATTGACATCAGCGTGGATAAAGACGGAAACGTTATGGAAGGGTCGCTGTTGGAGCCAGACGATCTCAAAGAATTCGAGCGGCGCGTGCAGAAGGCGAAGGACTACTATGACAGCATCATCGCCTATACCGGCCAGAACGTGATCGGCGAGGTTTGCGTGAATGAGGGCCTCACCGAGATCTGCGGCCAGCAGGCCAGGCTCGCATATGCAGCTAAGCAGGGGGACTTCGATTACAAGGCCTTCTTCAGAGTCCGCGCGGAGGTGGGTCGATGCTTGCGCACGCCCGAACTCGAGCAGCAGTGCATATTGGGCGCCGACAAACACCCGTCCGCATACATCGACGTCAACGGCCCGGCGCAGATGTTCGATGAGTTCTATGAGACCTACGACGTGCAGGAAGGCGACGGAATGTACCTCGCGTCCGATGCGCGCATCGTCATGTGGTAGGGGCTTTTGGGCTAGCGGCAGCGACGGAGAAAGAACGCCTTCTCGATAATTCTTGCCATAGTCCCATTTGCATAAATAAAAGCAGGCCAATCACATCTCACGGTTGGCCTGCGATGTTGCGTGGTGGAGATGATGGGGTTCGAGCCCACGACCACACGATGTGAACATGAAGTTGGGCTTGACTTATAGGCCAATCACTTCTCCTGTTTCGGACAACTATAACCTAGACCATCGGGGTTTTGATACCTGCTAGGAAACAAAGGGGTGGGAATAGATTGAAAGCGTGAAAACCGCCCAAAATTGCTCTCAACTGCCCAATACCTAGCTCAAAACTAGTAGCAATCGTTCTCAACCATCCATTTCCTAGCGCGGGTCAGACCGCGGCCATTCTCAACCGTCAGTTTCCTAACGCAGGTTGGATAATGGCCATTTCCAGTTCCAAGCTTCCTCATACTCCGAGTTGTGTCCTAGACATTTTGAGTTGTGCTATGCGATTATCCAATTTTGATTTGGTACTTGGAAATAAAAGACCCCCGTAGTTGGAGGTCTCGAGGTTACGTGGTGCAACTTGGCGCGAAGCGCGCGAACTCTTTCGGTTCATTATCCCTTCTCATCAAAAACGTGTTACGTATTTGATATTCGTAATATTTCGGCTATGATATACCTGAAGTCGATCAAGAAAAGGGAGGTTCATCATGGCATGTTTCCTTGTGCCAACTGGCGAGGCAATCGTTGCGACAATCGTCAAGAAGGGCATTCAATCGAAAGAAGATCCTGCTGAGGTAGAGCAGCTTGAAAGCGAGGGGAAGATTCCCTGGAGCCGCAAACTCTCGTGGCTTACGAGCTTGTTATGGGGCGGCGCCATTCTGCTGTGCCTCGAGCATATGTGGCATGGCGAAGTGGTTCTTTGGCCGCCGTTCCTGACGGCAATGGCCGATCCCGCCGACACTGCTGAAATGCTTGCCGAAATGGGATCCGTCGGCGTCGGAATGGCGGTTTTTGTAACGGTTGCCTGGATAGTAATGGTGCTAGTTGCCGACAACGTCCCCGCAATCCGCTCGAAGCTCGTTGGAGAGGCGGCCTAGCATGACGTTGATCATTACCGCAATCGCAGCAATCGTTGCTACCATCATTCGTTTTGCCAAGTCGGAGGTGGCAGATCGCTTTCATCTTGGGTTCCTGTCGCTGATGTTCTGGGGCGCAACGCTCATGTGGTGCGTCGACGGCTTCGCGTGCCTCGCAGAAGGAGAGCCGTTTGTTGAGCTCGTCGATACAGCCGCCATGGCCGATGATGCGCTGCTCGGCTTATGCGTTGTCGTGCTGGGGCTCGTCGTGTGGGGCATCGTCTGCGTCACGAAACAGCCGAAAGCGCCCGCCATTGCCTAACGCGTTATCACTTGAAGCGCGAATCTTGCAATCTTAGCGAAAACGCAAAACAGGTCGGGAGATTTCCCGACCTGTTTAGTTTACGTGGTGGAGATGATGGGATTCACGATTTCCGCTACGCGGAAATCAACGTCCTCGCGCTTGCGCGCTCGGACCGTCGGCCTACAAACGCGCCACTGGCGCGTTTGCTTAACGGCCTCCCACCTCATCGGTTCGAATCCCATCATCCAGCATCAGCAAGTTAAAAAACGGGCCGCCATAAGGCGGCCCGTTTTTCAATCCGTGGTGGAGATGATGGGATTCGAACCCACGACCCCCACGTTGCGAACGTGATGCTCTCCCAGCTGAGCTACATCCCCACGTGTATGTGCGCTCACGCGCAAAAAAGTATTTTGCGGGTAGCGACGGTGTTTGTCAACAAAATGCGCCGTTCCATTCAATTCCAACAAATTGCAGTGGAATCAAAGGGAATCGGTTCTCGCTTGCGACACTACGCGAGAATTTGCTCCCCGGCGTCGTCCATAAGCAGGCTGCCGTCAATCGAGATAGGGGCAGGCTCGAGGTCCGCCTCGATGACGAAGGGGGCGAACAGCGGCTCGCCATTCTGCGATAGCTCGACTGTG
>JAFRJC010000040.1 GCA_017432445.1 Eggerthellaceae bacterium | reverse complement strand
CACGCCCGGCTCCGTGGCGTTTGACAACCTCGGTGGACGCTCGTATCATTTCGCCTCGCGTCTCTAACGAGGAGGCGTGTTTTCGTGCGCGTATCAGCTGAACGCACACGGAACACCGTTGATTATAACGGCAGGTCACGACCGAAAAGCGCTTGGTGCTGCAAGTGGTTGGAGGAACCGGGCCAGCCCCACGGTCAACAAAAGCAAGCAGGGAAGTTCCGGACGCGGAACAACCCGAAAAAGTTTGAAGGAGAAGCAAGTGCCTACAATTAACCAGCTGGTCCGCAAGGGCCGCAAGAAGCAGGTCGACAAGTCGAAGACGCCTGCTCTGAAGGGCAACCCGCAGAAGCGCGGCGTGTGCACCCGCGTGTACACCACCACGCCCAAGAAGCCGAATTCGGCTCTGCGCAAGGTCTGCCGTGTGCGCCTGGTCAACGGCATGGAGGTCACGGCCTACATCCCGGGTATCGGCCACAACCTGCAGGAGCACTCCATGGTGCTCATCCGCGGCGGTCGTGTTAAGGACCTCCCCGGCGTGCGCTACAAGGTCATCCGTGCTGCCCTCGACTGCGCAGCGGTGAACAACCGCATGCAGGCCCGCAGCCGCTATGGCGCCAAGCGCCCGAAGTAATGTCGTAAGCCGCGCGGGAGTGAGCCATGAGGACTGTCCATAAGGCTCGTTTCTAATGGGCGAAAGGAACGCCCCGAAGCGCGCAAGGAAAGAAGGAGCAAATACATGCCGCGTAGAGCAGCAGCAACCCGGCGCGAAGTGCAGCCGGACGCAAAGTACAACAATCGTCTGGTCACCCAGTTGATCAACAAGGTCTTGCTTGACGGCAAGAAGTCGCTGGCCGAGGAAATCGTCTACGGCGCCTTCGATATCGTCGAGCAGAAGACCGGCGAAGATGCGCTGTCCATGTTCAAGAAGGCCATGGACAACATCCGTCCGACCCTCGAGGTCAAGCCCAAGCGCGTGGGCGGCGCCACCTACCAGGTGCCGATGGAGGTCAACTCCCGTCGTGCCAACCAGCTGGCAATCCGCTGGATGGTCGACTTCTCGCGCAAGCGCCGCGAGCACACCATGAAAGAGCGCCTCGCCGCCGAGATCATGGATGCCGTGAACGGCACGGGCGCTTCCGTCAAGCGTCGCGAGGACTTGTACAAGATGGCCGAGTCGAACCGCGCATTCTCGCACTACCGTTTCTAAGAAGGGCGCGAAGTTCATGGCGAAACAAGATCTACACGATACGCGAAACATCGGGATCATGGCCCACATCGATGCGGGCAAGACCACGACGACCGAGCGTATCCTTTACTACACTGGCAAAACCCATAAGGTGGGCGAGGTCCACGACGGTGCTGCCACGATGGACTGGATGGTCCAGGAACAGGAGCGCGGCGTAACCATCACCTCCGCCGCTACCACCTGCTACTGGAACTACCCGGGCGGGACCGAGGACGGTCACCCGTACCGCTTCCAGATCATCGACACCCCCGGCCACGTTGACTTCACGGCCGAAGTCGAGCGCTCCCTGCGCGTGCTCGACGGTGCCGTGGCCGTCTTCGACGCGGTCGCCGGCGTGCAGCCCCAGTCCGAGACCGTTTGGCGCCAGGCAAGCTGCTACGGCGTGCCGCGCATCGCCTATATCAACAAGTACGACCGCGTGGGCGCCGACTTCTTCCATGCCATCCAGACCATGAAGGACCGCCTGGACGCGCCGGCCGTTGCCGCGCAGATCCCAATGGGTTCCGAGGACAAGTTCTGGGGCGTCATCGACCTGGTCACCAAGACCGCTTGGGACTTCAAGGCCGACGACAAGGGCATGACCTACCCCGAGAAGATGGACGAAATCCCCGCCGAGTACCTGGACGAGGTCGAGGTCCGCTACCAGGAGCTGCTCGAGGCTGCTGCTGACTGCGACGACGACCTGATGGAGAAGGTCCTCATGGAAGAGGAAGTCTCCGTCGAGGAGCTCAAGGCCGCCATCCGCAAGGGCACCATCGCCTGCAAGCTGCACCCGGTGTTCGTGGGCTCGTCCTACAAGAACAAGGGCGTGCAGGAGATGCTCGACGGTGTGGTCGACTACCTGCCGAGCCCCGTCGACGTCCCGCCCATCAAGGGCACCAACCCCAAGACCGACGCAGAGGAAGAGCGTCCGAGCGACCCGAAGGCGCCGTTCAGCGCGCTGGCGTTCAAGATCATGACCGACCCGTTCGTCGGTAAGCTCACCTACCTGCGCGTGTACTCCGGCACCTTGGATTCGGGCAGCTACGTGGTCAACGCGTCGAAGGACAAGAAGGAGCGCATCGGGCGCCTGCTGCAGATGCACTCCAACCAGCGCATCGACATCGAGCGCATCACCGCGGGCGACATCGTCGCGGTCGTGGGCCTCAAGGACGTCTCCACGGGCGACACGCTGTGCGACGAGAGCCATCCCGTCATCCTGGAATCCATGGAGTTCGCCGACCCGGTCATCGACATCGCTGTCGAGCCCAAGACCAAGGCCGAGCGCGACAAGATGGCCGTGGCCCTGCAGAAGCTCGCCGAGGAGGACCCGACGTTCCGCGTGTCCACCAACGCCGAGACCGGCCAGACCATCATCGCCGGCATGGGCGAGCTGCACCTCGAGATCATCATCGACCGTCTCCTCCGCGAGTTCAAGGTCGAGGCGAACGTCGGCAAGCCGCAGGTCGCCTACCGCGAGAAGGCCACCGAGCCCGCCCTGAACGTCCAGGGCAAGTTCGTGCGCCAGTCTGGCGGTCGCGGCCAGTACGGCGACGTCGTCATCAACATGTACCCGGCCGAACCCGGCGAGGGCTACAAGTTCGAGAACAAGATTGTCGGCGGCGTCGTGCCCAAGGAGTACATCCCCAGCGTCGACAAGGGCATCCAGGAAGCGCTCAATTCTGGCGTCTTGGCTGGTTACCCGGTCGAGGACGTGCGCGTCGAGCTCATCGACGGTTCCTACCACGAGGTCGACTCGTCTGAGGCCGCATTCAAGGTAGCCGGTTCCATGGCTATCAAGGAAGCCCTCAAGCGTGGCAAGCCCGTCATCCTCGAGCCCGTCATGGCCGTCGAAGTCGAGACTCCCGAGGAGTACCTGGGCTTCGTCATGGGCGACATCCCGAGTCGCCGCGGCATGATCATGGGCCAGGAGAGCCGTGGAAACACGACCGTCATCAGCGCCAAGGTTCCGCTGTCGAACATGTTCGGTTACGCGACCGATCTGCGCAGCGGCACTCAGGGACGCGCGATGTACACCATGCAGTTCGACTCGTACGAGCCGGTTCCCAAGAGCGTGCAAGAAGAAATCGTCAGCAAGGCCGGCGGCAACGCCTAAGGGCGCGCCCAGGTAATATTGGAGGACAGACAAGTGGCTAATCAGAAGATTCGCATCCGCCTGAAGGGCTACGACCACGAGATCGTGGACCAATCCACGAAGCTCATCGTCGACACCGCTCAGAAGACGGGCGCAAAAGTATCCGGACCGATTCCGCTGCCCACCGAGCGCAACCTGTATTGCGTCGTTCGCGGGCCGCACGTCGACAAAGACTCGCGCGAGCAGTTCGAGATGCGCACGCACAAGCGCCTCATCGACATCCTCGAGCCCACGCCCAACACCGTGGACTCCCTGATGCGCCTCGACCTGCCGGCTGGTGTCGACATCGAGATCAAGCTGTAAGGGAGGTGCGGCATGATTAACGCAATCTACGGCAAGAAAGTCGGCATGACCCAGATGTTCAACGACAAGGACGAGGTCATGGCCGTCACGGTCATCCAGGCAGAGCCCAACACCATCTGCCAGGTCAAGACCACCGAAACCGATGGTTACGAAGCCGTACAGCTCGGCTTTGGCACCATCAAGGACAAGAAGCTGACCAACCCCATGCGCGGGCACTTCGACAAGCTGGGCGTCGAGCCCTGCCGTCATCTGCGCGAAGTCCGCATGGACGACGCCTCCGGCTACAAGCCCGGCGACAAGATGACCGTCGCCGAGTTCGCAGAAGTGAAGAAGGTCGACGTGACCGGCACTTCCAAGGGTAAGGGTTACGCGGGCGTCATGAAGCGTCACGGCTTCGGCGGCGGCCCGGGTGGCCACGGTGCCCACTTCCACCGCGCGCCGGGTTCCATCGGTCAGTGCGCGACCCCGTCCCGCGTCCTGAAGGGCGTCCGCCTTCCGGGTCACATGGGCTGCGATCGCGTGACCGTGCGCAACCTCGAAGTCGTGCGCGTTGACGAAGAGCTGAACCTCATCCTCGTAAAGGGCGCCGTGCCCGGCAGCAAGGACGGCATCGTCCGCGTCCGCATGTCCGACGGCAAGAGCTGGTAAGGAGCACCATACATGGCAACTATCGATATCAAAACCGCGGAAGGCAAGGTGGCCAGCACGGCCGAACTCGCCGATTCCGTGTTCGGCATCGAGCCGAACATCCCGGTTATGCACCAGGTCGTGCGCATGCAGCGTGCTTCTTGGCGCGCCGGCACCCATGACACCAAGACCCGCGGCCAGGTCCGCGGCGGCGGCAAGAAGCCATGGCGCCAGAAGGGCACCGGCCGTGCTCGTCAGGGCACCATCCGTGCGCCCCATTGGCGTGGCGGCGGCGTGGTTTTCGGCCCGCATCCCCGCAACTACTCCTTCAAGGTCAACAAGAAGGAAATCAAGCTGGCCATCCGCTCGGCGCTTTCCGCCAAGCTGGCCGACGAGCAGCTGATCGTCGTCGACAAGCTCGAGTTCGAAAAGCCCTGCACCAAGGACGCCGTCGCCGTTCTGGCTGCGCTGGGCGTCGAGGGTCGTTGCACCATCGTCGTCAACGACGAGAACGTCAACGCCTTCCTGTCGTTCCGCAACATCCCCACGGTCGACATCGTGCCGTCCGGTGATGAGAACGTCTACGAGCTGCTCGACAACAAGTTCCTCATCTTCGAGGAGGAGGCCCTGCGCAAACTCGAGGAGGCGATGGCGTAATGAAGGACGCACGCGATATCATCATCCGCCCGATCATTACCGAGCATAGCTACGATTTGATCGAGAAGAACAAGTACACCTTCGAGGTCGCCCGCGACGCGAACAAGATCGAGATCGCCAAGGCCGTCGAGGAGCTCTTCGACGTGAAGGTCACGAAGGTCAACACCCTCAACGTGAAGCCGAAGACGAAGCGCGTCCGCTACGTCGCCGGTCTCACCCGCCGTTGGAAGAAGGCCATCGTCACCATCCAGGAAGGTCAGACGATCGAGATTTTCGCCTCGTAGCTTCCAGCTGGTAAGAGCGATTGCAAAGGCCCCGCTTGTGCGGGGCCTTTCTCGTTAGGTGATGCAGAGATCACGGAGGCGGCAGCGGGGCGGGGTACCTCGTTCCGCTTTCAAGGTCTTAGCCCTGGGAGGCCTCGTAGACCAGGCGAAGGCCCTCGAGCGTGAGCTCGGGGTTCGTGTGGGTGACGCTGCGGCACAAGGGGGCCATCGTGGTGGCGAGGCCGCCCGTTGCCACGACGGGAGCCTCGTAGCCGAGCTCGGAGAACACGCGGCCGACGAAGCCGTCGATGCGGTCGGCCTCGCCGTAGACGATGCCGGATTGCATGGCGTGCACCGTGTTCTTGCCGATGGCCGTGCCGGGATCGGCCAGCTCGATGGCAGGAAGCTTGGTCGCGTTGGAGAACAGCGCCTTTGCCGAAGTCTCGAGTCCCGGGGCGATGATGCCGCCCACGAAACGGCCTTCCTTGTCGATGACCTCGAGGTTCGTAGCCGTACCGAAGTCCACGACGATGACCGGCGCGCCGTAGAGCGCCTTGGCAGCGACGGCGTCTGCGATGCGGTCGGCGCCGATTTCGGCCGGGTAGTCGTAAGCGGCTTGGAACAGAGCGCCCGCATTCGCGGCATTGCACACGACCGGCTCGCGACCGATGAGCTGGCTCAACGCCATCTTCCAGGCGGAAGTGAGCTGGGGGACGACCGAGGCGACGGCCGCTCCATTGACGGCGTCGGCGTCGAGATGCTCCATGGACAGCAGTGGCAGCACCTTTAGCCGCAGCTCATCGGACGTTTCGGTCTTGTTGGTGGCGAGGCGCCACATGTGGAGCAGGGTTTCCCCTTCGTAGATGCCGATGACCGTTTGCGTGTTGCCAACGTCTATGACCAGAAGCATGGCCGCGCCTTTCACTTCGAGGTTGAATGCGGCTGGAATTATAGCGTACTTGGAAAACCTCGTTAAAGGGGATCGACTCCTTTACGGGTTTTCGGCCCTTGGAATATCGTTGGTGTTTCAGATGGCTTTCAGCTTGTTTGGTATCATATGAACTGGATTGCTATGTTGTTAGCGCGCGAACAGCGTGCGGGATGAAGGAGGCACCATGGGCGATTCCAACAAGCGGATCCTCTTGGTAGACGACGAAAGCTCCATCACCGAATTCGTAGGCTATGCCCTGCAGAAGGAAGGCTATACGGTCGATGTGTTCGACAACGGCGAAGCTGCCCTGGCGGCTGCGCGCCAAGCTCCGTATGACCTGTTCATCCTGGACATCATGCTGCCTGGCATGGATGGCTACGAGCTATGCCGCCGCCTGCGCGCCATAACGAGTGCCCCCGTGCTGTTCCTCTCGGCACGCGACACCGAGCTCGACAAGGTCGTGGGGCTGGAAATCGGCGGCGACGACTACCTCGCCAAGCCCTTTGGCGTACGCGAGCTCATTGCGCGCGTGCATGCGCTTCTGCGCCGCGGCCCCGGTGGCGATTTCCTCACAGCCAGCAATGCCATTACGGCAGGCGGCATCACGCTCGACGAGGATGCGCATACGGCCAAGGGCGACAAGGGCCCGCTCGACCTCACGCCGCGCGAATTCGAGCTTCTGGCCAGCCTCATGAAGAACGCCGGGCGCGTGGTATCGCGCGAAGACCTGCTGCGCGAGGCGTGGGGTTGGGAGTACCTGACCGAGACCAAGACGGTCGACACCCACATCAAGCGCCTGCGCGATAAAATCGAGCAAGCCGGCTACGATCCGGGTATGGTCGAGACGGTGCGCGGATACGGATACAGGTTCCGTCAATAAAGCGCATCGAGACATATTTTGCCCTTCTGGCGACGCTCCTGACCCTGTTCACGAACGCGCTGCTCATCGTCGTGTGCATGTACGTGTACGACGTCGACTGGCATGCGCTCCTGCTCTTGATTCCCTGTGCGTTCGTGACCTTCGTCCTCAGCTTCCTCATCGGCCATTTCCTAGCAGAGCCCTTGCGGTTGCTGGTCAACAAGGTCAAGGCGTACCGCGCCGGCGCGTCGGTCGATTTTACTCCCGACGGGCGACTGCACGAAGCCGACGAGCTTTCGGAGGCCATGGGCGCCCTGGTAAAGAAGCTGGAATCGCAGAGCGCTGACCTCACACGCGAAAACCGCAGGCAAAGCGAGTTCGTCAGCGACGTCGCGCACGAGCTGCGCACGCCGCTCACGGCCATTCGCGGCAATGCGGAGATGCTCCAGGATCCCGACCTCCCGCCCTCGCTGCGCGAGAAGTTCACCGCCATCATCGTTTCGGAAAGCGAGCGGCTCTCGCGCCTGGTCAACGACCTGCTCACGCTGCAGCGCATCGAGAACGACGCCAATCCGGCCAACGAGATGAAGCGCGTGAACCTGCGTGCGATAGCCGCCGACGTCATCGACGCGCTGCATCCCATCCTCGTCGAACGCGAGGCCAACGTCGAGATTGTCGGAGAGGCGCCCGACGTGTTGGGCAATTCGGACCGCCTGAAGGAGGCGCTCACCAACCTGGTCGAGAACGCGAGCCGTTTCATCGATCCAGGTGGGCACATCGTCATCGATTTATGCGGGCTTCACGGCAACTCGGTCATCCAGGTGAAAGACGACGGGACCGGCTTCGGGGATATCGACCCCAACCTGCTGTTCGATCGCTTCTACCGCGCCGATACGTCGCGTGCGCGCAATACCGGTGGCACGGGCCTTGGCCTCTCGATCGTTAAGTCGATCGTCGAGGCGCATGACGGCACCGTCGAAGCCGTCAACATGCCGCAAGGCGGTGCCTGCTTCATCATCGCCATCCCATCGGTGGAGTGAGCGAAGGCGTATCATGGGTTTCATGGACGAGGGCTACATCACGGTCGCGAGAACCGATTCGGCCGCGCGCACGCACGAAGTCGGCGCCTGCCTGGCACGTTGCCTGGAGCCAGGCGACGTCGTCCTGCTCACGGGCGATTTGGGAGCGGGCAAGACGCAATTCGTCCAGGGTGTGGCATCTGGCCTCGGCGCTGGGGAAACGCCGACGAGCCCGACCTTCAACATCGTGCTCACCTACACATCCGGGCGGTTGGCGCTCCACCATTTCGATTTATACCGGCTCGAGGAGGCGCGCCAGCTCGAGGACATCGCCTTGCGCGAATACCTCGAATCGGGCGGCGTGTGCTTCGTGGAATGGGCCGAGAAATTCCCCGAGGCCTTTGACGAGTTCCTGAGCGTGCGCATAGCCAAGTGCGACATCGATGGGCGAGAGCTGGCCGCTTGCGCCAAGGGGGAGCGTGCCAGGCAGTTGCTCGACCAGTGGGAGGCGGCGTTAGCAGGAGAGGAAAGCGCTCGCAGCATTGACGAGGCTGAACTCTCCGTGCAGGAGAAGGTCAACGATGCGGCCGGGAACGTCTCGGATGCAGATGCGTCTGCGGACGCCCAGATGGGCTCAGCGGCTGATCTGGACGGGGACGTACCGCTCGTGTTGGCGTTGGATACCGCCAACGAGGTCTTGGCTTTAGGTCTTGGGTTGCTTGACGCGCAAACGCGCAGCGTGCGCATGCTCGCAACGCGGCAAATTCAGGCACACCGCGCTGCCAACACCCAGCTCATCCCTAAAATCGACGAGCTTTTGCGCGAACTTGGCATAATACGCGGCCGTATCGGCTGCATATGCGTTGGGCGCGGTCCCGGTTCGTTTACAGGCGTTCGCATCGCCATGGCCACAGCCAAGGGCATCGCGAGCGCTTTGGGTGTTGGGCTCGTGGGGGTTTCGTCGCTTGATGCCGTGGCATGGCACGCCTGGGAGCGAGGGCTGCGCGGCAAGGTTTTGGTTGTTGCCGATGCGATGCGCAAGGAAGTGTATCCCGTCAACTACGAGGTTTCCGACGACGGCGCGGCGCGCCTGAGCGCCGACCGCGTGGTAAAGGCGCAGGAATTCTGCGATGAACTTGGCGAACCTGGCTTGGTCATCATGGGTGACGGGCTTGTGAAATACCTCGAGCTATACGAGCCCTTCGGCACCGTGGCGTCCGAGGAGCTGTGGGCTGTTTCCGGAAGCGGGCTGCTGTTGGCGCTGCAGGCGGCATGGCGTGCAGGAGAAGCCAATCCGCTCGATAGCGCCGCCCATGATCCGGCGTTTGCCTTGCCGGTTTACACGCGCCTTTCGGATGCAGAGGAGAACGAGCGCATCCGCTTGGCTGCCACCGGCGAGCGAAACCTCGCATCAGGCGTGCAGGACCCCGCAAGCATCGGCGACGCCGTCAAGGTGGCTCCCGATGGGGGCAAGGGACGTGCCACGATGCACGAGCTCTCGCGGCTAGCCGAGCTCGCTTCGGGAGAGGGCGTTTCGTACCGGCCCTTGAGTGCGGCGCATGCCGAAGCGGTGGCTGCGCTCGAGGCGCATGCAATGGGAAGCGATGCTTGGAGCGCGCATCTGGTGGAAGATGAGCTTGCGCACAAGGATCGCACCTGGTGGGTAGCCGAATCAGACGGGGCTGTGGTGGGCTATGCGGGCGGCATGGTCGTCGACGGCGACGTGCAGATCCTCAAGATTGCCGTCGACGAGGGCTATCGGCGCCGCGGTATCGCCCGCGAGCTTCTGGAGCGCGTCGCAGCAGATGCGCGCAACCTGGGTGCGTCGAGCTGCTCGCTGGAGGTGCGCGCCTCGAACGAAGGAGCCCAGGCCTTCTACAAGAAGATGGGCTTCGAGAACGTGGGAGTACGACCGCGCTACTATTCCGACCGCGAGGACGCCGTCATCATGAAGGGCCCGCTTCCCGAGCAGGGCCGTGACGTGGCGGGCATGGCGTTGCAGCATCACGAAAGCGCGCTTTCCAACTCGCAGCCAGGCGAGGGGACGCGTCCGCTGATCTTGGCCATCGAGTCGTCGTGCGACGAGACGGCCGCTGCGGTGGTGGACGGGAACGGCACGCTGCTCTCGGACGTGATCGCCTCGCAGATCGACTTCCATGCGCGCTTCGGCGGCGTGGTGCCCGAGATAGCGAGCCGCAAGCACATCGAGGCTATTTGCGGCGTTTGCGCCGAGGCGCTTGAGCCGTATAGCTGGCGCGACCTCGACGCTATTTCCGTCACGTACGCGCCGGGCCTGGTGGGAGCGCTCATCGTGGGCGTCGCTTTTGCCAAGGGGGCGGCATGGGCCCTCGACGTGCCCTTCATCGGGGTCAACCACCTCGAGGGGCATCTGTATGCCAACAAGATCGGCGCGCCCGACTTCGCCCCACCGGCCGTGGTTTCGCTCGTTTCGGGCGGCAACACGATGCTCGTGCACATGCGCGGATGGGGAGATTACGTCACGTTGGGAACGACGATCGACGATGCGGTCGGCGAAGCGTTCGACAAGGTGGCCAAGGCGCTGGGCTTGGGCTATCCAGGTGGTCCCGTCATCTCGCGCGCTGCGGCACAGGGCAACCCCGCTGCCATCGATTTCCCACGTGCCATGCTCCACTCGCATGACCTGCGCTTCTCGCTTTCGGGTTTGAAGACGGCCGTCGTGAACTACATCAACGGGGAACGCCAAGCCGGCCGCGAGCTCAACATCCCCGATATCGCCGCCAGTTTCCAACAAGCCGTCGTCGACGTGCAAGTGGCCAAGGCGAAAGACGCGCTTGTGCAGACGGGCGCGCCGACGTTCTGCCTAGGTGGAGGCGTGGCGGCAAACCCGGTTCTTCGGGCAGCCTACGAGGACCTGTGCGCACGCATGCACGTGCGCCTGGTCATGTCGCCGCTCGCCAGCTGCGGCGACAACGCGGGTATGATCGCCCTCGTCGCGCTCGACCGCTATCGCCAGGGCAAGTTCTTCGACCTTTCCGCCGACGCCTACGCCCACGCCGACCTGGACGAGCCGTACTAGGCCAGCTATCGAGATTCCGAGCGCCAGGCGGGAGAGACCACGCATCCCCTCGCGCTTTTTCACCGCATCGACTGCGCTTGGGAAGGCGGCTATTGGAGGCGAAAATCTGGCTCTCCCACATGGCGTCATCTGCGCCCGCATGCGTTGCCGCCTTCTTATGTGCGAAGTCGATGCGGCGGCGCTCAGAGGATGCGTGGTCTCTCCCGCCTGGCGCTCTGGCTCTCGGCAGTTCGGCTCAGGATGTTCAATAAGCGCTATTTGCGAGCTACGTGCACGGCGGCGATGCCGCCCGTGTAGTTTTCCCAGGTGATATCGTGGAAGCCCGCTTCTTCCATGAGCTGGGCAAGGCCTCGCTGGTCGGGGAAGGCCTGGATGGACTTCGCCAGGTACACGAATCCCGACTTGTCGCCGGTGATCAGGCCGCCCCAGAAGGGGATGAGGTGCTTGAGGTAGAAACGGTACAGCGTGCGCCAAATCGGATTGGGTGGAGTGGAGAACTCCAAGCAGACGAGCGCGCCGCCAGGCTTCAAGACGCGATGCATTTCGGAGAGCGCACGCGGACGGTCGGGCATGTTGCGGATGCCGTAGGCCATGGTGATGACGTCGTAGCTGGCGTCTTCGTACGGGATGTTCTGCGCGTCGACGACATCGAAATCGATGGGAACATCTCCGAAGTCGCCGTTGGCCTGATGCAGGCGGGCCACTTCCAGCATCTCGGGCACGAGATCGGTGCACTGGATGTGGCGGGGGTGGTGGAAGCGCGCAACCCAGCGTGAGACGTCGCCGGTGCCTCCCGCGATGTCGAGCACGTCATGGTTTGACGTGATGGGCGCCTGGCGCATCATGCCGTTGAGCCAGCGGCGGTACGCGCCGAAGCTCGACACAGCGTTGAAAAGCTCATATTTGCGTGCTATTTGGGAAAACACCGCCTTGACGCGCTCGGTGGAAAGCTCGGCTGGAGCTTCCAGGCCCGTGGCGGTGTCGATGGTATGCGTCGTGTTCGTATCGCTCATGTGCTTCAGTATAGACGAACGTCGAAGACGCAATCTCGGTGATTCCGCTATCGGCAATGTTGGCAAAAACAACGCATAGCTGCCCGAGCCGATGCTGCAAACGCAAAGCGCGCCGGCTCCTCGAAAAGGGTCCGGCGCGCTTAAGCTGCGGCTATCTGTTAGCAGCGAAGGCCTTCGCTGCTAGAACTCCTCGGTTGCAACTGGTGCCATGAGATTCTCGACGTAGGTGACCTTGCCTTCGACGAGGTGGAAGATGCCCATCGTCCAGCCATTGTCCTCGTACAGCGGCTTGAGTTGGGGTGATGCAACCCATGCGGCATCGGTCAGCGCCGGATCGTCATCGCAGACGGCCTTGCCCGAAACGCGCACCCAGCTCTTGCCGTCGGGCTTCGTCGCGCAGATGTAGACGTTGGGGTTGGCGGTCAGCTGCGCGTACACTTCCTTGAATGTGCCTACGCCGAAATACAGCTCGCCGTCGACCAGCATCTTAAACCCAAGCGGACGGATGACCGGCGCATCGCCGTCGACCGTGCCGAAGTAGAAAATACCGCACTCGCCCAGATAGTCGTAAAGCTTCTGCTTGTCTGCCATGGTGGCTCCTTCCATTCGACGAGTAATCCTACCTACTTATTTAGCACTCCAAGGCAGCTGTTGCAACGGGGTTTCGCGCGCTGGCAGGTTTGTTCCAGCTGGTTTGTGCCGTTATTACGGGCAAAAGAGCTTCGCCAAACCGCCTTCGCTTCTCCACCTAGAGCGTTTATGGCTCATGGCCTGCCATTAGCCTGGATACCGTATGGACTTTGGCCGAGTAGGCCGTCGAGGTGCTAAGATAACGCAATTGCATGCAAACAGAGACGACGTGCTTTTTTGGCGCGCATCCGACGGTCAGGAGAACTTGAAGAACTATGGCGAAGAAGCAGCAGAAATCTAAGCAGAAGCTTACGCAGAAGCAGAAGGAAGAGCGCATCAGGGTCGCTGAGGAGCGCGCGAAGCGCGAAGAGGCGGCTAAGGCGCGCAAGGAGCGCGGTAAGCAGATCTTCACGATTGTCGTGTGCGTGATTCTCGCCCTTGCCCTGGGCATTCCCACCATCGGCTTGGCCGTGCTTGGCGGCGGGGCGTAAGAAAAAGGAGCCTTCCCTTGTTCGGCATAGGCGGTTTCGAGCTCTTTATAATCCTCATATTTGGTTTCCTCATCTTCGGGCCCGAGAAGTTGCCGGAAGT
>JAFRJC010000039.1 GCA_017432445.1 Eggerthellaceae bacterium | reverse complement strand
GGTTCGTTGTGAAGGCTAAGTTTTCTGGAGAGGCCGGAAAGCAACAAGTTTTAACGCTCGGCGATAATCCACGAGGCCGAATTACTTACACGTTTGCAGCCAGGAATCCTCCACGAGGGCGCATTTCGCGCACGTCCGCGTGCGGAAACCCTCCACGAGGCCGAATTACGTGCGCGAGGGCCGGGGCCCGCGCACGTTATCGCGCCTCGTGGAGTGCGGGAGCGCGCCAGATGCCAGGCGGGGGCGACGTTTCCCCAGGTCGCGTTCCACCGCTGGCCGCTCTGCCCCCTGGAAATGCTCCACGAGGCCGCATTACGTCCATGAGGCCGGGGGAGATGCAAGAAATTCGCCCTCGTGGAGGATTTCCGTATGCGCCTCCGAAAGAGCTGCCGCGCCATGCCCGGTCGGCAGCCCGCATCCCTCCGACCCTCTTCTGCCAATCCTCCACGAGGCCGAATTACGTGCGAGAGGGCCGGGGCCGTGCACGTTTTCGCGCCTCGTGGAGTGCGGGAGCGCGCCAGATGCCGGGCGGGGGCGACGTCTCCCCAGGTCGCGTTCCGCCGCTGGCCGCGCGACCTTCCGAAAACCCTCCACGAGGGCGAGTTTCGTGCGCGCGGGTCATCGCGGTGCACGTTTTTGCGCCTCGTGGAGTGTGGGCGACTCGGATGCGAGGAGAGACCGAAGAAGCTCCAGATCGTTGTCCGTCGCCGGCCGTGTTGTGCCCCCTTGGCTAGATGAGGTTAGAGCTTTCTGAGCTCGACGGCAATCGTGTTGAGGTAATCGAGCGCGCCTGCCTCGACTGCTGCGCGGTCGCCACGGGCATATTCGTTGTCGCATGCCAGCCAGTCAGCCCATGCCTCGGCGGTGCAGGCCATCTCGTGCATGTCGATGATCTCGACGCCTTGCGTGCACTCGATGTTGCGGCGCCACCAATCCATATCGTGCATGTAGTCAAGCTGCTCGGGTGTCCATGATTCGAGCAGGCATGTGGGCAGGTTGTCGTGGCAGTCGTGCTTCATGCCGGCGATGGAGAAGAGCAACGTGCCGCCGGGTTTGACGAGCGGTAGCAGGTGCTCGCCGAGGTATTCGGGGTCTCGGCCGAAGTAGTTGTAGGAGTCGACGCATACCACGGCATCGAAAAACGAGCTCGCGAAGGGAAGGGCGGTGGCGTCTGCCTTCAACGGCACGATCTGGCGGTTCGAAAGCCCCACGCCCTCGAAGAAGCGCATGTTGTCGCCAGGATCGCTCCAGAGGTCAGCGGCATATACGACGAAACCGTACTCGCGTGCCATGAGCGCGCTCGTCAGCCCGGCACCGCTACCGAGGTCGAGCACGACGGATCCGCGCGGGATCTTCGAGCCGTCGAGCAGCTCCTCGCAGAGTTTCAGCGGGTTGGGTCCCATGCTGCGCTCGAGCATGGTGGTTTTCGGGAAAGTGTTGGTCTTCGGGAAATTCATGGTGGTGTCCTGTTCTCTTGGAATCCAAATGCGAAGGCATTGCAGACGAGGCGTTCAACCCGATCAGGTTTCACGTATAACTGATTGCTTGCCGTGTTGAAGGTGGGATTCGGAGCGCAAACCTATAAGGGCATTGCTATGCCCTCGCAAATCGTTCGGTTTAGCGTTCCCTAAAGAACAGTGACCAAAAAGACATCCCCTTGGATGGTCGCTCGCGAAAGGCCCCATGCCTTCCGCGCTTTGCCTAGCATAGCACAACGGCCGCGTAGTCGTTAGGCGAGGGCGGGACATCAAGATGGGCGTGCGGCGTTGGGGGCCGATCGGGATGAATGTCGTATTCGGCTCAAAGCACGTTCGGTGGGTTCCGCAGAAGCGGAGCTTGGCGATTCTGCCATAATGCTTGTGGATGGCGACGATCGCGATATCGAGGGACTCCGCGGCGGCTTGCGCTGCTTCGCCGGGGCACCTTCTGGGCTCTGCTGGCATCGCGGATGTGTGCCATCGGCTTGTTCGGCGACGGATAACTGGAGGCTTTCATGAACGTGCTCGTCGTTCCCATGTTCGCGCTTTCCCGCATGGGCGGGCCGTCGAGCCGCGCCCAAGCCGTTGCCACCGCATTCGAGCATGCAGGCCATCGCGTTGTGCTCGGGGTTGCCGACGACGGCAATTGTGTGAACCCGTGCGTGTCCGACACGCTCCGGCTTCCCGTGCCATCTCCGCTCGGGCTACCCATGGCCATCGCCTCGCGGACGTTTCCGATTGCCGAGAAGCTGGGCATTTCGGGAAGTAAACCTGTCCACAGCTTCGAGGAGGTGCTGTGGCTCACCGGGGCGTTGGCATACGAATACGAGCGTGCCAGCGTCAGCGCTCTTTGCAGCGCCATCGAAGAGCAGGCCATCGACGCGGTCTATTCCGAGTACAGCTTGCCGGCCATAATCACTGCGAAGGCGTTGGGCATACCAGTATTCGGGTCGTTCTCGTACACGACGCAAGTGTCCTACGCAAGCGATCCCGGCAAGGCGAAGGGATTGCGAAAGCTGCTGGATGAACTTGGGTTGCCCCAGGTGGAGTCTTCGCTCGAGTTGTTCGGATGGCTCGATAGGCTCTTCGTCCCCAGCTGCCGGGAGCTCGAGCCCATCGAAGGCGATGCGGTCGAGTTCGTCGGCTTCCTGCGCGACTCCCCGGAGCTCAGCGAAGAGCAGCGTGATTGCGTGGTCGTCTATCTGGGTGCCGGTTCGGTTCCGCAGAGTCTGATTGAAAGCACTGTTACGGCTGCTTTCGCCGATTGCGGAAACGACGTCTTCGTGGCTGGCTGCGAAAGCGAGCATCGCGAAGGCAACGTGCATTTCGCCCCGCGCTTCGACTTCTCGCAGCTCCTGCCGCGCGCCCGTTGCTTCGTCCACCACGGCGGTCAGAACTCGACTATGGACGCGCTCGCGTATGCCGCTCCCCAGGTCATCGTGCCGGGTCGCGTCTTCGAGCGCCTCTACAACGCCGAGAGCATCGAGCGGGTTGGCGCAGGGGTGAAGCTGGAGTCGTTTGAGCCGAAGGCGCTTGCCGATGCCTGCCGCAGCGTTTCCGATGACACGTCGTTTGCCGAAGCGTCGCTGGCCATTCGCGAGTCGCTTGCCGAAGCCGGTGGAGTAGCCCAGATCGTGCGCGTGGTTGAGTCCATCGTGAGTGGGACGGGCGCTCCCCAAATCTAATTACCTATCCCCGGGGTGATCGATTGCCCCAGGGGAAGTGTTCATAAGCGGTGTTTGCGCTTGCGTCGGGCTATCGGCGTGGGTATATTCATCTGCATGAAACTCGTATTTGCATCGGATTCGTTCAAGGGCACGCTCTCGAGCGCGCGGATAGGCGAGCTGCTGGTGGAGGCGGCGCAACAGGAGCTGCCCGGTGCCGAGTGCGTCGTCTTCCAAATTGCCGACGGCGGCGAAGGCACGCTCGACGCCATCCGCGCTTCACGTGAAGGGGAGCGGATAACGTTTTCTGCGCATGACGGGCTCATGCGGCCCGTCGAGGGCGAGGTCTTCTCATGTGATGGCAAGGCGTTCGTGGAGGGCGCCTCGACGTGCGGCTTGACGCTGTTGGAAAGCGAGGAGCGAGACCCCCTGAAAACCACGAGCTACGGCGTGGGGGAGTGCATCCGCCATGCGCTCGACACCGGCTGCGGCGAAGTCGTCGTGGGATTGGGCGGCTCGTGCACCAACGATGGCGGGATGGGCTGCCTCCGCGCGCTCGGCATCAAGTTCTTCGACGCCGATGGCCATGAACTTCTCGGCTGCGGTGCCGATCTTGTTGAAGTCGCGCGCATAGACGAGCGCGGCCTGCATCCCCTTGTGAAAAGCACGGCGTTTACGATCATGGGCGATGTGGACAACCCGCTTCTGGGACCGAACGGTGCAACCAGGATATTCGGGCGCCAGAAAGGCGCGGATGATGCGGCGCTCGACAAGCTCGAAAGCGGCATGGCCAGTTTTGCCAAGGTGATCGAGGCCGCCCACCCCGGCACCGATTTCGACACTCCTGGATTTGGTGCGGCGGGAGGCCTGGGCATGGCGCTCTCGGTTTTTCTGGGTGCCCGCATGCAATCGGGTATCGAGGAGCTCCTGAGCGCGGTCGGCTTTGACGAGGCCATCGAGGGCGCCGATCTCGTGGTGACGGGGGAGGGCAAACTCGACGGGCAGTCGCTGAGGGGCAAGGCGGTAAGCGGCATCGCCGCGCACGCAAAGCGCGCCGGAGTTCCCGTCGCGGCTCTCTGCGGCACGGTGGCACTCGAAGGTTGCGACCTGCGTAATTTGGACTTGTCCTATGTAATCGACATCAGCGAGGGTCAGCCGCTCGACTATGCGCTGGCGCATGCGGAGCAAAACTACCTGCAGTCTGCGAAAAGCCTGTTCTCATCGTTGCGGGAGGGAGCATCCCAAAAGGAGCCCTCGGAGAACGGACCCGCGCAAACACCCTTGTGCGCAGAAGGTTCACAAGGAGAGCCCCCGCGCTTGGAGATACGCAAGTCCGCCGAAGGCGATCTCGACCGCATCATGGAGGTCTACGCCATAGCGCGTGAGTTCATGGTGCAAAACGGCAATCCCAACCAGTGGGGGCCGACGAACTGGCCGCCTGAGGCGCTCGTGCGCAACGACATCGCCCAGGGCAAGAGCTATGTCTGCGTGTGCAAGGGGCGCATCGTCGGCGTCTTCTTCTACGACTTTGGGAAGGATATCGAGCCGACGTATGCTCATATCGAAGACGGGTTGTGGCTCGATGGGAGCCCCTATGGAGTTGTCCACCGCATCGCGAGCGACGGGTCGGTGAAAGGCGTCGGAGTTACTTGTCTTAACTGGGCGTTCGAGCAAAGCGGGCATTTGCGAATCGACACGCACGGAGACAACGTCGTGATGCAGCGCTTGTTGACCAAGCTCGGGTTCGTGCATTGCGGGACCAGCTATGTCGAGGAGGACGACTACCCCCGGCTCGCCTTCGAGAAGCTGGAATAACGCGTGACGCAATGAGTCGAAGGACTGTCCTGCGACTCATTCTGCGACTCATTACGGGGTGAGGTTGCCGAAGAATTCGGGCGTCGCCTCGCGCCAGGCGGTGAACGTCGCGGGGTTCGGTTTCACATGAGCTGCCTTGGCGACTTCGTCCCATTTGACGGTTCGTCCAGCACCATGTGAGCAGAAGACCGAATCGGGCGTGTTGGCGAGGTCCGCTTCAGGGTCGTAGGCGGCAGCGTCGATGATCTCCTGGGCGTTGTGGCACGGCTCGTACCCGTGGAATTCCAAGCTCAAACTGCCCATGCCGTGCGTATACGAGCTCAGCTGCACGGCATAGCCGCCGATTTCCCCAGCAGGCGCGACGCCCTCGATCACGGTGAAGTCGCCTTCGGTTTTAGGCGTGTCGTAGCGGGCTCCCATGAGCTGCAGATCCGAGAACGCCCGGCCCACGCGGTCTGCGGGAACGCGCAGGGAGAAGCGGCTCCACGGTTCCAAGAGCACGCTTTTCGCCTGCATGAGCCCCTGGCGGATGGCGCGGTACGTCGCCTGCCTGAAATCGCCGCCTTCGGTGTGCTTGTCGTGCGCACGTCCGCCGATGAGCGTGATGCGCACGTCGGTGATGGGCGCGCCGATGAGCACGCCGAGATGCTCGCGCTCCATTGCGTTCGTCAGGATGAGGCGTTGCCAGTTTAGGTCGAGCTCGTCGACGTGGCAGCAGGTGCCGAACCGCACGCCCGATCCCGGCGGGAGCGGCTCGATGCGCAGGTGCACCTCCGCGTAATGGCGTAACGGCTCGAAATGGCCTATGCCCGTCACGGGCTCCTCGATCGTCTCGCGGTAGAGCACGCCGCTCGGGCCGAAGCTGACGTCGAGGTCGAAGCGCTCCTTGAGGGTCGCCTGGAGCACTTCGAGCTGGATGGCGCCCATGACCTGCACCTGCAGCTCTTGGAGGCGTTCGCTCCACTGCGCTCCGAGCAGGGGGTCCTCGTCTGTCAGCTGGTTGAGGGCGGCATGTACGGCGCGCACGTCGCATCCGTTCGGGATGACGCTGCTCGCAAGCGTCGGTACGAGTGCGGGCTTGTACGGGCGAGGCGCATCGCCGTCTCCGGTCGCCATTACCGCTTCGGCCTCGCTTCCGAGGGCCATGCCGACGGAGGTGTGCGAGAAGCCGGTGACTGCGCACACCTGGCTGGCGACGCAGGTGGGCACGGCTTCGGACTTGCTTCCCGAGTAGCGCCTGATTTGGTTCGCCTTTTCGGTGATGACCCCATGGATGGTTGCAAACTCGACGGGCTGCTTCACCTCGAGTACGCCTCCCGTCACCTTCATCCACGTGAGCCTGGCGCCTGCAGGATCGTGCGAGATCTTGAACACGCGTGCGCCGAACTCGGCAGGGTAGGCCTTCTCGGCGACGAGGGCCGCTATTGCGCCTAATAGCTCGTCGATGCCGTCGAGCTTGAGCGCCGACCCGAAGAAGCACGGGAAAACCGAGCGCTCGGCGACGAGCCGGCGCAGGGTGCTCGCCGAGATCTTGCCTTTCTCGAAGTATTCGTCGAGAGCCGTTTCGTCAGTGGCGGCGCATGCCTCGGCGAGCTCTTCGGGGGAGCACGGCTCCATTGCGCCGTCCTGAAGCCGGGTCATGCCGAGGTCCGAAAAGTCCAGGCATGCATCGGAGAGGCGACCTCGCAGCTCTTCCATCACATCTTCGCGCGTCCGCACGGCGAGGTCCATCTTGTTCGCGAAGACGAACGTGGGGATGCCGCGATGCTCGAGCAGGCGCCACAGTGTTTCGGTATGCCCGCGCACTCCGCTGTTCGCGTCGACGACGAGTACCGCATAGTCGAGCACCTGCAGGGTGCGTTCTGCTTCGGAGGAGAAATCGACGTGTCCGGGCGTGTCGATCAGCGTCAGCTCCGCGCCGCCGAATTCGACCATCGCCTGCTTGGCGTAGATCGTGATGCCGCGGCGCTGCTCGAGCTCGTTGAAATCGAGATGCGAATCGCCCGCGTCCACGCTGCCCAGTTTCCGCACCGCCCCGGTGCGGAACAACAGCGACTCGATGAGCGTCGTCTTGCCCGCGTCGACGTGGGCAAGCATCCCTATGACGGCCCGTTTGATAACGTCCTCCTTGTCATTTGCCGATGAGCTGGCGTTATATCTTCAAGTTCATCGGGCGGATTCGGGCATCGGCGTTTCGCTAGGCGAACCTCTTGCGCAGCCATGCGACGATGTCGTCACTTTCGTAGAGGGGACGGCCGTCGATGAACAGGCAGGGGACCTGCTGCTTCCCGCCGACGGCGATCAGAGTCTGTCGCGCATCTTCATCCCTGCGGATGTTTCGGAGCGTGATGGCATCGGCGATGCCGAGCTCGTCGATGACGCGCAGCACCTTCACGCAATACGGGCACTCGCGGTAATAGAAAAGCTCCAGTGACTCGCCCATGTATTGCTCCTCGCTCATCGTCGACCTGCGCCGTCGCAAAACGGACGGCAACAGATAGGATAGCAGTTCTCCGATTGGATTCGGTCGTCCCCGCACGCTGCCAAGACGCCTGCACCAGCTGCGTGCCTGGCGCTTGGGCTACGCTTTCCTGACGGGATGTCTCACGACGGTCTTCAGCTTGGCGGGATCGGTTTTGCGGGGATCGGAGAGGTAGATCTCGTGATGTCGGCGCTCGTCCGAAAAATCGGGGACGAAGCCTTGGGATTCCGCGAACTCGTGCATGGCCGCTATCGTCGCCGGCTCGTCATCGTAGGGCCCGATGTGCATGCATTGCACGCAAAGCCCCTCTTCGAGCTCGACGAGCTTCACGGTCGAGAAGTCCATCTTCTTCTTTTCGGTTGCGGTTTCCACAGCCCAGGCGAACTCGGCATCGGTGACGAACTCGGGAACGCGGATCGCGGATACCCAGTGAAACGATGCCTTGTCGGAGTAGTCGACGCCCTCGACGTCCGGCTGCCACCAAAAGCCCTCGAGCGGCGGGACCACGTACTCGAAGAAGCCCTCGATTGCATGATCGGTCTTGTAGCTCATCTTCAGCGTGTAGGCTATGCCGTAGAGCAACCCGACCGCGGTCTTGTACGCTCCATCCTCCTCGTTGGGGTCTCCCTCGCCCTCGACGACGAGGAAACGCATGCGCGGCACCTCGACGATGGAAGGCTTCGCCTTGGGCTGGTAGAGGTCGCGGTACTCCTTCTTGAAGTCAAACGCCATGGGTTGTCCTTTCATGGGTGCGATAGGCGCCCGGTATCTCAGCCCAGGATGCCTTGGTCTTTGATGGCTTGCACGACTTTCACGTCAGCTGGCAGCCAGTCGACCGAATCGAGCGTGCCGGCATCGAGCCAGCGCGCTGCCCTGTGCTCGTGGAGCTTAAGCTCGCCGTCCGTCACATGGCACAGGAAGCAGTGCATGTGCAGGTGGAAGGTTTCGTAGAAGTGGTCGATTACGGTGACGAGCTGGTCAACCGAGATCGTCGCCTCGAGTTCTTCGCGGATCTCGCGGACGATCGCCTGCTCGGGCGTCTCGCCTAGCTCGATTTTCCCGCCGGGGAACTCCCATCCGCCGGCATGGTCACCATGCCCGCGCTGGGTTGCCAGGATTCGGTCGTGCTGCTTTATGATGGCGGCCACCACGTCGATCGTTTTCATGTCCCTCCTCATTCGCGGTGTTCATGATACCTGACGAGCGCCTGTCGCAACCTGCCAAAAGCAAGCAGGCAGATATCAGCTGGGCTCGGCAACCTTGTCCTGCTGGCGTTTTGGCATTTGCGTCCCGCAGAGGGGGAAAGTAGAATCCCGCAGTATGGAAAATCGCGCGTTGGGACATATCGCCGCACTCATCACGATGTTCGTGTGGGGAGCGACCTTCGTGAGCACGAAGGTGCTGCTTGGATACCTCACGCCGTTCCAGATCCTACTGTGCCGCACGACGCTGGGTTTTCTGGCGCTGTGCCTCGTGCGTCCGCGCATCCTGCACTTGGACAAGCCTTCGCACGAGCTCCTCGTCGCCGGCGCGGGGTTGACGGGCACGTTCGGTTACTACCTGGCGGAGAACACGGCGCTCCAGTTCGCCGACGCGTCGTTCGTGTCGATCGCCGTGTCGACCGCCCCGTTGTTCACCGCGCTGCTCAGCTTCATAGTGCTTCGGGAAAAGGGCTTCGGCCCGCGCTTCATCGTGGGCTTCGTGCTGGCGATTTCGGGCATCGCGCTCATAAGCTTGCGGGAGGGGCCCGCCCATGCGAGCACCCTCGGCGTGGTGCTGTGCTTGGTGGGCGCGTTTACCTGGGGCATATACTCCATCATCGTCAAGCGCCTATCCGATTTGGGTTACGAGACCATCGCGGTCACGAAGCGCATCTTCGCATGGGGGCTGTGCTACATGCTCGTCATCCACCTGGTCACGGGCGCACAGTTCCCGCTCGAAGCGCTCGCCGAGCCGGTCGTGTGGGGAAACCTCGCGTTCCTCGGCCTGCTTGCGTCGGCGGGCTGTTTTGTCACCTGGGGGTATAGCGTCAAACACCTCGGCCCCACGTTGGCGAGCGCCTATATCTACCTGCAGGCGCCCGTCACCGTCTTGTGGGCGGTCTTGCTGCTCGGCGAGCCGCTGACCGCTGTCATCGTGGTCGGCTTCGTGTTGGTGATCACGGGCGTGGCGCTCTCGGAGGGGTTCGACAAGCAGCTGATAGAGCGGCTGGGCAAGACATCTCAGTAAACAGAATCAACCGTCAGTTTATTATTTCAACCGAAATCAACCGCTGGTCGTTAGCCAAACGCATCTGCGTGACGTATTCTTGAGCCATCGGCAAGAGCTAAAGGAGATTGCCCGATGAAGCGTCTGATCATCTACCTCGTGGTTACGTTTGGCCTCACGTGGGGACTGCAGATCCCGGCGGGAATCGCGCTGGGGACGTTCCAGAACGGCGAGAGCTCCTCGATGGTCATGATCGCGCTCATCGCCGTGAGCATGTTCTTTCCCGCGGTTGGCGCGCTCGTGGCCAACTTCTCATGCAAGCCCGAGGAGCGCATCGATTTATGCGTGAAGCCGCGCATAAGCCAGAACATCCGCCAATACCTGGTCGCCTGGTTCCTCCCGGCCGCAATCGCCCTTGTCGGATGCGTCGTGTTCTTTGCGGTGAATCCGCACTTGTTCGATCCGACGATGACCTCCTTCATCGAAGCGACGGCGGCGTCGACGGGCATGTCCGCAGACGAGGTGCTATCCCAGATGCCTCCGATGCAGGTCATCGTGTCGGGGTTGACCGTATCCGCCCTTGTGATCGCCCCGTTCATCAACGCGATCCCCTCGTTTGGCGAAGAGCTCGGGTGGCGCGGCATGCTGTTCCCCACCTTGTCGGAGCGTATGTCCGAGCGCTCTGCCGCCCTGCTGTCGGGTGCCATTTGGGGGCTTTGGCATGCGCCCGTCATCGCCATGGGGCACAACTACGGCATGGGTTACGCGGGGTTTCCCGTTGTCGGCATCCTGACGATGATCTTGCTCTGCACCGCCATGGGCTGCTGGCTTGCGCTTTTGCGCGTGCGCACGCAAAGCGTGTGGCCTTGCGCGCTCGCCCACGGCGCCTTCAACGCAATCGCCAACATCGGACTGTTCTTCTGCATCGGCGGCGCGACGCTGTTCGGCCCGACTCCGCTCGGCCTTCTGGCGGGCATCCCGCTCATGGCCGTCGGAGTCGTCAGCTGGCTCAAGCTCGGGCGCGCTTAGTCGCTTGCGTCGGTTACGCCCAATCAGCTCGTTTTCACAAACACGTATTCAGAGTCGGTTGAGCGGCCCTCGTCGAAGGCATAGCCGCTCCAGTCAAAACCCTTCAGCTGCTCGGGCGACTGGGCGTCGATGCTTGCCATGTATCTCACCATCTCGCCGCGGGCCATCTTGGCATAGGTTGCCTTTTGGACGACCTTGCCTTTGCTCAACTCGCCGAACACGCAGGTGATAAACGTGTCGCGAGGCTGCAGGTACTTCTCGACAGCTTTGGAATACTCTTTGGAGGCCAGGTTCACCAGGATTCGGCTCTCGTCCATGACTTCATGGTAGAGCATGTCGCCCCAGTATTCGTAAAGGTTCGCATGGCCGTCCACCCGGGCTTTGGCCTGCATTTCCAGGCGGTAGGGCACGACGCCGTCCATCGGCCGGAGCACGCCGTAAAACCCCGACAGTATGCGCAGGTGGTCTTGGACATACCCGAACTGGCCTTCTTCGAACACGGAAGGGGCCATGTACGTGTACTGGATGCCCTCGTATGCAAGGATCGCCGGCGTCAGGTTGCGGCGCAGGTCCATGTCCTCGAAGCGCAGGGCGTTCTGCTCGGCAATCGAGTCGTTGCAAGCCCAGAGCTTTTTCTGCTCGGCATACGAAAGGCCGCGCACCCAGTCTTTGAGCACCTCGGCGCGGTCAAGGAAAACCGGGAGGTTCTCATAGGCGAGGACATCGGCGTGCACGGCCATCTTCTTGGCCGGCGAGATGATGATGCGCATTACAGCTCTTCGAGCATCTGGGCGGGGTTGTCTGCGGCCTTGACTTTGCCGAAAGCCTTCACGATGACGCCCTCTTCGTCAATGAGATATGTCGTGCGCACGACGCCCATCGACACCTTGCCGTAGTTCTTCTTCTCCTTCCAGACGTCGTAGGCCTGGATGACCTCTTTTTCCGTGTCGGAGAGCAGGATGAACGGCAGGCCGTATTTGTCCTCGAACTTCTTGTGGGATGCCACGGTGTCCTTGCTGATGCCGATGACAACGGCGCCCTTTTCCCTGAACTGGGGGTAGAGATCGCCGAACGCGCAAGCCTGCTTCGTGCAGCCCGCCGTCATGTCCTTGGGGTAGAAGTAGAGGACGACCTTCTGGCCGCGGAAGTCCGAAAGCGACCTCATGTCGCCGTTCTGGTCGGGCAGTGTGAAATCCGGTGCTTGCGTGCCAAGGTCGAGCATCTCGGCCTCCCTTCTCGCGCCATTTCGCGCGGCGGTAACCCTTACGAGCGTCATCTTACAACACGAGCGGAGCGATGTGACAGATCACCCGACCCTGTCATGCCGATGGAATTGGCCGCCCCTTCGTCTCATCTTGGGCGCGTGACGGGGTCGGGTGATTTGTCGCCGATGAGACAACCCGCCCCCCCGGCACCTTCGCCTCAGTGTCGGTGGATGGCGAGTATAATCATGAGCGAAGATGTCAACGGTTACGCGAGTGGCTGGAAGGCTAATCGAGGCATCGATCAAGGATTTGCTCGAAGCTGGTCCTGGATGCAGGGTGGCGCAGCACGACTGACGGGCCTTGCTGCGAGAATGATTCTCGCACTGGCCATTGCCTGAATACCTGCATAGGCGGACGCGAGGTAAAAGGGAAGGGCGATCTGTATGGCAAAAGTTAGAAGCAACCACATTGGCAGAATCATTGCCCTCATCGCAGGCCTCATGCTCGCAGTTGGGCTCATGGCAGCTCCGGCGGTTGCAGGGGCGGCAGACGGAACCGACGGTTCGAACAGGCTAACCGCGACCACCTTGGGATCGAGCAATAAGTCTGGTTACGCCATCGAGTGCAGCTGGTCGGCAAACGAAGAGCTACAAAACTATCCGCTTATGGCGATTCCGGATCAAGCGGCAGACGGCGCTAACGTAAGACTTTACGGCCCTAAGTCCGTCAAGTCAACATCGGGGAAAGACTATGTGCTGGACGCGCTTACGGTCAAGCAAGGCGATGTGGAAGTTGCAGTCACGAGAGCGGATGTAAGCGACAATGAATTCCGCTATGAATTCCGCATGCCTGCAGGCGACGTGAAGGCAGAGGCGAGCTTCTTGGAGAAGGATGCCCTCTGGGTCGGCGGCGTGCGGGTGACAGACGGCAACGCGTCGAATATCCCCTGCGGCACCGCTGCTGACGGATGTGTTTCCTGCACCGGCGAGGCGTGCTACGACAAGGCAAGCCATACCCTCACGCTGACCGATTACCAGTGCGAATTCAGAGGCAAGAACGAGGAGCGTATTACCTCCGCAATAACCTACGCGGGCTCCGATCAGCTCACGATTGTTCTCGAGGGAAAGAACATCCTCAAGGCTGTACGGAAAGACGCGGGCGATAATGCGTTCGCAGGAATCGATAGCGTCGGACCGCTGGTGATCCAAGGTGACGGCAGGCTCTTCGCGACGGGCGCAGATGGCGCCTTCACGAGCAGTGCCCTCTATTGCCAGGCAGAATTGACGGTAGAGAGCGGAACGGTGATAGCGGCTGGCGGGACCTCGGAGAGCGGATATAGCTACGGAATAAACTGCACTGATGTAAGGCGTTTCTTAATGAAGGGCGGCACGGTGAGCGCGCGCGGAAACTCGGCAATGGTCGAATCAGCGGGTATTAAGTGCTGGACCGCTGGTCTTTCGGGCGGGACGATCGTTGCGGTTGATGGCTCGGAAACCGAGACCGCCAATCGCTACGGTGTTCACGGGTTTGTTGGAGTAGGAGAAGGTATTACCAAGTTCGAAGCGATTGGCAGATCGGGGGTGGCTGCAAGCTCTGAGTCTACTTGTTTCGAAGCCTATATTGAAGGGAAGCTCTGGACAAATGCTGATGGAACTGGAGAGGGGCGTCTCCTTCATCGATATGAATCGCTATATGACGCTTCCAAGTATAAGAAAGCCCTGTTCCCTTACCCGGTGTCCACTCCTTGGGCGACGCTTGAAGATGCGCTTGCGGCTGGCGGGACGGTCACGCTGATCGAAGATGTCGAATATGATGGGGCATCGGGGCCGCTCGTCGTCCCTGCGGGCAAGGAGGTCATCCTCGACCTGAACGGTTTCAGCATTGACCGCAAGCAGGCTGCCAACACGGTGATAACCGTTGAAGCCGGCGGGAAGCTGGCGCTTGAGGACACGGCGGGCGGCGGCAAGATTACTGGCGGCAATAACAACTCGTTCGGCTGCGGCGTCCTCGTGCAAGGGACTCTCGTCATGAACGGCGGGGCAATCGTTGGCAATGGCGCCGGCCTTCCCGGCGTGAAAGTCGACGGCGGGGCGTTCACTCTAAACGGCGGCTCCATCGAAGGCTATGACGGCGTCTTTAACGGCGGCACTTTCACGATGACTGGCGGCGCTGTGAATGGAAACACCGATGGCGTGTACCTGAACGCGAGTAGCGTCTTTACCCTGAGCGGCGGCAAGATCACCGGTGGAGCGAACGGCGTGAACTACGTCGATGGCGTGTTCAACCTGTCTGGCAACCCGACAATCACGTCGACTGGGATTGGCGTTTTCCTGTTCCACGACCGGCTGATAAACATCACCGGAGCACTGTCCAACAAGGTGCCAATTTCCGTGGAGCTAATGTACGACATGGATGTTTTCACCAGCGGATATTCGGATTACAACAGCGCCGACCCCTCACAATGGTTCACGGGCAGCAAGCATGTCGTCTCGTTAACCGCGGACGGGCGGGAGGCCCAGCTTGGGTATTCCGTCACCTGCAAGAGAGCACAGCATGGCGCGGTGGGGGCTGACAAGTCGATGGCAGATGCGGGCGATACCGTCGCTATCTCCACGTTGCCCGATGAGAACTACGAGCTCGATACCCTGACGGTGACGAGCGAGGGGAAGAGCGTTGAGGTGAAGGACGGCGCCTTCACGATGCCTTCGGGCAACGTGACCGTCTCGGCGACGTTCAAGCTGGTGCAGCATACGGTCACCTACCGGGTGAAGAATGGCACATGGGCAGATGGCACCACGACCGACAAAACCGAGAAGATTGCCCACGGGGCCAAGCCTGCAGCGGTTCCCACCGGCATGAGGGCTTCCACAGGCTACGACAACGGCGCGTGGGACAAGAACCCGACGGCTGCGGCTGTTACCGCCGATGCCGCGTTCACGTATGCCTTCATGCCGAACGAATACGCCGTCAAGTTCGTCGACGACGACGGTACCGTGCTGCAGAGCGCGAAAGTCGCCTACGGCAAGACTCCGAAGTACGCGGGCAAGACACCCACCAAGGTACCGAACGCGCAGTTCACCTACAAGTTCAAGGGTTGGACGCCCAAGGTTTCCAAGGTGATTGGCGACACCACCTACAAGGCGACCTACGAAGCGATTCCCATCGCTGTCGCGCCGCTGGCCAAGATGGTTGCGAAGGGCAAGGCGGGCCTGTCAATCACGTGGACGGGGACGCCAGGCGCGGACGGTTACGACGTCTTCTTCTCGAGGTGCAATCACGATGGGAAGAAGGTCGTGCCGAAGGCGGTTGCGACCGTCAAGGCCGGCGGGACCCTTTCGTGGACGGCGACCGGCTTGAAGAAGGGGGCGCCTTACAAAGCCCGCGTCAGGGCGTTTGTCGTTGAAGGCGGCAAGAAGCGCTACATCGGGACCAGCCTGGGCGTGCATATGTATACCTCGGGCGGTTCTTCAAGGAACACCAATGCCACCGGCGTGAAGGTGAACAGGTCCAAGGTGGCGCTCGCGAAGGGCGGGTCGTTCAAGCTGATAGTCTCCGTGACCAAGGCCGATAAAAAGCGGAGGCTCATGCCGACCAAGCATGCCGCGCATATTCGCTACCTTAGCACGAACAAGTCGGTGGCCACCGTTTCCGCGAACGGCAAGATAACGGCCAAGGGCAAGGGCACGTGCTACGTGTACGTCTGCGCCCACAACGGCGTGTCCAAGAGGGTTGAAGTAACGGTTAGATGAGGCAAAGAAATGAGACAAAGGGGCGGGGCGGATTCTAGCGGTCATTGCACCATGCGAGAAGGAGTGGTGCAATGGGAGGCTGCAGGTATTCGATAGAGGATTGGCGCGCCGTCCGCAGGGCGCTGGACGCAGGCGGGACGGT
>JAFRJC010000007.1 GCA_017432445.1 Eggerthellaceae bacterium | reverse complement strand
TTCTCGAAGCTGTCGATGCTGACAGTGAAGACGCTGCGCTTCTACGAGAAGGAAGGGCTGCTCGAGCCCGCGTCCGTGGACGCATGGACGGGGTACCGCCTGTACGAGACCGCGCAGCTGCAGTTGGCCGCCCGCATAAAGGCCTACCGGCAGCTCGGGCTTTCCGTTGCACAGACGCGCAAGATACTCGACGGCGCCGACGAGAAGCCGATCCTCCTGGAACACGCGCGCAAGCTCCGGGAGCAGCAGGACCAGATCTCCATCAGCCTCTCGATCATCGACAACCTGCTGAAAGGAAGCGACATGGACTACCAAGTTACCGTGAAAACCGTCCCCGCGGCCATCGTCTACTACTCCGAGGCGACGCTGGCGAACTACTCTGATGCCATGCAGTGGATCCCCGCCCAGGGCGCCGAGTGCCGCGCGCTGAATCCCAGCCTAAAATGCACCGAGCCGCCCTACGAGTTCGTGGAATACCTCGACGGCGAGTACCGCGATGCCGACGTGCGCGTGCGGCACTCCGAGGCGGTCGTCTCGTTCGGCGTCGAGAGCGAAAACATCAAGTTCCGCGAGGTCCCTGAGACGAAGGTGCTGAGCATCTACCACAAAGGTGCCTACGACCGGCTGGGCGAGGCGTACGCGTTCATCTATAAGTACGCCGAGGACAACGGCTACCGCGTGGCAGGGCTTTCCCGCGAGTGCTACATCGACGGCGTCTGGAACAAGGACGCGGTCGACGAGTGGCTCACCGAGGTGCAGCTGCCCGTCGAATAGCTGGACACTTGTCTGTGACGTATAGCTGCGTATTGTTGCGACTGACACGGAAGAGGCCACAAGTTCAAATCTTGTAACGCCCACCACGAACAACGAGGTCAGAGGCTTATGCTTCTGGCCTCTTTGATTGTGCCCACCATATACCCACCATGGCGCCCACTAAAATTGCAACGAGGAGCACGGCTAGCTGCATGTGAAACGGCTGGAATTACCGTCATTGGCGGTATAATTATGGCGGTAATCAAGGAGGGTCCATGTCATACGAACCGCCATTCAATCGAAACGACCGAATCGATTCCCTGTCCATGGAAATCGCGGAGCTCGTAGGGATGATTCCCTCGGACGCACCGCTTGCGAGGAGTCCGGTTCTGCACCGCGAGCTCAGGATAAAGACCATCCACTCATCGCTTCTCATCGAGGGGAACAAGCTTGGCTCCGAAGCGGTGACGGCCATTCTCGACGGGAAACGCGTCCTTGGCGATAGCCATGACATCCTGGAGGTCCAGAACGCCAAGCGAGCCTACGACCTCATTCCCGGGCTCGACCCGTATTCCCTTGAGGATCTCCTCCTAGTGCACCGCACGATGATGGAGGGGCTCGTTGCCGAGGCGGGGCGCTTCCGCGCTGGCAACGTCGGCGTGTTCGACGGAGATGTCTTGATTCACGCTGGCACGCCGGCGGCATATGTCTCTGAGGTGATGGCCGACATATTCGGGTGGCTGAAGGATACGGGAATGCATCCGTTGCTCGCTTCGTGCGTCTTCCACTTCGAGTTCGAGTTCTGCCACCCCTTCGCGGACGGAAACGGCAGGGTCGGGCGGCTCTGGCACACGCTGCTGCTCTCTCGATGGAGGCAAGTTCTGGCGTGGCTGCCCGTCGAGAGCACGATCCGCCAGAGGCAGGCCGGCTATTATGCCGCCCTTGCGGAATCCGATGTCTCTGGGTCGAGCGAGGCATTCGTGGAGTTCATGTTGGAGGCCATACGGGATTCCATCATGCCGTTCGCAAGTCCTCAGAGCGAACGCGAGCAAGCCTTAGCCAGGGCCCTCAAGTTCTTCAGAGAGAACCCCAAGAGAAACGTGTCCTCGCTGGCCGAATGCCTTGGCTGTTCGAAGAGAACTGCCGAGCGGATTGTGGCCGAACTCAAGGGCAAGGGCATGCTTAGCAGGCAGGGAAGCGCCCGATCCGGCTCATGGATCGTCTTTGAGGACAATGGGTATTGATGTGGGAATCTGCTTTTCGAGCTGCCTGACACGGAAGAGGCCACAAGTTCAAATCTTGTAACGCCCAACACGAAAGACGCAGGTAGATGGTACAAACCGTCTACCTGCTTTTGTTTAGGACACTAAGCGGGACACCAAATAGGACACCAAAAACGGAAGTCTCGTAAAAAGTCGGGTGTTTTCCTCCTTCGGCCGGTTACCTCGCCAAACAATCGACAGGTTGAATCACGAACCGTAAAGCCGGGGCCATGGTGTCCACGTCAGGCTTGGTGTCCTGCGTGGTGTCCTTCGGAACAGGCCTAGGCGTTCGGGAAGCCGCGAATGGGCCGAGTCTCCTTTGCCATGGCGTGGTCTGCGGCCAGCCCGGTTGGTCGGGCCTCGATGATGGCGCTGCGCGATTCGGCGCTTGGGGGTGTGAGGTACGGTAGCAGCGTGGCGCTGTACATGGGGTGCGCACGACGCCGTACGGCCCGGCGTCAACCACGTGCTTGCCGCCCAGTACTTCAATCATGTGCGATGGAAACCATTTGCAACACGATTTGCTAATAATGTCAGGTTTAGTTGGTGGTATGCCAGTTCGTGACGTCGTACCCTTTCATACATAGTATGAATAGTATGAAATAACATACTATGAAATACGAGTACGTACGGGTGCAGGTCGACAAAAACAACCGCGCGATGAACGCCGACATGGAAAGTCACGGAGAAATCATCGACCGTAAAGCCACCGCGGGAGCGCGCTATGCGGGATGGCTTCCCGTCACGCAGGCCCTACAGGCAAGACCGTGTAGTTCGACTTGATTTTTGAAGTGGCGTAGCACGCGACAAGACGGATCGATCGCTTGCCTTCATGAAAGGAATGGTGCAAACATGAGCATCGCTGACAACATACTGGCAACACGGATGGCCGTCGGGCGCACGCAGGAGCAGCTGGCGGAAGCAGTCGGCGTGTCGCGCCAGACGGTGGCGAAATGGGAATCGGGTGAGACATCGCCCGATCTCGAACACGCAGCAGCGCTCGCCGAGACGCTCGGGACGACGCTCGACATGTTGGTATCCTTCGATGGCGGCGGAATGGGAATCGCCGCCCCGCCGCGCGGCAAGCACCTGTTCGGCAATGTGAGAGTTGGCGAACGAGGGCAAGTTGTCATTCCCAAAGAGGCGCGCGACCTGTTCGGCATCAAATCTGGAGACAGGCTCGTGGTCCTTGGCGAAGAGGGGCAAGGGCTTGCGCTGGTCAAAGAAGCTGACTTCATGGCGGGCGTGGAGGCGGTTATGGCCGCAGCGAGGAGGGTCGCGAAATGACGAAGGGGCAAGGACGCAAAGCGTTGAAGATGGTTGGTGTCGTCGCGAGCATCGTCTTGGTGGCGGCAGGCGTTGTCGTCGGCCTTTACTGCGACAACAACCTACACGCCGAAGAGCGGCTGGTTTCCAAGGCGTTCGGAGCGGGCTTCACGGAAAAGCAGGCGACGGTAAACGGGGCGACCATCAACTACGCGGAAGGCCCCGCCAACGGGCCGGCGCTCATGCTTGTTCACGGCCAGGGCATGGAATGGGAGGACTACGCCAGTGTGCTGCCCGAGCTGTCAAAGCGCCATCACGTATTCGCCGTCGACTGCTTCGGGCATGGCGAGTCGGCGCACGAACCAGCGCTGTACACATGCGAGGCAAACGGCGATGCGTTGATTTCGTTCGCGAGCCAGGTCATTGGCGGCGATTACCTGGTGTCCGGCCATTCTTCGGGCGGCATCCTGGCGGCTTATATCGCCGCCCATGATACGGGGCACGTCAAGGCGTGCGTGCTGGAAGACCCGCCCCTGTTCCGCGTGACTCCCGAAGAGGCGCAGGAAAACGCGGGCACCTTCGCCTGGTATGACGGCTATATCGTCGCGCATTCATTTTTGCAGCAAGACGAGGTGACGGCCTATCCAGCATGGTACGCGTCGCATAGCTACCTGTTCGGCCTGTTCGGCGGGCTGCAAAAGATGCTCGCCGACCAGACCGCCGCGTTTTGTGCGGAGCATCCGGGCGAACATCCGGTAAACGCTTTCGTCCCGCGCGATTGGACGCGCGGCATGTACTACATGGACGATTGGGACCCGCGTTTCGGCGACACGTTCTACGATGGCAGCTGGATGGCCGGCATCGACCAGGCGGCAATGCTGGGCCAGATCAAATGCCCCACCGTGTATGTAAAGGCTTCGACGAACTACGGGGACGACGGCGTGCTTTATGCAGCCACAACCGATGAAGATGCGGCGCGTATCCAGGAAACCGTCCCGAACTGCATAACCACCGAGCTCAAATCGGGCCACGACATTCATGTCGAGCACCCGGACGTCTTCGTGAAGGCAATCGACCAGGTGGCATCTTCCAAGTAGGGACGGTCACCCTCATTGAAAGGAGGCCAGGACTTTGAACTCTATTGGCTAGTTTCAAAAGAGGGGTTTTCGAGAGATTATGGCAATACTTACTCGGATTGATGAAAGCCCCTGCAGACCCGAACTACCTGATAGAGATCCATGCAGGGTCATCGAGGCATAGCTGAATTGACGCTGACACGGAAGAGGCCATAAGTTTAAATCTTGTAACGCCCACCACAAACACTGAGGTCGGAGGCTTGTAAGCCCCGGCCTTTTTGTTTGAGGAATCATTTGTTGAGCCAATGAGATACCATCGATATCAGGCCGCTAACGAAACGTATGATAACGTTTCATACAAGCTGTTAGTTGGGTCGCATCAGAGGGAAGATAATGAGCTATAGGGAAGAAGCGATCGTGTGCGTCAGGGGTCATGCCCTCAGGACGAAGAGGACAGGTTAAGTCTTATGCTGAAGCGCGGTCTAGCCGTCATCATAGTCGTTGGTTTCTTGTTCGTGGCGTTGTTCTTGGGGGTCAAGTTAGAGGTTGTGCGTCCGAACATGATAATCGTGCCCGATGGTGTGAAGGGCGTGGATACAAGCGAGTATCAGGGCGCGATAGACTTCAAAGATCTCTCGGATGAAGACATCGATTTCGTTTATGCAAAGTCCACCGAAGGCGCAAGATACGTTGATGCCCAGTTTGCGGCCACGTGTGAGCAAGCATCAGGCAGCCGCATCGCCCTAGGCGCATACCATTTCTTCTCGTTCGACTCATCAGGTGATGCGCAGGCGGCAAATTTTATCTCATCATCAAAGAACGCATGGGGCAACTCGGGCATTCGCTCGCTCAGGCCAGCCGTGGACGTTGAATGGTATGGGGACAAGGAGCAGAACCCGCCCGAAGCCGAGGACGTGCGCCGAGAGCTAAGAACATTTATCGATGCGGTTGAGGCTGCATGCGGCTACAAGCCCCTCATTTATGCGGGAAACGACATCTACGACCGATACCTGCGGGGCTCCTTCGACGATTGCGACCTGTGGATCTCGTGCCGAAAGTGGCCAGCTTGGGTCGAGTGGCCGCAAGGGGGCTGGATAGTTTGGCAGTATAGTGACGTTGGGAAGGTCAAAGGCTGCGCTAACGAAGCTGGCTACGTAGACCTTGACGTGCTAGCAGAGGGTCGTTCCATTGACGACCTGATCATGCGATAAGCGTATCCAAGCCTTCATATTCAGAGAGGCCGATTACCTAGCGACATCCTCGACGCTATTCGACCGCATGAGCAGCGACCCGCCGAAGATTATCAAAAGCGCTACGGCGGCAATCGCCGGATTAGTTGTTCATGCCGTCGTTGAGAATGTCGAACGATAGGGGGGTTGCTTCGCAGATCAGGGTCAAACGGTATGTGCGCGCAAGCTCGACGGCCTTGTCGGTGGCGACGGTCTTCGTGGCGAGGATGGGAATGCCTGCGCGAATTGCTTTCACTGCCATATCTGTGGGAATGCGACCCGAAGTGAAAAGCATGCATCCGCTTAAATCAACGTCATTCATAAGCGCCCATCCGATGGCTTTATCGAGTGCGTTGTGGCGGCCTATGTCTTCGCGTAGGCAAAGAACATCTTCTTTCGTCGAGAGATAGGCCGAGTGGACGCCGCGGGTGCGGGCATGCCCGGTCTTGTCCTGTAGGAAGATGCGCGTCATGCGGAAAACCCACTCGATGTCGAGTGCTAGGGGCTTGACGGGCGCGAGTTCGTAGTCTTGTGCGAAGTAGTCGTTCAATGTTTTGTTCATCGTACAGCAAGTGGGAACAGCCTGGACAACGGTACGGGATAGGTCGGCCGTGCGATCTTTGAGGTACACGTCAGCTCGCAAAGATTGTTCGCAAACCGACAGGCGGTCGATGTCGTTCGCGGAGGCGATGAGACCTTCGGTAAACAGGCGCCCGACGACGAGTTCGGCAAGGTTTGTCACGCTGCAGCCGAGCTGCATGGTCAGGATGTCGTTTACATAGACCGACAACATGCACTCGGCCTGCACAGCGTCGCTTACCGTCGAGTACGTTCCGTCAGCGCATACGCGTATGGCGGAGAAGTCGATGGGATGGTCTTGTACATCGATGGTTCCGATTACGTCCATGCATTGCTCCCAGCACGAGATAGGGTGATCCATGACGAAGTCATATGACACAGTAGATAATACAATAGCGTAAAACGTACAAACGAGGCCACGTAGTTGATTTCCCCGAGCTTTCCTCTGGAGACGTTAGATGAAGTCGTCGGCATGAATGCCGAACTATAGGGAAGCAAAGGGTTCGATGGTTTGCAGAGGTGTGTGCAGGACGCCGCATAGGCATTTTCCAATTGCGTGGTCTATGAGACAATAGCGCACGCTGGCGGGCCCGTCAGAACGACGCGCAGGCGGAAAGTCAGGTCGGTCGTATGGGGGCGTTAGTCAACACGACTGTACAAGCTATAAGATATTTGCATTCAAGGAGCATGGTCGATGTCAGCTGAGGGAGTCGTTTTCTTCGACGTGGGGCAGACGTTGATATTTGCGGATCCTTCGGTTCCGGAAGTTTTCGCACACGTGGCGCGGTCGCGCGGTTTTGACGTCACGGTTCGCGACGTTGAGCCGTGCATGGCGGATGTCAATGCGTTTTATCAGTCGGAATACCTGCGCGATGGGGATTTCTGGTGCGTTCACGAGCGAGCTGTGCAGTTGTGGCTGGACATGTACACCATGATGGCTGACTACTGTGGGATCCGTGATGACGTGCCGGGTCTTGCCCAGGCGGTCTACGATGCGTATCTGCTGCCACAGAACTGGTCATTGTTTCCCGATGTTGAAGCATGCTTGAAGGGTTTAAAGCGCCGCGGATTCCGCTTGGGGGTCATCTCGAACTGGGATGCGACGCTTGAACAGCTGTTCAGGCTTCTTGGGCTCCTTCCGTACTTCGATGAGGTCGTGGCTTCGGCTGCCGTTGGATGCCGAAAGCCGAGCCGTGCCATTTTCGAAATAGCACTCGAGCGCATGGGGGTCGGCGCCGAGGACGCGGTTCATGTGGGCGACCTTCCCGAAGCCGACGGAGAAGGCGCAGAGAGCGCGGGCATACGTCCCATAATCATCGACAGGAACGATTGCCTTGACGAGTGCCAATTTGAGCGCGTGACCCTGCTAACAGACCTTGTGAGCCTGCTCTGATAGGGTTTCGATTTAAGGGCTATACGAGGCCTAACTACTGCTTGGTGACGCGCACGCCGATGTAGCAGGCTTCTTCGGGCATATTGTTGATGTCGTAGATTTCGTTTAGGGGAATGGCCGAGATGCGCCAAACACAGGTTGCGTCATCTGCCTCCAGCGTGCCGGTGCTGTATGTGTTGCCCGAATCGTCGACGCCGGAGTCCGTTATGCTCTCAGGATCGAAGCCGGTCTTATCCATGGCGTTTTTCACGGCAACTTCGGGGTCTCCAGTTGTGAAATCCGCATAGCGCACAACCATGCTCGTCCCTGCGGAACGTTCAGCCACGAATTGCCAAGAACCGACGAGAAGCTTCGTGGCCTGGACTGCGTTGAGGTTCGAGATGCCCTTGGCATACATTTCCGCCGCCTCGTCGACGGTTACATCGGCGGGGAGCTTGTACAGCGTCATGTCCTCGGAGTCGCTTTCGCTGGAGGCATCGAACATCGTGTACCCGGCATTCTTGAAAGCCTTTTTAATGCCCTTGTCGTTGCGATTGATTAGGTCGGCCATGTTGGGGATTGTCTCGATGGAGGCCTGACGTGCGAGGTTGTTCTCGATGGCCTGCTCCGCCTCGGCGGCTTCGCGTAAGGCGGAGATGACCGTGTTGTTGATGAAAAGGAAGCCAAGAACTATGGCTACGGCAACGATGATGAACGCGAGGAACCTCTGGCCTGCTGGCATGCTGAAGGGGCGCCTGAGGGGCGCGCCGTCGAGATAGGCGATATCGCCTTTTGTGTCGGAATATGTGCGGCGATTCGTGTAGTGGAGTATGTCGCCGAGTGAGAACTTGTTGGCCATGTTTTGCTCCTGCTGGGTTTATGTGCTTTGGGCATTATAGCATCGACGGTCGGATGCCTGGTGATAGGATGCACACCCGAGGTGAGCTGATGATCGATTTATCCATATTTACGACTGCCGAGGCGTGGATTTCACTCGTAACGCTTTTGTTTTTGGAGATTATTCTCGGCGTCGACAACATCGTCTTCATATCGATAACGTCTGGTAGGCTTGCTCCCGAACAGCAGCATCTGGGCCGAAGGCTCGGCCTTGCCGGCGCTATGATCATGCGTATCCTGTTTCTCTCCCTTGCCTCGTTTCTTGTGCACATGGTTGCCCCGTTGTTCACAATCGACCTTGGATTCTGGTCGCGAGGCATATCGGTGCGCGATTTGATCTTGTTCTTAGGAGGTATCTACCTCATCTACAAAGGTGCTTCCGAGTTAAAAGACACCATTGGCCTTGAAGACCTAAAGCATGAGGCCAAGACAGGTGAGACAGGTGGTAGGCGCATCGGGCTTGGTCAAGCGGTCGCAACTATCATGGTGATGGACATAGTCTTTTCGATTGACTCGGTTATTACCGCAGTCGGGTTGGCAGAACATCTCATCGTCATGATCTTGGCGGTGGTGATCGCCATCGCCATCATGATGATCTTCATTGACGGCATAGCCGATTTCATTAATCGCAACGTGGAGATGAAGATCCTCGCGCTTACGTTCATCGCTGTCATCGGCGTGCTCCTGGTGCTGGACTCGATGGGCATCAATTCCGGCGTGGAGCTTTTGGACATGCATCTCGAGAAGCTCATGGTCTACTTTGCCATGCTCTTCGCAGTCATCATGGAGCTCTTGCAGTTGCGCTACAAGCGGAATTACGAAGAATGGCGTGACGAGCACGAGGGCGACGAGGACTGACGACGCGGATACAAACTCCCCGGCCCATTTCCTGATTTAAACTAAAGCCGTGCTTATCTAACGTGATAGCTTGTAATGGGCAACTGCTTCATCAGAGATGATGTAGCGCACGGCGGCTTTGCGCACCCGCGCTTTGAACGGCGTCGTAGTTTTGATTGGCTCTCCGTCGTATTGCATGTTCAGCGGAGGGTCGGCGATTACCTCCACTTCGCGTCCGCGCAACACTTCGATGGAATCGGTGCGCGTCGGCATGCCTCCATCTCGGTCAAGCGTCGCAGCTATGAAAGCCGGAATGAGCCCGATAGCGTTCTCGGCTTTGAGAATGGCGATATCGAAGGCGCCGTCGCGAGGAGACGCTTCATGGGTGAGGGGAATCTCGAACTGTATCTTGGCGAAGTTGACGAGGATGACCCCGAGTCCATCGGTTTCGAACGTGCGCCCGTCAACCTTGAGCGTGATTTTGGACTTCTGCGGCTTTGCGTTGGCGAACGCCGCCTGGAAGTATGCGGCAGCTCCTAGGCGCTTCTTGGCGGGAACCGCATCGTGCATGATAGTAGCGTCATAGCCAGCGCCTGCCATGATGGCGAACCCGAACGTTTGGCCGTCGGCTTCGATTTCGCCAAGGTCGAAGTCGTACGTTTTCATATCGTGAACCATCTGCGCGAGCGTGCGCGGCTCGTAAGGAGATAGCAAGTTGGATGCCAGCAAGTTTGCGGTTCCAGCAGGGAAGGGAAGGATAGGCACGCCCGTGTAGGCGAGCTTGAAGGAGATGGAGGCTATCGTTCCGTCGCCGCCCGAGACGACCACGGCATCGTAGTCGCCCGCGTCTTCGACGAGTTCGGAGGGCTCCGTCGTGCCATCGGTGTAGCGCACGCATGCCTGGTCGCCATCGCGAAGCGCCAGGCGCATGAAGTCGTAGACGGCGCTTTCGCCGGGGCCTGCCGATGTGTTGATTACGATAAGCAGTTTCATGTCCGACCTCGGAATCGCCTTGGTTCGTGACTTGATGATATGATGTTAGCGCAAACCCACGATAACGCAAGGTGGAGATTGACCAGATGTACATAGCTTCCCAGCAGGAGCTGGTGGCGTTCGTGCAGCGCGCCAGCTCTTCGAGCATATTGGCAGTGGATACGGAGTTTCTGCGAGAGAAGACGTACTATCCGAAGTTATGCCTTATGCAGTTAGCGACCGATGACGAGATTGCCATCGTCGACCCCTTCGCCGTTGAAGACCTGAAGGTGCTGGTCCCCCTGTTCGAGGACGAGCGAATCGTCAAAGTGTTCCATGCGGGGCATCAAGACATCGAGATCATAATCTATGACCTCGATTGCGTACCGAAACCCGTATTCGATACCCAGGTCGCGGCTGCCCTGCTCGGCCAAGCGCAGCAGATCGGCTATGCATCGCTTGTGCATTCCATCTGCGGCGTTAAGCTGAAGAAGGTTGATTCGTTCACCGACTGGTCGGTTCGCCCCCTGTCGGATTCGCAGCTGAGCTACGCCCAGGAAGATGTGCTTTATCTACCGAAGATGTATGAGGCGATGAAGAACCAGCTCAAGGAGAAGGGGAGGCTTTCGTGGCTCGAGGCCGAGTTTGCGGAGATGAGCGACCCTTCAAACTATGTGGCAGATGAGCGCGAGCGTTTCAGGCGACTCAAGCATTCAACACAGCTCTCGAGACGCCAGATGGCCGCCGCCCGGGAAATCGCCGCCTGGCGAGAGATCGAGGCCCGCAAGCGAAACGTGCCGAGAAAATGGGTGCTCACCGACGAGCAGATCGTGGAAGCATGCAAACGCGAGCCGAGAAAGGTCGACGACTTGTTCATGGTCAGGGGCATTCGCGAACGCCTCACGACAAAGGATGCGCGCATAGTGGTTGAGCTCGCCTCTGCCGCACTCGATTCCGCTCCCGACACCTGGCCCGAAATCCAGGCGTCTGGGAAGAGCGAGCCAAATGTCGATGCGCAGGTCGACCTCCTCATGAGCATCGTGCGGATAAGGGCGCGCGAGAACGGCGTGGCCGTGCCTACTTTGGCGAGCCATTCGGACCTCGTCGACGTAGCTCGCGGATACCGCAAGGGAATCGATTTGCTGAGGGGCTGGCGCAAGGAGCTCGTAGGACAAGAGCTCGTGGACTTCATGGAAGGGCGCCTAGCTCTCTCTATCAGCAAGGGAAAGGTTGTCATTGCCAAAAACGACTGAGATCTAGGTTTAGACGTGACGCATTAGGTCTCTGTGTTTAAACTGTCATTCTCAAACATGTTGGCAACAAGTAAAGAACACGAACAAATGAGCGCTATAATGCGCTGGAACAAGTCAAGTGGGAAAGTGAGGGTTACATGTCATATTGGGTTCTCATCATAGTAACGCTAGCTATAGGACTGATCGCATCGGGATATGTCAAATCCCAGCTTAGCAAGTACTCGAAAGTTCGCTCCTCAAGTGGGATCACGGGCGCTGAGGCAGCCGAGCGCATGCTACTTGCGAATGGCGTGACGGGCGTGCAGGTCATGAGGGGAAACGAAGGGCAAGACCATTTCGACCTGAGAACGAACTCGATTGCTTTGAGCCCGAGCGTCTACGATCAGTGTACCGTCACTGCCTATGCGACCGCCTGCCACGAAGTGGGCCATGCCTGCCAATTTGCGCAGGGCTATGCCCCGCTGAAGTGGCGCACTGCGCTCTGGCCCGTTGCGAATGCCGCTTCAAACCTCTGGATGATCGTTCTCTTCGCAGGCATCTTCCTGTACATGAACCAGCTCATCGACGTCGCCATCATTATGTATGCCGCTGTCGTGCTGTTCCAGATTGTGACCTTGCCGGTCGAGTTCAACGCGTCTCATCGCGCGATTGATTACATGAAGACGCTCTCGTTGCCCGAAGGAGAGATTGCGGGATCGTTCTCGGTGCTGCGTGCATGCGCTCTCACCTATGTGGCGGCTGCGCTCGCATCGCTGCTTCAGCTGGTCTGGCTTCTCGGCATGCGCCGCGATTAGCCATGGCCTCCGATTTCACCTGGCAGCAAGGTCAAGGTATCGCCGAAAACGCACGGGGCACCGAAGGCGCCTTGAGCGTTTCGGGAGCCATGGCCCTGGCTAAGCAATCGCTCGAATCGCTTACCGTTCGCATCATCGGTGAGGTATCTGAGGTTTCGGTGAAGGCGGGATACAAGGCCGCGTACTTCACCGTCAAAGACTCCGCTGCTGCACTCCCGTGCATGATGTGGAACAACCGCTATCGGGCGTCCGGCGTCCAGCTCATGGTGGGCCAGCTCGTCGAGATCACGGGGCGTTTCACGCTTTATGCGGCTAAGGGCCGCATGAACTTCGACGTGTTCTCCATAGCCCTTGCCGGTGAAGGCGATCTGCGTATGAAGGTGGCAAACATCGCGCGGAAGCTCCAAGCCGAAGGCCTTACCGATCCCGCAAGAAAGCGGCCCCTCCCCATGTTTCCCGAGAGAATCGGGCTTGTCACCTCTCCGCGTAGCGCAGCCGTCCATGACGTGCTCAGAACGCTGCGCAGGCGTTTTCCCGTCGCGACCGTGCTGCTTGCCGGCGTGCCTGTCGAAGGCGCAAATGCCCCGGCTGGTATCGTGGAGGGCCTCAGATGCGTGGTTTCGGCGGGCGCGCAAGTCGTGCTCGTCGTGCGTGGAGGCGGATCATTCGAGGACATGATGCCATTCAACGACGAGGGGCTGGCGCGCGCGATTGCCGCATGCCCGGTGCCGGTGGTCACGGGCATCGGCCACGAAGTCGACACCTCCATCGCAGACATGGTGTCCGATCTACGTGCCTCCACGCCAACTGCCGCCGCCGAATCTGTCAGCCCTTCCCGAGAGAACCTCGATGCCTTCATGTCGGCACGGGCGCGCTCCCTTGTCGCCAGCACCTCGCTCCTCGTCGAGCGAGCAACGTCAAGCGTGCAGCGAATAGCAGACAGGCCCCTCTTTTCTGATCCGATGCTGCTCTTTGCCGCAGATGCGCAGGCGCTCGACGTTGCATCCGAGAAGCTCGACCGAGCGTTGCCCGAACAGCTTCTCAGGAGCGGTCAGGAAGTTCGAAACGCTGCGAGCAGGCTGGAACGAGTAGGCACGACGTTACCCGATCGGTTCAGATATCAACTGGGAACATCTGCAGCGCGGCTTGCCGACCTTTCCCCGGTCAACACATTAGCGCGCGGTTACTCCATCACGCGTGACGAGCAAGGAGGGGTTGTTCGCAGCATAGCGCAAGCTCATAAAGGTGAACGGGTTGACGTCATGGTTTCCGATGGCATATTGCACTGCAATGTCGAAGGAGTAGCCGCTTATGACAAAGACGAGGAGGAATAGTCGATGAACTCGGAAATGAAGCCCATCGAAGAGCTCACGTTCAGGGAGGCCATGGCGGAACTCGACGGAATTGTCGCCCGCCTCGAGAGCAACACGCTCGAACTCGAGGATAGCCTGAAAGCCTACGAGCGCGGAGTTGCGTTGCTGGCTGCACTCAAGAAACGGCTCGGCGAGGCCGAACAGAAAGTTTCGGTTCTAATGGGAGAGCTGTCTGGTGAGAAAGACGACTCGGTACGCGATTCGACCCTCTCGTAAGCAATGCTTTTTCGAGAACGCTACAACACCTCTCGTTGAACTTATCTTGTTTCTATGTTTGGTCATGTCATGTGTTCAAGCGCGGCTACAATACGGATAACCACAGGGCGGCGAAGAGCTGCATTACAGAAAGGGAGAGCGTGAAGACGATCACGTTCGCTGTGCCGTGTTACAACTCGGCCGAGTACATGGACAAATGCATCGAATCGCTCCTCGCATTCGAGGACGGTGTCGGCGATATCGAGATATTGATCGTCGACGATGGTTCCACAAAGGATGATACGCCCCAGAAAGCGGATGATTGGCATCAGCGTTTTCCCGAGACGATTTACGCGATCCACAAGGAAAACGGTGGACACGGCTCTGCTGTCAACACAGGTTTGGCAAGTGCGCGTGGGCGATATTTCAAGGTGGTCGATTCCGATGACTGGCTCGATGCGGACGCTATGCGCACGATTATGGCGTATCTTCGCAGCCAGAGCGAACTGCGCGACGCATGTGACCTCGTAATAGGAAACTACGTGTATGAAAAAGTCTACGAGGGTACGCGTACCGTCATAGACTACACAAACGTTTTCCCGACCGATGCCGAATTCACCTGGGATGATATCAAGAAGTTCAAGCCAAGCCAGTACCTGCTCATGCATTCGGTCATCTACCGGACCGAGCTCCTACGAGATGTGAAGCTTGTCTTGCCCGAGCACTGCTTCTACGTTGACAACATCTTCGTCTACGTGCCGCTCCCCGCTGTATACTCGATTCGCTATTTCGACGTTGACATGTATCGTTACTTCATCGGTCGCGAAGGGCAATCGGTCAACGAGGATATCATGAAATCCCGCATTGACCAGCAAATCCGCATTACACGGTTCATGATTGACGCGGTAGATACGACCGATGATGTCGTGCAGAAGAAACTAAGGCGCTACATGGAGAACTACCTCTCCATGATGATGTGCATTTGCTCGGTGTTTCTGCGCATGATAAATACCGACGAATCGGAGCAGAAGCGCAAGGAGATTTGGGACTACCTCAAGCGTCGCAGGCCTGCCATGTATCCGAGGATCAGGCGAAACGTTCTCAATCTCGGCACTAACATCCCCACCGAGCTCGGTCGCCGAATTGGGCTTGGCGGCTATCATCTCGCGCAGAAGATCTTCAAGTTCAACTAGCTAGACTTGATGCTATAGCGATTCTGTTCGCGGCTCAGAACTGAGCCGTGAATGCTATTTACCTTTGATTTCAAGAATGGAGAGGCGTGGTATCTAAGCGCTTGGTGAGATGATGTGGCGCAGGGCGGCAATGAGTTTCTCGTTGTTCTCGCGCGTTCGGACTGCTACGCAGAAATAGCCATTGTCTACGAGTCCGGGTGTTCCTGCGAGCTTTCGGATGCGGAAACCCTCGAGCTGAAGCCGTGCGCTCAAGTGGTTTACATCGGATATTGCAAGCTTCAGGTCTCCGCCGTTGTGATAGGAGCACATGACGTAGTTCGCCTCGGCAGGGAAGATGTCGATGCCGGGCACAAGGCTGAGCATGCATTGCATCCAGGGTATTTCGCTATAGAGGAAATCACGAACATCATCGAGGCGGGGGTGCTCGAGCGCTACCGAGTTGGCGAGCACTTCCGATAGCATCGACACAACGGAATTATCGTAGAACCTGCTAATCTCGGCGATGGTGCTCGGATGGGCGATGCAGTAGCTTACCGGCGCTCCTGGCATTGCGAATTGTTCGGCAAACGATTGGATTATCACGAGGTTGCGGTAATCCTGCACGAGGGGAACCATGGACTCCCCGCCGAGGGTAAGCTCTATAGAACGCTCGTCGACGATTACCCAATCGCATCTATCGAGGTACGAGAGAAGCGTCGACTTTGAGAGCAGGCGGCTCGTGGGATATCCAGGATTAGCGAGAAGCGCAGCGTCTATGTGGGCGTGTCGCTCATCGAGGAACGTAGCGTTGGGTGTAACGAGGCTGTTAGGCGAGGAGATGCCCTCGACGGTATGGCCGGTGTTCCCAAGCGAAAGCACGTATTCAACGGGGCAAGGCGTCGAGACGCCTACGACGCAAGGTTCGAAAGCCTGGGCGACGACCGAGATCATATGCGAAACCGTAGATCCGACGAGGAACGATTCGACAGGCATTTTGAACAGACGCGCAAGCACGCTCCTGAGGGAATGGGCATCTCGGTCAGGAGAGTACGACACAATCCCTTGGGCAATCGCATCGTTGAGGGCCTGCACAATCGAAGTCGGCGTTCCAAACGGGTTTTCTATACCGGAAAAGTCAATCCAAGAAACCTCGCCGCGGACGTCATAGGGAAGCGAGAGCGTTTGCTCGGGAAGGGCCGTGGGATCCAAACGGTTTGCTGAGAACGATGTCAGCATATCCGTTACCATGACCTCTTATCCTTTCACATACGCAACATTTAGTGGAACGAGGGGCCATGGTATCAGATATAGTATGTTTAAGCCATCGTTCACAAGCATTAAAACCGCAGGTGAATGCGGGTTTCATATCCTAACATAAATGCATAGCCAATGATAAGAAAAAAAGATTTGGATCAAGATGTTGATGGTGCGTTTAATAGAGCGGCAATTATGCGAATGAGCAACAAGCAAAATTCCAAGAGGAAAACATGGCGCACGAGGTAGACTCTTCATATGAATGACGTCTCGAAAAGATTGGCCGACGATGAAGCTGCGCTTGACGCGCTTACGTCGATTCCATGGCAAGGACGCGCTATCCTGCTCGTCGATTTGGACGCTTTCTTCGCCTCAGTTGAGCAGCTCGACCATCCCGGGTGGCGAGGCAAACCCGTTATCGTCGGTGGAAACGCGGGGAAGAGGGGCGTCGTTTCAACATGCTCGTACGAAGCGCGTGCTTACGGAGTCCGTTCTGCGATGCCCTCATCGACTGCAGCACGCCTCTGTCCGAATGCGATATGGACCGAGGGGCATTACGATCGCTATCGAGAGATGTCGAATAAGGTCATGGCAATCCTCTGGGATGAAACGCCGCATGTTCAGCAAGTGAGCATCGACGAGGCGTTCATGGATGTAACGCCCAATGAAATCAACCGTGAGCATCCCGTTTTGGTGGCGAGGCGCATACAGCGTCGCGTCGAAGAACTCGGCGTAACCTGCTCTGTCGGCGTAGGCGCGACGAAGGCGGTTGCAAAACTCGCATCTGATATGGACAAGCCCAGAGGGCTTACAGTTGTTTTACCAGGTAGTGAGGAGAGCTTCTTCGATCCGCAACCGCTTCGCGCGCTTAGCGGAATCGGTCCTTCTGCCGAGCGCGTGCTCAAAGAACACGGAATCAATACGCTCGGAGAGCTTGCCCGTGCAGATGACGCCTCGGTTATCACGTGGCTCGGCAAAGCGGGTCGCGTCATGCTTGATCGCGTTCGCAGTATAGAGGACGATCCAATCGAACCAGATGATGATGTGAAATCCGTATCGAACGAGGTTTCATTTGCGACCGACATGACCGAACGCTCGGACATAATGGCCGCCATATGCACTATGGCTGCGAAAACGGGGCGTCGGCTGCGTCGCAAGGGCTTGAAAGGCCATACGCTTGCGTTGAAAATCCGCTATGACGATCGTACCGTGCGAAGCGTGCAGCGTCCGATCGGCATGCCTTCAGACGACGAGTTTCTGTTCGAGTCGATGCTCGACGAGATGCTGGATGAGCTGTGGAGTCCTGGAATGAGCGTGCGCCTTGTCGGCGTGGCAGTTACCGGTTTCGGCGAGAAGGCAGACGATGATGGGCAGCTGTCATTGTTCGATGCGCAGCCTGAAAAAGACAGTCTCATGGGAGAAAAACGTCGACGCGGAATAATGACGGCGTCCGATATGGTGAAAGAGCGCTTCGGCGAGTCAGCGCTAAGATTCGGGCGCGAGTTGCGGCTCGGCGGGAATACGACCGGTTCCAGTTCGAAGAATCCTGCAGATTACAAGTAGTCCTGAAGAATTCGGGATTATACCTGGTTGCACGGGGTGCGGTCCATCTTGGATAACCGTTATGATTATGAGGCGGATAAAAAGCGAGCCGCAGTTGCGGCTCGCTTTTTGTGTTTTCACTGGAAAGACGAAGGAGCGTATTTGCCTATCGCTTGTCGGCAAAGAAGAACAGGGCAATGGTGCCAGGGCCGGCATGGGCGCCGATGACAGGGTCAAGGATATTGATTTCGAACTTAGTGCAGCCGAAGCGCTCCTTAATGAGTTTGACGAGGTAGTCGATGTCTTCTTGGCAGTCGCCGTGGCTGATGAAAACCTCTTGATCTGCTATGGGCTGAGTTCCGGATTGCTCCATGTGGTCAACGAGGGCCTGGATGGACTTCTTGCGTCCGCGGACTTTCTCCATGGGGATGAGGTGACCTTCGTCATCGACGTGCAACACCGGTTTTATATTGAGCAGCGTGCCCGCCCAAGCGCTCGTGCGGGATACGCGACCGCCGCGGAACAAGAACATCAAGTCATCGACGGTAAACCAGTGTGCAACTTTCAGCTTGTTCTCCTCCACCCAGGCGTGCACATCCTCGATGGATGCGCCTTCTTGCGCAAGCTTGACGGCCTTGTAGACAATAAGGCCTTCGCCCATCGCCGCCGCGAGCGTGTCGGTATAGTAGATCTTGCGATCGGGATAACGCTTTTTCAGCTCTTCGAGCAAGGCGGCAGAAGCCTGGTAGGTGCCAGAAAGACCGCTCGAGAAGCCGATGTACAAGAGGTCTTTGCCTTGGGACAGGATGCCCTCGAACGTTTCCTCGCTCTGTTGGAGGTTGGGAAGCGATGTGGTGAACACCTTTCCATCGCGCATCATCTTGAAGAAGCTCTTCAAATCACTGTCTCGGCCAGCGGTATAGCTTTGGTATTGTTCGCCATCCGACATGAACGTAAGCGGCAGAATGTGCAGGCCGAACTCGCGAATCATCGCGTCGTTCAAATTGCAGCTTGAATCGGTGACGATCTCAAATTGCATAGGGGAATCCTTTCGAAGCTTTGGTACTTGCATTCATTGTACAAGAATGCGGAGGATTCGGCAAAATGGTTGTTGATGCAAAAAGCAGCGTCAGAGAACGGATTACGAATCGCAAGATAGCCCTCTGGCTCGTTCCTCTGCCCATTTCGAATTGCGCCTATGAGTGCGAGGAAAGATTTACACGGTCTTTGCATGCTCTGGCGCTGAAACTTTGTGAAAGCAAGGCGGTTTGCTCGCGAAACGAGGGGTGTTCGCGTATACTTATCGGGTTTGAGTAACGAAGCTGAAAGAGGGTATTGTGGCAAACTCTTACAAAGATACGATGAACCTGCCCCAGACAGATTTTCCCATGAGGGGTAACTTGCCCGAAAACGAGCCCAAGCGGCTCGAGAAATGGGATGAAGGGCAGCTGTACTGGCGCGTCCTCGAGAAGAACCGCGATGGGGAGCCTTTTGTCCTGCACGACGGACCCCCCTATGCAAACGGCCCAATTCACATCGGCCATGCGTTCAACAAGATCCTGAAGGACTTCGTCATAAAGTCGCATGCTCAACGTGGCTACTACACTCCCTACATCCCCGGTTGGGATTGTCATGGGCAGCCTATCGAGCATATGATCGAGACGTCGCTGGGCACGGAAAAGTTTCGCGAGACACCGCAGCCCGAGGTCAGAAGGCTGTGTCGCGAATGGGCCGAGAAGTACGTCAGCGTTCAACGCGACGGTTTCAAGCGTTTGGGCGTGAACGGCGACTGGGAGCATCCGTATTTGACGTACGTTCCCAACTACGAGGCTGGAAACGTCGAGGTGTTCAAGAAGATGTTCCTCGATGGAGCCGTCTACCGTGGTCGTAAGCCCATCCACTGGTGCAGCCACTGCAAGACCGCCCTCGCTGAAGCCGAGATCGAGTACGGCGACGAGGTTTCGCCCGCCATCTTCGTGCGCTTCGAGATGACGACGGTGCCCGCCGGCCTCGAGGCATGGGAGGGAAAGCTCGACGTCGCGATCTGGACGACGACCCCTTGGACGCTTCCCGCCGACGACGCCGTGATCCTGCATCCTGACGAAGCCTACGTCGCCGTCGAGCACGACGGACGTGCCTACATCATGGCAGAGGCACTCGTCGAGAAGCTCGTCGAGAAGTTTGGCTGGAATGACGCAAAGGTCGTCGAAGGCTGGAGCGCCACCGGCACCGAGCTTCTGGGCAACAAGTACAAGCAGCCTATCTTCGGCGACCAAGGCGAAGAAGGCGTTTTCATCTACGCCGACTACGTCACGATGGAAGACGGCACGGGCATCGTCCACACCGCTCCCGGTCATGGCGTCGAGGACTACCTCGCCGGCATGAAATTCGACGTGCCCGTCGTCATGCCCGTCGACGATGAAGGTTGCTTCTACGTCGGTGAAGGCATGGGGACCGGCGGTCCGTTCAGCGGCATGGAGGTTAACGAGTCGAATCCCATCATTATCGAATGGTTGCGCGAACGCGGCATGCTGATCATGCACGAGGATATCTCCCACAGCTACCCGCATTGCTGGCGCTGCCACAAACCCGTCATCTTCCGCGCTACGAGCCAATGGTTCGTCAGCATGGACGCGACCGGGTTGCGCGATGCCGCATCGAAGGCGATCGAGTCCGAAGTCGAATGGATTCCGGCTTGGGCATCCAACCGAATCGGCGCGATGGTGGCAGACCGGCCCGACTGGTGCATCTCGCGCCAGCGCTCCTGGGGCGTTCCGATTCCCGTGTTCAACTGCTCGAAGTGCGGCGAGACCGTCGCCACCGAAGCGACGTTCGACGCGGTGATCAAGCTGTTCTACGAGCAGGGCGCCGATGCGTGGTTCACCCAGAGCCCCGCCGACTACCTGCCTGCTGACACCTGCTGCGCGAAGTGCGGCGCGGGTGTGGAGGACCTCGTTCCCGAGAAGGACATCCTCGACGTATGGTGGGAGAGCGGCGTGTCCCACACGAGCGTGTGCCGCCACCGCGAGTCCGAAGGACTTCGTTTCCCCGCCGACATGTACCTGGAAGGTTCTGACCAGCATCGTGGATGGTTCCAGTCCGCCCTGCTGACCAGCGTGGGCGCTTACGGCGTCGCCCCGTACAAGTCCGTCATGCACTGCGGCTTTACCGTCGACGAGAACGGCGAGAAGATGTCCAAATCAAAGGGCAACGGCGTTGACCCGGCTGATGTCATGGGCAAGTTCGGTGCTGACGTGCTGCGCCTGTGGGTCGCTTCGGTTGACTACTCGCATGACGTCTCAATTTCCGACTGCATCCTCAAGCAGGTCTCCGATGCGTACCGCAAATTCCGCAACTCGTTCAGGTTCCTCCTTGGCAGCCTCGACGATTTCGAGGACGAGATGTGCGTTGCAACGTGGGATGACCTCGAGCCCATTGACAAGTACTTCATGGCAAAGACCTATGCGCTGCTGAGAGAGTGCGAGTCGGCCTATGATTCCTACAAGTTCCAGTCCGTATACCGCACTTGCTACGATTTCGTCAACGAGCTTTCCAGCGTGTACATGGACGTAGCCAAGGATCGACTGTATTCCGAGGCTCCCGATTCGCCGCGCCGTCGCGCTGTGCAAAGCGTACTCATGAACATCCTCGAGGTGCTTGTGCGAGTGCTGTGCCCGATCCTTTCGTTTACCTGCGACGAAGTTTGGGAATTCTTCCCGCCCGCGCTGCGCGCACGCGAAGGGCGCTCCTTCAGCATCCAGCTCGGCGGTTGGCCGGCGCGCGATGACTTTGCCCCTGCGTTGCCCGAAGACGACGGTTTGGCTGACATCGAGTCCTTCGCGGTCGCCATGGGGGTGCGCGAGGTTGTCACGAAGGCCCTTGAGCAGGCTCGCGCCGAAAAGCGTATCAACAAGAGCCAAGAAGCCGCCGTCAACGTCACGGTGCCTGCAGACGTCCTCGATGCTCTGCAGGCTTTCGATACCGGCGTATTCGAAGAGCTGTTCATCGTAAGCGGCGTCACGTTCGTCGCAGGCGAAGACTACTCGTGCGAAGTCGTTCCCGCGCAAGGCGATAAGTGCCCGCGTTGTTGGAACTACCGCGAGCTCGGCACCGTCGAGTCCCATCCGCACGTATGCGCCCGCTGCGCCGACGCGCTCGATCGAATCGGCTTCACCGAGGACTAGGGGCTCTGCTTCTCCTTGGCGCGTAGTGAGAATGGATATCCTTTCGGCAAGGTCGGCCTTTTCGCCGGCCTTGCAGTCCTATGGGTTGTTCTTGATCAGGTAACGAAGAGCTTCTTTGCCGGGCAGGAGCCCGGCGGGATCATTGCGGGCCCCTTCTTCGGGCTCGTTGATATCCGCCTCGTTCACAACACGGGCGGCGCCTGGGGCATCTTCTCGCAGTCCACTTTTGGGCTGGGTGTTTTCTCGCTTATCGTGTGCGCGGTTATAGCGGCGTTCTTTCTAGGAACTGCACGTCAGTGCAACTTGCTGCAAACGGTGTCGTTCGCGCTCATCGTCGCGGGCGGTATCGGAAATGCAATCGATCGTTTCGCGCAGGGTTTCGTAATCGACTTCATAGAGTTCAGCTTCATTGACTTCCCCGTTTTCAACGTTGCAGATATAGGCGTGACGTGCGGTTTCGCGCTGTTGGTGATAGGCATGCTCTTAAACATGAAGAACGGTGAACCCGAGATAGGCGAACGCTGATCTGCATTACGACGATGGCGAACGATGCAGGAGGTGGTCATGGCTTCTCGCTGTTACGTGGCGACAATCGAAGACGAGGGCATGCGCCTCGATGTGCTGTTGGGAAAGCGCGGCCTCTACCCGAGCCGCTCTGCTGCGGCCAACGCAATCGACGCTGGCAAAGTGCTCGTATCAGGCGAATCCGCTTCGAAGAAGCAGGCCGTTCGCGCAGGTCAGCCTATCGTGTATGAGGTTCAGCAGGTTGAGGCCATCACGCCGATGACGGGCGAGCCCATCCCGCTTGACATACGATACGAAGACCAAGACCTCGTCGTCTTGTCCAAGCAGGTAGGCCTTGTATGCCATCCTTCTGACGAGCATCGCGACGGGACATTGGTAAACGCGCTCATATACCATTGCGGCGCGGATAATCTTTGCAACGTTCAAGGAGAGCGAGATCGACTTGGAATCGTTCACCGACTTGACATGGACACTACCGGCCTCATGCTTGCAGCGAAAACCGACGAGGCGGGCGCCGCTCTCATGGAGGCGATTCAAGACAGGGCAGTCGACAGGCGATATCTGGCGCTCGTACATGGCGTAATCTCGCACGATACCGGCATGATCGACGCGCCTATCGCCCGACATCCAAAAGACCGCACGCGCATGGCCATCCGCGACGTCGATTCTGCTCGCGATGCGGTGACGACGTTCCGCGTGCTGGAACGATTCGAGGCAGGCCCGCGCGATAACGGTTACACGCTCGTGGACTGCAAGCTGTTCACAGGGCGCACGCATCAGATCCGTGTCCACATGGAATACGTCAAGCACCCGCTCGTGGGCGATCCGCTGTATGTGGCGAGCCGCCCAAAGTCCGATTCTGCCAATCTGGGGCTGCGTCGCCAGTTTCTGCATTCCTTCATGCTCGCCTTCGATCACCCCGTAACGGGTGAGCACCTTTCATTCGCCGACAATTTGCCCGACGACCTGCAAGAGGTTCTAGACAGCATCGCTGAGAGAAGCGCTGAGATTACGGCGGCCGGCCGAGAAGTTGCAGAACGCCTCGACGAAGCCCCGCATCCTTCCATTGCTGGAATCCCGTATCTCGATCAACGTTGATTTACGTCTTCGCTTCGACTTGGTTTAAATAGCTGTTGATGCCTTATACTATGCCCCGTCGGAAGACAGGAGGCGAATGTGAAGACTGTGCTGATCGGCGTGACTGGATGCGTGGCCATCTACAAGGCTTGCGAGATCGTTCGCGGATTGCAGAAGGCAGGCGTGCGAGTGAAGGTCGTCATGACCGACCACGCGACGGAGTTCATACAGCCAGCATTGTTCAGGGCGCTTACGCGCGAACCTGTGGCTGTCGGATTGTTCGACGATGCGCCGGGTGATCCCATCCATCACATCTCGCTGGCCAAAGAGGCTGACCTGTTCCTTATCGCCCCCTGCACGGCAAACGTCATGGGCAAGATCGCGAACGGCGTTGCGGACGATTTGCTAACGACCACGGCAATGGCAACGACGGCGACGCTCGCAATTGCTCCTGCAATGAACGTGAACATGTACGAAAGCGCCGCCAACCAGGAAAGCATGCGCATTCTGAAAGAGCGCGGTGTGCGATTTATCGATGCCGAGAGCGGGTATTTGGCTTGCGGAGATATCGGGAAAGGGCGTTTGGCCGATCCTGATGACATCGTCGCCTTCGCGTTAGAGCTGCTTCAGGTAAAACAGGACCTGGCGGGTAAACGCGTGCTGATCACCGCCGGGCCTACGGTTGAGCCGATCGATCCGGTTCGCTTCATTTCGAATCCCTCGTCGGGCAAGACTGGTTTTGCCATCGCAGAGGCGGCGCAGGAGCGTGGCGCACAGGTGACTGTTGTGAGCGGCCCTGTATCGCTATCTGATCCAGCTGGCGTCGAGATCGTGCGCGTCAAGACCGCATGCCAGATGTTCGATGCTGTCGCCGAGCGTTTTGACGGGGTTGATATCGCCATATTCACCGCTGCGGTAAGCGATTTCCGTCCGGTAGACGTTGCAGAGTCCAAGCTGAAGAAGGGGAATGCCAACGGGGCATTGACCCGCATAGATTTGGTTGAGAACCCCGATATCCTCGCCACGATGGGAGCGCACAAGCGTACCGACCAAGTCGTTGTGGGCTATGCCGCCGAAACCGAGGACGTTGAGGAAAACGCCCGTAAGAAGCTGGTCGCCAAGAACGCCGACTTCATCGTGGGCAACCTGGCTGGAGACGGCCGTGCATTCGGAACCGACGAAAACGAGGTCGTGCTCGTGGACGCAGCAGGGGAGACGCGCGTCGGACCTGCGCCGAAGCGCGAGTTAGCCGATGCGGTCTTGGACAAGGTTACGATGGTATTCGCCGAAAGAGATCCAGGACAGCTGTTATGATGGTTGCACTGTCTGTGCGTGAAAAGATGGGAGCGTTTCGATGCCTCGCTACTTATCGAAGGCCCGGGGTCCGCAGCGAATCGAGAACCAAACAGAGGAGGGCATGATGAGAAGATTATCGTCCGTATCCAAGGTTATCGCATGCGTAGCGGCGATGGCGCTCCTCTTCGCCGCATTGGCGTTGACGGCTTGCGCGCCGCAGCAATCGGCCGATCCCAATCCGAAGGATTCGTCGATGTCGGCATCAGACTTTTCAGCATCATCCGAGGCGGCTAGCAGCTCGTCGTCATCCGCTTCGTCCTCGAGCGCTTCATCTAAGTCGGCATCCCCGAGCTCGTCGGCGGCTCCGGTAAAGCAGAAGGTGAGCGTCCCCAATGTGGTCTCGCTTACCTCCGAAGATGCACAGACTGCGATTGGAAAAGCTGGACTTGCAGTTGGAAAGGTCGAGCGGAAACACTCCAACGAGATTGCCATCGGCCATGTGATCTCGCAGGATCCGGTACCTGCAACGATGGTCGAAAAGGGTACCGCAGTCTCGCTTGTCGTGTCTGACGGAAAGGATACCCCTGATGACAAGACCGTGACCGTCCCCGATGTGACTGGAAAGACGCTTGAAGCTGCGGAAGACGCAATCGAAAAGTCTCGACTTTCCGTCGGCAGAATCGAGGAGAAATACTCTGGCAAGGTCGATGCCGGACGCGTGGTATCGCAGGATCCGTCACCTTCGACCAAGGTAGAGAAGGGCACCTCCGTCAAGCTCGTCGTATCGAAGGGCGAAGAGCCTGTACAGACCGTCACCGTACCCGATGTTACGGGCATGACGCAGGATGGAGCGGAAGCCGAGATTGAGAAGAAGGGGCTTTCCGTCGGTAAGGTCCAGGAGAAACATTCCAGCGAGGTCGATGCAGGTTGCGTGATCTCGCAGGACCCGACAGCTGGAACGAAGGTCGACAAGGGAGCTTCCGTGAAGCTCGTCGTCTCGACAGGCGAGGAGCCTGCGAAAACCGTCTCGGTCCCCGACGTGAGCGGCATGACGCAGGAAGGGGCGGAGAAGTCGATTTTGACAAGTGGTCTCGCAGTCGGAGGGGTTGATTTCAAGTACTCTGGGGAAATCCCCGAGGGTCGCGTAATCTCGCAGGACCCGACAGCTGGAACGAAAGTCGACAAGGGCGCTTCCGTCAAGCTCGTCGTCTCGAAGGGCGAGGAGCCCGCACAGACCGTCTCCGTCCCCGACGTGACCGGAATGACCAAGGAATCAGCGGAGAGCACGTTGCAAGATGCGAGCCTCAAGGGAGTATGCGACGGTGAGGTTGAGTCGAAAAGCGTCGATCCCGGGTGCGTTGTGCGGCAGTCCATAGACCCTGGAACCGAGGTGGCAGAGGGTACCGAAGTCGATTTCGAGGTTGCTGTACCTCCATCGATGGTCTCTGTTCCCGCCATCAGGGGGAAGTCGAGCGATAAGGCAGCTTCTATCGTGGAGAACGTCGGCTTGGTCTACGATGCTTCCGAAGACTACAGCGACGACGTCGAAAAGGGGTATGTCATATCCCAAGATCCGGCTCCCGAGGAAGAAGTGCCCTATGGCTCAACGGTAAGCGCCGTAGTCTCGCTCGGCCCTGAGCCTAAGCAACAAGTCGAGGTTCCCGACCTCACGGGCCTGCCTTGGTCCGATGCCAAAGACACCCTGGAATCGGTGGGCTTGGGAGCCGAAAAGACGGGCGATCCGGACGGAAACGTCACGGGGCAGGATATTGATCCCGGCACCATGGTTGATGAGGGAACTGTTGTCACGGTGACGCTCGCTTCGCCAGCTCAGCAGGTCAAGGTTCCAAAAGTCGTTGGTCTGACGTGGAAGAAGGCCAAGAAGGTCCTCGAGGAAGCCGACTTGGTTGCCGATGATACCGGCGATGACGACGGACTTGTGGTGAGCCAGGATCCGAAGGATGGCTCATCGGTCGACGAAGGATCGACCGTCGAGGTCGAGCTTGACAAGGACGGGAAGGCGAAGGTTCCCGACTTGGTCGGTCTGTCTGTGGATGCTGCAAGGCAGGCGCTCGACGACGTCGGGCTGAAGACCGATTCTGATATGCCTAATCATGGCACCGTATCCAGCCAAGAGCCGGAAGCTGGCGAAAAGGCAGAATGGGGATCTGTCGTTACACTCGAAGTAGATACCTCTGATTTCGAATAGGAAATCCTCATTGCATCGAAGGGCCCGCTTCATTGAAGCGGGCCCTTCAAGTGCTGTGTATTTAAAACGATTACCTAGAGTTTCTTGAGCAAACCAAGGATGCCTCGTGCGGCGCCGCTGCCGACGACACGACTGGCGGAAGTAAGGGCGGCGTCGATGAATTTGCGACGCTCCTTCTCCTCTTGTGCAGCTTTCTTCTCGGCGGCGATGCGCTGCCGCTCGGCGGCGATACGCTGTCGCTCCGCTTCCTTTTCCGCGGCGATGCGCTGCCTTTCGGCTTCGCGTTCAGCGGCGATGCGCTGCCGCTCGGCCTCTTTTTCCTCGGCAATACGCTGGCGTTCTTCTTCGCGGGCTTGACGCTCGGCTTCCTTTTCCTCGGCGATGCGCTGCCGCTCGGCCTCTTTCTCCTCGGCTAATCTCTGGCGTGCTTCCTCTTCCAGGCGGCGCGCCTCCTCAGCGGCTTCGGCAGCGGCGATGGCAGTAGCGTTGAGGATTTCGTAGGCGCTCTCACGGTCGATGGTGACGTCGTACTTCATGTGGTACATATCGTTCTGCACGATGTAGGCCTTGGCATCATCTGGCGCCTTGTCCATGGAGCAGGTTGGGGCGATGACCATGGCGCGCTCCACGATGCTCGGCGTGCCGTCTTCCTGGAGGAAGCTGATCAGGGCTTCGCCGGTTGCAAGTTCGGTCATGGCCGTTGCGGTATCGAATGTGGGATTGACACGGTAGCTTTCGGCAGCCGCTCTGATAGCCTTCTGCTCCGCTGGCGTATAGGCACGAAGGGCATGCTGAACTTTGTTAGACAGTTGTGCGAGCACCGAATCGGGAATGTCAGATGGGTTCTGGGTGCAGAAGTAAACGCCGACTCCCTTAGAGCGGATGAGCTTGATGATTTGCTCGACCTTTTCGAGAAGGGCTCGTGGCGCATTGTTGAACAGCATGTGCGCCTCGTCGAAGAAGAAGCAGATTTTCGGCTGTTCGAGGTCGCCAACCTCGGGGAGCTGCTCGTATAGCTCGGAGAGCATCCACAGCAGGAAAGTGGAGTACATCAGCGGCGACTGAACCAGGCGCACGCAGTCGAGTACGTTGATGTAGCCCTTTCCGTCTGAATCGCACGCGATCCAGTCTTGGATGTTGAGTGCAGGCTCGCCGAAGAAGATGTCGCCGCCGGCGTCCTGCAGTTGCAGCAGCGCGCGCTGGATGGCGCCGATGGATTGCGTAGCAATCTGGCCGTAGGACAGCGTGTACTCCTTGGCATGCTCGCCGACGTAGTTGACCATCGTGCGCAGGTCCTTAAGGTCCAGGAGCAGGAGATTGTTGTCGTCAGCAATGTGGAAGATGATGTTGAGGACGCCGGCCTGGACATCGGTCAGGTCAAGGAGGCGAGCCAGCAGGATGGGTCCCATCTCGGTAATGGTCGTGCGAATGGGGATGCCCTGTTCGCCGTAGACGTCCCAGAAACGCGTCGGGCAACCGTGGAAATCGTAATCAGTGATGCCCAGACCTGCTAGGCGCACGACTAGCTTCTCGGTGGCCTCGCCGGCGACTGCGACGCCCGAGACATCGCCCTTAACGTCAGCCAGAAAGACCGGGATGCCGGCATCGCTCATGGACTGCGCGATGGTCTTGAGGGTGACGGTCTTGCCCGTACCTGTGGCGCCAGCTACAAGGCCATGGCGGTTAGCCATCTTGGGGAGCAGGTAAACGGGCTCGGTTCCCTTTGCGATTTGGAGCTTTCCATCGATATACATGGCGGTATCCCTTCGACAGAACTTATATATATGGGTAATTATATGGTAAGAAACGCAACCTGTTGCGGTAAAGGTTCTTCTGATACGTCATCGAATGCAGCAGAAGGCGCGGCATCATTCAACACTCGCAGATGCGAAGAGGTACCTGAAAGCATGCCGCATTCGAAAAAGGTGCAGTGATTGTGATGGTGGCAAATGCTTCCTTGCAAAGCGCGCCGACAACAAGTAATATGTTCACTCGCTTCGGGTGGTGGCGCAGTTTGGTAGCGCACTTGACTGGGGGTCAAGGGGTCGCAGGTTCAAATCCTGTCCACCCGACCAGAAACTTCGCAGGTCAGACACTATGTCTGACCTGTTCCATTACAGGGAGCAAAAAAGTGCGCACCGCCGTGGTGCGTACTTCAGTTGCAGTGAGGCTTTGCAGATGAGCGCCTATGCGGTTTCAGATGTCCATGGCTGTTTTGACGAATTGCAAATCGCCTTGGAACTAGCAGAATTCTCGCAAGACGACCACCTCTTCGTCCTCGGCGATCTCATAGACCGCGGGCCGAAAATCGGGGCTTGCATCAAGTGGCTTGTTGACATGGGCGCGAACGAGGAAGGCTCCCATGTACACTTGCTTCTGGGCAACCACGAGGAGCTCGCGTTGTGGGCGTTTACCGGCCGTTGGTCGGATTTCGATTTCGACAAGGTCATGCTCAATCCCTGGCTCAGGAACGGCGGGGGAGAAACCATTGCGCAGATGAGGGATCTTCCTGCTGGGACGCTTGATGCGTTCGAACGCATTGTGCGCCGTGCGGAAAAAGCCAAGGCGATAAGAGTGAGCGGAAAGGTGGTCTTGATGTGCCATGCGGGTATCAGGCCCGCCGAGCCAGAGTCAGAAGAGGCGGAATGGCTCATCCAATCGCCCGATGACCTCCTTTGGATCGGCAATGAATGGTACTGCGCGGCCGAACAGCCACCATTTCATGTCGTATCAGGTCATGTGCCAGTTTACGCACTTGCATCAAAAGCTACTATTCCGGGTTGCCCGCAAGAGGTCGTAGATGAAGGAAACTCCTGGCATATGATGCACTGGGGATACAAGCACGATATCGATTGCGGGTGCGTTTACGGTGGCAGGCTTGGCGTGCTAAGGCTTCAAGACTGGGAGGAGTTCTACGCCAAGAGCCACGCAGTACGCTAGATGTGGTAAATGATGACCTCATCGCAAAGAAATATGAGAATGCAGACGGTATGTTATAGCGGATGAACGGCAGCGTCCATACCGATTACCGAGCAAGACTGTTCATTCGACGCATTAAAAAAATTCGTTTATTGAACATGTTTATCGAAATAGGTTGTTTCTATAAAATAGAAACGTTGTGGCAACGGGACTAAGGAGAGATTGCAGTGCAACTCATAGGTTTCTTGATTCTCTTCCCCTTGGTAGTTGCGGCGTTGCTCTTGCTTGTGAGGGGTGACGGCTTGCGGAATGCCATCGTCTGGATCTCGGCGGTGGTCATAGCGGCTGGCTCCATTATGCTCGCCGTGCAGTACCTGGGGGCCGCCTGGACGGGGTTTGTGTTCTCGTCTCAGGCGATTGACCTCGTCGCATGCGCCATCGGCGTAGCCATATCGGCGGTGGTCATCGGATTCGGCGTGAAGTACAAGAACTACCTTGCCGTGGGCTTGGCCATCGTGCAGCTGGTGGGCGACCTCATCTTCGAGTTCGGCTTTGCGCATGGCACCCATGTCGAGGTGGGCCTCTACATCGACCCGCTCTCGGTCGTGATGGCGCTGATCATCGGCATCATCGGTAGCGGCATTTGCGTTTACGCCCTCGGCTACATGGTCGATTTCCAAAAGCATCTCGACGAACATGGCGAAGGGCTGACCGACCTGCAGCGCAAGGACCGTCGTCCGACGTTCTTCTCGCTCATGTTCCTGTTCCTCTCGGCGATGTTCGTCATCGTTTTCAGCAACAACATGATCTGGATGTTCACCGGCTGGGAGATCACGACCGTCTGCTCGTTCCTGCTGATCGCCTACACGCGTACGGACGAAGCGGTGCGTAACGCATTCCGCCAGATCATTATGAACATGCTCGGTGGAATCGCCTTCCTGGCTGCGCTGTACTTTGCGGTCCTCAACGCCGGGACGCTCTCGTTCCAGGACTTCATCCTGTTCGGGCTCGGCAGCCCCTGGCTAGTTGCCGTGCCGGTGTGCCTGCTCGCGTTTGCGGGCCTTACGAAGGCCGCGCAGATGCCCTTCCACACCTGGCTCCTTGGCGCCATGGTCGCGCCTACGCCCACCTCTGCCTTGCTCCACTCATCCACGATGGTCAAGGCAGGCGTGTTCCTGCTCATCAAGCTTGCGCCGTTGTTCGCCGTGTGCATGGTTCCGGCCCAGATGGTCATACTCGTAGGCGGACTCACCTTCATGCTCTGCTCGTTCATGGCGATATCGCAGACGAACGCCAAGCGCGTGCTCGCTTATTCGACCATAGCCAATCTCGGTCTCATCACCGCTTGCGCGGGCGTGGCGACCCCCGAGGCCATATGGGCGGCAATCCTCCTTGTAATCTTCCATGCAGCAGCTAAGTCTCTGCTGTTCCTCTGCGTGGGCACCGCCGAGCATCACATCGGCAGCCGCGACATCGAGGACATGGACCTGCTCTTCGAGCGCATGCCCAAGCTCGCCCGCCTCATGATGATCGGCATCATGTGCATGTTCATCGCACCGTTCGGCATGCTCATCGCGAAATGGGCCACGCTCGTGTCCTTCGTCGATAGCCGCCAGATGGCGCTCGTCTTGCTGCTGGCGTTCGGCTCGGCTGCAACCTTCATGTTCTGGGGCAAATGGCTCGGCAAGCTTGCCGGTATTGCGGGCTCTCCCGAAAACGTCGAGCTTGACGTCCATCCCTCAGAGTGGATTTCAATCGCTCTTATGGCGGCACTCGCGCTTATTGCCTGCCTCGCGCTTCCCATCATGTCTAAAATGCTCGTCGAGCCTTACATCACGAGCGTGTTCATGCAACTTGGAAGCGACATTTCGGTGGATAACCTATGGATCACGTCCATATTGGCCGCATTCGTGTTCGTCGTCATGTTTGCGGGCAACCGCGATTCTAAGGCGAAGCGCGCTGACGTGTACCTCGCTGGCGTGAGCGTCGATTCCGACGGACGCGTTTACCGCAACAGCCTTTCCGGCGAAACGACCGCGACGTCGCGCAATCTCTATCTCGACTCAATCTTCGGCGAGGGAATCGTCCGCCGTCCAGGTGAGATCCTGTGCGCCGCAATTATCATCGTTGCGATCATCGCAAGCGGATTTGTCCCGCCGGTACTGTAGGAAAGAGGGCGAAAATGTCATTTATAGCGACACTAATCGGAACGGTTGCGTTCGCAATCGTAGCGCCCATCTTGGGTTGCCTGCTGGCCGGCCTCGATCGAATCATCTCCGCGCGCATGCAAGGGCGTGTGGGTCCTCCGCTTCTCCAGCCGTATTACGACGTGCGCAAGCTCTTAGCCAAGGACAATGTCTCGGTGAGCGGCGTCGACGGCGTCTACATGACTGCGGCACTCGTGTTCACCGCATTCGCAGGCGGGATCTTCTTCAGCGGCGGCAACCTGCTCATGAGCGCCTTCGTCATCACCATGGCGGGTCTGTTCTTCATCATGGCAGCGTATTCCTCTCGCAGCCCCTACGCCGAGCTTGGCGCTGGTCGCGAGACGGTACAGGTCATGGCATACGAGCCCATGGTGCTGCTCATGGCCGTGTGCTTCTACATGGCCGCCGGGACGTTCAACGCCGGTGGTGTGTTCTCCCTGAACGCACCCGTCATTCTCTACACGATTCCCGCGTTCGTCGGCTTCCTGTTCATACTCACGATCAAGCTCCGCAAATCGCCGTTTGATCTTTCCACTTCCCATCACGCACATCAGGAACTCGTTCGCGGCACGACTACCGAGATGAGCGGCAAGACGCTCGCCAAGGTTGAGGTCATGCACTGGTGCGAGACGGTGCTGTTCCTGGGTTGGACCGGGATGTTCTTCGTGTGGGCCGGTCCGGTTTCCCTGATCTTGGGAATCATCGTGGCGCTTGCCGCATGGTTCTTCGAAATCTGGATCGACAACAACTTCGCACGCGTCAAGTGGCAGGCCATGCTCAGGTCGGCTTGGGCCGTGGCGCTCGTGTGCGGTGGTATCAACATCATCGTCTTGATGTTCATGTAGAAAGGGCAGCGCAATGGGTTATGCATCAAAATCCCCCTGGGTCATCCATTACGATGCGTCGAGCTGCAACGGTTGCGACATCGAGGTCCTGGCAGCCCTCTGCCCGGGATTCGACGTCGAGCGCTTCGGCATCATAAACACGGGAAACCCCAAGCATGCGGACATATTCCTGGTCACAGGTTCCGTCAATGAGCGCAACATCTCGGTCGTCAAGCAGATTTACGATCAGATGGTCGAGCCGAAAGTCGTTGTTGCCTGCGGCATCTGCGCGTGCACGGGCGGCATCTTCCACGATTGCTACAACGTCATAGGAGGCGTTGACAAAGCCATACCCGTCGATGTGTATGCTCCGGGCTGCGCTGTGCGCCCCGAAGCCATCATCGATGCTGTGGTCCAGGCGATTGGCATTCTGGAGGAGAAGTCGAAGGCTCTCAAAGAATCGAAGAAGGGAGCGTAAGACATATGGCATTCGAAATGGAATTCACGCCGATCGCCCTTGCGGACCTGCACCGCGAGGCCGCCGTCAAGAAAACTGACGGCTGGCGCTTCATCCAGACCCACGCGGTCAACACCGATAACGGAATCGACTTGTACTACTCGTTCATGAAGAACGGCCGTGTGGACAACCTCAAGGTTTCTGGCGTCACGAAAGACCAGCCCGTTCCCTCCATAACCGACCTGTTCCTGGCCGCGTTCGTCTTCGAGAACGAGGCTCGCGAGCTTTTCGGCGTCGACATGAGGGATATCGCCATCGACTTCGCAGGTGCCCTGTACGCGCCGGCTGAATTCGAACCGATGACGTTCATCAGCCCAGAGCAGAAGGCTGCGCGCGAAAAAGCACGAAAGGCCCAGGAAGCGAAGGCGGCCAAGGAGGCCGGCGCTTCCGAAGCCGAAGCTGCCCCCTCTGGCAAGGCACGCGTGTTCGTCATGACGCCCGAGCGCAGGGAGCGCTTGGACAAGAAGCTCGCGAACATGTCGCCCGAAAAGGTTGCTAAAGTCGAAGCTGCCCTGAAGGCGCGTGAAGCCGAGGCTGCTTCTGCCGCGTCGGCACCTGTCGAAAAGGCCGCTTCGGCAGCATCTGAACCATCTGGCCAGGATGCGGCGCCGAAGAAGGATGTTGCTGCTGCACAGGCAAGCGATACCGCGCCCGAAACCGATTACCAGCTCGAGCGGGCAATCGCGTTGCTCGACACCGAGAAAGCTGCCAAAGTGAGGGAAGCTTTGGCCCTGCGCGCAGGTGAACCAGTGCAATCGGGCGAAGAACCTGTATCTGCTCCAGCGATTTCCGATGCGGCACTGGAGGCCAAGATCGCTCTTATGGACGAAGCGAAGGCCGAAAAGGTCCGCGAGGCCCTCGCCGCGAAGGCGGCACGAGAAGCGTCGTCGAAGGGAGGGGAGTAGCATGGGCAAGAAATCGATCATCCCATTCGGGCCCCAGCACCCCGTTCTGCCCGAGCCCATCCATCTCGACCTTGTCGTAGAGGACGAGGTCGTGCTCGAAGCAACGCCCCAGATCGGATTCATCCATCGCGGGCTCGAGCGCCTCGTGCAGACGAAGGATTACAACCAGTTCATCTATGTCGCCGAGCGCATCTGCGGCATCTGCGCCTTTGGGCATTCCATGGGCTACGCCGAGACGATCGAGCGCCTGATGGGCGTCGAGATTCCCAAACGTGCCGAATACTTGCGCGTCATTTGGCATGAGCTTTCCCGTGTGCATTCGCATATACTCTGGCTCGGCTTAGCTGCCGATGCATTCGGCCACGAGGCTTTGTTCATGCATTGCTGGCGTCTTCGCGAGCGTGTTTTGGACCTGTTCGAGAAGACCACCGGCGGTCGAGTTATTTTCTCGGTTGTCAAAGTCGGCGGCGTTCAACGCGATATCGATAAGGCCACCCTCGACGAGTTCATTCACGTGCTCGACGGAATCAAAGACGAGTACGAGCAGATTTGCAATGCGTTCCTCAACGAGCCTTCCGTCTATAACCGCACAGCTGGCATAGGCGTTATACCCAAGGCCGACGCACTGGACCTGAGCATGGTAGGTCCCTTTGCCCGCGCTTCAGCCGTCAACTATGACGTCCGAATGCTCGGCAACGGCGCTTACGGCGATCTTTCCGATTTCCAGCCGATTCTTTCGGAAAACTGCGACTGCTATGCCCGTATGGAGGTCCGTGCCGCAGAGGTGCCCCAGTCAATCGAGATTATTCGCGAGCTTGCGGCGAAGATTCCGGATGGCGAGATCTCCGTGCCCGTCAAGGGTGCGCCCGCAATCGATTCCGAGGCCTGCAATGTTCTCGAGCAGCCGCGAGGCGAATGCTACTACTTCGCCAAGGGCAACGGGACGAAGTACCTCGACCGCATGCGCATGCGCACGCCGACCTCGCAGAACATTGCCGGCATGGCAGTAGCCCTGAAGGGTTGCGACGTTGCCGACGTAAACATGATCGTCCTGACAATCGACCCCTGCATCAGCTGCACGGAAAGGTAGTGCCATGGGTGTGTTCAAACTGGGAAAGATGACCTTCGGGTCGCTGTTCAAAAAACCCGAGACCGTACTGTATCCGCTGCAGACGAAACCTCAGCCTGCGGGATTGAAGGGTCATATCGATTTAGACGCGCAAGCCTGCATCCTGTGCGGCATGTGTGAGCGAAGCTGCGCCACGAACTGCATCAAGGTCGATAAAGCCGAACGCTACTGGGAGATTGACCGCTTCCAGTGCGTGCAGTGTGGTTACTGCATCACCGTTTGCCCGAAGAAGTGCTTGAGCATGGACCCGAACTATGCGCCTGCCTCGACTGAGCGGAAAGCAGATCGCGTTGACGTTCCCGACCAGGGAAAGCCTGATGAGAAGCCGGTAGCAGACAAGGAGAAGGCGCCGGCTCCTGCAGGTGCTCCGGCACCTGCCGAGCCTCAGGCTAAAGCCGCTTCCGAGAAGAGCGTCGATGCCGTTCTCGAAGGCAAGATAGCCTTGATGGATCCCGAGAAGGCAGAGCGCGTCCGCGCTGCCTTGAGCAATCGCTAGACGACAAGTCGGATTGCCGCTCCACTTGATTGCGAGGGGTCCCCGCGAAGCGTTTCTTTTTAGAAGCAGCTTCGCGGGGACCCTGTTTTATCCGCTGAAGGCGGGGTATTTGAGCGCGTCCGATTTAAACCGAAAATGCAGTTCAGTTAGTTTTAACGGAATGTAGAACATCTACTGGCTTTTGCGTAAAGAGGCTTACATTTCTTCCCTCGTAGACATACGCTGCTAAAATGGAACAAGTGGCCGGGCGAAAGCCCGG
>JAFRJC010000038.1 GCA_017432445.1 Eggerthellaceae bacterium | reverse complement strand
TCCCGACAGCTACGGCCTTGACGATTTCCACGAGCGCCTCCTGGACTTCGTCGACGCGGGGCTCTGCGTGGACATGGCGATGAGGCGCCATTTCGAATCGCTCGACCCTCATGCCCAATCCGAGATGCTCAAGCAACTCGCCAAGGACGAGACCGTCTCCGCCAGCTACTGGTTCGACGTGCTGTTCGGGAACTGGCCCTACTCCGAGGAGTAGGTCACTCCCAATGCCCGCCTGACTCGACCCTTTCCCAATGGCCTTCTGCGCCATGGTGAACCGTCTCGTAGCCGACCACCGCATCGCGCACCTCCGAATGGTGCCCGCTGCCCTCGCCGGCGAGCATATGCTGCTTGCCATGGGCCGCGGTGTTGCCGGTGATGTCGGCTCCGCAGATGTTGCAGATCGACACCTCCGTGTAGCCGTGGATCGGCACCGATTCGTCCCATTCCGGCGAATCTTCCACCCAGACGTCCTCGTAATCGACCACCCAGACAGGTTTCTTCTGCGATTCGCCGTCAGAGGCCGCAGGAGCCGATGTGGGAGGCGTTTGCCCGGAAGCCGAGCCAGGTTGCGATTCGCCTCCGTTAGCGCCTGAGAGGGCATCCTGTGAAGTCGTTTCTCCAGATGAGCTGCTGATTGGCTCCGATTGCGGGTTCGGATCCCCGGCGGGCTCCCCGTCGGTGGCATCTTCGCCATCCGATGCGTCCGAAGACGCTTCGGCCGACCCCGAAGACCGCGTTTCCGCGGCGAGTTCCGATGCCTGTGCTCCGTTGCTGCGAAGTTCCGATTCCGCAGAGCAGTCGACCAGTGCGATGCATGCGATCGCCAGCGCGATGGCCGCAGCGATGCAGACGGCGGCTCTCCGTTTTTCGTTTCCCTTGGCTTCCATGATCTCACCTCACATGAACCTCGCGACAGCCCTGAATAGCCATCTGAAGAATCCGAGCACCAATCTCATTGCCGTTCACCTTCCTTCGGGTACTTGCTCTTCCTCATGTCCGTGGATTCGACCCTCGCCATGGCGTTGTAGGCGACGAGCGGGTAGCCGATCTTCGCGCAGAGGGCCTCGGGGTCGTCGGAGATTTCGGGGAACTTCCTCTTCATGTAGTCGTGCAGGAGCACCGCGCGGCGGCTGACCGAGGCCATCTTCTCGTCCGAGTAGTAGAGCGTCTCGTGCAGCTTGAACAGGGCGCCGAACACGAGCTCCCCGGACTCGCGCCACATGACCAGCTCGTCGTCGAGGTAGACGGCGACGAGGTGCTCCATGTCCGCGGGATCGGCCAGCAGGAACCGCCAGCCGTTCGTCCTGCGGGCGGTTGCCAGGGATCCGTCCGGACTGTCGGATTTGACCTTCGATGAGGCGTCGTACCAGAGCACCTCCAGCCAGAGCCTGTCGCCGTCGATCCGGTCCATGCGCAGCTCGTAGTTCGTCAGCAGGTTCCTGTCCCCGAGGGCCTTTTTCTCGGTCAGCTCGTTGGTGTCGAACACCTCGATTCGCAGGGTGTCGTAGAGCAGTTTCAGCTTCATGCTTACCTTTCCTCCTTCAGCGTCTTCTGGGGCTCGGCCCTGTCCCTCGCAGTCTCGTTGCTTCCGCTGCTGCGCGGCTCCCTCGACCAAGACGTGGACGTCCTGGACGAGCCGTGCGAGTAGATGCGGCGCTGGGATCCTTGCTGCGGCAGGATGCCCTTCCGGGAGCAGAAGGACCGCGCGGCACGCACCTGCTCGACATCGTCAGAACCGCTGCGTTCGAGCTCGTCGATGATGTGGTCGTAGTCCTCCAGCGAGTCGATCTGGTAGCGCTCGTTCACTTCGAGCGAGAACGCGAGCTCTTCAAGCTCCTGGACGTCCGCCAGCTCGATCGCGTTCTTGGCGATTTCCTCGATCCTGCCCCTGGCTTCAGGTGAGGCGCGGTCGGTCATGAGGAACCTCGCTTGTATCGCTGACTTGCCATACGCAAGCCCCATGCGCTCTCCGGTGATGCGCCACGTCGGGTGGTCCGCGATCGAGTAGATCCAGTCCCGCCTCGCGCTGCGCTCCGAGTTGTCGGACACCTCGATGCCGAGCTCGGCGAGAAGCGACATGAACTCATGCTCGTCCGATGCGAGCGATCGGGCGGTCGAGACCCGGCTCCTGATATCCGAAACCCAGGAGTACTCGCCCTTCTTGGCTATCTCCTTCTCGGCCTTCCTGATGTAGATGCGCTGCCTCGATTCCGGGGGCCTCTCCTTCGCCGCGCGCCTCTGGAACGCGTCCATGTGCTTGTCGTCCCTGTGGAAATGGGCGATGCCCTGGTGCTTGGCTATGCGCTGCGCGGAGACCATCAGCGCCTTTGGGTCGGGGTCCTGGAGCCTGCGCCCGGTTGCGAGGTTCACGTTGTTCACGACGACGTGTGCGTGGGGGACCCTGTTCGCATTGTCGTCGTGATAGACGATTGCGACCTGGTACTCTCCGAAGTTCGTCTCGGCCCATTCCATGGTGAGCTCGCGCAGTCTCTCGAGGTTCAGCGGGTCGTCGGGATCCGGCGAGAATACGTAGTGCTTGAACGTCCTCGCAGGCTTTCCCTTCCACGGCTCGTTCGTCCCGCAAGCCTCGCGCATGGCGTCCATGTCGTGCGCCCAGTCGTACGAGACGGGAATCTCGCCGCCGGGCTGCAGCCTGCTGTCGTGCTCGAGGTTCAGGTAGTCGGCGGCAAGCGCTCTCCCGTCCTTGGTGAGGTAGCGCATGATCCTGGCGGTCCCGCCATGCCCCGATATCGGTTTCACGTACGGCATGGCGCCACCTACAGGAAGAGCACGGGCTTGTCCGAGATGTCGGCGAGCCCGAATCGGATGTCGTCAACGCCCTTTTGCAGGCTCTCGAGCTTGAAGCGGACGCCGTCGATTTGGCGCATGGCCCAATCCTCGTCCTCCTCTTCGAGCCGCAGGAGGTAGACGATCGAGTTGAGCGCATGGTTGGTCTGGTTGAAGTGGTATCCCCAGCGCTTCAGCTCGCCTGCCAGATTCTTGGTCGTCTTGTTGTCGAGGACGACGCACCTCACGGGCTCATCGGTTCCCGCTACTTCATCGAGCTGGATCAGCGCGTGGAACAGGTCGCTCTGCGACATGTCGAGCTTTTCGGACCATGCGCGGAAACGCTCGCGTTCGTCCTCGCTCACGCGGAAGAACATTCCGACGTTTCTCATAGGTTCTCTCCTTTGCATCTTGCGACGGCGTGTTGTGGAAGGGCCGTCTTGGTTTCCTTGCTAGGGGAGCGGGGCATCCCCCGCATCGGTGGCGGAGTTCCCCGGGGGATGTCCGCCGCCGCATCCCGCAGCCCCGCTCCCAGCCATCACCGGACCGCCGAGCGATCCGGGAGCGGGCATCGTCGGGAATGGCTGCGGGCAAGCCCTATTGGTGTGGTTGATATACACAATAGGCTGCTTGCTAATCCGGCCGTCAGGCTCCGCCTGCCGGCCATAGTGGGCTACCACGATGCCTCCTCTAGGCGCGTGACGGATGCCTTCACGTCGGCGATGAGGCTTCTGGCGGCATCGGTCACGGCGCTCTCCGAGGCGGCCTTCTCGGCTTTCGAGAGCTGTGTGGCGGCCTTGCGCAGGGCGCCTTCGAGGGCGTCTTCGCGTGGCGCCCTCGGCTTATCGCCCGCTGCGAAGAGCCGCTTCTGCTCGTCGGTGCCCACTTTCGAGAGTCGCTCGATGTCGGCGTCCGTGAGGTTGCCGGCGACGGCCTCCTCCCTCCACTCGGGGATGAGGCGCTCCTCGACGAGGTGCGCCGTCCGCTCCTGTCGCTGCACGGTCTTGCCGCTCACTTTCTTTCCTGTGTGCGCGGAGATGATGGCGGCCTTGATGTCCTCTGTCCTCACCCCCTTGAGCGACGGATCCGACTTGCGCATCTCCGCCACCTCGACCTTGAGGGCGCGCGAGGCCTCCGCGCGCTCGAGCACGTTGAGCTCCCGCGTGAAGTAGTTGGCCGTGTGCAGCAGCACGATAGCGTCGTCGTCGGACATCCTGTCGACCACCCTGCAGGGCAGCTTTGCGAACGCGGGATCGTCCTCCGCGAGCAATGCGTAGGCGGCCTTGCGGCGGTGGCCGGAGATCATCTGGTAGCCGCCTTCTGGAAGGCGCCTCACGAGCGGCAGGTCGGTGATGCCGTCCTTCCGTATCGAGGCGGCGAGGTCTCGGATTCCCTCCTCGTCCATGCTGTAGGCGACGTTCGCAGGATGATCCGAGATTTCAGCGACGGGGATCTCGACGACGCGGAAGCGCTCGCGCGTGCGGGCGTCTGCGTCGATGAGGCCGGAGATGGTGAAGCCCTTGGCGATGTCGGAGACGCTAGCCATGGAGCACCTCCTCCGCGAGCGCGAGGTAATCTCTGGCGGGGCGGCTGCCTGGGTTGAACTCGACCACGGGAGCCCACTGCCAGCTGCCCTCGCCGACCTTGGCCGACTGGTGGATGACGGTCTGAAACTGCATGCCCGGGAAGTTGGCGTCCAGTACCTCGGCGCCTATGCGCTCGGCATTGGTCATGCGCCCTGGCACGCAGGTGCGGAGGATCTTCCATTCGGGAACCGGGATCCTGAGGGCGTCGGTGATCGAGCGGATGGCGTTCACGGTGAACGCTGTCCCGCGCATGACCGTTGCGTCGAGCTTCACGGGGATGATGACTGTGCCGTCCGATGCAGCCGCTACGTACGCGTTGAATGCGAGGCGCTTGAGGGTTGGAGAGCAATCGATGATGGCGATGTCGAAATCGCCCGAGGCGTCGTCGAGCGCGAATCGCAGCCTCTGTTCGCGCAGCATCAGCTCGTTCTGGTCGATGAGGTCGATGGTCGACGGCACGCACCAGAGGTTCTCGGTACCGGTCTCGTGCGCTGCGGAAGACACCGGCGCGTCGCGGTACAAAAGATCGACCGACGAGCCGTCCGCTGCATCTTCGTAGAGCTCGAAGAAGTCGGTTGCGGATGCCTGCGGATCCAAATCGACCAGCAGCACGCGCATGCCTTTTGCAGCGAAGATGGATGAGAGATTGACGGCGGTGGTTGTCTTGCCCACGCCGCCCTTGTAGTTGGATATGGCGATGGTGCGCATACCTGCTCCTTTGCATCGGGGGCCCG
>JAFRJC010000037.1 GCA_017432445.1 Eggerthellaceae bacterium | reverse complement strand
CCTACGATGATGGCGAACGTGTAGCCTGATACGACCGTCGAGAGGAACGTGGTCACGAACGGATTGATGTCAGCCTTGCCGCTAATCTTCAGCGGGATGATGATGAGCAGGCCGCACGCCAAGGCGCCGAGCACCTCGGAGGGGATATTCACGAGCGGTGTGGCGTTGAGCATCGGGATCTGGCACATGATTCCGGCGATGAGGCCGATGACGATCGCCTGCGGCAGTTTCGGTCGCGTCAGGATGATAGCCAGGCAGTACATGGCGATGACGAAGTTCGGTTTCATGCCGGCAAAAGAGAGGAAGCTGGCGACGGTCAGCTTCAGCACGGCGCCGGCGGCGAGCAGCACGGCGATGAGGATGAGGTCTTGTGTGGTGAGGCCTTTCTTAGCTTCGGTGTTTTCGACGATCGTGCGCTTCATGGTGGTGGACTCGGACATCTTTCTTCCTTTCTGTCGTGGCCGACTGCCCCTTGCAGCCTGGCCGGTTGGCTGTCCGATGAGGTGGGCGCCTTACCCGCCTCATCCACTCGAATCGCTCGAAGTCGTCGCGCAAATCAAAAGGCCTGTCCTTTGCAACCCCTTGCGGAGTTTCAAAGGACAGGCCATTCAACCTGCGGTGCCACCTTTGCTTGGCCCCATGCGGGACCCACTCGTGAACGTGCCATCACACGCTCTGCCTCTAACGCGGGCTCACGGTCCAGATACTCGGCCTCGGCTTGCGCTTTGACCTTTCCCCTTTCCCTCGGCGATCCATTTGTCACCTAGCGTACTACGGAACTCTCAGCAACGTCCGCTCTCTGTGAGTGCCCGGATGACTTTACTTTCGCCTCAACGGTTTCGAGCTATTCGATTGTTGAGGGCACTTTAGCGCAGCAAAGCAAATCGTGTCAAGAACTTTTTACGACTTTTTTCGCATATGTTAAACGCCTGGTGGAGGCGCATTTCTTATCAGCTAGATTGAATAAATAGTTATCGATTATATCGATAACAACTGAACGAAAAAGCATATTACCGCAGGTCTTGCGCCAAATAGGAGGCTCCAGGTATCGTATCGCCCAACGGTTAAAAGGGCCGCGAAGGCGGTTCGAGGGGAAGGAGACCACATGTCAGCAATTAAGAAGAATAGGAAACTGGCAGCGATTGTCGTTGCCGCGCTCGGTGTCGTGTTGGCGTTCGGCCTGGCATCGTGCGGAGGTTCGGCAAGTTCAAGCGCTTCGAGCGCAAGTGGCTCGGCAAGCGCTTCGGCAAGTGCTTCGGCCGCATCCGACGATAAGGTCATCAAGGTGGCCGCAAGCCCGACTCCGCATGCGGTGATCTTGAACGACGCCGTAGCGCCGCTGGTCGAGAAGGCTGGTTACAAGCTCGAGGTCGTTGAGTTCACCGACTACGTGCTGCCCAACACTGCAACTGAAGATGGCGAAGTTGACGCCAACTACTTCCAGCACATTCCCTACCTTGATCAGTTCAACAAGGAGAATGGTACGCATCTCGTGAACGTAGCGGGCGTGCACATCGAGCCGATGAGCGTTTACGCTGGCAAGACCGCTTCGTTCGACGAGCTCGCCGATGGCGCCACGGTTGCCGTGCCCAACGACACCACCAACGAGGCGCGCGCCCTCCTGCTGCTGCAGACCGCTGGCCTCATCGAGCTGGAAGATCCGACCAACTTGGCTGCAACTCCCAAGGACATCAAGAGCAATCCGAAGAACCTGCAGTTCAAGGAAGTTGAAGCCGCTACCGTTCCGACCATCCTGCCGGATGTCGATATAGCCGTGATCAACACGAACTATGCAATCGGCGCCAACCTGTCGAAGGATCTCGTCCTTATTACCGAAGCCGCCGAGTCTCCGTATGTCAACGTGTTGGTCGTGAAAGAGGGCAACGAGAACACCGACAAGACCAAGGTTCTCATCGACGCTATCACCTCGCAGGATGTGAAAGATTACATCGCCAAGAACTTTGATGATTGCGTCGCAGTGTAAATCCCTGAGTAAATCCCTTACAATAGGGAGCCGCTCACAAAATGGGACAACGAATGCGGGGCCGATTCGTCGGCCCCGCGTGTTGCGGTCTACGGATGCGACAGGCACTTGGTGCCTGTCGCATTGCGCGAAAGGCGAACGGAAGAGTTTCATGATAGAACTGATAGACGTGGGAAAGGTTTACCACGCCAGCGCCGGCGACCACCGTGCGCTCGAGGGTGTGAATCTGCGCATCGAAGATGGCGACATCTTCGGTATCATCGGCGAATCGGGTGCGGGCAAGTCAACGCTCGTGCGTTTGCTCAACTTGCTCGAACGTCCGACCGAGGGTCGTATCATCATCGACGGGTCCGACATTACCGACTATCAAGGTCGCGAACTGCGCGAATTGCGCGCCAATATCGGAATGATCTTCCAGAACTTCGCCTTGTTCCAACAGCGCACGGTGCTGCAAAATGTCACGTTCCCTCTCGAGGTGCGTGGCGGGAAGAAGGAGGCTAACGCCGAACGAGCACATGAGCTCCTGCGCCTCGTGAGCCTCGACGACAAAGCATCGCGTTATCCCAGCGAGTTGTCGGGCGGCCAGCAGCAGCGCGTTGCCATTGCGCGCGCACTTGCCAACGAGCCTCATTACATGCTCTGCGATGAGGCTACGAGCGCGCTCGATTCGCGTACGACCGTACAGGTGCTCGACCTGCTAGCTCACATCAACGCCGAGCTGGGCGTGACCATGGTCGTCATCACGCACTCGCTCGACGTTGCGAAGCGTGTCTGCAACCGCATTGCCGTCATCGATGAGGGTCATATCGTGGAAGAGGGCAAGACGGCCGACGTGTTCGCCAACCCCCAGAGCGACGTAACGCGCGAATTGCTTGATTGGGGCTACAAACGTACCGATACGCCCGATGGAAAAGAGGAGGTCGTCCGTGATTGAGTTCTTTGACAAGTACGGCGCCCTGCTCGCGCAGGGAACCATCGATACGCTGGTCATGTCCATTGCTTCGTGCGTCTTCGCATACGTCATCGGTCTTCCACTTGGAATTTGGTTTGCCGTCACCACCCCGAACGGCCTGCGTCCCAACAAGGCCGTAAACACGGTGCTCGGCTGGATCATCAACATCGGCCGTTCAATCCCGTTCATCATTCTGCTTGTGGCCATCATCCCGTTCACGCGACTGGTTGTCGGCACGTCGCTCGGCGTGCCGGGCGCAGTGGTGCCGTTGACTGTTGCGGCCGCTCCTTTCGTGGCGCGCATCGTCGAGCAGAGCTTGGCCGAGGTCGACAAAGACCTCATCGAAGCAGCTCATAGCTTCGGTGCGAGCAATATGCAGATCATCATGAAGGTGATGTTGAAAGAATCGCTCCCCTCGCTTGTGCGCGGCGTGGCGATTACGTTCGTGAACCTGTTCGGATACTCTGCCATGGCGGGTACGGTAGGCGCTGGCGGCTTGGGTGACATCGCCATCCGCTACGGCTACCAGCGCTTCCAGGGCGACGTCATGCTTGCGGCCGTCATCCTCTGCGTCGTGCTCGTGCAAGTGTTCCAGACCTTTGGCGATTGGCTTGCCCGGACTATCGATAAACGCTAGATAGAGGAACGCTCATGTCCGATGCGCCATTGAGGGAGATCTTCACGCGAGATTTCCTGATGCTTGCGACCATCAACCTGTCCATGTTCTTCGGCTTCCAGATGCTCAACATCGGACTGCCAGTGTACATGGCTCAATTGGGGGCCGCTGGCCAGATTATCGGGCTTGCCACGACGCTCATGACCATCATGGCCACCATCATGCGCGTGTTCGCGGGCGCATTGCTCGACCGGTTCGGACGATGGGGGATGCTCATCGGCGGTACGGTCGTCATGGTGTGCGCCATCACATCGTTTGCCATCTTTCCCGTAGTGGGAATCATACTGGGGCTGCGCATGTTGCACGGAGTCGGATGGGGCGTGGGCTCCACGGCCTCCTCGACGATCGCGGCAGACATCATTCCCAAAAAGCGATTCGCAGAGGGTATGGGCTATTTCGCCATGACGACGGCTATCTCGAGCGCTGTCGCACCCGCTGCTTCTGTTGCGCTTCTTCAGGGCGCCGGCGCAGAAGGAATGATCTACGTTGCCGCCGGCATCACTGCGCTTTCGCTCGTGCTTTCCGTTGTGGAGGCGCTGATTACCAAACGAACTGCTGCCAAGCGCTCTCGTGCAGATCAGGCGCCAGTTGGAGAGCAGCGCGATGACCGTGGAGCTTCTGGGAAAGCAGGCGCGCCCGTTCGTGATGGCGAATTGCGCAATCCAAAGTACTCGGGAATCGAGGCGCTGTTCGAACGCCGTGCAGTTGTGCCGGGCGTTCTAATGTTTCTTG
>JAFRJC010000036.1 GCA_017432445.1 Eggerthellaceae bacterium | reverse complement strand
TCAAACTCGTACATGCCGTTGGCCAGCTCGAAGGCCTCTTCGGCTGAAGGCCACGCTTCCTGGATAGCCCTGCGTGTGCAATCTTTGGCTTCGTTGATCGCATCTGCGTTGTCGTTGGTCATGACGGCGTCCCTCCCCCGAGCGATTCTAATGCATGCGCCTATCAGCGCATGATAATTGATTCGCATCGCTACCCAACCTCATCGACGCGAGAGCGATCGATCGTCTACGACGGATTGGACCCGTCCCCATTCGTCATTGCGGCGGAGAGAGGGGTTGAGCGCGTTTTCCCACACGCCAGCGAGCGGGCGGAGAAGTTTAGAACGTTTTTCCCGTCGGCGGGCAAGCGGATTTCCGACCTGAACCCTCAAAAACCGCCAACTCCGACATTTCATGGTAGGAAGATAACGTTTAGGGCGTAAAACGCGCTGCCACACGCGATAATTTCGGTCCTAAACATCCCGAAACCGCCAGGGAGCCACCCTAAACCCGCGATTCCTTCCACGAAACTACCGCGACGGCAGAAACGAGGAGTTAAGGACGTTTTCCTGCGCGTCATCGCTCGGATGGCGCGCAGGAAGTGGCAGGAGAGAAGGATTAAGTACGTTTTTCCGCGAGCAGGCGGGACGAACGGTGACCACATCGTGACTGAAACAGGGAGTTGAGTGCATTTTTCCCACACGCCACCCAACGGGCAGTGGTCGCATCGCGGCAAGGCGGCCCTCAGCTGGCATCCCTACCGACGGCCGTCGCTATCCACGCAACCACCAGGACAGTCAAAACCGCTACCCCGTACCCCAGCGCATCCATGGCCAGGTCGAACCCATCCCAATGCCGCCCAGGGACGAAGAGCTTGTGGCACTGGTCGAACAGCGAGCACGCAGCGCAGATCGCAACCGACGCGACGCCAGCCGCGAGCAGCCTCGGCCTCAGGGCGAAATACGCCGAGAGGGCGACGAAGACGCCGAGCAGCCAGAACTCCGCCGCATGCGCCCAATGGCGTATGCCAATGCCCAGCCACAGCCCCGTCTGGGGGTCGTAGACCCCGGGCACCCATCCAAACAGGCCCACGAGGAGCTCGTTCACGAAATCCGATTCGAAGGACGTCTCGGCAGGCGTCTGCTCGGTCAGGAAGAAGATCGTCGCCGCTGCGGCAATCGCCAAGAAGGCGAATGCAAGCACAGGGCCGGAGCGCCCAAAGCCTTGCGGGCTATATCCGTCGTCCATTCAGGACCCTCGTGACCATGCCGTAGCCGTCTGCATAGACGGTCTTGTAGGACTTGCCCACTTTGACTGTTAAGGCGACTTGATCCGTAATGCCGTCAATCTCGACCTTGTTTCCCTCGAGGTAACCGTTCTCGCCGACGTAGATCACCTTCGACTTCCCGTTCCTGATCGTGAGGGGCACGCCCCGGATTCTCTCAGGCCAGTTCACATACGAATACTTGCTTGGCTCTGGAGCGTTCTCATCGTCGGAGTACAGCCATTCGTCGTACTCTTCGTCATAGTTCGGGTTCAAAGCCCAAATCCTGAGCGCACATTTCTTGTCTATCTTCAACGTCTTCCCGGTTTTGTTTACCAGCTTGAAGTTGTCGACAGCATAATAGCCGGTTGAGCCGTCTGCTTTCGTGTACTTCTTCTTAACTGGGCTTTTCCAAACGAGCCCGAGGCCGTATCCGTCGACGGTGACCTTTATCCTAATCTTCTTCTTCGTATACGAATTGGTGAGGGTTATCGTCGCCTTCCCCGATCGATGCCCTTTTATCTTAAGCTTGGTCGTATTCCCGTTCCATTTCCCAGACCACTCCGCATCGGCGATACTTTGATCAGACGACTTCCAGAACACATAGGATTTGCCGTATGCCACTTGGTCGGGCGCTGCAACGACAATGCTCTTGCTCCTCGCGCTGTACTTGTAACCGTTCGAAACCTTCTTCCTCTTCGGGCTCAGGTCGAGATTGGTCTCGCTCGCATTGAAGTCCTTCGAGTTATAGTCCTTAACGACCACGCGGATCTTTACCGTCTCATACGTCGCGCTATTCCATATGGTGATGGTCGACTTCCCGGACGCGTTTCCTCTGATGGTCAGCTTCATTTCCCGGGCCTTGTAGCTATCCTTGGCCGTGGCGACCCTCGGGTTGCTTGACTTCCAGGTCACAGGGTAATAGCCATCGGGAATCTTGATGGTCACTGTCTTGCTCGTCACGATGTACTTGTGGCCATACGGCACCTTCTTGACCGTCGGGCTGAGGTCGAGGTAAGTAGTGCTAGCCTTGAACCCGCTCGATTGCGTACCGAGTTCAGCATCCGCCGAACCAGCCGCCAAGCTTCCGCCCTCAGCAGCGTATGCTCTGGCCGTCATGCTGGCATAGCCAGAATGATCCACTTGAGGTGACACCACCATAAAAGCCACCGTGACCAAGAACAAGAAAGCCGCTGTAATTGCATACCGCGCCATTCGAGGCCTGTCATTTTGAACTGAATGGGTTTTCATCATCGACTCCATTTCCTTGATGCGGCTTAAGCGCCCCTCATCGCTTCCCCACTAAGATTTCTGGTTTGTCTTGCCTCTAAGCGAGCATCTAGCTGACCCCTGTCCAGTTTTTCCATTCAACATAGTTATCAGAAGAGAACTGAAGGTAGCCGTTGTAAGTCGTCAGGTAGCTTGTAACCGCTATCCATGCATTTCCGTGATCGATTGCGTGCAGCGTCGAATCGAACGCTTCTTCTTCGTCGGCCCACACTACAAGTGTTACCGAATCAGGATTCGGATAATCGACTCCAATCGTCACGAAAATGGGCATACCGTACTCATCTGTCGCCTGATAAACATCCACCACGGGCCCCACGATTGTGCAGGTTGTCTCAACGCTATTCCAAGCGTTGTACCATCGTTGCTCCTCGGGAATGGCGAGCAGTTCCTGGTTTGTTGTAGGCCAGCGCGCATCGGCATACCGTTCCGGCTCCGGCGCCTTGAAAGAATTCCGATACTTCTCATTTGTGGTCGGCGCTTTGTTAACACTAGTTGAGCTAACGGTTTTTTCTGTACCCGTTTTATAGCGTGAGTTTCCGCAGGAGCAAATCCAAGGCAAAGCGCAATGGCAATCGCCAAAACGATGGCGACTTTTATATCCTTAGCCAATCGACTCACCTGAACGCCAATCATCTGTCACCCGTTTCGTAATAGACAAGCAATGTCCCATTTAGGTTAATGTCCTTTAGAATCATCGATGGAGCGCCAACCTGAACGGGGGCTACCAGAGGCACGATCAGTCCCATCAAGAGATTTGTATCTCTGTAGAACTGAACTTCGACATTCTTGCCGATCTTCTGCAGCAAGCTAGACCCACTCGGTATCGAAATAATGACCGATTGCCCTTCACGACAGTAGTCCGGAACATCGCCTTCCAGGACAACGAAAGCTCCAAGAGATTGTGGCATCTGGTTTTCGCCCATGGCAGTATCGATATTCACCTTGAGATTGCGTCCGTCTATCGAAGCAACTTGTCCCTCCACGCAATACCGATCAGGAAAGACCGCGTAATCCCATGCTTTGTAAGGAACTACCGCGCTAATCAGCGCTATAGCGACGATTGCGCCGATAATGTACGGAGCCTTGGACTTTGACTGAGTTGACATGGCGCCCTCCAATTGCTGCGATGTATCGCATCGTTCAGGCTTTAAAACTCATTCGCGCAATTCTTATTGCCAAAGTGAACTGGCGGATTCAATTAGCGGTAATAGCAACGCCCCTAAATCGTTATTATGACATGCCTTTCAATTAAACAGCTGGCAATATTTCTGAGCATTTCGCATAAGAATCCGTAGATTTTCGAGCTAATTCAAGCCCTGTAGGGCGAAAACTGAATATTACGACGTAAACCGTCACTCGTTCCGATAATCGGCGGCACCCTCTCCGAGCCATAACGGCACCCGTTCCGAGCCATCGGCACCCCATACGCCCCGTCGGCACATCGATGCCGGCGGGGCTGCTTCTTGCGCGACAATCTGCACGATGCGGCAAGGACGACCGCATCGTCGAGCAGAGAGGGGTGACTGACGTGGGAAAGAACGTGAGTTACCGGGATATCCTGAGGCACAAGGCCAACCGCATGTCGCAATCGCAAAGATCGAGGTCAATCCACTCGTCAAATGTGATGGTGTCGCGATTTCGGCGAGTCTGCCAGTAGCAGGTGAGACCACCGGTCATCAAAAGGCGCTGGCGTTGATACGGGGTATAGGTTTTCACCTCGGAGGGCAGCGCGGGCCTGGGTCCTATGACGCTCATCCCTTTGGTCAAGACGAAAACGCAAAAAGGCACGTAATCTGCCCAGTTTGTGGCTACAGGCGGACGATTGCGCCCGGGTTTTGGACATCTGCGAGAAAGATGGGCCCAACGGAGCAGCACCGTGTAAACACCGCAGCTTTATCGCGATTTGGTAGTCCTGAAGATCAATTCTTTTGCCTCTCGGAGTGTTCCATTGGGACGCTTTCCCAATGGAACAAGAATCCACATCCCCCCGAAAAGCGGCGAAAATAACCCATTCTCCGCTCGCCGTAGCCTACCCATAGCACCATCCGCCCAGTAGAATCCATTACCGGACAGACGAGATGCTAGCCACAACTTCCTGAGCGCTTCTTCGGCATCGACCGAAACCGATGCCACGACCGACCGCCGACCCCGTCGCGCTGAGGCGCGACAGGTTCGCCGAGCTCGTCGAGCTCCTTCGCTCCGAATAGCGACCGCCCGGGCAGCGTCCAGGGGCTGATCGGCTGAACGGAAGCGCGACTCGGGACTGCCGGAGCGCCGGATAGAGAGGAGCATGGGGATGATCAAGCACGAGAGCTGTCCCAATGGCAACATCAGGCATTGCGGTAAGAGGCCTCCAGAGCGATAGCGGGTATGACAAGATTGGCCATCAGCGATTGCCGGCGAAGCTTTAAGAATGCGCCAGCCTACCCTCAGCCGAAACACAGAGCAGATACCGCACGATGCGGGCAACACCCGCTTCAATGCTCTTCTGCCGGAGACTCACCCAGTTGCCGAATCCTATGGTTCAGATAGCTCAAACCGAGTAAATCCAACCAAACCAATCAAATCCACCCATTCCGCTCAAAATAGCATTGCCAGAGCCCGAAGCAAGCGCGCATGGTATATTGCTGACATAAACGGATATCGGCGATTATCGGAATGTCGGTTTCCACGGGTCGTTCATTAGTGCTTTTGTGGAGGCGCATCTTGGATCCTGCAATAATAATCGGCGCAATCCTCAGCATTGTTGCCCTTGTTGCATTGGCGGCTTCAATTGCGGAGATTTGGAAAAGGGGCATCGGGTCGAAAATCTTCTTGAGTCTAGTTTCGATTGGTGGCCCCATTGCGTTCTCGTATCTCACAAGTAGCCCAGGCGCCAGCTTTGCGGCACGCGAGCAGACCGCTGCCTGCTTCTTCCCGTTTAGCTTGCTCTTCGCATTGCTGTTTTGGATCGCACTCGCATCTGTGGGCATTGTAGGTGAAGGCGGGTTTGTGTCGGAGTTCATGAAAGAGCTGAGGCGCCCGTAGCTGCCGCATTCTAGCGCAGATGCCGAGCGTTCCCGCGACACGCGCGCAACAGCCTGCCGTCACAGATGGCCATCAGGCGATCCGCGCGGACGCCTCCTTGCCGCCACCGTCGAGCAGACTTCCCGGGTCCCGAGCGTTCCGCAACTGCACCTCGACCGCCGGGGGCAACGGGACGGCATGCTCGAGCCCCGCCGCCGGGCACACGTACATGCGAATAGACGCGCAGGGAGCTCCCGGACACCTCATGGCCGCTCGACAACAAACGTCTCAGCAGCTCAACAGGCAATTCCAAAAAATCTAGAATCCAACTATTGCCACGGCTATAGTTCGGTGCTAGAATACCCCCATCGGATTCGATATATTGCTAAAGCAACAGTTGGGAGGAAGCATGAAGATAGAAGAAACGACAATCGGCCAGATCGCCTGGGACGGCCTGACTTGGGAGGACTTCGGGGGCAGGGAAGCCGCGATCGCCGCATGGCGCGAGGACGGCCGCGCGGACCGGGACAGCGCGCGCAAGGCCGCCTTCCTCGACGACCGGGAAGGCGGGCGCGTCATCGAGGACGACGAGATCCGCAAGATAGACGTCTACTCGCTAAAGCTCACCGACTTCGCCCGCATAGGGCTCGCCAACGCGGATCCCGAGCCCGGGGAGATCGGCGGCCCACTCTGGTACGACAGGACCTACGGGGACATGAGCGTCATCGTCGAGGTCATGTGGGGCGTGGCCGCGGCGTACCTGAAGGACTACAACTTCGGGTACGTCAAGCCGCTCGGCGAGTGCATCTACGACGCCTGGGGCGAAGAATGCGAGACCCCCGAGTACGACCCCCTGGAGCTGCTCACCCAGCGGGTGATACCCGAGATCGAGCTCGACATCCTGAACGGAAAGATCGACCTCGCGCAAGAGCTCTACGACTACTACCACGTCCTGCCAGCCGCAGACAACCCCTTCATACGCAGGCGCATAGACCCCGCCGACTTCATGAGCGTGGCCGAGGCGAGCGAGGCGCTCGGCGTGAGCGGCGCGCGGGTGAAGAAGATGGCGATAGACAGGGTCATCGGCGGCTTCAAGCGCGACGGCAAGCTGTGGCTGTCCCGGGACGAGGTGCAGGAGCGGATCGACTACATCGCCGAGCACGGCAAGCCAACCCGCTGCAAGGGCCCCAAGAAAGACGACGACCGATAAGGAAGGCGCCGGAAATGATCGAATCGAAACTCCGCAACGCTTTAGAGCGCTCCGAGAAAGGCATCACGGACAAGGGCGTGAGCTGCAGGATGAGCAACGCGCGCGCAGCCGAGCGGATGCTTCGCCGCGACCTCGACGCCGTGGTGTGCACCGACGAGAAGATGTTCGCCGCCCTCTCCGAGCTGAGGGCCGACAAGAGGGAGCGCAAGACGGGCCGGCTGCAGAACGCCGTGCGCTGGTACTACAAGGCGAGGAACGGCCGCGAGTTCCCGAGATTTCAGGACTACGAGTTCATGCGCACGCATTGTCCCGAGCTCCTGGCGGCGAGGGGGGCGTAGGACCATGGCAAGCTTCTACGGAACCATGGAGGAGTTCGACCGGTTCCTCATGCCGCGCATCCGCAACAGGGTGCAGTCCCTGACCCGGCCGCTCAAGGAGCGCGCCAACGGCGTCTGCGAGCACTGCGGCAAGGAGAACGGGGCGCTCGAGGCGGCCCACGTCCACGGCAGGGACCGAAAGGCGATAGTGCGCGAAGCGTTGGAAAAGTACCGTGTTGGCGACGGCTACCACATAGGCGACCTTGACGCCTTCGAGCGGGAGGTGGTCGAGGCGCACGATCCTATCGGCGAGACGTTCCTGTTCCTATGCCGGGAGTGCCACAGGGCCTACGACGCACTCGGCGAGAACGCCATCCCGAAAGCGCGGGCCGCAAGCCCCGAGACGGCAAGGGCCGAGGCGGCTACCGCACAAGCTCCGGGCGGCGTCGCAGCCGGAAGCGGACGCGTCCGCCAGGGGGACACGTTGCCGATAACGCTCATTCCCCCGGACCAGCGGGAGTTCAAGCGCGCGTTCATCGAGGTCGGCGTCGCGGAAATCCGGGAGTACTACCAGGACGGGAGCTGCAAGGTGAAGCCCTGGAGGAAGCGCGGGTACGGCGGCTTCACGGAGAAATCCAACGTCATCGGCAACCTCCGGTCGCGTGGGGAGTACCGTGCGGGCACCTGGCAGGAAAGCGGAATCGTCCGCATAGAGGTCGAGGTGAAGCGATGAGGTTCCTCGACTACAACGGCAGCGGCGGCCTGGATCCGCAGGACGTGACTACCGGCATCGTCGTGGAAAAGGCCACGTGCGAGGACGGGCTTGACGGCAGCCCGGCTGGCAAGCCGCCCGAAGCCAATGCGGGCTGCGCGACCATGACGTCCTTTATCGTTCTACCCATCTTGGCGATACTCATTGCCCTTTAGCGGCAACGGTCTCCTTTCTGGCGTTGGCCCGGCGCATTTGCGTCGGGCCTTCGTCGTTTTCGGCCCAGCGCGAGCTGTTGGGCGGCGAAGCGCAAGTCGGCATTACAATCAATCGCCTAGTTGTAAATCTAAGCAGTTCCCCCCGTTTGACTCGAAGCCTTCCTGACGAATAGTATTGTGCACATACCTGCAACGATGGGCTTTCAGTCAAGACACGCAATATGCAATCACGAAAGCGTGTCTCACAAAACCCAGCGCCCCTCGAACCCGAGCTCACCACCAATCGGCGCTCGATCACCAACCGTCGCCCCACTGAAAGCTGCTATCGTCGAAGCGGTTTAGCTTCAAGCCCGGAATCTGCAGGAGACACGACCTGAGCGTTTGCCGAACTGCGCCTCTTCCCGTTACCCTCGTATCGGCAATGCCCAAATACAAGCTCTTCCGCGCGCGGCTAACTGCCACATAGAAAACGTTCAACTCGTCCCCGTATCCGCTTGGGGGATTCTGCCAATCCTTGAGCACGCAGTTTCGACCTCCCGCAATCGCGCTCGCACCCTCATCAACTGCACAGTTGTAGCAGAAGCGACCGCCCGGAAACCCGTATTGCTGCATATCGGGGATGATTACGGTATCCCACTCAAGCCCCTTGGCGGCGTGCACGGTCATCAAGGATATCCTCGTGTCGAGATACCCTGCCGCGTTCCTCAACGCATGCTCCGAAAAGGTCCTATACACCAGGTCGTACCGCTCGGCAGGATCGATATGCCTGAACTCGGTAGCCAGCTGCCGCTTGAAGGCGCCCAGAAGGAGAACGTACGCCTCCCCGCAGACGAAGCGCGCACGTTGCGTCTCGTCGATCATCCTCTCGAGAAGCCCGCCCGCCTCCCTGCAAGACAGCTGGCTGTTGCCAGCATTGTCTTCAACTACCTGGATGCACAATTCGTTGAACGCATCGTACTCAGGATCGTTCTCGTCTAACAGACCGTCGAAGTAGCCGACTCCCTTGGACCTAAGCGCATATCGCGCGCCATCCGCCGAATTGCACGAGCGCGTCCTGAACAGAATCGCCACATCCCCAGCTGAGTTGTTCGCAACATAATTCGCGAGCCTCGCCGCCAACGCTCCCTCGGCGATCTCGTCGCCCGCGATAAGCACCTGAACCTCGCCGGCTGCCACAGGCGATTGCGTAGCGAACCCAGATGCCGCAGCCCGAACGCAGCGTTCGACCCTCCCGACGCAGCTATCGCTCTCAAAGCGGTGGCTCATCAACAGCGCCATGGGCACAGTCCCGAGATCTCTTTCGCAGACAGCCTCGAGCCTCGGAATGGCCCCTAGAAAGCCGTAAATCCTCTGCACCGGGTCCCCGAACATCAGCAACCTGCCCGAATCGCTCTGAACCAGGTTCAGCAGCCTCCAGTGTAGGAGGTTCATGTCCTGCGCCTCATCCACAATCACGCACGGATAAAGAATCCTCAGGTGCTCACGTGCCGCCGGGACGCTCTGCAGCAAATTAACGGCTAGGACGAGCAGGCCGTTGTACGTCATCAGACCTCGAGGCACGAGCGAGGTGAGCACGATTTGCATGTACGAACCAATCAGGGAGTCGAACGCCGCGACGTCGCGACGCGTCAGCGCCGAGCAGAATTCGTCGATCGTCTTCAATTCGGCTTCGCCGATATAGCGCCCCTTCGAACCGGCTTTCTTTGCCCGGACATCGTCGACGACTCTCAAGGCGTCGAGCAGCGCCCTCGAAAGCCCGATCGCCCTCGCCCACATCCTGATGACCATTCGGCTAAGCCCATGGTAGTTGGCTACGAGCAGACGGCTTCGGTCGATTGGCCTGGCCCCCATCTCCCTGGGAGCCAGCTCGTCCAACGCCGCTGATATCGAAACTCGCATCCCCCTCGCTGCGTTCACGCTGAACGTGAGACACAAGATCCGTTTGGGATAGGGGACGGCACCTGTGACGAGAAGCTGAATGGCCTTAGTTGTCATGGTCCTCGTCTTGCCGTATCCCGCCGGAGCGGTCACGTATACTCGCCGCTCCTCGGAATCGATGACTGCGAGCTGCGACGCGTCACCGCTATGCCTGCATCGCAGATAGGCCGCCCCAGTCATGACCGCCCACCGCTTACAGGCTCCTTGATGCAGGCCGAGGCCTTTATTGCCGACTGATAGCATAACGGTATGCATTCGATCGGAAGCAGGCCTCCGACAACCGCGCCCAGAACGCCGGACTTCTCCTTGCTCAGCCAGGTGTACATGAGCGCCTTCGATTCGGCCGATTTCTGCATCTTGCCCTCAACCAGGAGGTCTGAAAGCTTTACGTCCACCCCGAACTCGTCGAAGCCGATCTTCTTGGCGTATTTGTTCAGCGAACCTTTCTGAACCACCAGCTTCTTCGGGTCCTGGCCGTATTGCTCGAGCACGTCGAGGAAGATGTCCAAGCGGTCGTTGTCGAGAAGGGCGTCGACGATCTCTTCCTCGAAATCCCGCCTCTCGGTCGTTATCGAATCACCGGCCAATACAGCCGACCCGTCGTCCCTGTCCTCCACCGACATGCACTCGATCTTGAACGCCTTGAGGAGCTTGCATGCCGGCGATATCGATCCCTGGCCTCCTACCTGAAGCACGAGGAGGCCGAAATCGTCCACGTCGATGCCCATAGTTTCAGCCATCCTTGGCAACGCCGATGCCTCGCTCGGGCCCTCTACAATGAGCACGCTTTTCACGAAAAAGGCTTCGCGGACGAATTCAAACCGGTCGACGAAGTGCTTCCCCGCGCTGAAGTCGAGCGCAACATCGACACCGTTGGCGACCTCGACGCCCCCCGCTTCGGATTCGAAGAGCCTGACGATCTCTTCGTGTGACTTTCGGAGGATGTTAGGCGAATGGGTTGCGATCACGATTTGTGCCGCGAACTTGTCTACGCCGAAGAAATCCTTGAGCAGGGCGTTGAACGCTTCGTCTTCCCCCTCCGACACGCTGGAGAGCGCCTTGACCAGCCTGCGTTGCATGTAGGGATGCAGATGAGCTTCGGGCTCGTCAAGGGAGATTATGCAGCTGAAGCTCCTCTTCCCGTCGTCATTCTCGACGATGGCCTCGGCCAGACGTCGCTCGCCCATCTTAATCATTCCCTCCACGATGGAAAGCAGCAGCATCGCGACGTACTGCACCCCGCTTCCCACGCGCCTGAAATGCAGGTCGTTGCCATCCGCGAGAGTGATGGCAGAGCCAAGGGCGTCCGCATCGGTCTCGTCGATTGACACGTGCATCCCGTAATCGCCCAAGATGGGCAGGCTCCCGAAAGTGTCGTTGAGGTACTTCATCAAATCGGAGAACTCCTCCACGTTCAGGAAGTCCGCCGTTGTTTTGCCGTGGCGCTGCTGGTAGATCGACAGTCCCCGAGCTAGCACTTTTCCGACCCCCCGCTCTTTGCCGAAGTTCAGGTTAGATGCGTCCGAGCTAGTCGAGGAGTAGCGGAACACGTTGAATCGTCTGATGAGCTTCCCAGGGATCGGTTCGCCCGACTCGGCATGCATGAACTCCATATCAGAATCGGGCGTGTCGGCGGTCATCTTCACCGTTACCGTGAACGGGTCGCCGATATCGCAGACGTCCCCGAGCAATCCTATCTCGTCTTGCGTCAGCCTCATTTTGAAAGTGGACGTAATAGGCTTTGAGGGATCCCGGAAATCCCCCTCGGGAATCGATGTCCTGCCGAATAGAAGGCCAATGAAGTCGAGGAAGTTCGTTTTCCCTAGATTGTTCTCGCCGACCACGAATGTCATCTTCCGGTTCAGCTTGATCGTCTGTCCAACCAGGGTTCTAAAGTTATCTATCGTCGCCTCTTCTAATACCATCGCCGCCACCTTGTCTAGCGTATCGGATGACCATCCAGCCCTTCTCATAATAATCCTGAAGGATTTGAGCACCCCAAGGATTCAAGCGAGTGAATCGGGCCGTACAATGACACATGGATAAATCCTAATGCACGGAGGCCCGTAATGGGAATGCCTTTCATTCAACAAGCCGAAGAGGTTCTTCTCAAATACACGCCCAGCTGGCGCTTCGAGGAAGTGCTGGCCAAGCTCGGATTTGATTCGGAGGGTAAACGCGAAAGCCCCAATCCGGACGACAGCAAACCCGAAACGTGCGAGGACGACCACCCAGAGACCAGCAAGATCACGATACGCTGGGTGTTCCACTTTACGCCCGATGACCTTGTCGAGATCGACGTGGATCGAGAGCTGCTCGTGTTCCGCTTCGCCACCGTAAACCCCAGATTCGGCGATGAATACTATGCCGTCCCCGGAAAGATCTTCGACATAGACCAAACCGTCCTACTGGACAGCACCATCAAGCTCGAACACAGGCTGTTCGGCGTCGGATACGACAGGCGCACCTCGGTCATGTCGGCAATCTCCAAGATGCTCGACAAAGACACCGAAATAATCGCCATCGGCGGCAGCCGCGACGACGCCATTCCCACAATGGACTACGAAGCGCTCTTGAACGAGTTTCCCACGACCCAACTCCTGCAGCATTACGGCGAGGCGCAGATCGAAAGCTACATAGCGGACTACCTCCATACGGCAAAAGACTACGCGACCGAATACGAACACGCCAAGGACAGAAGGCGCAAGTCAACCATCGAGAAGCTCACGTTGAGGTCCGACATCCTCGACGAAAGCAGGCTGGAAACCGTAGCCACCTCCTACGCGATGATGAAGGAAGCGCTCGATTCCGGCGCCCTATGGCCTGAGGAAAAATGGCAGAAGCAGGTTCTTGAGATTCTCACGACCCTGTACCCGCAGTACGTCTCTGTGATTCCGAAGGCGGAAATTAGGGACGTCACCGGCGGCAAAAAACGGTACCCCGACTTCCTCCTGGTCGATTCGTCAGGCAACGTTGACGTTCTCGAGATCAAGCGCGCGTTCCCGAAAAGCAGACTAATCATGCAAAGCCCCTATCGGGAAAGCTACATCCCCGCCAGGGAGCTCTCCGGCGGTATAGCCCAAATCGAGAAGTACATCTACCTTCTACTCAACTGGGGTCCGGAAGGCGAGCGCGTCCTAACGAAGCGCTACCACGACCATTTGCCAGAAGGCATGAAGCTGCGCTTCCTGAACCCAAGGGGCCTCCTGCTCATCGGCAACTGCGCGTTCGCGGAAGAGGAGCAGCGGGACTTCGACATCATTTGCAGGCAGTATAGCCATATCGCCGATATCGTCACCTACAACGATATGCTCACGCGACTGAAACGTATGCTTTGGTCGATAACGGCAGCGAAACAATAGCTCAGAAGTCAAATGGTGCTTCCTGCGGTTTCCTGCCATCACCTGTCAGGCTTCGAAACTACACGTCTACGAGCCATCGCGAAGAAGCCAAGCTCTGTCGTAGAACGGGGCTCACACGCTCGAAGACGCGCACACTCAAGTCTACAGACTTCAAGATGGCGCCGTACAATGTAGCATGGCTGGTCAATTTGACGGCATATCACTTGGACTCGCCACCTCGGCCAGCACCTTCGCATCACGCCTTCCGTTGTTCATTGCCACGTAAACAATGAGATAATTGCCTCGGAATCAAATGAACAGGAGGTCTATCACGACGAGCAACCCAAACAATCCCGAACCTGGAAAGGGGACGCAGCGACTTGCAATAAGCAGGGGCGGGATCGACATCGCCAGGCTCATGCCCGGCGCCATGGACGGCAACAGGCTGGACGTAAAGCTATCCCTCCTGGGCCACGAATTCGAGGTATACACGTATCCTCTGCTCGCCATAAACCCTGACGTGCTGATACCCAACGCAACCCAGGGAAAGGACATCACATACCATCACGGCTCCGACGGCAGGGATATCGTTATCCACATCAAGAACGAGGCAGCGGAGGCTGGCGATCCGAAATACGTGAACCTGCCAATTACGAGAATAGCTCCGCCCAGCACCGACACCTTGGTCCCCCTTCCGCTGATGAAGCTCGAGGTCCCAAAGAAGATAGGCGACGCTCAAAGAAAGAAGAGGCAGCGAAAGCGCCCGGGCAAGCAGGTGTTTGAGATGGACGAAGATTGCGACGTCGTCGAGGTGTTCATGACCGCGAGAGACTGGGGCTTGAAGGAGATGGATGCATTATTCCCCGCCTTGCCAGACCTCATGATGACCATGCCGTTCGAAACCTGGTCGTCCAACTGCGGCTTCGTAAACCAGAGCAAGAGGGCCGTGATACCACACGGAGAACCTAAGGCCAGGATGCGCTCATACGCTTTCGGCGCCATCTGCCTCCTCGTGCTGTGCATTTTGCGACCAAGTTTGAATGCGGGGGGCGCAACTTGCGTCTGGAGATAGCCGCACTTGCCCCTAGAGCGCACCTGCAGCCTGCAAGGCTCCGCCACCGGAATCGGGCTGTCCGGGATCGGGATCGGGTTGACCGGGGTCGGGATCGGGTTGACCGGGATCCGGGTCGACTGCAACTTCTGCGTAACGGTACGCGCGGTCCTCGCCGGCACCGACGCGCGTGAGGTACACCATCTTCTCCTTGGTGTTGAGGGAGATGACGTCGAAGGCCTGCTCGGTTGTGGTGCCTACCCTGCGCATGGACGCATCCGCCTTGGCCGCCTTGGCATACGCATCGCAGGCGGTCGAGATCATCGGGTAGCCCTTGCTGGAGAACTCGACCCGGTCGTGGTGAACATGCCCCGAGATCACACCGGCGATTTCGGCTTTGGCGTCGTCGTAGATCTGGTCGAGCAGGCGCTTGATGAGCTTGCCGCACGCATCGTAGCCGGGGTACATCTTGAAGAACTGGTGAATGAACAGAAGGACCGTCCAGCCTTCCTCCAGTTCCAAGACCCTGTCCTTGAGCCAGGCAAGCTGCAAGGTGGTCACGTAGGCCGAATTCGGCGCTCCGCTGTCCATGAAGATGTAGCGGACCTTGTGCTCCGAGTCGTCCCTGCAGCAATCCAGCGAGCCGCTTTCCCTGTCCTCGTTTTTCCCGGCGAATTGCTCGAGGAACTCGTCGGCCGTGATCTTGCGCTTGGAGCTGACGTTCGAGCCCTCGGTGTTGGCATCGTGGTTGCCCCTGACGAAATGGACCTCGGTGTCGGGGAAGGAATCCCATATGAAGCGCAGCATGTCTACTGCATCGGTTTTGTCGGTCTGGCCGTTTATGGCATCGCCGCCGAACACGACCATGTTCGTGTCGGTTCTGCGAAGCACCTCGCGGATGAGGTACGGCGAGACGAGCGTGTTGCTGGGCACGTGCATGTCGGTGATGAACACGACGCCCGGCACGCTGCCTTCGACGCTCGCCGAGAGCTCGTTTACGCGGGTGCATTTGGCATCCAGATGCTCGTCCCAATACGTGGCCGGATCCCATTTCGCGTACAGCGTGACGTCTCCCGCAGAGCCGGGCTCTATGCACGATATCTTCTCGGTGCGCTCGGCATCCGAATACCATCCGACGAACCGGTAGCCGCTTTTCGTCGGCGGGAAGGGCACGACCATCGAGGACTTGACCGTATAGGTCGACGGCAGCTCGAGTGTCTTCACGCCACCGTCGAGGTCGTAGGTGATGGAATACGTTGACATGTTCCACTTCGCGTAGAACTTCTTGTCGCCAACGGAGCCGGCAGGTATGACGTAACGGCGCTTCGTGAACTGCTTGTCGGCATACCAGCCTGCAAACGCGTAGCCCTTGCGCACAGGCGCGCCGAGGGCGATGCGCCCCGTTTCGACCGTATAGCGCGTCGGCAGCTTGTCCTGTGCCGTGCCGCCGTTCAGCTCGTATGAGACGCGGTAGCTTGTAAGCTTCCATTTCGCGTACAGCATGCGGCTGGTGCGAAGCCCCCGGCCGTATACCTTGCGCGCCTTCTGCGTGAGCTTCTTGTTCGTGTACCAGCCGACGAACTTGTATCCCCTGCGAGTGGGTTTCTTCAGCTGCGAGACGGAGATATACGTTCCGCGCTTGACCTTCATCTTCTGCTTTTTAGGATGCTTTCCGCCGTTGAGGCGGTACACGATGGGATAGTAGCTCTTGACGTTCTTGCGCACGCGGGCAGACTTCGCCCACGCCGCCGACGGGGTCATGAGCTGGAAAGCCACCCCGCCCGCAGCAAGCGCGATAGCGGTGATGGCCGTACGCCTGTCGGGGCAGTACTCCTGCACTTCGCTTTCTATGTCTGCTCGGTTGGTCTCGTCCACGATGCCTGGTCCAAATTGGGAATAGTGACTATGGATTTTAGCAACGAATAGCATCGAATGCCAGCTTAAAGGCCGAATGCATCCTTTTCCGCCACATTCGCGCGATGGGTTTGGGGCGATTTTTGGTCGTTTCTTCTAGCCGTTTCGTCGGCTCGTGGCTTCGACTCGTTCATCCCGCAGTGCCGTGGGCTTTGGTCGAGCGCCTCCCGCTAACCCGCGATCAGACGGTTCTTGCCCTTGGTTTTGGCTGTGCCCTTGGCGGCTTTCTTCGTCGTGGCCTTTGACGCCTTGAGCGGGATTTGCCTGGCAACCTGCTTTGAATAGATGCTGTAGAAGGTTTTTCCGCCGACCTTTCTATAGCACTTCACCTTGTAGCGGTACGTGCGGCCCTTCTTGATGCTTCCATCTTTCCATTCAGTCAGCTTGTTGGACTTCAACGTCGTAAGCTTCCTGTACGAGCCATGCTTTCCCGTGGCGCGGTACACGATATAGCCGTCGGCCTTCTTGTTCTTGCTCCAGGAAAGCTTTATGGCCGCGCTCATGCGCTTCGCCTTGAGGCTGGGCCTGGTCAGGCGGATGCCGCTTACGGGATCGCTCTTCGTGCTATTGAGCGACGATTGCGCGCCGACAGCTTGGACCTTGTACGAAACGATCTTGTTTGCCAGCGGTTTCTTATCTTGGAAGTACGTCTTCTTGGTGGAAGCGATGTAGCGATAGTCGCCGCCGCCAATCGAGCGGTACACCCTGTAGAGTTTCGCCCTCGGCACGGATTTCCAGGTCAGCTTCATCGATGCGACCTTTTTGCCGTTGAGCTTGCTTGTGTCGTTGACAACCTTGAGCCCAGTCGGTACGGGAAGCTTGACTTTGACCGTGCGCTTTGCGAAACGGCCGGATCTCGTGTCGGTCACCGTGATGACGGCAGTGCCGGCCCTGCGACCCATGACCGTGCCCAGCACATCGACCCGAGCGGTGGTCTTGTCGGAAGAGGACCACTTGAGCTTGTATGCCCCCAAAGATTCGCTCACCTTGGGCGTCATGGTTGCGCTTTCGCCGGCGACGAGGGATAGCATGCTCTTTTCGAGGATCAGCTTGTCTCGCAGCAGCTCGTCGCTTTCCACTGACACGTAGCAGAAGACCCGATCGCCCGCGTCGTTTTGGGCGAAGACGGTCGTCTTGCCCTGGCGCACGGCCTTGATGGTACCGTCCTGTGCGACCGAGGCGATTACGGGATCGAGGCTTTGAAGCGTCCAAGTATCGCCCTGCGGTTCCGGGGAGTTGTTATCGGGGTCGCTATGGCCGTTGCCGTCGCCCGCGGGGTTTGTGCCGTCTCCGGTGGGGTTTGTGCCGTCGCCCGCGGGATCGCCGCCATCGCCATTGCCGTTGCCCGCGGGATCGCCGCCATCGCCATTGCCGTCGCCTGGGGGATTGTTTCCGTCGCCTGCAGCGGGAGTGTCTCCGGTAGAGGAGTCGCCGTTTCCAGCGGGACTATCACCAGAGCCGTCAGTCGGCTGCGGATCAGTCGTACCGCTCCCCTGCGCAGTGTCTTCCCCGATGTATGGAACGTTGCAGACCACCTTCGCGGTGCTTCCAACGGCGAGCACGACAGTTGCCGGATCGAGGGTGAGCGCCCGCGTGCGGGCCACGGCGAACATCTGCTCCTGGACCTGCTGGTCGAGACCGTCAAGGCCGATAACTGCCTGCGCCGGCGAATCGCCGAAGATCGTGTAGTAGAAGCAGCACGCGCTGAGGAAGAAGCCTGCCGGGGATGGGTGCTTGCGATCGGAGCCATATAAATCCACGCCCGTCCCGCACGAAGCCCACTTCAGGTAGCTGAGCCCCACGGGCACGGTCCGAAGGCTAAGGCGATCGGCGACCGAAGCGTAATAGCCCTGCACGTACGCCTGGAATTCGGAGATGCTCAGCCGCCTGGAAACGCCGTTCACGACGGTGCGCTTCCCGTCCGCGTACCCCGGGGTCATGTACAAGAGCACGTGGGCGCCCGGACAGGCAGAGCGAATCTTGTTGACGAGAACGTCGATGGAGCAGTACATGCGCGTCGGGTTGAGAATCGAGTTCTTCGTCTGCTCCTGGAGCACGACGTAATCCCAGCTCTCGCTGGCCAGGGCGTTTTCGAACGTGCTCTTGGCCTTGGACGAGCTCGCCAGCGAGCTGGCATAGCTCGACAGCGACGCCCCGCCATACGCAACCTTTTGGGCGTTCACCGTCCTGCCATTCGCCGCCGCTATCGTGTTGAGCATTTCGGCCACGCCAGCATCGTTGGAATACGTGTAGCTGTTCCCCACGAAGAGGACGTCAATTCTCTCATCGTTTTGGTCAGCAAAAGCTGATGAAGGCGCTATAGAGAGGAGCATGAGCAGGACGATGGCCACCAGGGCCATGAAGCTCCCCTTGCGTGTGCGCTCTCCCTCCAATTCGGCCCCTCTGCCCATGTCGAATCAATGACCCCTGCTCGTCCGTAAGCCAAGCTGCATTATAATATAGGACACGTTGACGGGAACCCCAGTAGGAAGGGACGCGTATGACGGTTCGATTCCCAAGGAAGCATCATCTGCTCCTGGCGCTCGCCATTGCCACTGCCCTGCTTGTTTGCCCCTGCGCACAAGCCCTAGCACAAGATGGCCTTGCGGCTGGGTCGACGGATGTTACCACGGCAGAAACGACGAGCAAGGGCGCCAACCTGGTTGCGGCTCAGAATCTGTTCAAGGTCCAAGACCAGTGCATCCTTGTTGCATCCACGCCATCGGCGATAGAAGAGCAGCTTGCAACAGCCGGCGGGCGAGCAAGCGCGGCCGCACCCTGGATCGTGTACGCCCCTGCAGGCACTTACGCCATGCCAAAGAAGCTCGTAGTCCCCAAAAACGTCATCTTCGTGGCTGAAGCCAGCTCCTCGTTCTACCCCACGACGTCCAGCAACTTCACGCAGTTCTTCTGGGTGTACGGCTCTTTGTACGGCGGAACGTACGACGGAAAGAACATGGCATACTACGGCCTGCGCTTCGGCAGTGCCACGTTCTCCGATGCAACGAACGGCTCTATCAGAAATGCTGACGTGAAGAATGCGCAAGTCTATGGCATTGTCGCGATGGGCACGGGAACTAAGAACGCGAAAGTGGACAACTGCAGAGTGACGGGCATCACTGGCATACAAGACTCAAAAACGAAGAAATGGAAAGGCGGATCTGCAATTTCAGCTGCAGGAGGCGCTCGTATCTATTCTGTCACTAATTGCACTGCAAGCGCCTGTAAGCAATCTGGCATCAACCTGAGTCACGCCGACATCGATATCATCTCCGGCAACACGCTTAAGAATAACCAGGGGCATGGCATAAGCACCGATATTGCCGGCGATGGCCAGAATCATTGCTACATGAAAACCGTCACGAGCAATACGATCGAGAGCAACGGCGTGAACGGCGTGTACATTGACAAGAATTGCTGCATCTCCAGCACGTTCGCCAAAAACACGGTATCTAACAACAAGCTCAACGGCCTGAGCATCGCCGCTAATGGAGTCGTGAAAGGTATTGCCAACAATAAGTTCAACGGCAACGGCAGGAACAAGGTCGTTAAGAATCGCGCAACCAACCTGCGCGTCGCCGGCTCTAAGGCTGTGGCGTACATCGGGAGCGGCAACACCTTCACCAGGGCTGGCAACAACAACATTACGATCGACAACCGGGCGGTCGTCTACCTGTCCGGAAGCAACAACTACATCACATCTGCAACGAATAACGGCATCTCGCTGAAGAGCCGCGGCTCGCTGATTGTAAAGTCGGGCAAGAAAAACCGGGTCACTGGCAATGGGGGATTCGGAATCCGTATTGAGAAAAGGTGCACGTGCAAGATTTCCAACTTCGTCTTTGGCAAGAACAAGACGGGCGCGGTGAAGGCTTATGCCGGCTGCACGTTCACGCACAAGAAGTGCGGCCTCAGTACGAAGAGGGGCGCCAAGAACCGCATCACGTAATTTGATTGCCTGCTTGGGTTGCCGCCGATTGGGTGTGTAATCCAGCGGATCATCTGACTGCCGCATGACCAACCTTGATTGCCTGCTTGGATTGCCGCCGATTGGGTGTGTAATCCAGCGGATCATCTGACTGCCGCGTGACCAACCTGGCTGATTATGCAGTGCATATCAGCCAGGTTTTTTATGCATGGGATGTGGTGGCAGGGGCAACGTCCCCAGTTGCGGCGTAAGCGCGCTCGATCGCGCGTACCACCGCCTGGCTGCCTGTTTGGGTTGCCTCTGTTTGGGCGCGCAATCTAGCGCATCATCTGATTGCCGCGTGACCAACTTGCCTGATATATGCTACGCATAGTTCAGCCAGGTCAGGTTTTTAGGTTTAGGAGCGTGGCGCCCAGGGCGGCAGCGCGCTTGGTTTGGGAGCGTGGCACCCAGGACGGCATCGCGCTTGGTTTGGAGCGTGGGGCTGAAACGGCGGGTTCAGCGCGTTTTCCAGCGGGTCCGCCTTGCGGGACGATGGGTTTAGCGCGCTTTCACGCGCGCCGGCAGAAGGGCGGAGCGGTTTAGCGCGTTTTTCCCACCGGCGGGCACGCGCTTTTCCGCCCTCAACGCCCCGCTTCTGCCAGCGGCACAGTGTCGCAGGAGACTTTGAATGTTTAGCACGTTTTCTTGCTTATGTGGCACGCTCTTTTCCGACCTCAACGCCCCGCTCCTGCCGGCGGCGCGGTGTC
>JAFRJC010000035.1 GCA_017432445.1 Eggerthellaceae bacterium | reverse complement strand
GGCGGGCTCTCCGCGGCTCCTGCGCCTGGACGCCGCGAGGGCCAGGGCCGACGCGGCCGCCAGGGCGAGCGCAATCGCGAATGCGCCTGCCAGCGGGTCTCCCGTCTTGGGAGAGGTGCCCGAGCCCGAGGAGGACTTCTTCGTCCACTTGGCGTACAGCGTGACGTCGGAGGTCACGGGCTTGGAGAAGTCGTAGGCCTGCTTGCACGCCTTGTCCTTGTACCAGCCGCCGAAGGTGTAGCCGTCAGCCGTGGGGTTGGCGGGTTTCTTCGCCTTCTTGCCGTGCTCGACGGTCTGCGCGTCGGGCGCCTTGCCGTGGCCGTTCGCGTCGAAGGTCACCGTGTGGACGGCGACCCACTCGGCGGTGAAGGCGTGATCGCCCTCGACCTTGTACTCGGCACCTGCCGCGTACTCAGATCCCTTCCAGTACTTGAAGGCGTAGCCCTTCCTCGTCGGCGCGCCGGGCAGCTTGATTGTGTCGCCCACGTTGGCCTCTATGGTGATCTTGCCGGTCTTGCCGTCGAGCGTGCCGCCGGCCAGGTCGAAGGTGAGCGTGCCCTTCTTCGCGGGTGCCGCCTCGACGGTCAGGGTGCCGAGCCTCTCCGTCACGGCGTAGTTGCCGGCCTTGGCGGTGCCCCACTTGATGGAGCAGGTGTTGGCCGAGCTGCCGACCTCGGTCCGGGAACCGGTCGCCTCCACGGTGGCGGTCTCGCCGTTCACGAGGCCCGTTATCGAGGCCTCGGAGTTGGTGAGCGCCTTTCCGTCGTAGACCTTGGTGGCGGAGCCGGTGGCGACGGTCAGCGGGGCCGGGGCGATGGCCAGCTTGCCTGGGACGTAAGTGATGGCATATTTCTCCGTGAGCGCGCCGCCCATGCCGATTTGGACGGCGGAGGGCACAAGCGCATACTCGCCGACGTCGGCGCCTTGGCCGTCTACTGTGACGCTTGACAGCGCGTCTTCGCCCTGCAAGCCTTCCACCGTGACCACTTTGGCGATCTCCGCCGCATCGTCATATGCCTTGTCGCCCGGGCCCTGCTTATGCCCGTTGTATTCGCAGGCCTGGTCGTTGGCCGTGATGGTCAGTGGGAGCTTGAAGTTCGCCGTCAGGGTGCGGTCGGCGTTGACTTTGAATTTGTAGGTTGCCCCGACCGCCTTCCCGTCTTCGTCCTCGACTACCTTGCCGCTCTCGTCCGTCCAGTTGGCGAAGACGTAGCCCTCGCTGGGCGCGGCCGTCAGGGTGGCGGAGGTGCCGGAGAAATATATTAAGTCATCGCCAGCGGCCGTAGCTCCGGCGAGCGTGACGGTGCCGCCACCTGACGGCTGGGCCTCAGCGGAGATCTTTTTCCATAGCCAAATGACGTCCGCGTCGTCGCTCCAGTTAATACCGAACGTGATCGGCTGCCCCGCATAAGTGTGCTCCGCATAAGTGTCGATAGAGATTTCGTGGGGCTCTGCGCCTCCGAAGGCGAACGCGTAGTTCCCGACGGAGGTGACGCGGGACGGGGTCTTCGTACTACTATCCCCGATCCCCACTGCTACGATTCTACTACATCCGTAGAACGCATTGTCCCCGATGCTAGCCACGCTGTCCGGGATGACGATCAATTGACTAAAATCTCTACTATATCGGAGCTTCTCGCACTCATAGAATGCATAGCTCCCGATGCTCGTCACGCCGTCGCCGATGTCAAGCTTCGTGATGCTTTCGCGGGCTCTATACCACGGCGCTTGATAGTCGAATTCGTAGGCGTAATCATCCATTTTGCCCGTGCCCTCGCCCATCTTGGAGATGGTCAGCGTCGTTTCGTCCGAGGAAAGGGAATAATAGACGCCGTCGCCGCATGCGTAATGTAACGTCGGGTTACTGCTGATTTCGATATGACTCAACCGCGGTGGTAAGTAAGCGTCTTTCAGGGCTCTACAGCCGTCGAACGCAGGCTTAGAGATAAAAATGACGCCGCTGCCGACGACGAGGGCCTTGATGGAATCCGCGCTGTCTTTCCATGGCGCAGTCTCTGCAGTATAGCCATCCATCGCGCCCTCGCCCTTGATGGTCAGGGTCCCGCTGTCGTCCAGGGTCCACGTCAGGTCGTAGTCGCAATTTCCACTTGCCACAATGGTGGCGGCGCGATCGGGGGTGGATGTCGCGAGGGGCATGCCGGCCTCCGGCCCGCCTTCCGCGGACGCCGTGGCGGGCAGGAGCGCGATCGCGAGCGCGATGCACGCGAGAAGGGCGACGGCCCTGCTGTTTCGTTTGATGCTGCGTTTGGCCATGTTGCACGTCCTCACCTCTGGAACGCCGTTTGAGACAGTTTACATGAACAGCTGCGCTCATCGTTCGGGAAACGGATCTGTTTTCGGCGCCCGAGCGGGGGCGGGCCGCCGCACGGCCTTACGTTGACGGCCCGGCCCCGGCCGCGAGAACGGGCCGGGCCAGCAGCCCCTGGGCTGCGGTTGCATCGGGAGATGCCGCGCTCGTGCGCATGGGGGGACGGGCTTGGGGCGGCAGCACGGCAAGTGCCGGAACGAGTTAATAGCGGCTCTGGCGAAACTTGCTCTAGACAAAACCAACGCGTCCCTGCGGTTCGCGTCGTGAGAGCAAGTTTCGCCATGTATTACAAAAATGAATTCATGGCACTTGCAGGGGTTGCCACCCCTGACCCGCCCGGGCCGCTCCGTGTCCGGCATCTCCCGATGCAACCGCAGCCTGTATGCCGCTGACCCGCGCTTGCGCGGGGTTTCTGCTCGGGACGCCGCGGATGCCTCCGAGGCGCGCCAGGGGTGATACCGCTACCATAAAAATCGACAGATGGGGCTGCGGTGGGAATCCTGTCCCGTTTTGGTCCAGGATTCCCACCGCTGCCCCAATCGTCGATTTTTATATTGACTTTATCAGAGGGGACAGAATCGGCTAACGCGGCCCCTCGTCGCTGTCGGGCCTGAGCGCGACCGACGACCAGACGTCTTCTGCGATGCGGTACTGCGCGACGTGGCCGAGCCTCGACCGGTCCGCCACCCACAGCCCGTCGGCCGTCCTGCGGACGACCGGGGCGATGACGCCCTTCCCCCGCAGCTCCTCCATCCCGTGGGCCACTTGTCGCGGCGTGAGCTTGAAGCTTCTCGAAAGCTCCTCGGCAGACACCCTGCCGAGCTTGCCGTCGCTGTAGACCCTGTGGCAGAGCGCCGCCATGACGGCCCAGCCGTTCCGCCCGACCTTGCGCGCGATGAGCTCGACGATCAGGCCGTCCTGCATCGTGGTGTACGTGCAGGACGGATAGCGGGCAAAGGGATCCATCTGCTACTTTTCCTGGACCCTTGACTGGCACTTGAGCGCCTGAAGCCTGAACTGCTGGCGAATGAACTCGTCGCAGGCCGCGTCGCTCGTCCGCCAGGAGCTCCGGATCCTGAACGCCTTGAGCTCGCCGCTCTCTGCCAACCGCACGGCGGTCGGATAAGACGTTCCGATGATCTTCGCCGCCTCGGCGAGGGAAATTATCCTCGCCCGGTTCTTTGCCGTGTCCCTCGTGTCAAGTTCGCCCATGGCCTGCTCCGTTTCCCCGTTCTCTGATGCGGCAGAGGTTACTTCATTTATCGGGCGCTGTGCGGGTTTTGTGCCAAAACAGTCGCGCTATGTGCCGAAACAGTCGCGACATGTGCCAAAACGTGACATCGCGGAGGCCGCTTTTCGGCTTGGGCGGCACCGTTCCCCGCTACGATCGCGCGTCGGAGCGCGACGGAGTTCTAACAGTTGTAAAGGAGTCTAATAAGAATACAGGTACCACGATACTGGCACCAAGCCCCGCGCTGCTTACAGCATGATGGCACCTATGCACACAGCATCATGGAAGCATTGCTGCCGCCGTGATGGGAGCAGAAAGTTTTCCACATTGGCATTGCCAGTCGACGCCGTTTTCGGCATCGTTTTTGAACAACTTTTCGAAGGTCTTGTTGGTAAAATGTTGGTCAGATGTTGGTCACCATGTTGGTCACGCAAAAAGAAAAGGCCAGAATTCGCACTCTGACCTGGTGTTACGTGGTGGAGATGATGGGATTCGAACCCACGACCCCCACGTTGCGAACGTGATGCTCTCCCAGCTGAGCTACATCCCCACGTGTATGTGCGCTTTCGCGCGAGACAGTATTCTGTGCTTTGTGGTTTCGTTTGTCAAGAAATGCGTGATGGCAACACAATTCCACCTTTAAACGCGGGCACGGATGCGCTGCACGGGCTAGCACACCAAAAACTACACCAGACGATCGGTGCGCACGACAGCCAGATGCCCGTCGGCATCTTCGAACAGGCACAGCTTTCCATCAAGGCTCTCGCAGACGAAAGAAAACTGACCGGGCACCAGGCTTGGCTTGTGCTCATCGCCTCGATTTGCCCGATGAGTCGATTGCTCTTCGGCAGTCTTTTGCGCTGTCGTTGATGTCTTTTGCCTATTCATAGCGCACATCCCAGAACACCAAGCCTTGCGCCGGAGCGCACTCCCCCGCCGCTGCACGGTCCCGTGCAGCTAGAGCTTCAGCCACCCATTCCTCCGAGCGCCTGCCACGCCCCACATCCACGAGCGTTCCCACGATTGTACGCACCATCGAGTGCAAAAACGAGCTGCCCACTACACGGATGACCAGCAGCTCCTCGCCCATGACCTCTTCGGTAGAAAACGACACCTCCATGAGATTGCGGCACGTGGGCTTGTCCACAGCCGAAACCGCACGGCAAAAACTCTTGAAGTCCTGTTCACCGATGAGGCAACGCGATGCTCGACGCATCGCGTCGATATCGAGGCCTGCTGCCGATCCGGGTACTTGCCAGCAGAAATCGCGCATGAGCACCGCTGGCGTGGTGCCAACTGACAAGAAGTAGCGGTATTCGCGCGCTTTCGCATCAAAGCGAGCGGAAAAGCCGTCGGCGGCCTGCCACACCTCACGCACGGAAATATCATCGTGCGTGATCGCATTAAGCGAACGCTTGAGGCTGGCGAAGCGGACGCGCCCGGAACCCTCGTCGCGAGCATCAAGCTCGGCAAGCTCGTCCGACGAAACATCGAAGCTCACAACCTGGCCGATTGCATGCACTCCCGCGTCGGTGCGACCTGCGCACGTCGTCTCCACTTCGCGGCGCAGCAGCATGCGCAAAGCATCTTCCAGCTCGCCCTGCACCGTGAGCTGGTCAGGCTGCCGCGCAAACCCCGAAAACGCCGCCCCACGATAGGCGACTCTCAAAGCCAAGGTATGCATGCTGATTTCAACCATACGCAAATCTTAACCGAGCCAAAACTGGCACGATAGCTCTTTATGGCATATCAGGATAAATATATTGATATAAATTTTGATTTATGTTTGATTACGAGTTTTGAACCCGAGTACTGTTACAAAAATTTGGCCAGTTTTCCTGACTATCAAACATAAGTCGGTTTATATAACGCGTTAAATCCACCTCGATGTCTTGCCGCCCGCTTATCCCTTTACGAGCGGCGCGACGCCGAACAGGTCCTGGACCTCGCTTCGCAAGATGACGTTGCGCGAGTCCACCGTCACAGGAAGCTCGGCGCGGAACTTGCGACCATCGGATTGCAGCACGAGGATGGCAACGGAATCGCGCCCGGGATACGAACTCAGGATACGGTTGAGGCGCGCCACGCGCTCCTGGTCAAAATCGCTCGACGGCACGCGCAGCTCCATTTGCAGCGGGTGAAGCGCATCTTCGGAAAGCTCTATGCCTTCGGCCTCGTAGACGATGATCTGGTTTCCGCGGTCGCCATGCTCGAACTTGCCCTTTACCTTGACGATGGCGTCTTCGACGATGGCCTCGGCCATATCGGAATACTTGAAGGTGATGCACTCGACCGATCCGGTGGTGTCCTCGAGCGTGAACGTGGCCATGCGGTTGCCCGTCTTCGTCAGCTTTGTGACCACGGCAGAAACCATTCCCACAAACACCGCCGACTTGATGTCCTGCGTACGGTCGGCAAGCTCTCCTATCTGGAACTTCGTCATCGTCGAGATCATCGCCTCGTATGGTGACAGGGGATGCTCCGATACGTAAATCTTCATGATCTCCTTCTCGAAGGCGAGTTTCTGGCGCTTGGGCCACTCCACCCCATCGGGCGGCGGCACTTCGTCGGAAAAGCCGCTGTCAACGTCCTCGGCAAACATGTCGAACATGCTCACCTGGCCGGCATCGCGGTCGCGTTGGCGCTTGGAGGCGCTGTCGAGCAGAGGCGTCTCTTCCACGAAGTACATCAGCTGGCGACGCGTATAGCCCGTCGAATCGAAAGCGCCGCCCTTGATAAGGGCTTCGAGCGCCTTGCGGTTGTAGCACTTGGCATCCACACGGTTCACGAAATCATGGAGCGAGGTGAAACGCCCGCCACGCTCACGCTCCGCGATGATCTCGTCGGCCACAGCCTGTCCAATGCCGCGCACGCCCACCAAGCCGAAGCGGATGCCTTCGGCCACAGGCGTGAACTCGGCATTGGAGGAGTTGATGTCCGGCGGGAGCACGGCAATCCCCGAATGCTTGCAGCTAGCAATGTAGCGGATGAGCCGGTCGGTATTGCCCATGTACGACGAGAGCACGGCTGCCATGAACTCATAGGGATAATGCGCCTTCAGATACGCAGTCCGCATGACCAGAATGGCATAGGCCGCCGAATGCGATTTGTTGAACGCGTACTTAGCGAACTTCTCGGCGTCATCCCAGATCTTCTTCGCAATCTCAAGCGAAAAGCCGTTGTCCACCGCGCCCTGGTTCCAGTCTTCCTGCAACTGGCGCATGACGTCGATTTTCTTCTTGCCCATGGCCTTGCGCAGCTTGTCGGCCTTGCCGGCCGAAAAGCCGCTCATGCGCATGGACACCTGCATGATCTGCTCCTGGTAGACCATGGTGCCATAGGTCTCTTCCAAGATGGGGCGCAGGCGGTCGTCGTAGTAGTGCACGGGCTTGCGGCCAGACGCCACATCTACGTAGTCGTCGACCATGCCCGACTCCAGAGGACCGGGGCGGTTGAGCGCGATAGAGGCCACGACATGCGCGAACGTCGTCGGGGGCATGCGGGAGAACAAGCTCACATACAGCGCGCCCTCGACCTGGAACAAACCGTCCATGTTGAGGACCGCGGTGCTCTGCGTGTCCAGGTCGGTTTCGCACAGGCGGAGCCTGCCCTGCATGAGCCTGAAGGCCAGCGGGTCGTTAATGGGGATGTCCTCGGGCTTGAGGTCGATTCCATGCGCAGCCTTGACGTTGCGGCACGCCATGGAGAGCACGTCGAGGGTGCGCAAGCCTAAGAAGTCCATCTTGAGCAAACCCAGGTCGGGCGTGTAATGGCCATCGTATTGGGTGATGATGCCACCACCCTTGGTATCGCGCTTCATGGGCACGTGGTCGCTCATGGGATCACGACAGATGATCGTGGCACATGCATGCACGCCCTCGCCGCGCAGGTGTCCCTCGATACCGCGCGCCGCGTCGATGACCTGATGCACGTCGTCTTCGGTGTCGTAGGCCGTCTTCAGGTCGGGATTCTGCTCCAACGCCTTGTCGATGGTGATACCCAGCTCGTCGCCGATGAGCTTCGTGATGCGGTCGCCCACGCCGTAAGGGTAGTCCAGCACGCGCGCCGCATCGCGCACGGCGTTCTTCGCCTGGAGAGTGCCGAAAGTGATGACCTGCGACACGTGATCCTCGCCGTACACGTCCTTGATGTGGTTGATGACCTCTTCGCGTCGGCCCTGCTCGAAGTCGACGTCGATATCGGGCATCTCCACGCGCTCGGGGTTGAGGAACCTCTCGAACAGCAGGCCGTTCTCCAACGGGTCCAAATCGGTGATGCCCATGGCGTAGGCCACGATAGCGCCTGCCGCACTGCCGCGCCCGGGCCCAACGCCGATACCCCGGCTACGCGCCCAGCTGATGTACTCCTGAACGATGAGGAAGTATGCGGGGAAGCCTGCGTTCAGGATGACCTCGGCCTCCACGTCGTAGCGTTGCACGACGTCCGGACGCAGCTCCTTCAGGCGTGCCATGGCCACAGCCAGGCTCTCGCGCGAATCGGGATCGTAGCGCAGGGCCTCCTTTTCGGCTGCAGGCAGATAGCGCGCAACCAGGCCCACCTCGCACTGGTGGCGGAACCATGATTCTTCGTCTTCACCTGGCGGAAGAGGGAATTTCGGCAGGATGGAATCGCGCTCGAGCTCGACGTTGCACTTCTCGGCAATCTCCACCGTCGTGTCGCATGCTTCGGGGAAGTCCTTGAGTGCTTCGCGCATCTCCTCTTCCGACTTCATGTAGAACTCGTCGTTGGGAAAACGCATGCGGTTGGCGTCGTTGATCTTGTGGCCGGTGCCTATGCACAGGATGATGTCGTGGGCGCGCGCGTCCTCGCGGTTGAGATAGTGGAAGTCGTTCGTGGCCACGGTCTTGAAGCCGCATTCTTTGGCCACGCGTGTGAGCTCGTGGTTGAGCTGGGCCTGCGTCAAGCCACCGTCTGTTGTAATGCCCTGGTCCTGCAGCTCGATGTAGAAATCGCCCGGTTCGAAACACTCCGAGAGCTTGCGTGCCCATTCGCACGCCTCGTCGAACTGGCGAGCATCCAACATGCGCGGCACGATGCCGGCAATGCAGGCAGAGGTGCCGATGAGGCCATGGCCGTATTTCTGCAGCTGCGCATAGGTGGTGCGCGGCTTGTAGTAGAAATTGTCGCAGTGCGATTCGCTGACCAGCTTCAGCAAGTTGTGGTACCCCTCGTTGGTCTTCGCCAGCAAGATGAGGTGATACAACCGCGGCTTGCCGTCGCGCGAGAGCGTGTCGTCGGTGGTGAAGTACACCTCGCAACCGTAAATGGGCTTCACGCGCTTGCCGAGCTTGGCCTCAACCGCATCGCATGCCGAGCATAGCTCGGGCACGCCGCCCATGACGCCGTGGTCGGTGATGGCGACGGCGGGCATGTCGAGCTCTGCTGCACGCTCCACCATATCCTCGATATGCGTCATGCCATCGAGCAACGAGTATTCCGTATGGTTATGCAAATGTACGAACGCCATGGTCAAAGCCTCTTTATGCCGCTGTGTTCACGAATGCGCGAGCTCGTTTTGCATCTGTGGGTTCGATTGAGGTTCGCTGCGATGTCTCGCGCTCAATCATAGCAGCGCTACACCCTCGGCGCTATCGAACAAACGATGGAGAATCTCGGTTGCAAACCACGCCTCGACCGTCCGCAACCCCTCTCCGCTCCAACGCAGGCTGACCGCTCGTCGCTTCGGAGGCGGCAGCTGCAGAACTCGCCGCCTTCGGCGGCTCAAACAGTCCTCGCTCCCGCCGCCCCCTACGCTCCTCACAGCCCGCGAAGTCGCGTCGAGGGATTGCGGTTGGCCGAGCCACGACTCCTCGATTGCCTTCAACGTTGCGCGAATACGTGATGACGAGGTAAAATAGAAGTTCTAAATCTCGACCGGAAGGGAGGCGAGCGCTGTGGCATACGGAGACGTTATCGAGCAAGCTGCTGCGACTGCCGCTCACGAACACGGATTTGGCGATACGAGCGTCAAGGAGCCAGACGAGAGATTTGCCGACCTCAAGGAACTGGCTTCCACCTACCTGTCCGAAGGCGAGGTCGAAACGCTCGAGCGGGCCTTCGAGTTCGCCAAAACAGCCCACGGGACTCAGCGACGCAAAAGCGGGGAGCCTTACATAACACATCCCATCGAGGTGGCCATTATCCTCGCCGACCTGCACATGGATGTCGAAACGCTGGCCGGAGCGCTGTTGCACGACATCATCGAAGACACGGGCGTCACGCGCGAAGACGTTGTCAAGAACTTCGGCGAGGACGTGGCCGCCTTGGTCGAGGGCGTCACGAAGATCACGAAGATCGAGGTCGGAAGCCTTTCCGACGAGCAAGCGGCCACCATCCGCAAGATGCTCGTGGCCATGAACAAGGACATCCGCGTCATCGTCATCAAGCTGGCCGACCGCTTGCACAACATGCGCACGCTGGGCAGCCTGCGCGAGGACCGTCGCATCTTCAAGTCGCGCGAAACGCTGGAAATCTACGCCCCTATCGCGCATAGGCTAGGCATCAACTCCGTCAAATGGGAACTCGAAGACCTGGCTTTCTTCTACCTGGAACCTGCCAAGTACAAACAAGTCGCCAAGATGATCGCCGAGAGCCGCGGGGAGCGCGAGGAGTACCTGGGCAAGGTGCTCGACATCCTGAAGGAAGAAATGGCCAAAGTGGGCATAGAAGCCCAGGTTATGGGCCGCCCCAAGCACCTGTATTCCATCTACCAGAAGATGACGAAGAAGGACAAGGAGTTCTCGGAGATCTATGACCTGATCGCCGTGCGCCTGATCGTGCAGACGGTAAAGGATTGCTATTCGGCCCTGGGCGCCGTGCACACCATTTGGCACCCCATGCCCGGCAGGTTCAAAGACTACATCGCCATGCCGAAGTACAACATGTACCAATCGCTGCACACCACGGTCATCGGCCCAGCAGGACGGCCGCTTGAAGTGCAGATCCGCACCGAGGAGATGCATCGGAAAAGCGAGTTCGGAGTTGCAGCGCACTGGATGTACAAGGAAGGCTCTTCCAAAGGCAAGAAGGGCAGCGAGTTCGAGCAGCAGCTCGCCTGGCTGCGCCAGATGGTCGACTGGTCCGAAGACACCCAAGACTCGAAGGAGTTCCTCAAGGACCTCAAGGTCGACCTCGACGAGTCAGAAGTCTTCGTGTTCACACGCACCGGCGAAGTCCGCAGCTTGCGAGCTGGGTCGACCCCGATTGACTTCGCATACGCCATCCACACCGAAGTGGGCAACCATTGCGTGGGCGCCAAGGTGAACGGCAAGATCGTGCCTTTGGCCTACAAGCTCCGGACGGGCGACCGCGTCGAGATCCTCACCCAGAAAAGCGCCACGCCCTCGCGCGGTTGGCTCACAATCGTCAAGACGCCCAGCGCCCGCAACAAAGTCCGCGCCTATTTCAGCAGGGTCACACGAAGCGACGATCTGCAGCTCGGCCACGAGAAGCTTTCGCGCGAGATGCGCAAGCACGGCATTGGCATCTCCAACGCACAATCGACGCGCGCCATCAAATCGGTTGCCGAGAGCTTGGGATACAACGAGTCGGACAACATGATCGTAGCAATCGGCGCCGGCAAGGAAAGCGCCCAGCACGTGGCAAACCGCCTACTGAAACTGCTGGTCGACCGAGGCACCGAAGAGGCGCATCTGCCCGATATCGGCACGTCCACCATGTCGACCGGCAAGATGCCGCCGATGCTGACCAGCGTTGCGCGCCCGAAGCGCCACGAGACGCATGCCTCCAACGGCATCGTGGTCAAGGGGCTCAACGACGTGCTGGTACGCCTGTCGCGTTGCTGCAACCCGGTGCTCGGAGACGACATCATCGGCTTCGTCACGCGCGGCAGGGGCGTGTCGGTGCACCGTGCCGACTGCCCGAACGCCAAGGACCTGATGAAGGAGCCCGAGCGCATCATCGACGTGGAATGGGAATCGTCATCAGAATCAAACGCCACCTACCGCATCGAGGTGCATGTGGAAGCCCTCGACCGCATGAACCTGTTGCGCGACGTCATCACGGCCCTTGCCGCAGAAGGCGTGAACGTGCTGAGCTCGTCGGCTACCGCGGGAAACGACGGCATCGCGCGCATGCGCTTCCTCTTCCAGGTCGGCGACGTATCGCATGTCAAGGACATTCTCCAGAGCATCCAAAGCGTCGACGGCGTCTTCGAGGCGCGCCGCATGCTGCCCGGCGAATCCGTAGGGTCCCGCAAATAGCCGTTAGAGGATAGGCCCTAACGGCTCCTGCCTGACAAGGAGCGCGATTATGGCTATTAAACCGTGCGTGAAGATCGAAGTGGCCGTCATGGGCCCAATTGAGAACAACGTTTTCATCATCGAGGGATCCGACGCCACCTTCGTCGTGGATCCGACAGAACAGGCGCCCTACATCCTCGAGCTCCTCGGAGAGCGCCCCTGCGCGGCCATCGTGCTCACGCATGCACATTGGGACCATGTTGGCGCGGCCAAGGAACTGCGTGAGCTCACGGGCGCGCCGGTAATCGCGAGCACCGTTGACGCGCCCCTCATCGACGGCAGCGAGCCACTCGGCCGCAACCGGCGCCAATTCGAACCGTGCACGGTCGACCGCGCGGTAAGCGACGACGAGATAGTTGAGATTGGCTCTATGAAATGGCAGGTCATGGTTACGCCTGGCCATACGCCCGGCAGCATGTGCCTGTTCCTCGATTCCGCCTCCGGCTCCGATCCGGAGGGCATGTCCGTGCTGATCTCGGGCGACACGTTGTTCTCGGGCGCGCACGGCCGCACCGACTTCGAAGGGGGAAGCCCCGCCGCGATGCGCGAATCGTTACAACGCCTTGCCAAGCTGCCCGATGATACCCTGGTGCTCCCCGGGCACAACCAGCTGACGACAATCGCCCTCGAGCGCTCTTGGATGACGTAGGCATAACCAGTCATTCCAGGGTTAATTGGACAAATCGACAATTCATAGCAACGGCTGCTCCGCTTGCTGGAGAGTGGAGTGTTCGCCTGTCCTCGACTAACCATAAGAATGTAATGGTTTGTGTCTGCGGAATCGCTCACGCCCCGCCCCCCAGCAAGCAGAGCAAACAGTCGAATCTCTTTTCAATTGCCACCTATCACACCATGGAGCGCAACCGTCTGCGCGCTAACCGATGGCGGACTTTGGCCGCACGCACAGCCGTGCGCGCCAAAATCGCATGGTACAATTGATTCGAAAACTGCGAGCAAGTGTAAAGGCATCACACCATGACAGCGCAATTCAACGTCAGCGCGGCGGACCCGCGTGCTGTTTCACGTCTGCAAGAGCGCTTCGACCTGCCCGAATTCATCGCCACCATCATGGCTTCACGTGGCATCGTCGAAGAGGATCAGGCGTGGCGTTTCCTCAACCCCTCTCTCGACCGCGATTGGCTCAACCCCTACGAAATGCCCGGCATTGGACCGGTTGTCGACAGGCTCGAGAAGGCCATCCGGGAGCGGCAACACATCATCGTGTTCGGCGATTTCGACGTTGACGGCATCTCTGCCACCACGGTGCTCACCCGGGGCCTGCGAGCTCTCGGCGGCTATGCCACGCCGTTCATCCCCCGCCGATTCGAAGAGGGCTATGCGCTTTCGGAGACGGCTTACCAGCGCGCGAAGACCAGGAATCCCGAAGTCATCGTCACGGTCGATTGCGGCATCGCCTGCAAGGACGAGGTCGCTGCGATAGTGGCGGATGGCGTGGATGTCGTCATCACCGACCATCACGAGCCTTCCGACCACTGCCCGCAGGACGTGCCGCTCGTCGACCCCAAGACCGACCCCAATTGTCCGAGCGCGATTCTCGCCGGCGTCGGCGTGGCGCTCAAGGTCGTCCAAGCGCTCGGCGGGCGCTTCGGCTTCCCGAATCTTTGGCGCTCCTACACCGACCTGGCCACATTGGGCACCGTTGCCGACCTCATGCCTATGCGCGACGAGAATAGGGCGCTGGTAGCCGACGGTCTCGAGCGTATGAACACCTCCCCGAGGCCATGCATAGCGGCCCTGCTCGGGCAGGTTGGGGCTGCGGGCAAAACCCTGACCGCTACCGACTTGAGCTTCTCGCTCATCCCCCGGCTCAATGCCGCCGGGCGCCTGGGAGATGCGCAAGTCGCACTCGACCTGCTCATGACAGACGATTTTGACGCCGCCTGCAAGCTGGCCTCGCAACTCGAAGCGGTCAACGACAAGCGTCGCTCGATCGAGGCCGAGCTTTCGGAAGTAGCGCGCGCCAAGGCAATCGAATCCTATCACGGGCAACGCGCTTTGGTGGTTGCCGGCGAGGGCTGGCATGAGGGCGTGAAGGGCATCGTCGCCAGTAGGCTCGTGCACACCTACGGCGTCCCTTGCCTGCTGTTCACCATCGACGGTGACGAGGCGCGCGGCAGCGGCCGCACCGTCGGCCAGGTTAACTTGTTCAAGGCGGTAGAAAGCGCGTCTGACCTGCTCACGCGCTTCGGCGGTCATGAAGCGGCCGTCGGAGTCACCCTGCCCTCCGATAAGCTACCCCAGTTTGCCGAGCGTCTCTGCACCTACATGGACGCACTGCCCGAGGGCGACTTCCACCCGCTCGTCGAGATCGACACATGCGTGTCGCTCTCCGAGCTCACGCTTGAAAACGTCGAGAAGCTTCAGAGGCTCGCCCCGTTCGGCCAAGAAAACCGCGTACCGTGCCTTCTGGCGCGTGACGTCACGCTGGCAAACCAACGAGCGGTGGGCGCCGAGAAGAACCACTTCTCGTGCACGCTGACCGATGGGCGCGACAGCGTCGCCGCCATCATGTTCCACTGCAGCGAAATCGAGCTTCTCTCAAAGTCGAACAGCTTGGTAAACGCCGCGTTCGAACTGCAGATTGACGAGTGGCGCGGCCGGCGCAGCGTAAAGGCGATGCTGAAGTCGCTCTCCCCCGTGCACATTTGCGGCGCACTCGAAGCCTGCCTAGACCCCGTCAACCAGCGATTCGTATCGGAGCTGTACGCCACAAACGACGAGGAGCTGTGCGAAAGCCAGCCCGAAAGCCCCGAGGACATCGAGGCATACGAAGCGGATTGCGCGACGAATCGAGAGACGTGGGAGCGCCGCGCCGCCAGCCAGCCCTCGAAACTAAGGGCCGATATCGTGCGCGCGCTCATCGGCGATGCAGAGCTGCACCCCAAGCAAGCCGAAGTGCTCGATCATCTCGAAGCTGGTCGCTCCACCATGTGCATCATGGCCACCGGCCGTGGCAAGTCCCTCATCTTCCACGTGCACGCCGCGACGCTTGCCTTGCGCGACCACGCGGCAAGCCTGTTCGTCTACCCGCTGCGCGCGCTCATTGCCGACCAGGCGTTCCACCTGAATAACGCGCTCGCACGTTTCGGCATCACTTCATATGTTCTCACCGGCGAGAGCTCGCCGGAGGAACGGGGGAAGATCTACGATGCGCTCGATAAGGGCACGTGCGACATAGTGTTGACCACGCCCGAGTTCCTGAGCTACCACACATCCAAGCTCGCCCGATCAGGGCGTATCCGCTTCGCCGTCATCGACGAGGCGCATCACATCGGCTTGGCGAAGGCAGGTAACCGCCTGGCCTACAAACAGCTCGACCGTATAGTGTCCGAGCTGGGAAACCCCACCGTTCTCGCGCTTACGGCAACGGCAAACGGCGACGTGGCACGCGACATCGCCACCGTCTTGCCAATCGACACCTGCGTGTTCGACCAGGCAGATCGTCCCAATCTCGTCATAGACGACCGCCGCGGGTGCAAATCGCGCGAAGACTATCTGGCTAACCTCATCGCATCTGGCGAAAAGACCGTCGTGTACGTCAACTCGCGCATAAGCTCGGTCCAGCTGGCAAGAACGCTTCGCCAGAAGGTGCCGCAAATTGCGCTGATGATCGGCTTTTACAACGCCGGCCTCTCTCGTGCCGAACGCGCACGAGTCGAGGAGCTGTTCCGCACGGGACACCTCTCGGTACTGGTCGCGACTTCGGCGTTCGGCGAAGGCGTGAACATCCCCGACATCAGGCACGTGGTCCTCTTCCACCTGCCCTATAACGAGATCGAGTTCAACCAGATGAGCGGCCGAGCAGGCCGCGACGGCCAGCAAGCTGGCATACACCTGCTTTACGACCGCAAAGACGCCGACGTGAACGAAGCTCTTCTGTTCGAGGCAACGCCTGACCGCAATCGCCTGGTGCAGGTTTACCGAGCGTTGCGCGATGCGCAATCCCAGACACGCGACGGATACTTCGCCACCAGCGCGCCCGATTTGGCCAACCGCTCATCGAAGAAGGGCCGCGAAGTCTCGCAGGAATCAGCGCTTTGTGCGCTCGCGGTTTTCCGCGAGCTAGGCTTGATCGAGACCCGCGCCGTATCGTCCGACGACGGCATGACGCGTTTGGTGCGGATGGTGCCCAACGCAGGCAAAGTCGAGCTCGAAAACAGTGTGCGCTACCGAGAAGGCCTCGATGACCAGGCGATTTTCCAAGAGTTCAAGCAGTGGGCCCTTCTCGAGAAACCCGATGCCTTGCAGCAGCGCGTGCAAAGGCCCATCTTGCCTGCCTGTGCGGTGTAGGGATACCCGCTAGATCACCCCTGGGGCAATCGATTAACTTACGACTTGGAGGCGAGCTTCTTCCAGTAGGCTTCGTTGCCGTAGAAGATGTCGAGGTCAAGATTGCCGCTATAGCCTTTTAGCAACCCAGAACTGGAATACTGGAAGATGGTGGGGCTTGACCAGGCCCCATAGCTGTAGCTGTCCGTCCAAGGCTTGGATTGGTAGCCCGTGCGGGAGTAGTTGGGGTATTGCGCCACCCACAGCTTGTAGTGCTTGGCCACGCTGCTCCAGTCGAACTCACGTGTGGGACTCTTGCTCATGTAGATGAGCGGGCGCACGCCGGTCTTTTCGTATACGCGGTCGAGGAACTTCTTCGCCCAGCTGGGGCCGAGCACAAGCGCGTTGGCCTCCCAGTCAAGCACGAGCACGGCGCGTCCGACATAATTGCCAACCGCTTTCACGAAATAATCCGCTTCCTGAACAGCCGTTCCACTGCATCCCGCCTCCCGTGCGAAATGATAGACTCCCAACAGCTTGCCCGATTTCAGCGTAGCGTATGCCTGCCCGTTGAAATACGGGTTGGTGTAGCCTTTGCCGCCTGTCGCCTTGACGATGACGAAATCCGCAGGCACTTTCGCGATGTTTAAATCATACTGCCAGCTTGAGATATCGATGCCGTTGAGCGTCTTGCGAACAGCGTTGACGGTAGTTCCTTCACCGGCTTTCGGCCCGATAGTGCCCTTCGAAACCATGACCACCTGTACGGCCGATATGGGAAGATTCTGGCCGGTGCTACCGGCTGTGCCGCCGTTTTTCGCCCAACCGAGCCAGCTGTACCCGGTCACGTACGTGCGGTAGTAGATATCGTACTTCTCTGCGATGGCGCCCGTGAGCTTTATCTGCAGCGCTTCGGTGCGCTTGCCCTCTTGGCCTGCCGTTTTGCCATTCGTCTTCCAACCTTGAGACCATTGCTTGCCCTGGACGTAGGCACGGTACTGCACACCGCCCCCGATGCCCGCGCCGTTAAGCCGCATGACGAAACCGTCGATGATCTTGCCGTCGGCCGCCTTGCCTGCAGTGCCGCCACTTCCCGCCCACGGCTGCCAACCGCTACCGACCAAGCGCGCTTCATAGCGAACACCGACAGTGTCGGCTGTGCCGGCGGCGTCAGCGGTTTTCGGCGAAAGCTTTACCTGCAAGGCGCTGGCGTAGAAGCCCTTCTTTATGATGCCCGCCTTGGCCTTGTTCTTGACCCAAGGTTGCCAGCCGCTACCTTTGATGTAAACGCGGTAGAGCACGTCGTAATGAGCGGACACATCACCGGTCAGCCAGATTCTTATCGCCTGGATGGGCGTGCTGGTTTTACCAGCAGCTTTGCCGTTGGCTTTCGTGGAACTCCAGCCCTTGCCCTTGTCGTAGGCTTTGTAGCAAATGCTGCCCGTAAGGCCCTTGTTCAGGCCGTCGAGCTTGATCTTGACGGCCCTAAGCCCTTTTTTCGTTTTGGTTCCGGCCGTCTTGCCCGCACCGACCCACTTCTTCTGCCAACCCTTGTTCTGCACGAAAGCCTGCGTCTTCACGCTCACGCCCGTGAGAACGGGGATTTCGGGAATAGTCAACTGATCCGCTTCGTCGGACTGCGCCGCCATCAGTGCAGCTGCATGTTGAGATGAACCCTGCGCAGCCGATGCCTGCCAGGGTGCGGCGACGGCAAACGCGAATGCGGCGAACACCGCCACGACGATGGCGAACGCAAGCGTAATCGCCTGGATTCGACGATGCGCTGCGATATGGCCCATGATTCTAACCTGCCTTCTCCGAATGAGCTACGATTGGCTTAATGGTATCATAATGGGCGTTTCACCTGGGTTTTTGCTATTTCTTCCCCAAAGTTCGACCACATTTACCGTCTCGCATACCATATCTTGTAGACATGTTTTATCCCTATAACTACCAACAGGGCAATGGCGATTTAAGGGAGGCTGAACGGCTGCGGCCAATCGATTGACAAGGCATCCGCCTTCTGCCTTCGGCCAAAGGCAAGCGATTCCCGAGCACTGAAAACGGTAACGGCAAAGTTCTTGACGGTTGCGCTGAAGCGGTCTTCTATGCCTCGAGGGCTTCGGCCGCCTCGAGCCAAGCGAGTTCCAGCTCTTCGAGTTGTGCGCGGAGCTCATCGATCTCGGATTGTATGGAACCGAGTTGCTGGAAATCGGTCGGATTCGCTTCGTGTAGGCGGCGGTTGGCGTCCTCGAGCTTCGACTCACACGTGTGCATCTTGCGCTCTGCAGATTGGAGCGCCTTCTTCAACGCGCGCAGCTCGGCATTGGACAGCGACGGGGCGGCGGTGTTCGCATTCGGAGAAACTGGCGAAGCTTCCTCGTTTCGAAGGGCGGCCGCTGGGGAGATGGCCTGTTCCCGTTCTCCCACGATTGCCAGGTACTCGTCGATTCCACCAGGTAGGTGGCGTAAGCGCCCATCGATGAGAGCGTATTGGTTATCGGTGACGCGCTCCATCAGGTAGCGGTCGTGCGTGACCATGATCAGCGTACCCGGCCATCCGTCTAACAGGTCTTCCACTGCCGCGAGCATATCCACATCCAAATCGTTGCCCGGCTCGTCCAGGATGAGGACATTTGGCTCTTCGAGCAGGATGAGCATGAGCGCCAGCCGACGGCGTTGCCCGCCCGACAGATCGCTGATCGGCTCGTTCATGTCTGCATTGGAAAACCCCAGCCGTTCCAGCAGCTGCTTGGGCGTCTGATCGCGTCCGTCCAGCATCACGGCATGGCCAAAACGCCCCACCACCTGGCGCACGCGGTCATCGCCAGCTGCGGCAAGCTCGTCAAGGTGCTGCGAGAGCACGGCGAACTTAACGGTCTTGCCCACTTTCACATAACCCTTCGTGGGACGCAGCTTTTGCTGTATGACGTTGAGCAGAGTGGTTTTTCCCGCACCGTTCTCGCCCACGATGCCGATGCGATCTCCGGGTCCGATGAGCCATTCCACATCGCGCAGCACCCAATGGCAAGGTTCTCCTTCGGAAGCGGATTTGAAATCGTAGCTGACGGAGACCTTCATCACGTCGATGACCTGCTTGCCGAGCCGCGCTACGGCCATGCGCTTCAGCTCGAGGTCGTTGCGCAGCGGAGGAACATCGGCGATGAGCTCTTGGGCTGCCTTGATGCGGAATTTCTGCTTGGTAGAGCGCGCCTGGGCTCCGCGAGCGAGCCAAGCCAGCTCACGGCGCAACTTGTTCTGGCGACGCTCCTCGGCCACGCGAGCCTGCCGCTCGCGTTCCACCCGTTGCATGATGTAGGCGGAAAACCCGCCCTCGAACGGCTCGATGCGCCTGTCATGCACTTCCCACATCGACGTGCACACCTCGTCGAGGAACCAACGGTCGTGCGTGACCACCAACAAGGCTCCCTGTCCTTCGCGCCAACGGCTCTTCAGGTGCTGGGCAAGCCAGTTGATGCCGCGGACGTCCAGGTGATTGGTCGGCTCGTCGAGCATGAGCACATCCCAATCGCCCACCAACAAGCGCGCAAGGTCGACACGGCGCCGCTGTCCGCCGGAAAGCGTCTTCACGGGCGCTTCCCACGGGATATCCCCCGCGATGCCTGCAATGACGGCTCGCACGCGCGCATCAGAGGCCCATTCGTATTCGGGCACGTCCCCCACGATGCTTCGCGCAACGCTGTCCTCGTCTTGCAGCTGGTCGCTCTGTCCCAAAACGCCCACGCTCACGCCATTCGTGCGAATGACGCGCCCACGATCGGGCTCGGTCAAGCCCGCCAGAACGTTGATCAGGGTCGATTTGCCATCGCCGTTGCGTCCGACTATGCCGATGCGCTCGCCTGCGTCCACGCCGAGCGAAATATCATCGAACACGGTCTTGGAGGGGAAATCGATTCCCATCTTCTCGCAACCCAGCAGAAAACCCACAACGCGTCCTTCCGGTTATATTGATGAGGGCAGGACAAGCCGCCTGGACACAATCCCAGCTGATCACTTGCCCCTAGGATAGTCGATCACCCAGGGGTAAGCGATCAGACGCACGCCCACTCTAAGATGCGAACCTAACGCCGCTCGAGAGCCGAGCACAGGGCGTCGAGCAAGGTAATGGCGTAATGCTGCATCGAGCGGTCCTCGCCGGCATCTTCCCAAGACGTTCCGGGCAATTCAAGAATCATGCGCGGCCAGGGCTTGCGATAGGCCGCGTTGATGGCAGGGGCCATGCGCAGGGCAAGCGTCTCATCGGGCACAAAGCTCACACGCGGAACACGTTCGATTGGCACCTGTTCGCCGGGGAGAACCAGATGGACGAGGAGCATCGTCTCGTCGGGCGACACCAAAAGCGAATCGGCGCTGAGGACCTTCGAGGCCGGATTGGTAGCCAGACCCAGGTTTGACATGCGCGAAGCGACTCCGCGCGTGAAATCATCGGTGCCGAACAAGCACAGCGCGTTTTGCTCCAGCACGTTCGATGCGCGGGCAAACCCCAAGTTCACGGGTCTGTTCAAAGGTTTCTTGCCCTGCCAGGAATGTTCGAGGTTGTGCAGGGTTGCAAATGTGTAGGCGCCTACGATGCCGTCAGAGGGAAGACCCATGTTGCGCTGGAACTTGCGCACAGCGTCCTCGGTGAATGCGCCGAATATGCCATCTTCGGGACCGACGGGAAAGCCCAACGCGCCCAAAGCCTGCTGCAGCTCCACTATGTCGTGACCGTGAAAATACGGCATGCGCAGGTACAGCGTGCGATCGCCCAGGTGATACGAAGCGTCCACCAGGGCTGACCACGTCTTGTCATCCACCTTGCCACCTGGCTCCAAACCCACTTTCGCCCTGAACGCACGTACCGCTTCGGCCGTCGCCTCGTCGAACACGCCGGTGACCTGGCTCTCGTCGAGCAGGCTAACGACGGCAAGGCGCTGCTGCACGTCCTCGACGGCCGCACCCGTATCTCCAAGTTTGATCGTCTGCATCAAAACATGCCCCTTTCGGCGCTAGCTCAGTCGGCTTACGAACCAATCGGCCATCGAGATGAGGAGATCGCGCGCCTTTGAGGGTTCAATCATGTCGACCAGGCGGTTCTTGGCTATAGACGTGAGGTTTTCTGCGTAATTGCGTGCGTAGTCGATGCTGCCCGACTTGTTCATGATGGCAACGGCCTCGTCGAGCTCGGCCGGATCCTTCGTGTGACTCGAGAGCAGCTCGATCAGACGCTCGCGGTCAGCTTCTCCCAGGTTTTTGAGCGCGTGGACGACGACAAGGGTACGCTTGCCCTCGGTGATGTCGTCGCGGAAGCCCTTCTTGGTGGATTCGGACTTACCGATGAGGTTGAGGAGGTCATCTTGGATTTGGAATGCCAGACCCGTGTCGAGGCCGTAGTTGCGCAGTCCCTCGATCTGCGTCTCGGTGCCCCCGCCGATGATGGCGCCAATTGCCAACGGCACGGCACCCGAATAATGGGCTGTCTTGCAGGTGGCCATGACCAGGTAGTCTTCGGGCGATATGTCGTAACGGCCATCGCGCGCCCAGCCGATGTCGAGCGCCTGGCCTTCGATGGTGCGCTTCGTCATCTCGATAAGCTCGGTTAGCACACGAACCTTCGTGTGGTCGTCGAGGTTGGGGTCTTTCGCCACGGTGCCGTTTACCATCTGCAAGCCCAGATCGCCCACGTTTATGGCCAAGCCCAGTCCTTCGCGCAAATGCAGGCACGGCTCGCCGCGGCGCAGTTCGGCCCCATCAGCAATATCGTCGTGAATGAGCGCCGCCGTGTGGAAGTGCTCGATGGCCGCCGCTGCACTGAGCGCCTTCGAAGCGTCTCCGCCTACCGCCACGCATGCGGCAAACAAGATGAGCGGGCGATGGCGCTTACCGCCGTTTTTGCTGTAATGCACGAGCGGTGTGTACAGGTAGCGGTCCATATCCGGATGGCTGCCCCTTGGGATGAACGAGTTTACGGCATCGCCCACCCGGTCGGCACAACGCTCGAGGTAGTCTTCGAATGAATCGATATCGTCACTGGCAATGAGCAGTTCGTTGAAATCAACCATGGCGCACGCTTTCGTCCAATCGGGTAACTCCGTCGACAATTATAGATGATGAAGGGGACTGGGTCGTTTTTTCATCAGCAATGAAGAAAATGTCCCGCTGCAGCCCAAACGCGCAGCGCACAATAGTTGCACCATCTGCCAATTATGCGAAAACCAGCCGAACAGTCAACGAAGCGAGAAATGCGCTTGTTGCTTTTCCTAGCCAATCCTCCACGAGGCCGACTTTTGCGCATTCCCCAGCCGGCGGACGCACAAAATCGGGGGTCGTGGATGGTTTCGAAGCCGCCCTCGAGAAGGCCGGAAGAGAATCCCCTGCTCACGACCGTGCGGGTTCTTGGCGGGACCTAAGCGAAGCCCGGAAATCCTCCACGAGGCCGACTTTTGTGCATTCCCCAGCCGGCGGACGCACAAAATCGGGGGTCGTGGATGGTTTCGAAGCCGCCCTCGAGAAGGCCGGAAGAGAATCCCCTGTTCACGACCGTGCGGGTTCTTGGCGGGACCTAAGCGAAGCCCGGAAATCCTCCACGAGGCCGACTTTTGCGCATTC
>JAFRJC010000034.1 GCA_017432445.1 Eggerthellaceae bacterium | reverse complement strand
TCCACCTTCACGAAGGGGGCGAGGTAGGTGTCGAAGCTGGAGAAAGCCTGGGCGCCGGCCCACTCGTTCTGCATGATGCCCAGGAAGTTGACCATCTGGTTGCACAGCGTGGACAGGTGCGACGCCGGTGATGACGTGATCTTGCCGGGCACGCCGCCGAGGCCCTCCTGGATGAGCTGTCTGAGGCTCCAACCGGCGCAGTAACCGGTGAGCATGGACAGGTCGTGCAGGTGGATGGCGGCGGAGCGGTGCGCCTCGGCGATCTCGTCGTCATAGACCTCGGACAGCCAGTAGTTGGCCGTGATGGCACCGGAGTTGGAAAGGATGAGGCCGCCGACGGAGTACGTGACCGTGGAGTTCTCCTTGACGCGCCAGTCGTTGATCTTCAGGTAGTTGTCGACGAGCTCCTGGTAGTTGAGCAGCGCAGAATTGACGTTGCGGATCTTCTCGCGCTGACGACGGTACAGGATGTAGGCCTTGGCGACGTCGGCGTAGCCGGACTCGGAAAGGACCTTCTCCACGCTGTCCTGGATGTCCTCGACCGTGATCTTGTCATCGACGATCTTGCTCTCGAAGTCGGAGGTGACATGCAGAGCAATCAGGTCGATGACGCTGGGATGGTACTGCTTGCCCAGTGCGTCGAAGGCCTTGGTGATGGCGGCGCTGATCTTGCCAATGTGGAAATCGACGATGGTGCCGTCTCGCTTGACTACCTGATACATATCGCAATCCTTCCAGATAAAGCGCGCTCCGGCGCGCGCAGCTGCAGTTTCGCACGTGACGATTACTTTAGCATTTTGTCAGGCTGGTATCAATATATTGTGTCAATTATGAATTTATACCCATATATCTAGTAGGAGTATCAGAAAAAGTCACATCTCGGCAAAACCCCTGATTAGATGCGCGCCGCATGTGCTCGGGTTTGCGCGACGCTCCGAGAGGTGCTTTTCGAACATGCGGATTGCCTGGTGTTTCGAAGAAATTACTCGGCTTTAAAGGAACTGATTATCCGGTTTCTTGAAAAGAAAACGGCAAACATACCCGTTATCAGGCGAAAAAGTCGTCTGCCAATGTTTCGGAGCCGGTTCAGCAGTTCGCCGATTTTCTATGGATGGGAAGTGGCCAAATCCATCTTGCCTACACCGTCGCGTAATCGCCGCCCCAGACGATGTCGCGGTAACGCTCGGGATCGGTGTCGCCCTCGGTCGAGAACAGCAGCACCTTCGAATCGGCGCCAAGCTCCAGCAGCTCGCGCAAATCGGCGTATGCCTCGTCTTGCATGATGGCGGCGATGGCGCCCATCCCCACGGCACCGGACTCGCCCGAGACGACCTGGGGATCGCCCTCAACAGGCGCCGCCAGCATGCGCATGCCCTTGACCGCCACCCAATCGGGGCAGCTCAAGAACACATTCGCGTGATTGCGCAGGATATCCCAGCCGATGGTGTTCGGCTCGCCGCATGCAAGGCCTGCCATGATGGTAGCCAAGTCGCCGCCCACGATGCGCGGATTGCCGTCTGCCGCGAGCGCACCCTGATACAGGCAGTCGGCGGCAGCGGCCTCCATGATGACGAACGCAGGCGGGTTGTCGGCGTATACGTTGGCGAAATAGCCCACCATCGCACTCGCGAGCGAGCCCACGCCGGCTTGTACGAACACATGGGTGGGACGTTCGACGTCCCAGGCGCTCAGCTGCTCGACAGTCTCGGCGGCCATGGTGCCGTAGCCCTGCATAATCCACGAGGGAATCTTCTCGTAACCATCCCATGCGGTGTCCTGGATGATGACGCCGCGCTCGGTCGCCTCGGCTTCCCTCGCTGCCATGCGAACGCAATCGTCGTAGTTCAGCTCCTCAATCGAAACCTCGGCGCCCTCCTTGGCAATGTTGTCGAAACGCGATTTCGCGGTTCCCTTCGGCATGCGCACAACCGCTTTCTGCCCCAGACGGTTGGCGGCCCAAGCCACGCCGCGTCCATGGTTGCCATCGGTCGCGGTGAAGAAGGTGGCCTGCCCGAAGTCCTTTTGCAGCTCGTCGGATGTCAGATACGCGAAACCGAACTCAGCAATGTCCTTGCCTGTCTCCTCGGCGATGTAGCGCGCCATGGCAAACGACCCGCCGAGCACCTTGAACGCGTTTAGCCCGAAACGATAGCTCTCGTCTTTCACGAACAGGCCGCCCAGTCCCAGGGAGACGGCCATACCGTCGAGCCTGGCGAGCGGCGTCGCATCATATTGGGGAAAGCTCGCGTGGAACGCACGTGCCGCAACGACGTTGTCCGCCGACATGGTCGGCAGGTTCTCATCTGCACTTTTCGGCATCGTGTTGGCGACCCATTTGATTTCCGGCTGCATCGCGTCGTTCCTTTCATTGGCGATTGGCAGGGATGAACGAGGACGGGTACATCTCATCATTCCGGGTTTTCGCTATCAGCAACAGCAACCGCTTAGGCGGAATGATGAACAGGACCCATTCCTATCCATCCTTCTCGCCAAGACCTGCTCGTTCGGACTCCAAAAGCGCTACTGCGTCCGAGCTCGTAAGGCAGGCCACGGGAGAATGCCTGATAAGCTGCTCGTCGTTGCTTACCAGGAAATCGACATTAGCGCTTCGCGCCGTCGAGGCGACGAGGTCGTCCTCAAAGTCATCGTGCAGAGGACGCAGTACGAGGGCGTAAAGGCTTTCGGCCCTTCCCGTTGGCAGGATGATTATGTTTTCCACGAGCTGGCGAATGCACGCCCAGGCGACTTCGTTAGCAGCCCGCGCCATGGATTCGCTCAGATCTCCTGACGCTTGCCTCTCCATGCGTTTCAACTGCATAGACACAAGGTAATAAGCGTCCTTAAGCGTGAGCGCCGAAACGCACGCCGCCGCTTCGCAAGCGGCGTGCATTGCCAAGAGCCTGGCGCAATCGGAGCATCCCGGCTCTCGGCCTAGCAGGTAATCGACCACGACGTTGGTATCGAGCATGACCTTACGCATGGCGCATCGCCTCTTCGATGAGGGCTTCCTCATATGCGCTCTCGCGCAGCTCGGCGTACGTCATCGACTCGAGTTCGGCACGCAAGCCCGCTTCGCGCGCTAGCCGCAGTGCCATGCCAGCTCCGCTCTCGGCGTGAACTATTGCGTCGGCTTTGTAGGCCATCGGCTCGGTTTCTCCCGCGCGGGCAAATTCAGGCAGCCTTTGGTGGTCGGCCATGTATTGCCATGCGGCCCTCACGATTTGCACGGCTGACACTCCGAAACGCTCCAGCACTAAGTCCCCCGCAAGCTTGAGATCTTCGTCAATACGCACATTCAACTGAGCTGTTGCCATCGTTTGCCTGCCTTTCCATTATCAATGCTAGCATGCTAGCATCACTCAACGGGAAGAGCAATACGATGAATGGAGACGGATTCGATTTATCGTTGTGTATTCCCGCTATCGGCAATAAGGGCAGCCAAGCTAACGGAACGATGGATTTGACCTGTCCCCATCCAACGGCCGGTTATCAGCTATAAGGACGCGGGCAACCGAAACAACGGATTGGACCCGTCCCCGTTCATCATTAATATGCGGGATGACGGATTAAACCCGTCCCCATCTATCATTCGACGCCGCGGACCTCCGCCAGCTTGGCGTAACGGGCGGCGATGTCCCTGAATTCGAGCAGCGAAGCAGGGTCGGGGGCGGATAGCGTCGGATCCGGCACTGTATCACGTGCCGTAAAAGCCTGCAGGAAATACTTGTCTGCGCCTTCGATCCACTTCCCTATTTCCTCGAAATCACACGACTCGTGCAGTTCGCGCACCACTGTCGTGCGGAACTCATAAGGAATGTGGCTGTCCATCAAAAGCGCGATGCTCTCGCTTATGCGCTCAAGGTTGATCTCTTGCAGGCCGATTGTTCGCGCGTACTTCTGCGGGGAGTTCTTGATGTCCATCGCCACGTAGTCCACAAGTCCCTCTTCGATGAGGCGGCGCAGCATGGCGGGATGGTAGCCGTTCGTGTCCAGCTTGACGAGAAAACCCGCCTCGCGGATGCGCATGATGAACTCGGGCAGGTCGGGACGCAGGCAAGGCTCGCCACCCGTTATGGCAACGCCGTCCAAAAGGCCGTGCCGCTTGTCCAGGAAGGCGAAGAACTCGTCTTCGCTCACAGCCACCGGCATCGGGCCCACGACCAGATCGAAGTTATGGCAGAAGGGGCAGCGGAAATCGCAACCACCCAGGAAGACCGTGCACGCCACTCGCCCCGGGTAGTCGAGCAACGTCATCTTCTGCAAGCCCTGAATCTTCATCGTCGTTTCATCCTCGAGCCAATAGCCGCTTCGTTAACTAATGCTATTCCCAAATGAGTCGAAGATACGTTCTCCGACTCATCTATGCACACTGGGAACTATAGCGCACGTAACGTGCGTGCACTGCCGAGACCGCGTCGATCAGTTACCCCTGGGGTGAATGATCGATCAGTTACCCCTGGGGTGAATGATCAACTTCGAACGCTTTAAGGCGCGTTTCAGGAAGCGCGGCTATCGTACCCTCATGCAGCAGAAGCGCACCAACGAACGAAGCGGAAGAGGTTTACATGAGCAGGAAAACGATGCGCGCGATCTTCGACGTGCTTCTCACGATCATGATCGTGTTCGAAATGTTCATCCAATACACGGGCAATTTCCTTCATGAGGTCATCGGCTTTGCGTTCTTCGCGACCGTCGTCGCACACCTGATCCTGTCCGCGAAATGGATGAAGAGCGTGGCGCGGTCGGCCAAGAGGGGACGGCTGTCGATGCGCAACGGCACGTTGGCCGCCATGGGCATCCTGCTCGCCGGCACGATGCTGGTGTTAGGCGTGAGCTCCATAGCCATAAGCGACATCCTGTCATCTGTTGGAATTGTTTGGACGATTGGCTCGTACTCGATGTGGGCAACCGTACATGCGGTTTCGTCGTATTTGCTCTGCGCGCTCGTCGTGGTGCATCTCGCCATGCACTGGGCCTTCCTCGCGTCGGCGTTCAAGGTCGAATACAATCCCGCGCGGCGCCGCGCAATCAACGCAGGCATCCATGCAATCGCGGGCGTCGGCGCAATTGCGTTGGGCGTCACGGCGGTCCGAGAGGTTTTCCCGCAAACAACAGCGACAATTGCCCTCGCCGACGATTCCGATAGGCAAGCTTTCGAGAACCCTTCGGACATCATCGAAGAAAGCGCATCATCACCTGAAAGCGCCGTCACAGAGTCTGCGAACACCGCCAATACTGATAGCAAAGGCAATCGACATCATGGCAAGGGCGGAAAGCACCGCGCCGAGCAGATTGAAAACACAGGCTCCTCGGAGACCGCTGACACTTTGGACGAACCGAACTCGCACGGCATCTCCGAGGAGCAGGAAAGCATCAATTCGTACGAAGACCAGAATGCGCTCTTAGAGAATACCTATGATTACTCCGAGCCAGAGGAATTTGAACAGCCCAACATTTCGACCGCAAGCGGCACCTGCCCGCTCTGCCGCAAGAACTGCCCGCTCAGCGCACCCCAATGCAACAAACCCTACGAAGCAGGATTGATCTAGAGCTCACAGTCGCCTTCGGCGACCCAGATGAGTCACAGGAGTCAGAGAACGTATCTCCAACTCATCTGAAGCTAGGCATCAGGAAAAAGGGCGACCATTACTCGGATGTGCCGATCATTTACCCCCGGGATGATTGATCGATCAGTTACCCCTGGGGTAACTGATCGGGTTTACACGCCAGCGAGGATGTGCAAGTTGCGCAAGTTGCCATCGGCGATGCCGTCGTTGACGGAGTACGCGTGCTTTTCAAGGTCGCTGCAGTTCGCCTGCGTCAGGCCCTGGTCGACGAGCTCACCGATGATGTCGGCTGCGATTCCCTCGATCACCTCATACTTGTCCTGCGCAAGTTGACTCTCGTTGTCCGTCGTGATCAGGTACTCGAGCAGCTCGGCCTCGATCGAGAGCTTGGGCAGGGCGCGCATCGCGCGGAAGCGCCACTTGTAGAAGGGCTGATACACCCGATTCAACAGGAAGATGGCCTCCATTGCGCTCTGGACGAAAGCGATAACCGCCAGCTGGGCTGCACCGGCCTCCCCGTGCTTCAGGCAGCGCGTGTAGTTGTACTGGCCTGCCTGCGCTGCCAGCAGCAAATGCCCCGCCAGCTTCTTGCGCCGGACGTCCTCGGGATAGCGCGCCAAACCCGCGCGGATGCGCGTCAGGTCACCCGAACCGTCAAAGAAGACCTTGCCGTTCACCGCCTCCGCAAGCGCATGCGACGGCACGGAAAGCCACTGCCCTACCGTCAGCTCGCCAGTCGGGTTGCCCGTCTTGTCCGTGAAGAAACCTGCCGCACGCATCACGCCGCGCCGAAGGCCGCCGACAGGCGCCATCTTCGGCCGCTCGACTCCCTTAAACTCCTTGGGCAGCCCCGCATAGGCCCGCTCCAGGGCGAATTCCTGCTTGCGGTCCACCTCATCCTCGCCGGGAAGCAGCAACATGAATCCCGGATCGAAGTCATGATCGCGCGATACCTCGTCGTCAAACCCGAAGCACTCGGACCCGCTGCCGAACAGCCCCGCCGCCACGTGCGGCATAAGCTCGGGAAACTTCTCCCGCAGCATCGGCATCCCGTACTCCTGGAAGTACGCCTCTGATATCTCGAGCCCGTTCACAAATCCGTCCTCTTCAGTTTCCTCATGACGTGCGCTCGTAGATTTCCTTCGCCCTGGTCCGCAGGTTCTCGTCGGCGAGGAAATACCCGTAAAAGGCGAAGGTGGGCGCACATTTCTCGCAGACGAAGGCGTAATAGCCGTCGCGCGGAATCGATGGCGTGTCCAGGAGCTGATACGCCGTGTCGAGCAGCGACCCGACCGTTTCCTCGCACGATGGGTCTTGCATCGCCGCATCAGCATCGCCACCGAACTGTTCCTTCGCCCTCGAGACGACGGCATCGGCCATGTTCAGGTACGTAATCGCTTGCTCGAGCTCGCCGTGCTCGGATGTGCCCATGACCTCCAGCGCGCGCTGGTAGAGCACATCGGCCTCGTCGAACCTCCCAAGTGCCACGCAAGCCAGCGCCATATTGTTGTAGAGCCCCCCGAGGAGGTGCGGCGCCGTTTGCGGGCTTGCCTCGTAAACTTCAATTGCCTTCTCGAACAGCCCGATTGCGCGTTCGTTCTCGCCGAAGGCGTTGAAAGCCGTCGCCGTGTTGGTATATGTCGTGCCGGCACTGATCGTGTTTTCGAAGCCAAGCTCCCCGACAAGCGCAAGCGCTTCTTTGGCATGCGAAAACGCCTGCTCTTGATTGGCCGTTTTGCGGAAATGCCCCACAAGCTCGTTGCGCACCATCAGCTCGCCGCGCCGGTCGCCCAGGGCAAGTGCCTCGTCAAGCCAGTACAGCAGATGCCGTTCGGCCCCCGCGTAATCGCGGTGGCTCATGTACTCGTCGAGCTTCTCGACGATGCGCTGCTGGGGAATGGAATTCGACTGCATCCGAAACCCTACTTGCCTATCTCGGCTTGCCATTCTGCTTCCTTGAACCCAACGAGCACGGTGTCATCGAGCACGAGGAGGGGACGCTTGACCAGCATTCCATCGCTGGCAAGCAGCTCGTACATCTCGTCCTCGGACATGTTGGGCAGCTTGTCCTTCAAGCCCAGCTCGCGGTAGAGCATGCCCGACGTGTTGAAGAACTTCCTCAGCGGCAGATCGCTCATCTTGTGCCAGAGCCGAAGCTCCTCAACGGTGGGATTGTCTTCTGCGATATGGCGCTGGTCGAACTCGATGTTGCGCTCGTCGAGCCAGTTCATGGCTTTCCTGCAGGTCGAGCATTTGGGATAGCAAACGAATAACATGGGCGATCCTTTCGTCGGGGAACCGCTTGGCGCAGCATCTGCTACTTCTCGGCGTTATATGCCTCCCGCCATGCTACCACAGCCTCTTGCGTCGAAATAGGCCATCCGGCAACGGGTGGGACGGGGTACCTGGAGGAAAATCCCGCTACGCGCGACGGGGTCGCGTCGAGCGGGATTTTCCTCCAGGTACCCCGTTCCACCCACACATCGTTAAACGACCTTTAACAGGCCAAGAAGCTCATATGCGGTATCATCATCTCAGCACAAAACCCAACATGAGGAGCGGCTATGAGCGAAGAGCTGTACGAACCCATTCCCGACCTCGATGCGCACCTCGACCGCATCGGCATCGCGAAAGCAAAGCCTCCTACGGTTGAATTCCTCGACGAGCTCATCTACGCACACCAGTGCACGGTTCCCTTCGACAACCTGGATGTCTGCGAAAAAGCCCTGATACCTTCGCTCGGCATAGCCGATCTGTTCGACAAGATCGTCGTTCGCAAGCGCGGCGGTTACTGCTTCGAACTCAACGCCCTGTTTGGGGCGTTGCTCAAGGCGCTTGGCTACACGGTGCGCCCCTACATGGCACGCGTGCTCTTGCGCCCCATTCCCCACCCGATCATCAGCCACCGCGCCAATTTCGTGACCGTCGACGGACGCGACTACATCGCAGACGTTGGCTTCGGCGGACCCCAGCCCACTTTCGCAGTCCCCGTGGAGGACGGCCTGACGACCACGAAGAACGGGCAGACGTTCGCCACGCATAAACTCGACGAGGACTGGTGGGATCTCGGCTATACCGGGAGCACAGGCGAAGAGCAGATGGTCCAGCGCATGTGCATGGCGAGAGTTGGCGAAGAGGATTTCGTGCCGCTCTCGTTCTTCCAAGCCGCCAACCCCGAGTCGGTGTTCAGGACCACCCGCATGGTCAACATCAAGACAGCGGACGGCGCACTCAACCTTCGCAACAGCACGCTCACCTCATTCTCGAACGGCGAGAGGAGCGAACGCGAGGTTTCCGAAGACGAGATCGACGCCCTGCTCGAAGAGAAGTACGGCATCGCCAACTGGCGCTAGCCGGCAAAGGGATATTATTAGCAAAAAGACCGCAATTAGGATAGGAGGCGTGATGCAGGACCTTGTCGCCCATACCGCGCGCATCAACGACCAACTTGCGCGCTACGGTGTGAAATTCGGCATTTACAAGGACGGAACGTTCAACGAGCGTCTGTTCCCGTTCGACGCCATAGCGCGCGTCATCGACGCGAAGGACTGGGCGCTGCTCGAACAAGGCCTCGCACAGCGCGTGCGGGCACTCAACGCGTTCCTCGCCGATATCTACGGGCCGCGCGAGATCATCCAGGACGGTATCGTGCCCGAAGACTTCGCCATCAGCTCGCCTGGCTATCTGGCACCCTGCGTGGGCATCATGCCTCCGAAGGGCATCTACAGCCACATCTCGGGCATCGACCTCGTGCAGGCGCGCGATGGCTCGTGGTACGTCCTCGAAGACAACCTGCGCATTCCGAGCGGTGCAAGCTATCCGCTGATCAGCCGCGACATCTGCCGTCGATGCAGCCCTGAGACCTTCCGCAACAACGACATCGTCGACAACCGCAACTACGGTGCCATGCTGCGCGAGGTCATGGACAACGTGAACCGCGGCGGCATCAACGTGATCTTCACGCCAGGCCGCTACAACGCCGCCTACTTCGAGCACAGCTACCTAGCTGAGCAAGCTGGCGCCATACTCGCCGAGGCAGGCGATCTGTACGTCGAGGACGAGCGGGTGTACTACAAGAGCTTCGAGGGCGACCAGCGCGTCGGCGCCATCTACCGCCGCGTGAGCGACGAGTACATGGACCCGACCTGCTTCCTGCCCGAAAGCGTCATCGGCATTCCCAACCTGATGAGCGCTTACCGCGCCGGCAACGTGGCCCTGCTGAACGCGCCCGGCAACGGGGCCGCCGATGACAAGGGCATCTACTACTTCGTGCCGCGCATGGTCGAATACTACCTCGACGAGAAGCCGCTGCTGCACAACGCGCCCACGTACCTGCCGATGTTCGACGACGACTTGGCATACGTAATGGATCACTTCGAAGACCTCGTGATTAAGGACACCGCCGAAGCAGGCGGCTACGGCGTCGTCTTCGCCGGCACACTGCCGTCAGAAGCGCGCGAGGACCTGCGCGACAAGGTGCGCACGAACCCGCGCCGCTGGATCGCCCAGGAAATCATCGACTTCTGCGAGCTTCCCGTCCACCTGGCCGAAGGCGACGTGCCGCGCAAGGCCGACTTGCGCGCGTTCGTGCTGACCGGCCGCGAGACTCGCGTGTGGCCGAGCGGGCTGACGCGCTATTCGCGCGAGGAGGGCAACGCCATCGTAAATTCGAGCCAAGGAGGAGGTTTTAAAGACACATGGATTCTGAAATCCTGAGCAAGACCAACCGCCTGTTCTGGCTGGGGCGCTACGTCGAGCGCACGATAGTCGAAATCGACATCATGATGGACGCATACGACCGCGCCATCGATCGCGAGCCGTTTGATTTCCGCACGTTCTGCGAGCAGCTGGAAATCGAATGCCCTTACGAGACATCGGATGAGTTCATCCTGAGCTTTCTCTTCGACGAGGACTACCCGTGCAGCGTCATCAGCACGCTCGGGTACGCCTACGACAACGCGATCGTGCTACGCGAAGTCATCTCCAGCGCTTCGCTGTCGTACATCCAGATGGCCGTGAACATCATGCAGAGCGCCGCGAGCGGCGTGGCACCCATGCTCGAACTGCAGAGCGTCGTCGACATGTTATATGCGTTCCGCGGCTGCTGCGATGACCGCGTCCTCGACACGGCGAATCGTTACACAATCAAGTGCGGGTACAGCGTCGAGTACATCGATATGTGCATTCGGCTCAACTACCATGTTCACACGCTCGATGTCGAGCTCGCGAGATTGCAAACCCGCCTGCAGAACACGCCGATGCGACGCGATGGGAAACGCCTGATGGCGCTCCTCGGCTTGGCGCCAAATCCCGATCCGGCGAGCAACCGGGAGCTTCTGCTCGATTGCGTCGAAGGGCTGTTCTTGGATGCATAGGGGACGGAACCGCAACACGCGTCCTCGCATACTCGCCGCTCCGCTTGCGCGGAGCGGCTGACAAAGCGATTGCAGTGGCTCAAGCCGCAGCAACCGAAACACACTGGAAGGGATAGCCGCATGAAAACGCTCGAGTACACATTCGACACGACGATCGAATTCAGCGGAAACGTCCGCGAGCACGCGTTCGTCCTGCGCTGCCTGCCACGGGCTGGCGAAGGCGTGACCGTGCTGAAAAGCTCCCTCGAAATGGAGCCTGAGCTGCGTTTGAGCTGGCAACACGACAGCTTCGGAAACGAGCTCGCCGTGGGATGCGCGCGCGAGCCGCACGATCGGATCGGCTACCACAGCCGCGGCGTCGTGCGCGTCGACCTGTCATCGAACCGCGCGATGCTGATCCATCCGCTGTTCAAGTATCCCAGCCCTCTTACCATCATCGACGACGACATGCGCGCATGGATGGCGGAAGCAGGCTTCAACAAGGAGGCGTTCACGGCAAGCACCGTGGCGCGGTTCGAGGCGTTCGAGCGCTTGGGCAAGATGATTCACGAGATGATGGCCTACGAACCCGGCACGACGAGCATCGCGACGACAGCGGCAGAGGCGTTTGCGGCGCGGCGCGGCGTCTGCCAGGACTTCGCCCACATCATGGTGGCGGTTCTGCGCGAAGCAGGCGTGCCGGCGCGCTACGTCAGCGGCCTCGTGGTCGGCGAGGGCACGACCCATGCCTGGGCGCAAGCATACGTCGACGGCCGCTGGCACGGTTACGACCCCACGCGCAACACCCGCGTCGACGAGACGTATCTCCCGCTAGCCATCGGACGCGATTGGTCAGACTGCCCCGTCGAACGCGGCAGCTTCTGGGGCCTTGTCGACCAGACCCAAACCGTGTTCATGACCATGAAGGAAGTCGACGCATAGATTGAAAAACCATGCGTTTGGGCTTGCTTCCCAAATGCGCGTTCATACAGCACTGAAAAGGACATCATGCGAATAGAGGTATCATCCCGCGAGCTCGCTACAGGAGAGCGGCTCGTCATAGCGAAAAACCGATTCGCTCCCGAAGGGGCAAGCGAAGAGCAGCTCGCCGACATGCCGCGCGCCTGCATCGTAACGGGCATCCACGGCGACGAGCTCGAGGGGCAGTTCGCGGTGTTCGAGCTTGCCCATCGCCTACGCGAAAACCCTCAGCACCTGAACGGCATCGTAGACATCTATCCCGCGGCAAACCCGACCGGCATCGGCGCAATCGAGCGCGGCATCCCCCAGTTCGACCTCGACATGAACCGCATCTTCCCTGGCAACAACAGCGCATCCCCCTTCGAGTCGATGGCAGCGGAGCTGGTTGCCGACGTCGCAGGGGCGCAAGTCGCCTTCGACATCCACGCCAGCAACATCTTCCTGCGCGAAATCCCGCAGATCCGCATCAACGAAATCTCGGCAGACCGCCTCATGCCCCTCGCGAAACGCGCCAACGTCGACTTCATCTGGATCCACGCCAACGCGACGGTGCTCAAGGGCACGTTCGCCTACAGCATGAACGCCCTGGACGTGCCCACGCTCGTGGTGGAAGCGGGCGTCGGCATGCGCATCACTCCCGAGGTGGGCCACCAGCTCGCAGACGGCATGCTGGCCGTGCTCGCGGATGTCGGCATCTGGACAGGCCCTGTCCCCGAAGTGCGAACGCCCACGGTCAGCACTGACGGCGAAGTGGCGTTCGTGAACGCCGACGTTGCCGGCGTCTTCGTCCCCAGCGTCGAGCACAGCCTGCACGTGGAGGAAGGCCAGTCCATCGGAAACATCCTTGACTGCGGCGAGGGAACAGTGCTCCAGGAGCTCGTCGCGCCGACGAGCGGTCTGCTGTTCACGCTGCGCGAGTATCCCGTCGTCTATCCGGGCGGCCTTATCGCCCGCGTGCTGGGAGGCAACGTGACCGGGCAAGGAGGCGACGCATGATCGAGAAGACCGTCGCGACATTCGACATGCCGTATCGCGAAGACCTCGCAATACGCGCGTTCTCATTCGGCATCGACTCCGAGGGCCGCACCTTGGGAAACGGCGCTTCCCTAGAGAGCCTCGAACCTGCCCTGTGCCTCGTTGCCGGATTGCGCGGCGACGAGATCCAGCAGACGTTTATCTGCGCGCGCCTCGTCGACCATCTGCGCCAGATGGAAGATAGCGGCACGCTCGTGCCGGGAAACCTGATAACCGTCATCCCTTGTGCCAATCCCGCGTCCATGTCAATCGGATGGCGCTTCTGGCCCGGCGACAAGACCGATGTCAATCGCATGTTCCCCGGCTACGAACAGGGCGAAACGACGCAACGCATCGCGGCTGCGCTGTTCGAAGAGGTCAAGGGATATCGCTACGGGGTACATTTCAGCAGCTTCTACCTGCCAGGCGATTTCCTGCCCCACGTGCGCGTGATGCACGGACCGGGATCGGCGGACAACCATGGAGCCGACTTCGGGCTGCCATACGTGCTGCACCACGTACCGGGCTCGTTCGACACGACGACGCTCCACTACAACTGGCGCCTTTGGGACGTGGAAGCCTATACCCTCTACACGAAGGAAACGGAGTTGGTGGACGAAGGTTCGGCGAAAGAGGCCGTGCGCGCCGTGCTGCGCTTCGCCGACGCTCGCGGCATCGTGAACTGGCCGAGCCAGTTCGGTTTCCTGGCAGCCGAGCTCGGAGAGCGGGCGCTCGTCGGAATCCCGGCGCCGACAGGAGGCGTCTTCTGCCCGAAAGCGCGGATTGGAAACATCGTCTCCGAAGGGCAGGTGCTCGCCGAGATCGTCGATCCGCTCCGCGGCTCCATCAAAGCCGAGCTCGCAGCCCCGTGCGGAGGCGTCGTGTTCTACACCGCCCGCACACCGCTCGTCAACGAGGGCACCCTGGCATTCCAGATCGTGCCGCCCGACGCGGGAACAACTACCGAGACGGACCTGCGCGGCAACTTCCTCGACCCCGAGGCGTAAAGCAGCTTTCCGGAAATACCCATTGCCGAATACAGCACCGTTCGCAAGACGGCAGATGCATAGCCGAGAATACGGGCCTCCCGCTCGTCTATCGCCTTTTTATCCGCAAAGGAGCCATCGCGAATACTCGGCGAGACTCCTTGACCCTTCGGCCGGCTTTCGCGCTTTTCAGCAGCAGAGCCTTGGAGACATGTGCGTCATACGGCTTTCTTGAACTTCTTCACTTTCTCCGACAGGGCAACGAGTTCTTCCGGGCTCAGCTCGGGCAGATGCTCAAGCTGGTAGAGGAAATGCGCGATGCTCTCGTCGCGGCGGGCGTGCATGGTCTCGGTGCAGAAGCTCACGACCGCGCCCGTAATCAACGCAAGGTAGAACACCGAATATATCGACAACGCGATGATTGCAATCCTTCCTACGAGCGACACGGCCGTGAAATCGCCAAGCCCAATGGTGGTCACCACCTGGAACATCAACCACGTTGCGTTTCCGAGCCCACCGACCCCCGGCTCGAATACAGACACGATAATCGAAGCCGCGAAGAACAGCACAGCGAACACGACCGACCACGGGCCGAGCCCTGAAGCCCTGATCACTAGACCTACTACCTTGAAATTCAGGAAGGGCTTTCCGTTCTTCTCCTCCATTACGACTCCTCTCAACACGCCATGCTTCCGCAGCTTACGGGGCGCCTATAGCATCTTTGAGCGATTGTAGCTCAGTTTAAACGGCTCTCATCGGCAGAGCCCTGTTAACACCGGTCGATAGGTGCACGCAACGCTTTCTCGTCTTAAAAGCCCATACGCCCAGCTTGCAAGACCGTCTCAAGCTGCAGAATCGTCTGATCGAAGGCAACGCAAAGCACGCCGGGCAGCAGCAAGAGCTTCGTCAAGCCATCGGATCCGGGAAGGCTGGTATCCGAAGCCAGGCCTTTGCCGAATAAAACGCGGGTAGAAATCGCCTATGACTTGGGAGGAATCCCCAATCCGTCGAGCTACTCCTTTGTTCCCTTGTACTCAAGCTGGCTGAGCTTCAGGTCGGTGCTGTAGAAGTCTTTCGTCGAGCACCCTGCCCTGCCGCCGCCAGCGCAGGCGCAGGCGCAGGCGCATCCGCATGCACAGGCGCATGAGCTCGCGCACGCGCACGAGCTGCTCGATCTCGAGCTGCTGCCTCTGCTGCTGCTCGTCGATACAGCAACTGGCACCACATGCACGCGCAGGAACGTATTCGGCTCCGAGCTGTAGGCGTACTCGCCGTCCGTGTTCTTTTTCTTTATCGCCTTCTCCGATGCGGGAATATCGTTCAAGGTAACGGTTTCCTCGCTCTTGATGAAGCTTCGGCCGCAATATTCGCACGTCTCCTTCCCTTCTGGACGTGCGGCGCCGCAACCCTCGCAAACAGGGTAGTAAACGACTTTCGTGCGCGTGATCCTCTTGGTCGTCTAGAAACCAGAGCACCGGGTGAAGATGTTCGCAATCGCGCGGATGATGCCCGCCACGAACGCGAAGAAGCCCCAGCCCATCAGAATGATTACGAAAACCGAAATCAGGCCGAAAAGCCAATCGAGGTCGTCATCGTCATCGCTTTGCTCGGTGGTCACGCCTTTCGTGATGGTCTTATCGATGTCGAACGCGAATGCATCGTCGGGATAGCCCACCGTGACCGTGTAGCGCTGGCCCTTGCTCAGCGGTGTGGTCCAAGTGTAGTAGCCTTCGTCCTGCTGCCCAGCGGGAGCGATGCGCTGCACCTTGTCTGCGTTCCATCGCACTTCCAGCTTGTCGACCACGATGTCGTTGAACCAGCCAGGAGTGAACTCGTAGACGGCCTCGCCCTGGTTGTCACGTCCGACCTGGTACATGTAGTCCTGTACGAGTTCGAAATCGAAGGTCACGACCTCGTCCGCATAGTACGCCCTGTCCAGGTCAATGCGCGCATAGCTACCACCAGCCGGGCTGTACGAGATGCTCTTGATGGTTCCGCTGAGGGCTTCCATCGAAAGGTAATGGTCGTTGGGAATGCCGATCTTCACCCAGGTGAGCGGGCCGTCCGATGTGGAGTCGAGCACCTTCCACTCGATGTGGTACACCATGTTCAGCGTCGCGTCGTCGTTCACGTCCACCGTGATTGTGTAGTTGACTATTTCGTCCAAATCGCCCTTCGCCCATGCGCTGGAAACAGGCATGGCCAGCGCAAGCGCAAGCGCCAGCAGTACGGGAATCAGCTTCGTCCTCATGCCTCGCTCCTCTCGTCGTCAGAGAGCGGGTCCGAAGGGGACTGCCCTGTTTCGCCCGTTGCCTGCTTGCGCAGCGGGCAGCTTCCATCCATAATCGCCGAAAACGAGCGTATCGTCGCACAGCGCTCGCCATCCCAGATGCTCTCCCAATCGTCAGCGCGCATGTCGCCGAGCGCTTCGCCGCTCAGCCAGCTTTGGCAAGGCACGACATGCCCGCCGGGTGTCACGGCCATGTTGCTGAGGCATGCGCCACACGACGGCTCGTTCATGCCCAGCTCGTTGCAGAATCCCGGCTCGAGCCAGCCGGGCGACGTGAAGCTTATCTCCATGTCGTTCGCATAGCAGTAACTCGTGGCCTCGCGCAGCACCTGCTTTAACTCTTCGGTGCTGAGCTGCAACTCCTCGGACTTAGGCAAAGCTGCGTTCCCAGTTGTGATGAGGCCTGAACATGTCACGTACATGACGCCTTTGCCATGCAGGTATTCCAGGGTCTTGACGTAATCCCGGTTCGCCGTGCACAGGGGGGTGTTGACACTCAGATTCAGCCCCGCCGCCAGCGCGTTCTCAATTCCCGCGACGGTTTCGGCATAGCGATGCGCGCCGACGAGCTCGTTGTGCACGGCCTCGTCGGACGAGTAGAACGTGATCTGCACGCTGTCAATGGACGCGTCGCGCAGGCCCTTGCAGTACTCTGGCGTCAGGCGGATGCCGTTCGTGTTCAACCGCGTCACGAACCAGCGCGCATACTCGACGAGCTCGAAAAGGTCCTCGCGCATCGTGGGCTCGCCGCCCGTGAACGTGAGCTGCGTGACGCCGGCCTCGCGGCATTTGTCGACGATCTTCTTCCACTCCGCCGTCGGAAGCTCATCCTCCGACGACTGTTCCTGCCCTGCCGCATAGCAGTGCACGCATTTCTGGTTGCAATTCCAGCGCCCACCTGTCGTCATGGCGCTCACCAGCAGATCCATCCTGTGCGGTGCGCGCATGTACGGGGCGTATTCGCCAAGAGGCACGTACCCGATCGGCTCGTCCACGGCCTCACCGCGAGCCACCTGGGTGAACGTCTTCATGATGACGTAGATGTCGTTGCGCAGGCGGTCCTTGCGAATGAAGGGGTACACCTTACGCACGGCCTTGCAAGTCGCCACCTGGATATCCTCAACATCCTGATCGGTGACAGCCTTCCCATCGTAACGGTTGACCGCGCGGATGAACTCGATCAGCAGGATGCTCCACGACACGTTGACGGGAATGACGTCCTGCCCGTTGATGATGGCGACGCTCGCGCCGATCTCGTCATAGCCGCCGGCTTCGATGTCTTTTACCACGGGAGGAACCAGGTGTATGCGCACGACGCCGGGCCCCTCGGGATTCAAGGTGCAGTGGTACACCTCGTTGAAGTTCTGCTGCGCATACCTGACCACGCGTTCTTCAGGTTTCATACCGCTCCTATCATCTTGCACGGCGAATCAGCATCGTCGCCGCCATTGTCTTTAAGACGTCAAGTACAAGATAAAGCACGGACGGCCCATTGGGAATGACGATAATCTCGATGATGACCCAAAGGCAGCGTCAATGGGAGCGTGCAGGACGCCATATCACCTGTTAGCCACGATGCTTTCTAGTCCTGCTTTCCCAGCAAAGGTCCAACGGTTATGGCGACGATGCCCCCGATGATGAGAACGATGCCCACGCCTTCCATGAATGCGATGGTCTCGCCGAGGATGAGGAAGGCAAACAGCAGTGAAAACGGGGTCTCGCTGATACCGATGAGCGAAGTCTTCGTTCCCCCGATGTACTTGACAGCCTGGATGTAGAGTACGACCGGCAAAATCGTGTTCGCAAGCGCCATTGTGCAGCCGACTGCGATCTGATACGTCGTGAGCGAGAGCATGGCGGGCACCGACGGGGCGAAGACGATGCATGAGGCGAGCAGGCTCGTCCAGCTCAACGTGAATGTGACGGTGAAGGATCCCTCGGTGCGCCCCGTCACCTGGATAAGCACGGTGTAGATGGCGAAAGACAAGGCAGATGCAAGCGCGAACACGAGTCCGAGCGGATCTAGCACCAGCTCGCCGCCGACGATTCCCGAAATCAGCACGAGGCCCAGTATCGACAGGATGAGCGCAACGGCAACCGAAACGGTGAGTTTCTCATGGAATACGCCCAAGTTTATAGCTGCAACCATGGCGGGATACAGGTAGAAGAACACGGTCGTGATGCCCGCATTCATGCGCTCGACGGCGAAGAAGTACAGAAACGCCGACATAAAGTAGAACACAGCCTGCAGATACACGGCCTTGTCACGACTGACGAGCCTTTCCTTGCGCCACACGAGCATGAAGGCTCCGAGCAACACCGTCGAGCAGATGAAGCGCAGGATCACGGCCTGCTGCGAGTCCATTCCAGTAGCGTAGAGGAGCTTGCCGAAAATGCCCATGGTCGAGTACAGGACCGCCTGGAGCACGGCAAATGCATAGCCGATGATTTGGGTTTTACGCTCGTCCACGCGCATTCCTTCAAGAAAAACGCGACCGAAGGAGACTGCCCCTCCGGTCAGCGACATCGATTACAAACTGGCAAAAAGACCTGCTATTCAGACGAAACGAGGCCGTCCTAAACCGCATCTTCTTTCACGCGCTCGACGCGGGCGTGGATGCCGTCGACGTACATGAGGGTCGCCTCGCCATGCCTGACGATAAACGCATCCGGGTTGTCGGCGCGGCGGTACTTGTACCGGTAGCCGATCTCCTCCCATTGCTGGCCATCGGATAGCTTGTAGCTCCTCTTGCCGTTCCAGCCGTTGAACTCGCCATCGATCGTGACTTCCTCGACTCCGTCGAGGCGTTCAACCTCTGTGGTTTCGCCGGCCACCGTCATCATGAGCTTGCCGCCCACATCCTCGATGAGCACCTTGGGATTGTGCGTGATGTACTCCCAGTAGCGATAGTTGACCTGCCGCCAATACGAGCCGTCCTGGGTCTTGAACACAGCCTGATCGTCGAATCCGTAGAAGCTGCCATCGATATAGCCGTCATACACGACTTTCCTCACAACCGGCTCCTCCGGCACCTCAGCTGAAACGGGGAATCTTTCCTCGTCCGTTTCGCCAAGCGGATCGGATACGGGCTCGCAGTTCTCGTAAACGTTAAACGGATTCAGGTCGATGCATCTCGTCTCATCGCGATTGCCCGCCACATCCCATGCGACGGTGCCGCCCATTACCGTGAGGCAATTGTCAAAGAGGGCGGCATCGGACAGCTGGGCGAAAACACCGCCCTTGTCGATGAGCGGCTTCATTTCGACTTTGCGAATGGATCCATCGGAAAAGTACGCATAGACGCTGTAACCATCGCCCGCGACAGCTTGCACGACTTCCGGATAATAGTCCATGTCATCTCCCTTACGCGAGCGGTTTGACCTGCTGCAGCTCTTCGCCGTCTAGTGCCAGCTCCCAGTTATGCATGAGTTCGTCTTTATGAAGTTCGACCCAAGCGAGAACAAGCTTCAGCTCCCTGCTGGGAAGGGCCCCCTTTATCACGCAGCAATTCGCGATATCCACGATCGCCTTGCATCCTGCATACTCGGCATGAAGCTGCGAAGGGCCGAGATCGTCGTAATACATGGCAATGCGTATGTCTTGGAAACGGGAAACCACCGGCATTGACCACCACCTCCTAGGCGCGCTTGCAATTATGAATTATATCATCGAAGAATCGCGCCTGTTGAACGTGATAATGACCAACATGATGCCAAAAGCGCAAGACAACCCAGCTAGGTGGGGCAGATGCCTGGAAGCGGGACGGGGTACCCCATCCCGCCGGTTCTTTTAGCTACTCTTGCTCCCGAGCCATCATGAGTTCGTGCTCGCGCGAAACCTCGCGCACGAGCATTGCGAACGGCCAAAGCCGATTGTGCTGCGTGACCTGCGCCTTGCAGCCAACTGAACAGTCAGCTTCGCGCATGGAGGCCAGGAGCTCGTTCAGCTTGGCAGACGTCACGTTGTTGAGCAGCATGAACTCGCATGTGGGGATTTCGCCCTCTAATGGACGGCTCGTCGGCTTGAATCCCGGCAGGCCGGCCACAGCCCCCACGGGGTCGTTCAGATGATCGGCGGTAACCGTCTTCACTCTGATGCCTCGCTGTGCGAGGACGGCGCGCACGGCGTCGCCACGCGGCGTACCGGCGTCGAGGTTGTACAATGCCGCCATCGGACCCGAAGGCTGCGCTTGCTTGCTGCCGCCCTTGCCCTTTTTCGTCGGTTTTTTCGCCACGTTCATCCCCTCTGTACCTAATCATGTGACAGCGTCGTGTGATTTGTCGCATTCAATGTGATAAATCACATGACCCTGTCACACCCTCTGTCGCATTCGGGCAAACCGAAAACGGCCCCACCGCGCGAACGCGGCGGGGCCCAATCGGCGTCAGAGGCAACGCTTACTTGAAGTAACGCTCCAGCAGACCCTGCAGCGCCTTGCCGTGACGGGCCTCGTCGCGAGCCATCTCGTGAACGGTGTCATGGATGGCGTCGAGGTTGTTCTTCTTGGCGCAAGCGGCCAGGTCGAACTTGCCCTGCGTAGCACCGAATTCGCAGTCGACACGCCAAGCCAGGTTGGCCTTCGTGTCGGCCTTCATGTTGGGCTCCAGGTCCTCGCCCAAGAGCTCTGCGAACTTCGCCGCATGCTCAGCCTCTTCGTAAGCGGCCTTCTCCCAGTACAGACCGACCTCGGGATAGCCCTCGCGATGCGCGATGCGAGCCATGCACAGGTACATGCCCACCTCGGAGCACTCGCCGTTGAAGTTAGCCTTCAGTTGCTCGAAGATGTAGGCCTTGTCCTCGTCGGAAATGTCGGGATTGTCTTTCACGGTCTTTGCGTAGATGCCAAACTCGTGCTCGGCGGCCAGCTTGAGCTCGCCCTCGACCTTCTTGAAGGCGCTCGCCGGTGCCTTGCAGACCGGGCACGCCTCAGGAGGCTGCTCGCCCTCGTAGATGTAACCGCAAACCGTGCATACCCACTTGTCCATACCAGTACCTCCTTGAATCTCAGCGCCGTCCTTTTCCTCGCCGGCGCTTGTTACCTTGCTTGCAACCTCAGCCGCAGCGGCTGCCGCAGCAATGGTTTCGACTTGTTCGTACACGGGCTCGAAATCTTCTGCGCCATGCTTGCACAGCGGGCAGATGAAATCGGCCGGCAACTCGGCCCCTTCGTAGATGTAGCCGCAAACGGAGCACTTCCACGCGACTATCGTGCCTTGGGGCTTGCTTTCGGCAGGTGCGTCCTGCTTCTTCGTCACGCGACGGTAGTAATCGTAGGTTATCGAAGGCTCGTCGCTCAAACGCCTCGCCTCGATGACCTCCGCGTTGTACATCACATGGCTTCCCAAGTCCTCGCGCACAGTCACCTTGCAGCTGAAAAACGCGTTGGCCGTCTTCTCGTACACGAGCCCGGCCGCACACCTGGCAATCTCGCCCCCGAGGATCTGGGCCTTTGCGCTTTCCTCGAACTTGTCCACGTCATGACCGCTCTGCATGCCGAAGTGCTTGAAGAACGCGTTGGGCGTGCTTTCGGTGAGGACCGAGATGCAGAACGCTCCTGCCTCGTCGATCATCTCCTGGGTGCACGAGCCCTTCACGCACGACAAGCTGACCTGGCGCGGCTCCGAAGCCGACTGTACCGCCGTATTGACGATGCAGCCGTTATCGCGACCGCCCGCTTGGGACGTCAGGAGAAACAACCCGTAACTGAACTGGTGAAACGCCTTGTTGTCGATAGTATCGCCCATAGAGCTCCTTTCCAGTTAGGCCTGCTGGCACGCAGGGCAAACTCCCTCGAAGACCAAATCGTGGCTCAGGATCTCGTAACCCGAGGCGGCAGCGGCGGCAGCGCGGTCGACCCCGTCGGCAAACGAGCCCGCACACACGTCCTCGACCTTTCCGCACCTGACGCACGAAACATGGCAATGGGGATCGGCTCGGTGGTCGAACCGTTCGGCACCCGTGCCCACAACCACACGCACGGCTTCGCCGGCCTCGACCATCTTGTTGAGCGTCCGATACACGGTTGCCTTGCTGATGGACGGCCGCTGTTGTGCCACCGCCTGATACACCTCGTCGGCAGTCGGATGGCTGTGCAGCTGCCTTAGCTGCTCAGCGATAATCCTCTGCTGTACCGTGTTGCGCGACGCCATGGCCCTCTCCTTTTTGCTCGCATATTCTTTATACGCTTATTGATAAAGAATATCAATAAGCGATTTGACAGAAACACAAGAACAGTATTTGTCTCCTGGGCAGATTCAAGCAGTCATTGCGCCGCGAGAGAGTGTGTGTTGCAATGAGAAGCCGCAGATACACCCACGATGATTGGCGGACGTTCGGCTCCGAGGAGGCGATCAGAAAGACAGCCGAATACAACGGATTCAAAATGGGAGGCTTTTTTGCTCATTAGCTAGTGAGGGATTGCCAGGCTGGTCTTGGCGGTAACTCATCCTCGAACTCGTGTAAGATGATTGCATTCGCGAGCACGCCAAGCCACGAAAGCGACGAGATTATGCACAGGGACCTTTCAAGCGCGCTGCTTATGGCGGGGAAAGCCGTCGTGGTCCTCCTGTGCCTCGTTCTGGCACTGCCGGGATGTTCGACGACCACACCGCCAACAGCAGAAGAGGCGAGCTCGTCTCAATCGGCGAGTTTGGAAGATAAGACCTTCATCGGACGCTACAAGGTGCTCGTACCGCTTTCCTGGGACGTGAGCTCATCCTACATCGTGAGCACGCAGGGCAATGCGGGGCTGTGGGGCACCTGCGGGCAATGCGTGGTCGCGAACACGCTCAACCTCGTCACCGGTTCGGTATACACAGAAGCCGACATCGTAAACTACGTAACGCAACGGAAGCTGTGCGACCCGACTTCCGGCGGCATGACGATTGACGATATGTTGGCCGTTTACGATCAGCTCCTGCCTCGCAATTCCATGGCTGCACACGTGGACGCCTGGGATGATGCGCCTACGATCGTCATGATGGCCGACATGCTCGACGAAGGCATCATGTTAAACGTAAGCGTCTATGGCGAGATGATGCGCGAGGGCGGACATACCGGCGAAGGCGACATCACTGGCACCCATTGGATTGTCATATACCATGCCGACCGGGCCGCAGATGGAAGCGTCATCGGATTCTGGATCATCGACTCCGCTTCATCCATAGATTACCTGACCGCCGAAGAGCTCTCCAATTTTTACTATGGTCACGACGGCACGAAAATCCTCGACCCTTCGTGCATCGAGATCTTCGGATGGAGATACGCAACGCTCGTGACCACGAGAGAATAGCTCTCGATTCTTGGGGCGCGCGTAATCGGAGCTTGGATGCGCAGCGTCTAGCCCTATCACGGTAACGCTTGTAGCACAGGTTGCGAAAGCAGCGGAATCTAACCCTGAATACCAGCCCCGTCCTATCTACAGCTTTTTCAGCAATCTGTCGGCTTTGTCCAGATAGTGTTCGTAACGCTTGTCGCTGCTGCTCAAATCCTCCCAGATTGCATGCGCTTTCTGGGCCAGTTCCCGATTTCGGCCAAACTGCGCATGGTTAAAATATGCCACCGCAAGGTCGTGGGCCATATCGGTCGCGTTGCCAGTCGCTGAGGAGAGCAGCTCGAAAAACTCCTCATCAGCCTTTTCGTAATAGCGCGCCGCCTTATCCACATCCCCCGAATGCTTGCAGGCGCTCGCAAGCTTGCTAAGACACCTGGCATGGTTCTTGCGATAGCGTAGGGAGCCCACTTTTTTCACCAGGCCAGCGTAGAGAAGCTCGGCTTCGGTGTATTTCTCAACCGCCTCGGCGTAGTTGCCGAGCTTCCTTGCCACATCGCCCACCTTGATTAGGCTGACGCCGTAGTCGTCTTTCGCCTGCGGCGTACGCAGCTCCTCCATCAGCTTTCGGTCCATTTCGAGCGCCTGGTTATAGAAGCGCGACGCACCGCGGAAATCGCCCCCATCCTTGCGGACGCTCCCGAGTTTGGTGTAGATCACCGAAAGATCGCGATAGTTGCGCGGCTCCAAATCGGAGCCGGTCAAATCCTCGCGTATTCTGCCCGCCTCCCGATAGCAATTCTCAGCTCCTGTGGGGTCATCCAGGCTGCGCTTCACATCCCCAAGCCTCTCGAAGCTAATCGACAAGTCACGCCGTGCGCGCACCGTTTCCAATTGGCTCGCGAGCTTCCCGTATATATGCCTTGCTTCCCCATAGCACGTGAGGGCTCGGTCGAAATCCCCGTGCGCCCGGTTCAAATCGCCGAGCCGGTTCAGCACGACGGCCTTATCGCGCTCCATCTCACGCAAGCCCACCTCGATGGCTAGCTCGCGCAAGAACTCGAAAGCCTCTCCGAGGGCCGACATCGCTGAACCGGTATCGCCAACCTCGCACAGCATGTCCGCCACGCGCACGAGCGCTTTGAAGCGCTTCGTGCCGTAACCCTTGTGCTCGTCGGGATCGCGGTGCTTCCAGTACGCTTCGGTGTACTGCTTTACCACCAACCACTGCCAGCGGATGGCCTCGTCCATGTCGCGCCCCACGCCTTCGCCTCGCTGATACATATCTGCGAGCTTCTCCGTTGCATCGATGCATGGATCTTTCTCATCAGTGGCTGCCTGCGTCAAGAGGTCGAGCGCGCGCTCGTAGTCCGGCTCAACGTCTATGCCGCACAGATACGCCAGACCGATGAAGAAGAGGTGCCTCGTGGAACCTTCGCTTGCCGTAACGCCAAGGCGATCGAGCGCTGCGTCGAGCTCCGCATGGAGTTCGTCGCGTTTGTACTCGTCTTGGACCTTGGGTATGTCCTTGTAATCGCTTGCCAATTCATCGAGGTTCGTGCGCGAGGCCTCGTTTCCCGGTTCGTACATCTCAACCGGCACTATTTCCAGGTCCCGATCTTCATCGCTGCGCTTGTGCGCCATCGGATATTCGATTTCTTGGACGTAGTTGCCCTTTTCGAGAAGCTGCGGCGTCACCGCGAGCGCAAACAGCGAGCTCTTCGCGAAAGCAGCCTCGATCGCCTCGTTGAAACCTTCGCCGGGCACGAGGTACTCGTCATACCAGATTGCAATATCGCGGAATCGCTTGTTCTCGTGAATGATGTGCATGAGGCGCTGCGCGTGACAGCGGTTCTTCTTTCGGTAACTCAAGAACACGTACGCGTCGAAGGCATCCCGCACCAGAGCCGCAAGCTCGTCACCCACGAGCACTGACGACAGGAACGCACGCAGCACCTCCGTGTAGGGCGTGGCCGTCGAATCGCTCACGTAGCGGTTTACCACCTGTATGGGAGCGCACTTCTCGTTGAACTCGAATTCCAAACCGTTTTCGAGCATGATGGGCAGCACGGGAATGTGCCTCTCGAGGGCATATGGTAACTCCACATCGCGCGCGCGGTTAGGCTCCTCCAGAAAACGCGACGTCACGGCGAACACGAGCAGCTGCATGTCGTTGAGCACGCTGAGAAGATCTTCGGCGGCATCGCCGTCAACATCGAAATCGGGGACGCCGTCTTCGCGCGCCGCGTCCAAAACGCCAGTGTCATGGGATGCTTTGCCGTCACCACCAGCGCCTTCGCTCCCGAGAGCCAAGTCCGCATCGTACCAGATGACGCAGTTGGCCTGCTCGAGCACGTCTTCCACCACCAGGTCGAACGCTTCCGAAAAATCGGACGGGTGGCATGAGAAGAACACCTTCGGCCTTCCCCGCGGATCATCCATCTCCCTGGTCTTGTACTCGAACCGCATCTCTTGCCCCCATCTGTTGACACGCCTTCGACTTCCATAGTAAACCACGATTGCACCCCATTGGTGCAGTAGGAACTATTCATGGGTTGGCCAACCGGGGCCCTGCCGGGAGGGGTTCGGGCGATTCTGCAGGCACAAGCTTCAAAATCGTACAAAGGTTAGCCGAAGCCAAGCCCGAACCTCTCCAGGCAGGGTCCCGGCTGGCCGCGCAGTAGTGGGCATAAGCTGATTTGGAGCCTATGCTTCTATCAGGACGGGCCTGCAATTTGCTACAGTGTAACCAGGTACACGCGAGGAAGAAGGGAGCCAGAACATGATGACGAATCGTAGAGACAACTACATCCTCCCGATCGCATTCTCGCTCGTCTTTTCGATTGCGATCGCGCTTTTCGTGTGCGTCCCCTCGGCTGCCTACGCGGCCCTGGAGGCAGGAAACACCCAAATGGCTTCGAGCGAAGACGACGAAACCCTGGTGGACACGAGTGCAACCACCAGGTCTACGGCGCTCAATGCGCTTGAGAAACGCTTGGACGCCATGCGCAGCCAGCTGTACGTCTACAAGGACTTCAGCGACTCGTTGAATCACTTCACCCAGAAATCAATGATGTGGGGGAAATACCGTAACTGCGTGAAAACCCCCGACGAGAACTGCAAGACGAAACCGCATTCGGGCACGAGCTGCATCAAGTTTGCGCATGATACGAGCGCGACCGATTGGGGCGGCTGGGAATTCTACAACGGTGGAGGCAAGGGCCTCGACCTCACGGGCGCGACCGAGTTGCGTTTCTGGGCGCGGGGTAATTCCGGCGGGGAGGTCATCGACTTCTTCGTAGCTGGCGGTTCGGGCGACAAGGCGAAAACGATTACCAAATACAGTGTCAAGCTCACGAAGAAATGGAAGCAGTACACAATCTCGCTCAAGGGCGCAAACCTCGGCAACATTCACCGCGGATTCGGCTACGCAATCAACTATGCGAAGAACCGACGCGCAAAGACAACCTTCTACCTCGACGACATCATGTTCGTCGGAAACATCGAGGCGCTCCAGGAAGCGCCGATGATGCTGCGCTCGTACGACACTTCCACGTTGCAGACGCGCAACGCGGCGTTCACCTACGATAACGCTCTCACGGCGATGGCGTTCATGTCGGCAGGGCGCAACGGCAAGGCGGCCGAGATCCTCGACGCGTTCGTGTACGCAATCGAACACGATCGGTACGCCGCAGGGCGGATCCGCAACGCGTACGCGGCAGGCGACATCTCCCCCACCCCCGGCAGCCAAGCAGGCGCGAGGCTTCCCGGATGGTGGGATGTCGGGGCACAGCAATGGTACGAGGACGCTACCAAGTCGGCAGCAACGTCGGCAACACATCGTATGCGGCACTCGCCCTCTTGCATTACGCAGAGATAGACAAGTCGAGCCATCGTTCAAACCGCTATCTCGAGGCGGCTCGCTCGATCATGGATTGGGTGATCAAGGAATGCAGCGACTCGTCGGATGGCTTCACGGCGGGCTACGACGGATGGCCCGAAAACGGTAACGAGATCAAGTTCACCTACAAATCGACCGAGCACAACATCGACGCCTACGCCGCATTTTCGCAGTTGTATAGGATGACAGGGGTCGACAAGTACAAGAAGGCAGCCGATAGCTCCCTCGCTTTCGTCAAGTCGATGTATGATGGGAAGAAGGGCGTGTTCTACAGCGGCACCAACGCCGACGGGAGCACGAATACGAGCAACATCGTGCTCGATGCACAGGTGTGGGCAGCGCTCGCGCTCGGCGACGCATTCAAGCCCTACGAAAGCTGCCTCGGCCAGCTCGCCAAGATGCGCACGAGCGCAGGCGGTTATCGCTTCCACGTGTGCAACGAGAAGGCATTCTGGTGCGAGGGCACTGCGTTCACGATGCTCTTGCACAAGCTCCGCGGAGAGAAAACGGCGGCGAGCAAGGCTTTGGCCGCCCTTGAGTCCGTGCAGCTTACAAGCGGCCTGTTCCCCGCTGCAACGGGCGCAAGCCTCTCGACGGGGATCTACCTATCGGACGGCTCGCCCTGGGTATACGGAAAAGACGCTGCCGTCGCGCCGACAGCCTGGTTCGTCATGGCTCAAAACGGGTACAACCCCTATAAGTTCAAGAGCGCCAAACTTTCCGTTGCCAAGGGAAAGGCCAAGCTGACCATCAACAAGAAAAAGGTCGTTGCTTCGGACATATCAAAGATGGACCGGAAGACCGTAAAGCAAATCACGCTCGGCAAGAAGGTGAAGTTCATTGGCGCGAAGGCGTTCGCCAAGTGCCCTCAGCTGAGGACGCTCGTAGTGAAGAGCTCTAGACTCACGGCTAAATCGGTGAAGAATTCGCTCAAGGGTTCGAAGGTGAGCATCGTGAAGGCGAAGAACAAGAAGCTCGCCGCCAAATACAAGAAGATCTTCACGAAGAAAAACTGCGGCAAGAAGGTAAGGGTCAAGTACTGACGCGCGGAATCGCCTTGCTCGCAGTCAATCGATTGCCTTTGAGAAGATCTCAACTCTGGGGCAAGGGCATTGGCGTTCGCTTAAGCAGTTAAGGGTCGGCCAGCCCCTTAACAGCACGACATTGAGTCATGATAGAATCGCAGCCGTCTACCAGAAAGGGGCGAGCGACTGTGGAGAGCGTCTTTATCGCATGGAGCGGGAATCTCGGGGTTGCCAAGGGCGTGGCGAGCCTGCTCGAGGAAAAGGGGTTTCGTGCGGTCGTCGGAGGCGGCACGCCGCACGACATGTTCATCGGCACGCAAGTTCTCTCTCAGATGGACACCTGCGCCCACGCAATCATCCTCGCGCAGAAGAAAAACGATACGTCCACTGGCGAGCCGGCAAAGTTCAGCGAGAACCTCATGTTCGAATGGGGCTACATGATAGCCCGCTTGGCCTCGAAGAATGTGTACGCCTTCCTGCTCGACACTGGCGAGCGAGAGCTGCCGAGCGACCTCATGGGTTCATGGGTCATCCCAATTCAAAGTGACGGCCTCTCCGAAAGCGAAACTGCTGCGAAAATCGTCGAGCGCTTCGAAGTGGAATCGCGCTCGCTGGACAAGACGGCGATCATGTCACAGTGGAAGGAAATCAAGACTCTCGCCAAGCAGCACGCCATCCGAAAAAAGTTCTCTGATTTCGAGATGGCTCAAATGGTGCTCTTCAGCCTGAAGTCCGCCTATTATCACAACGAAATGCCGCTCATGTTCCAAGGGCTTTCCTACACCGGAACCATCGCCGGAATGCTTGGGGCAGCCATCGAGGAGGCCTGCGTCATCGCGTCCATCTTCGTCAAGACCGACGATTTGAAAAACCGCCTCCAGATTGAAGACTATTTCGAGATCACCACGTTTTTGTCGAAGGAGTTCGAAAAGGAGTTCGACGATCCAAGTTTGGCCAATTGGGCAAAGATACTGCGCTTCGACGCCATAAGCCTGTGCAACGTCATCGCCCCCGAGGGACTCGATCAATCTGAGCGCGACTACTACTGGAAGGAATCGCTTTCCTGGGGCGAGAAGACGCTTGCAGCCATTGAGGAAGACGTGGCAGATCATCCGGAAAACGACTTGTTCGCGAGTTTGATGCGCAGCTACCAGTATCGCAATCAGGCAAAAGCCCATCGTGAACTCGGCGACGAGGCCAAGGCCGTCGAATACCTGGGGCTATCCGTGAAGGAACGCGAGCGTTTCTATTTCGGCTACAAGAGCTCGTTTCCTGACGACGCCGTTCTGTGCAGCAAACTCGCACAAGAGTACTACCTCTCGCTTCTGGAGCGCGCTCGCTTCGAAGGCAACCCTATCGAGAAAAGGCGCATCATGACGACCGTCGAGAAGCTCATGGTCTCCTGGCGAGAGGATTTCGAGCGCCAGCAAGCCTTGCTTGACATGGTGAAAAGCGCCTACGATGCACTCCTGGAATAGAGATCGGTGGTGCTCCGCCTCATTTCCGCGCAAATTATCAGCTGAAAACGGCATTTCCCCAGTTGAAGGAATGCTTTTATGAGCAATTTGCGCGAAAAAACTACGCTAATCGAATACCTGAGCGACCTCGAGCTCGTGGTCCCAAAGCCAAGTGGCAAGCTGTCCTTGAGAATTGCCCACATACAGCATGGCCCCGTCGGGACTGCACGCTATCGCCGTAGGGCCGTCGCCCACTTCTGCGGAAAGGACCTGCTGCCTCGATGACAGTTCGCACACTGAAAGCGCGCCGTTAGCCTCCAATCCGACAGCGTAGCGGTTTTCCAAGAACGCGACATGGACGTCGCCGTCAATCGGAATGCTGCCTTGCGCACCGCCGTGGAAGTCGAAGACGTCATTTCCAACGATGGCGTAACGCCCGTCATCGGTGAAGGCGCAAGCCGAAGTGATGCTCGCATCAACTGTCTTGAACAGGATCTTCCCGCTGGTCGCGTCGAAGAACACCGCCTTGGAGGAACAGGTCTCGGCCTTCTGGAAGTTCATGATATCGCCAACGCTCAAAACGGCGACGCGTTCGTTGCGCGAAAGCGCCGACCCGGTGATCTGATATTCCTCGTCGGGTCCCATCAAAACCTTTTCGGCACCTTCCACAGCAATACGGCTCACCGAGCCGTCGAGCTTACGGCAGAGGAACTCCGCGCCGCCTCGCATCACCTGGTAATCCGTCACATCCTGAGCGCCGAGCGCGGGCTTGGCGGGGTCTTCGGCAAGGGCTTCCTCTCCACCTGCCAAGTCGCCCAAATCGAATGCGAAAATTTGCCCGCATGCTGAACCCCCCAAGTCGACGCCGCGATACGAGATGCCCATGCGGCCAGTTTGACCCGAGCTATCGCTAATTCGGAACGGCCTGTTCACGTAGCCGTCGGGCATATCGCCGAGGCCCGCTACGACCAGCGAGTACAGCGTTGTCCCCAACCAGAGGGGCTTCTTCAGGTGCGCATGCCGCCTTGCGACATCCCGATAGACCGCCGAACCGCTCGATGCATCGACGACGGCAAGCTCGCCATCCTGCGAAATGGCCGCGATCAGCGCGCCGTCGGGACTGGGTGACAAAACCGCGATAGGCGCCGTGAACACCGGCGTGCGGTCGAGAAGCAGCGGAGTTCCCACCGCCGCAATCGCACATCGGGACATCAGGCTCCTGACCAGCGACGTGTAGGCCTCGTCGGAACGGAACCGCCCCTCCCCGACGGTTGCCGCCTTCGCGGCGCATTCAAGCGCAGTCGGCACGTCGCCCGAATCCAGCGCGTCCTCCGCCCAGACGACGAAGCCCGCGAACGCCTCCTCTTCCTCGAAGCTCTCCTTCGCCGTGCGGATGACGCTCAGGTTCCACGGGCTGTCCTCGGTGAACGAAGGCAGCTCGATACCCCGAAGGCTCGAGAGGAACGACGTCAGGTACACGCGATCGCCTGCACCCGGTAAAAACGCCTTGAACGTCAGGTTCGTCTGCTCGCCAATCTGGTTTTCGGTCAGCGTGATGAGCCACCGATGGGCTGCGACGTCGAAGAGCAGGTAGCCTTTGTTCCCCCTGAGCAGCACCCGGCGTCCGTCCATGCTCATCGAGAACTGCCCTTGACGCCCCATGAATTCATCCAAACGCGGGAAAGGCACCTCGTAGCGGCACTCGCCGCTCACCACGTCATGCAGGCGAATCATCGGCGATGCGTCCCCGGAAATCGATAACACACAGGTGTCATCAAGGGCGAAATGCGCGAAGACGGGGCTGGGCACGGAAATCTTGACCAGGCTTCCGTCCTCGCGGTTGCAAATCTCAATCCGATCCTCTTCCCGACAGGAGACGAGCCCTTTCCGCCCGTCGTCCGTTATGCACACTCCGAAATGCCCTTGAACGGTAGTAAAGGACGCTGTCTCCTGCTTTTCCGTGCGCAAGAATCCCACGCGCCCGCTTGTCGAACCCAAAATGGCCCACTCGCCAGCAGCGTCCACGTCATAGGCGCAGATCTGCTCGCCGGGAATCTTCCGCATGACCATGGCGACGATTTGCTCGCCATCGGAGGTGCGCCATTTGTACACGAACGGGTCTTGGGCATATATGCCGAACGCAAACTGGTTATCCTTCGAGAGCATTGCCCTGACCTCAGCATGCGGCTCTACATCAGGCTCTCGAATCATCCGCGAAATCTCCTCGCGCTCCTCGATATCGCAAAAGATGACGCTCTCGGTCTCTCTGCCGCAGTCGCTGTCGTGGATGAGCAGGTGGGTGCCATCTGGCGACACGTCCACCGGCCCGGAATTTGGATTGTTGAAATGGTATACCTGCTTCGGGAAGTTGCGCTCAGCCGCCTCCCGCATAGAATCAAGTTCGCCTGCGTCCGCATCGGGGAAGAGCTCCTCGATCTTGTCAAGGGTTTTCGGCAGGTCGGCATCGCGGCACTCGAGCTGGATCCTGGCCAGAGCCCAGAAGGCTTCGGGGTCGTTGTCCCCGGAATACGCAAGCGTCCTCAGAGCCGCGACGGCGGCAACGTCGTCCAAAAGACCCGTGCGATACCCGAAGAGCGTGCGGTTGTAAAGAGCGGGCACACATGCGCTGTCAACCTTGACAGCTTCATCCCACAGCTCCAAGGCCCGCTCCTCCTTGCCTAAATCGAGGAAGCTCAAAGCGTAGTTGCTCAGGCTCAAGGCCGAGCTCAAGACACCACGGGCATCGGGGCGCGGATAACGCTTTCCCGTCATCTGTCGGTACGCTTCCTCACAGCGCCTCGTCACTTCGTCGAACGTTATCGCACCGCGCTCCACCAGGCAGTCTTGCAGTAACGAGATAACCTGTTCGGGGGCCTTCCAGTTCAGCTTCGCGGCGATGTCGTCGAAGCACTCGGCCGCTTCGGAGCCGACGTCCCACAGGCGCTCGCCAGCATACATCTCCAGCACTACGAGCGCCCAGGCGTACACGTCCATCCAAGCCTGCGCAGGCGCGCCATCTGCCTGCTCCTGAGGACAATACGCTAGGGTATAGCCCGTTGGGAACGCCGCACGCGCCTCGGCGTACATGCCAAGGCTGGACAGCGCGCTGGAAAAGGCGTCCGCCCACGGGTCCGCGTCTGCGCCCCCTTCGGCGTCCTCATCCCCCAGCTTGCTCACTGCCTTCGCCAAGCCGAAATCGGCAACCTTAACCTCCCAATCACCCGTAACCAGAAGGTTACCCGGCTTCACATCCTGGTGGAGCAAGTCCCTCTCCTGGGAAAACGCAAGCCCGCGGGCAGCTTGGATGGCGATGTCGAGGATGCGCTCCTGCACGTCGCCTTCTTCTCCATCGTAGAGGGCGCCGTTTGCAATCACGTCCTTGAGGCTGCCCCGATCCATCCATTCCGAGAAGACGGTGGGCACACCACCCACTGCGCGCACGTAGTAGCACGATACGATGTTGGGATGGAGGCCCATCTCGATCCAATGCTCGCACTCATCGAGAAACGCCGCCTTGCGATGCGCGCTGGCCTCGGCGAAGAAACGCGGATGGGGACGCTTCATGGCCAGGTCAATGCCCCAGTTCCCATGGTGAACGCGCCAAACGCTGCCCATGCCGCCCGAGATGGCATCCGAAACGACCTCGTAGGTTTCCAGGACTTTGTCGCCAAACTCGATGCGCTCATCGGTAATGGCTTCCTGCATGCCGCCGTCCAGCCCCGCGAACGCGGCGCCCACCATGGTCATGCCCTCGAAAACGTCTTCTTTCAGAACCGAGAAATCAATGCTGCCCGTCAAGTCGTCCACGACATCCTCCTCTTGAAAAGACGCAGAGAGAACAGTTCCAAGCCGATCCTCAACCTTAAATACTATCAATAACAATATACCAGGCAAATCACGCGGCAAAAGCGCGGCTCTCCCCCTGATGGTATAGACTAGACGATGTGAACTTCGACCGTACGAACGTTGCACGAAAACCGTGCTGCGACGCATGAAGGAGGAGCATTATGGGATTCTTCGACCGATTCAGAAGATCTTCGAAACCTGAGCCCGAGCCCGAGAAGCCGGCGCCGAGAGGCAGCGGATCGGGGCGAAGCCCGCTTGGCGCGGACAAGTTGACGCGAGGTTCTTCCGGCGGAGGATCTCAACCCGACCAGGAACTCCTCGACGCGATTGCGGCTATATGGGACGGCAAGGAATCCGGTTTGGATTCTCCGGCGAAAACAACGACAGCCGACAGAGGAACAAGCGCCGATTCCTCCTCTGATGGGGAGGCCGACTTGGCCAAAGCCCTTTCCTTGCTCATGGGCGAGAAACCCGAGCCGGAAGAGAAAGATGACGAGTCCGAGTCCACCTACGAGCAGGACGTCAACGACGCCATCGACGGCGTCGTGAGCCTCATGGGCGCGCTCAATCCAGATTTGAAGGATAGAATCAGACAGTATGCCGAAGAGACGCAGGGACAAGATACCGAGCCGGAACCAGAGCCAGAGCCCAAAGCGACATCCGAAAGCGGGCCAGACGAGGACCTGCTCGCCAGCATCGCCGCACTCATGGGACAAGACTCCCCTGACCCGGAGCCGGCTGATGAGCCCACGCCCGCCGAAGACGACAACACCGACGACTTGCTCTCAAGCATTTCCAGCCTCATTGGACCAGGCCCAGCAGAGCCCGAGCCCGAGCCGGAACCAGAGCCGGAACCCGCATCTGATGACAACCCGTTCAGCGCCATCGCCGCGCTCATGGGGCAAGACTCCTCTGACCCGGAGCCGACAGACGAACCCGCGCCCGCCGATAACGGTGGCGACGGCGACGATCTGCTTTCCAGCATCGCCGCCCTCATGGGCGGGAGCATGTACGCAAGCGACCAGAACGAGGACGAAGTGCCCGCAACGCCCGAAATAGACCCCGGCCTCGAGGAGAAGTTCAATTCTCTGTGCGCCGAAAGCGAACGGTACTTCGACCGGGGCGCCCTGGCTGATGCCTATGCCGCGTACCAGCAGGCTTGTTCCTTCTGCGCTGAAAGCGCTGCGTTGAAGGGCATGGCCTACCATCATGCGGCTTCCTTCGTGCTGCATCAAATTGGCAGCGGCTACGATGCCGCCAACTACGCGCTCGAGAGCCTGGAATGCGGCGAGCCGTTCCGCGCATACGCGCAAGAGCACATGGTTGAGGGGCAGCCGAACGCCTACATGGAATCACTGCAGATAGCGGCCATGACCGCAACCTCCTACGACGAGGCGCTCGAGTATGCCGACAAGGGCGTCGAGCTGTATGGCGAGGCGTTCGGCAGCATGGCGGATGACCTACGCGAATACCGCGCCGAGCATCCGCGCTACGCCGATTTCCAGCGCAGCGAGTCCCTCAAGTACTACAGCCGCGTTTCAGCCGAAGCAGACAAGGGCGACTACGCACCCGCCATGGCCTTGATGGACGTCATCTTGCGCAACGCAAACGAAGACGCCTATGGCCTGTCCTACGAGGAGCAAGCCCAGATCATGGACGACTACGGTACCATCACGATCATGCACGTTCTCGGAAAAGCCCGCTCATCGGGACTTTCCCAAGACGATTTCGCCGAGCAACTTTCGTTCATCGCAGATGGCGCCCTCTTCCGACTCGCAGACTACATGTCGAATTGCCAACCAGCCGACAAGCAGAAGTTCGACCGCATCATCCAGGGCATGAAGATGCTACCCGGCGTCGCCGAGCGCATCACGTTCGAACCGTTCCGATAGGATCTCCTGCAGGGACGGAAGCGTGATTCCCCCGCCCCCGCACTTGCTAGGCCGTACCGAAGGAGCATTTACATGTTGACGACGGTCAGGGAATTCGCACGCAAACAGGGGAGCTATACCCCTTTCATCTCGTAAGAAGGCGAGGCAGTGCATGGCACAATCAAAGCTCGAAGAACTGCTCATAAGAGCTTCCAAGAAAGATGCACGGGCCGTGAGGGTCGCCTGCGAACTTCACGATAACCAAGCTGTGGAGCTAATCGAAACCGACGACGCAGCGCTATCTGACTGTTTCCTCGCATACCGGCTGCGCGACGTCAAGGAGCGCGTCATAAGCCGAGATCTGCGAAATTCCCGCTGCGCCCTGCTCAACGCCGAGCTCATGCCGCGCGCAAGCGGCGTCATCATGCGGGAAGGCCATGACGACTTGCGTTGCTCCCACAGGACTTGCGGATACGACGCCTGCCCGGCAGCCATGGCGGCATGCTTTGCGAAGCTGACCCAAGCATCGTGGACAGCGCAGATCGACGGCAGCGAAAGCGCGCCTATCCCCGTCTACGACGACTGCAAGGCACACATCGCCTCCATCGAAGCCGACACCCGCACGTTCAGGGAAAAATGGGAATCTCATCTTGGCTCGTCGGAAATTGCGCTCAACCTCCTGCTCGACCTTCACGAAAACGACTTCGCGGGCATGCTCGTGGTGGAAGACGACTCCTACCGGACGATGTTCCTCGACGACTTGACCACAACGCTCGTGAAAATGGACAAGATCGACGAGGGGTCTGTCAAGAAGATGCACCTGATGGAGCTCGTCGACAAGGCTGACCCGAGCCACAACCGTTTCAGGACCACTGGTGACGAGAACCTAGAGCCACGCACGCTCTACGTGCTCGACCGCGTGAAGGATTTCGTGGACAGCTCGTCGATGTTCGGCGACGCCCAGAAGAACTACGTGGCGGAGCGCTTAAGCCACATCGTCGACGACCGCTACGTCATCCTCGTCGGGAACGAGGCCGATTTGCGGGGCTTCATCGACCTCGACAGCAAGCTGCTTTTAACCTTCGACCAGCATCGGATGAACCTCGATAGCATGCCGCTTCGCGAGCTGTACCGCATCTATCTGGAGAACCTCAATGCGCCTTTGCGCAAGGCCGCGTTGGCCGATCCGGAATTCGAGCGGAAGTTCGTCCAGTTCGTCGGGTTCAACCGTGACTGCATGCCCTTCCAAGGCGCCGAACTCGCCGACTTCCTCGCCAAGCATGCCAACGCGCTCGGCGAACTGCGCCTGCCAAAAAGCCGCTACCAGAGCTCCTCGCTCGACGAGATGCTCGACGGCGTCGTCGGTATGACCCAGGTCAAGAATACGATCAAACAACTCGAGAAGTACTCGGTCTTCCGCCAGGAGGCAATCGCAGCCCATCGCGAAATGCCCTCGGCCAACAACCACATGCTGTTTCTGGGAAGTCCGGGTACCGGCAAGACGATGATCGCCCGCATCATCTCGACCATGCTCTATAAAATCGGAATCATCCGACAGAACAAGTGCATCGAGGTGACGAGCAAGGACCTCGTGGCCGGCTACGTCGGCCAGACCGACAAGAAGACGTCGGAAGTGATTCGCAGCGCCCTCGGCGGCATCCTGTTCATCGACGAAGCATATGCGCTCACGGCCAGCGGCGAGGGAGCCGCCGGCGATTTCGGGCGTGAGAGCATCGCCGAGCTCGTCAAGGCCATGGAAGACCACAAAGACGACCTTATCGTGATCTTCGCAGGTTACGAGAAGGAGATGAACGAGTTCATGGAGGCCAACTCGGGCATGGCTTCCCGCATCGGCTACACATTCCGCTTCGAAGACTATTCGACGCCCGAGCTGTTGCAGATCTTCTCTATTAACGCCAAAAAGGCCGGCTTCACCTATGACGAAACCGAGATCATGCCGAAACTCAAGGGGTTGTTCGACTACTACCGGCGCTTCAAGAACTTCGGCAATGGGCGCTTCGTCATGGAAGTGCTCCAGAAGGCTATCGTCAAGCACGCTGCCCACAGCGCGCTCGACGAGGATGCGGAAGAAGATTTCACGCTGGCATCCGAGGACATCCCCACCAAACAGGAGCTCTTCGACATCACCGACTGGTCGCCCCGCAGTGCCGACGACCTGCTTGCCGACCTTATCGGCATGGAGGACCTGAAGGCGAAGGTATGCGAGTTCGAGCGCGTCGTCGAGTTCAGGGAGCGCGCCCTCAAGGCCGGGCTCAAGCTCCCCAGCTCGAACCTGCACATGGTGTTCACCGGGAACCCAGGCACCGGCAAGACCACGGTCGCACGCATCATCGCGCGCATCCTGTACAACGTCGGCGCCGTTCCCACGAACAAGTTCATCGAGGTGGAAGCCAACGACCTTTCGGCCTTCCAGTTCCGCTCGAGCGAGACCGCCGTCCAGAAGCACCTCAAGGCAGCCATGGGTGGCGTCTTGTTCATCGACGAGGCTTATGCGTTGCTCTACACGCGCGATGGCAACGAGATCATATCCAACATCGTGAAGGCCATGGAAGACCACAAGGGAGAGCTTGTCGTCATGTTCGCCGGCTACAAGCAGGAGATGCGCGAGTTCTTGGACCGCAACCCAGGTCTGGCAAGCCGCGTGGGATACAACTTCCACTTCGAGGACTACAAGGTCGACGAGCTGCTCGACATCTTCGAGCTGAAGGTGAGAAAAGCCGGGTTGAGCCTTGCCGAAGGGACTGCGGAAGCAGCCCGCGACGTGCTGCGCTACTTCCACGGAACCGAGAATTACGGCAACGGCCGCTTTGTCGACAAGCTGCTGCAAGAAGTCATTGCCAAGCATGCCAACCGCGACGACGCGCTTGAATTCTCGGTTCTGGAACCTGAAGACGTGCCCTCGATTGCGGATATCTGCAAGCTCGTCTCGATGCCCGTCTACGAGCCTTCCGACGTATCGGGTGAAGAGGCGCGCAGGCGCGTTGCGCTCCACGAGATGGGGCATGCAATCTGCCGGCTCGCCTTGACGGGCGGCACCGACATCGTGGTCGTGACCATCGAACAGGAAGGGACGGGCGCTTTGGGCTACGTGCAGCACAAGGCGCAGGTTGCCGCTCTTCCCACTGCCGACGATCTCGAGAATCAGGTCATCGAACTCATGGGGGGCATGGCCGCAGAGCAAATACACTTCGGGGCTTTCTCGTGCGGCAATTCCTCTGACCTGCAGCAGGCCACGCGCATCGCGAGCCGCTACGTCGCCACCTACGGCATGTCGCCTGCAGGCTTCGTCCAGTACCTCGACGACGGGCGCAGGGCCAAGCAGACGGTGGCCCTCCATGACTTGCCCCCTGCCGTGCTCGAGCAGATCGATGGCGTGATGGCCCGCTCCTTCGAACGCGCGAAGGAAGTGATCATGGAGCAGAAGCCAATCTACGACAAACTCGTCGAGGCGTTGCTCGACGAGTCGACCATGTCAGGCGAGAGAATCATGGAGCTGTGGAAGACGCTTCGGGAAGGAGACGCCGATGAGCGAGCCGAGTGATGATTTGCTGAAGGCCCTTGCCGACCTCATGTACCAAGGACAGGATTCCCCGGCCTCGGCGGACGCGTCCGCCGAAACGCCCGACGTGCCCGCCGCGCCTCCGACCGAGGATTTCCTCGCGCGCCTTGCCGCCTGCGAGCGCACCGTCAACAGCTGATACCCCATCTCCATGCGGTTGGCGCACGCTTGGGGACAGCCCCAAGCGTGCATCTCAATACAACCTCCCCAGATACCTACCACTATAACAAGGCGCGCCGGCTGAAAGCCGGCGCGCCAGATGATGCATTTATTTCGAATAGCCCTTAACCCAAGCGCTTCATCAAAGCGATGACGTCGAACATCCTCTTGGCTTCCTCGTTGATCTCAGCCGCACCGGCCAACTTGTCGAGCGCATCTTCGATGATGTTGGACATGCGCATCGAGATCTGCACGCACTCGGCCCCCACGGTTCCCGGTGAGATAACGGCGTCGCAATCGGCCGAGATCTCTCCATCGTCAGACATGTAGAACTTGACCCAGCGATACTGGCGGTTGATCTCGTTGAGCCTGACGAGCGCCAGGGGAATCTTGGACTTCTCCGCTTTTGCAAAATTGCTCGACAAGAAGTGCACGCTATCGGCGTTGTTGCCGTCCTCGTCGAAGTCGACCAGAACGAACGTCTCCTTATCACCGCCGAAGGCGAGGTAAACGATGTTGTCCTCCTCATCGAAAACCGTATACTTGATGTCCTTGGAATCCATGTAGTCCATGAACTCTTGACGCAACGACTCTGCTGTTGCCATGCAAGTCTCCTTTCTCGAATTCGGTAGGAACCGCCTTCAACGGTACTTTTTAAACTGTATCAAAAAACTCGGCATCTCGGGGAGTACACTGGCGAAAACAGGGGCGTATCGCCGGTAAGAATGCATCAACTCGTTCTGGAAAGCATCAATACTTCCCTAGGGGCTGAACATTGAACGGCTCCCCCACCATCTTAAGGTAGCTCGAAATCCGCGTTTAGGGAATCCGTCTGTTCCAGCAGGTCCTTGAGGCATCCCGGATGCTCTTCCAACAGGTGCACGGCTATAGGAATCTCCTGGTTTTTCGAAGCCCGCGGCACGCTGATTTGGATGACGGCACCGTCACGCGCCGCATCGGAGGGAGGCGCGCCGAAAGAGCCGCCATCGAGCATGAAACCCACCGCTTCTGCCGCACCGCAGCCGTCCGGTTTCCACGGCGTGCCATCCCATAGCGCGAGCAGCACATGGCAGTGCGTCGCCACGTAAATCCCAGCCTGCCGATACCGATAATCGCGTCCCGGCTTCTCGGGCTCGGTGCTCGGCGCCACGAACACCTCGTCGGCTCGCTCGAGCAAGCTCTCGAAGGCCTCGAGTTCCTCGCCGGAAAAATCCCTACGGTAATCGTCGAGTTCGAGAGGAAGGGGGCACACGAGCCCTATTCCCAAATCCAAGGCTTCTTGCGCGCACAGCGAATCTGCACCCGAGGCAATGGAGTTCAACATGACGAGCTCCGAATGCGGGCAAGCGGCGCTCAACTTCTGAAGCTCGGCACGCACAAGCGCGCGTATCTGCCCCAGATCCTGCGCACGCAGGTCCCGATGGCCGGTCACGCCTATGACGATGGGCACGCCCACGATTTGCCTTGCCTACATCCGGTAGATTGTGAGACCTTCGAAGACACGTATGAGCTCGAGCATCTTTTCCATGGGCCGCGAGTCTTTCAGGGTCTCGGCATGCGAAAGCTCTGCAAAGGGAACCAGGTCGTGGTGGAGGCGCGTGCGCTCGCGCATGACTTTGTCGTCGGCGCCGCCTTGCCCCGCACCGACGTGCGCTTTACCATAACGCCAACCCAAGCTCAGCTTCTCGACGCACCACCGATCGTGCTCAGCCTCAGCAATCGCTGCAAGCTCATCGTCTTCGAAGCAGACGACCGGTTCGTATTCCACCGGACGATCGGTGTAGAAGCAGCCGATCTTCTCCAGCAGCGGCCCGAACCCCTTCGCCTGCGCGATGTTGGAAAGCTTGTATTCCAGCGACAGGTTCTCCTCGAAGATGCGCGTCATCTCGTCGACATTCGTAACGCCGCAGTACCGGCCGTTGAGCGCCAGCGCGAAATCATAGAGGCTCAGGTAGTTGCTATCGGAAAGGTACAAACCCGTCTTCTTCTGCTTCTCCTCGATGACGGCGCGGATGGCGCCGCTCGGATCCGGCTTCGAGACATCGGGCTCGAACGTTGGGAGCACATCGGAGAGGCTGATGATCTCGTCGATGTCGTCAACGAACTTGCTGCGCCCTTCGCGCACGGCTCCCGACCTCTTCTTATAGCCCTCCGTGAGCACGTCGTGGTATGCCTTAGCCGACAGGACATCGGATTCGTAGGTCTTATCGAAGAAATAAGTCCAGGCCATGTTGCCATCTTCAAAAGCCAAGTCGAAATCGAAGGGATATGTCCCGCCGCGGCTGCTCTTGCCGTACGACGCACGATCCCAACACTGAAGCTCGTCGCAGAGCATGAGGAGATACGACAACGGCTGCCCGTCGTCTATGCGCAGCGGTTCGCGCGTGCGCATGAGCATGCGTATCGTGAACTTGAACAGGCTGTTATGCAAGATGATGGCACAGAAGCTATCGAGCAGCACTTCGGGGAGCTGCTCGAAGTCCGTAATCTCGGGGTGCTGGTCAAGGTACGTCTTCATCACGATGAGGCCACTGAAATAGGCGTGGTCCATGAACAGGTAATTCATCTCGGCGGGATTCTCGTGCACGGCGCGGTCCTGCAACGTGCCGAGAAGCTTGTGATTCAGGTAGTAAGGTTCATGCCCGACACGCCCGAGGTAAGACTCGGCAAGGCGCTCGGTGATTGCATAGGCGTACAGCTCGTTCAGGTCGCCGAGCCGCGAGAGCGCGAACTCGTCCATGTTGCGATAAGAGACGTAGGGCGCAAACCCAAAGTCATCGTTGTTGTTCTTGAACAGCTTGCAGACGTAGGCCTTCATCTGCTGGTGCGCGATTTCGAACGGGTAGCCGATATCGTGGAACAACGACGTGAGGCCCCAGTACTCGAGGAAATGGCAGGCGGCTTGCGGACCTTCTTCCAGGCCGTACTTGCGGTTGTACGCCGCGCGCACGGCAGCATGGTTGCGGTAAATAGCCAATCCGATGAGAAAGACGTAGACGCTGTGCGAATAATGGTCGCGATGCTTCATCAGAAGCGAGCTGGCGTTCGTCTCGTGCTCTGAGAGCATTTCGAGCAGAAGCCCCGTCGATTCGTAGCCCCCGCCGAACGGCTCGAAAATCTCGCAATAGCAGTAGTAGATGTCGAAGGCATCCTCGCGCGACCCGCTCTCGAGGAAACGTCCCACAGCCGCCTCGAAGCTGAGGCGGTCAAGGTCACGCTCCATGTTGTAAGGAACCGTTCCCTGCCCCGAACTGCGTCCGTCCAGGTCCTCGAGCGCCGCTCGCCGCGTATCGGAAGTGTCGAACTTGAGGTCTTCGCATGACTCGCGCAGAAATGCCAGCGCTTCGCGTCCGAAATTCCTCGGTGCAGTGGGAAGTTCTGGAATCTTCGGCGACCCTTCAATCCCGTAATCGGCGCGGTTCTTTTCTTGCATCTTCGAAAGCGCGTTGTAACCCATCACAAACCCCATCTCGTTCCAGCCGCGCGGCTCAGCCGCGCAGGGCGCATCCGCCGTCTCCGCTAGAAGCGCAGCTCCATGATATAGTCGTCCATGATGTAGCCTTCGCCGATGTCGGTCTCGACCGCATCAATCGTTACGAAACCCGTGCCCTCGTAAGCGCGTATGCCCAATTCGTTGTACTTGTTCACAGTCAGATACATCGCCTCGAAGCCACGCGCAAAGCAGAGGTCTTCGTAGAACTCGATTGCCCGACGCGCGTATCCGTGGCCACGCGCTTCGGGGAACAGGTAAATCTTCGAGATGAAGAAGCGGTTCGTCTCCGGCTCGTTGTGCCCTCCCGTAAATCCGACGACGGCTTTCTCCAAACCGTCCTCGTCCTGCTCCGTGGCCACGAGCAGCCAGTATTCGTAATCGTGCTCAGCCATGTCGCGCTGGATGGCCTCGAGGCTCTGGAACTTTTCCACCATGTATTCGGTCTGGTCAGGTCCGATGATGGCCGGCCAGTAGCCACGCCAAATCTCGCCGGCAATGCGCGCGAGCAGCTCCTGGTCACTTGCCGATTTCACGGGGATGAACGATAGGCTCATTTAGGGTCCTCCTCATGTTGCCATCCAAGGAAACTGCCCCTTTGATGGCAAGCTACACTTCGCGGTTAAGGATGCGGTAAATCAGATCCATGTCGAGGCTCGTGCGAACGGCGTCGGCGAGCTTGTCGTACTGGGCTTCCTTGTAGGCATGCATGTCCACCGCCTCGATGGCCGATTCGTCCATGCCCTTCGCAGCCAAAAGAGACGACACGACAGCCTGGCCGCAAGCCTGCGAGTCAAAGATGCCGTGGATGTAGGAGCCGTACACGTTGCCGGATTGGATGACGGGCTCTTCCAGGATGCGGTCGGCGGGAACGGAAAGCTCGCTCGCATCGGCGCCCTCGGCAAGCTCCGTGCGGCCCATGTGGATCTCGTAGCCTTCTACCTGAACGCCCGAAAGTGCCGCAAGCGGACCCTCCAGCGCACCGACTGTCTTCACGACACGCACCTGGTGCTTTTCCGGACTGAAGATGGTGCGCGTGGGCAGAAGTCCCATGCCGCGCAGCTCGCCGCCGCCCTCGGCGCCGTAAGGGTCGCTCACCTGCTGACCGAGCATCTGGAAGCCGCCGCAAATACCGAAGATGACCGTGCCTTCAGCCGCGCGCTTCAAGATGGCAGCCTCCAAGCCGCTCTCGCGCAGCCACTTGAGGTCGGCCAGCGTGCTCTTCGTGCCCGGCAGCACGATCATATCGGGCGCACCTAACTCGTGGGCACGGGAAACATAGCGCACGTTTACGCCAGCCATGGCTGACAGCGCGATGAAGTCGGTGAAGTTCGACACCTTCGGCAGCCTAACGACCGCGATGTCCACAAGCGATGGCACCGCCTCAGCCGTGAAGCGGTCCGAGAGGCTGTCCTCGTCGTCGATGTCCAGTATCGTATAGGGCACCACACCCGCCACCGGCACGCCCGTGCGGTCGCGCAGGATGTCGAGGCCGGGGTCGAGGATGGTCGGATCGCCGCGGAACTTGTTGACGATCGTAGCTTTCACAAGTGCGCGCTCATCATCTTCCAAGAGCAAAATCGTTCCGATGAGCTGCGCGAACACGCCGCCGCGGTCGATATCGCCCGCAAGCAGCACCGGCGCGTCCACAAGCTTGGCCATGCCCATGTTGACAATGTCATCGTCTTTAAGGTTGATTTCGGCGGGGCTGCCCGCACCCTCGATCACGATGATGTCGAAGCGCTCGGCCAAATCGTTGTAGGCTTCCATAATCTGCGGCACGAGCTGCTTCTTGAACGCGAAGTACTCGCGCGCCGTCATGTTACCCAGTACCTGCCCGTTGACAATGACCTGCGAGCCGACATCGTTTGTTGGCTTGAGCAGAATCGGGTTCATGGCCGCCTCGGGCTCGATGCCCGCCGCTTCGGCCTGCACCACCTGTGCACGACCCATCTCGTCGCCCTTTGCGGTGATGGAAGAGTTCAGCGCCATGTTCTGCGACTTGAAAGGCGCCACCTTGTAGCCGTCCTGTGCGAAAACACGGCAAAGGCCGGCCACGAGCAGGCTTTTGCCCACACCCGACATCGTCCCTTGCACCATGATGGGTTTAGCAGTCATAGAAATCCTCTCTATCGCCTTGGGTGTATTGTACCTGCAAACGAGAAAGCCGAAAGCCCGATTGAGGCATGCCGCTAACTCCGCTGCCCATAGGCAGCGCAGGCCTTCACGAAACGCTTCGCCGACTCGGGACGCGCGTGCAGGCACAGATGCGGATAGCCGGCGTAAAGCGTCGAGGTTGCATGAGCGCAATCCCATCCGCGCGTGCTCTGAGGCTTCTGGGCGTGAAACGCCTCGCCGGGCGCATCGCTGTCCCAGTAATGGAATTCATGGGCTGGCAGGGAATCCCCCGCAGCGGCAAGCAGGCCGTCTTCTTTCGCCGTTATGTCGATGTATCCGAAACGTCCCAGCTTGGGCGTGCGGAACGAACGCCCTGGAATGGCGCCGACCATGGGCCAGAAGCTCCCCTTGTCATCCTCCAGCTGCTCGTGCAGGAACATGAAGCCGCCGCACTCCGCCACCGTGGGCATGCCGTCGGCTATCGCTTCGCGAATCTCGGCGAGCAGCGCCGTGTTTGCCGAGAGCTCTTCGCAGTGCAGCTCGGGATAGCCGCCACCCAGGTACAGGCCGTTCACGCCTTCGGGCAGATGCTCGTCGACGAGCGGGGAGAAGCTCACGAGCTGCGCTCCCAGACGTTCCAGCAAGCGCAGCGCATCGGAATAGTAGAAGCAGAACGCATCGTCATGCGCCACCGCGATTCTGGCATCGAAGAGGACCGCCTCCTCGGATGCGTCTTCGCAGGGAAGCGCAGGAGCAGAACTTGCCAGCTCGAGCAAGCCGTCGATATCGATGGACTCCTCGAGCACGGCGGCTATCTTGTTGAGTTTCGCCTGTAAATCGGCAACTTCTGATGCCGTCACCAATCCCAGATGCCGGCTTTCCAGGCTGCAGTCAGCATCGAGCACGGGCACATAACCGTAAGCTCTCACGCCGCATTCCTGCTCGATGAGCTCCTTCAGACGCGGGTAGAGCATGGCGGAGCAGCGGTTGATCACCACGCCGGCAATACGGCTCGGCTCGCGGAAGCGCAGGAAGCCCAACACCTCTGCGGCAATCGAGCGGGCACGTCCCCGTCCGTCGACTATCAAGAGAGCAGGCGCATCCAGAGCCCGGGCGACGTCCCAGGCAGACGCCTTGTCACTGACGGCGATGCCATCGTAATATCCCATGACGCCTTCGACGACGGTCATGTCGGCTTCGCGCGCACCCTCGGCGACGAGCTGGCGCACCTGATTCTCGCTCATGAAGAATAGGTCGAGGTTGCGCGAATCGGCTCCGATGACCTCGCGATGGAACATCGGGTCGATGTAGTCAGGACCGCACTTGCATGCCTGCAGGGATAGTCCGCGGTTTGCGAACGCTTGCAACAGCCCGCAGGTGAACGTCGTCTTGCCTCCCCCGCTTGCTGGAGCGCCGATAAGCAGGCGCGGTGCTTGAACTTGCATGGTCGTTCCTTCCGATGGGCAATTGGGATTGCCCCAATGACGTTACGCCTCCAATTTGCCTGGTTCGTGCTTGGGCGCGGCGGGATTCTCGACGAGCATGACGGCAAGATCAAGGAAGTCCTGCTGCGCAAGTTCGGTAGCGCTTCCATGCACGATGCGCTCGTCTTCGTAGGAGAGACGTTCGCCCACGTGCACAATCACCTCGCCCAAACCAGCTTGGACGAGCATTTCGCACACGTCGCGCGCCTTCGTCTTTCCACCGGTGAGCATGAACGTCTTGGCATGCTCGCGCACCTCGGCCACCGGGTCGCATTCGCGTCCGTGCGCCGAAACCAGATGCACATCCTGCCAAGGGGTCAAAAGCCGCGCGCACAGGCACACGACCGAAGAGATGCCGGGCACGGCGCGAACCGTAAGGCCCTCGATGTCGCGCAGTTTCTGCGAGAGCGCAGTCGCGCCGCTGTAGAAGCCCACGTCACCCGAAAAGAGCACGCTCGCATAAAGCGCATCAGACGCGCGCAGGGCCTCGGCGATTTCGGCGCTTTTGATGAGCGCGAGCTTTTCGCAGGAGCGGTCGGCGTATGGCTCGAGCATACGCGCCGCGCCTATGAGCAGGTCGCTGCGCTCGATTGCCTTGACCGCCTCGATCGTGAGCGTATCGGGATCGCCCAAGCCGATGCCGACCAGGTAGACGGTACGTTTCGCAACAGCGTCGGATGCGGAAGCTTCGTCGGCCGGCTTTTCGAGAACCGCATTTCCCTCGTCGGAAGCGATGGAGGCGTCGTCCACGTCGACGCCGAGCATTTTCGCAAGCTCGGCCTGCGCTTCGGCAAACGACAGGCCCTCTTCCTCGTCGGGGCGCTTTATGACTATGAGCTCGGCGCCGCAAGCAACGGCAGAGTCGATCTTTTCCTGGAAACCGCCCGTGGCGCCCGAGGCTTTCGTCACCATCGTGCCGATGTCGAATTGGCGCATGAGCGCGATGTTCATCTCAACCGTGAACGGCCCTTGCATGGCGATGATATGGCTCGCTGGTATGCCCAGGTCGTGCGCCTTGGCAATTGATGATTCCACAGGCAGGATGCGCGCGTACAAGCGCTCGGCGAAATCGGGAACGGCCTCGACGAATGTGGCCAGGTCCTTGGCGCCGGTCGTGAGCATCACGTTGCCGGGACGCGCCGCGACAGCTTGCGCCGCTTCGGCAACATCTGCGACCAGCGTGAAGGGGCCGTCAGCGAAGCCGTCGCGCAACAGGCGCAACCGCGGCAGGCCGTGCGCGGCGGCAAGTGCCGCGATGCTCTCGGTCACGTGGGTGGCATACGGATGCGTCGCGTCTACGATGCAGGCGAAGTCATGATCTGCCACCAGCCGTTCCTTCGCCTGGGCATCAAGCGGTCCCACGAGCGATGTCACCCGCTCGAGCCCGTCTACCAGCTCGCCGCCATACTCGGTCGCCGTGCAGCTCACGACGTCACACACGCCAAGGGAGCTGAGCCACTCGACCAATTCCCGCCCTTCGGCCGTCCCGCCAAACACTAGCACTTCCACGCGCTTTGCCTTTCCCTTTTGCGAACAGCTTTCGCACTGCAAATCGCCTATGGTCAACTGGGTCTATTGTAGTGCAACTCTCTGATAAACCACTACTGACATAGTGCGTGCTGGGCGATATGAACACCCAGCTTGCCCGCCCTGCCTCTCGCTTCTCCACGCATGCCTTTAAACGGTATACTTTTGCTCGGATTTAAACTAGAGGGGGATCTGATGGAACTGACTGCAGGCAAATTGGGATTCGGCCTCATGCGCCTTCCCAGACGTGGGGTCAAAATCGACATCGACCAGGTATCCCAGATGGTCGACCTCTTCCTCGCCTCAGGCTTCACGTACTTTGACACCGCGCGCGTCTATCCAGGCTCCGAGGCTGCGACGCGCAAGGCGCTCGTCAAACGGCATCCGCGCGACTCGTTCACCATAGCGACGAAGCTCAACACCATGGTTGCGCCGACGGCGCGGATGGCACGCAAGCAGTTCGACACCTCGCTGCGCAACCTGGATGTGAACTACGTCGATCACTACCTGCTGCACAACCTGACGAACGGCACGTATAAAAACTACGAGAGGCTGGGGCTTTGGGACTACGTGCACGATCTGAAAAAACAGGGCAAGGTGCGCTTCGTCGGGTTCTCGTTCCACGCCGGACCGCAATTGCTCGATGAGATTCTGCAGGCGCATCCCGACGTCGACTTCGTGCAGCTGCAGATCAACTACGCCGACTGGGAAAACCCCCGCATCACCTCGCGCGCAAACTACGAGGTTGCACGCGCCCATGGAAAACCCATCGTCATCATGGAGCCCGTCAAGGGAGGCGCGCTCGCAAAACCCGCTCCCGAGATCCGCGCGCTCATGGACGAGGCCGCACCTGGCGCATCATACGCATCTTGGGCAATCCGCTTCGCCGCGGGACTCGACGGAATCCTCACGGTGCTTTCGGGTATGTCCAACATCGAGCAGGTAAGGGACAACGTCACCTTCATGAGCTCTTTCGAACAGCTCAGCGACTCGGAAATGGCCGTGATCCGGCAAGCGCGCGAGATCCTTGGAAATGCACGAGATATTCCTTGCACGGCTTGCCGCTACTGCGTCGAAGGCTGTCCGCGGCATATCCACATACCAGACGTGTTCGCCGCCATGAACAAACAGCTCGTAGAGGGACATCTAGAAGAAGCGCGCGCCGATTACCGAGCCGCCGTCGATGCGGGGAACTTCGCGAGCGCCTGTATCAGATGCAGGAAATGCGAAGACGTCTGCCCGCAGAACCTCCAGATCACTGCCCTCTTACGCGAATGCGCCGACGCGCTCGAATAGGCTTCCAATCCGTCTCGTCTCTAGGAAAATGAGACAAAGGAACCGCCCCTTTGCCTCTGTCTTGGTGGCCTACCCCAACCCGGCGGCGCAGGCTATCAGGTACGCCACGAAGGCGACAATCCAGGCGATTGCGCACTGCAACACGGCAATGCCGAACGCCCATTTGCCGCCGAGCTCTCGCTTTATCGCCGCAATCGCCGCAACGCAGGGCGTGTACAGCAGACAGAACACCAAGAAGCTGAGGGCGGCTGCAGGGGAAAGCGCCGCGGTAAGCGCGGCTGTTCCATCAAACAGGACCGAAAGCGTCGAGACGACGGTTTCCTTGGCCATGAAGCCGCCGATGAGCGCGGTGATGAAACGCCAGTCGCCAAAGCCGAGCGGCGCGAATGCGGGCGCCATCCAACCTGCCAGCAATGCAAGGATGCTCTGCTCGGGGTCGTCGACCAGCTCGAGCTGCAGGTTGAACGATTGCAAGAACCACACGATGATCGTGGCCACGAAGATGACCGTGAACGCGCGCGTGATGAAATCCTTGGACTTGTCCCAGACCAAACGTCCCACGCTCTTAGCCGATGGCATACGGTAGTTCGGCAGCTCCATGACGAACGGCACCGCCTCGCCCTTGAATGCCGACTTGTGAGAAATAAGCCCCATGACCACGGCGACGACGATGCCGAGCAGGTACAGACCGACCATGATCCATCCAGCTCGACCAGGGAAGAAGGCATCGGCCACGAAGCCGTAAATCGTCAGCTTCGTGGCGCAGCTCATGAACGGGGTCAGCAACACGGTCAACTTGCGATCCCGCTCCGATGGCAGCGTGCGCGTCGCCATGACGGCGGGCACCGTGCAGCCGAATCCCATGATCATGGGCACGATGGAACGTCCAGAAAGCCCGATCTTGCGCAAGGCGCGGTCCATGACAAACGCCACGCGTGCCATGTAACCCGTATCCTGCAGTAACGACAGGAAGAAGAACATCACGACGATGATCGGGAAGAACAGGAGCACTGTGCCCACGCCGTTGTAGACGCCCTTGATGATGAACGACTGCAGCACGGGCGCCGCGCCCCACGATTCGAGCGCGCTTTCGGTGGCGGCCGTCACCTCGTCGACGCCGAGCTGGATGATACTCTGGAAAAACGGGCCGAAGACGTTGAAAGTGAGCAGGAGGATTGCGGCCATGATGGCCACGAACATCGGGATGGCCGTCCAGCGGCCCGTCAAGAGCCAATCGACGGCCGAGCTGCGCATGTGCTCCTTCGTTTCGCGCGGCTTCACAACCGTATGGGACACCACCTTGCCTATGAAGGAGAAGCGCATGTCGGCGATGGCGGCCGCGCGGTCCAACCCGCGCTCTTCCTCCATTTGCTCCACGATGTGCTCTACCATCTCGAGCTCGTTCTGAGATAGGTCAAGCGCCTCGACCACCTGCGAATCGCCCTCTGCCAACTTTGTGGCAGCAAAGCGCAGCGGTATGCCCGCGCGCAACGCATGATCCTCGATCAGATGCATGATGCCGTGCAGGCACCTATGCACCGCGCCGCCGTTGTCCGTCGCATCGCAGAAGTCCTGGCGCCCAGGCCGCTCTTGGTAATGCGCCACGTGCAAGGCATGGGAGACAAGCTCGTCAACACCCTCGTTGCGTATCGCAGAGATGGGGACGACCGGAATGCCAAGCATCTCTTCCATCTCGTTGATACGGATGGAACCGCCATTGCCCTGGACCTCGTCCATCATGTTAAGCGCCAGCACCATGGGCACATCGAGCTCCATCAGCTGCATCGTCAGATACAGGTTGCGCTCGATGTTGGTCGCATCGACGATGTTGATGATGCCGGTCGGCTTCTCGTCTAGGATGTAGTGGCGAGAGACCATCTCCTCGCTGCTGTAAGGCGACATCGAGTAGATGCCTGGCAAGTCCACCACGTTCGTATTCGCACGGCCTCTTATCGGGCCCTCCTTGCGATCGACCGTGACACCGGGGAAATTGCCGACATGCTGATTGGAGCCCGTCAGCTGGTTGAAGAGCGTCGTTTTGCCGCAGTTCTGGTTGCCCGCCAACGCAAAGGTGAGCACGGTGCCATCGGGGAGCGGATTCTCGTCTGCGCGCGAATGGTACCTGCCCCCCTCACCCAATCCAGGATGTTCGGTCCTTGCTTCGAGTTCCTTTGGAGTAAATGCCGAAACGTGGTCGGCGTCTTCCGAAACCAACTCCGCGACGATCTTCGCCGCATCGTCCTTGCGAAGCGTAAGCTCGTAGCCGTGGATGCGAAACTCCAGGGGATCGCCCATCGGCGCTTGTTTCACGAACTTCACGTAGGCGCCGGGAATGACGCCCATGTCCAGGAAGTGCTGGCGAAGCGGCCCCTCGCCACCGACTTCGCAGATGACGGCGCGTTCGCCCGCACTAAGTCGGTCGAGCGTAAAAGTCGTAGCGACATCTGTGGACAGTTCGGGCATCGTACCTCCTGCGAGATGAACCTCAGCGAAAAGTATAGTTAACCGATATTAACAAAAAAGTTTACCTAGGTTTGCAATTTATGCAAGGGGCTTTTCTGTAGAATCGCATCTTTACCCGACTGCCAAGGCTGCACTTTTGAATAGCTCTGGGCATCAAGAGTCGGTTTTTCAGGCAGGTTTCCCCGAATCGCAGTCTTGCGCATCCGCAGCGTCTTCGACTTCGGATTCCCCGTCGTCTAGCTCATCGTCGTCTTGATAGAGGGGGATGTCGAGGAGCTGTTTTCGCTTCCTGCGATTCACATCGTCGATTGCGGACTGGACGGTCGGATACACGCTGATGCGCTTCATGATGCGCCGCAACTCGTAGCGCGTATACTGATCGTTGGCCAAAGCGAGGCTGCGCACGATGCGGACGCATACGCCTTGATCCGACAACATGCTCATGAACCGCCTCAGGGTCTCTGCAGCCGTGGCGTCGATGCTCGTCACGTCGGATATCTCGAAGATGACCGTGTCGATTTCACCAACCACGCGCTTGTGCACGTCCTCCAGTCGCTGGTCGATGTTGGTAAACGAGAGGAAGCCGTGCAGGTAGACCACGATCATGTTGTCGGGGACATGCGGGAAGCTATCGGAAGCATCGCCTTCGAATCCGACGAGCTTCTCGTTTCCTGTCGCGCGGGAGCGGTAATACTGGGTCAGCAATGACACGACAACGCCCGCTATGACACCGACGAGCGCGCCAAATAAAATGACTGCTATCGCGACGAATGAGAGTACCGCCAGCTCGATGCGAACGTTTTTCGCATAACGCTGGACGGCACCGAAATCGACGACCTGAACCATGACGTACACGACGATGGAGGCGAGCACGGGTTCGGGAAGGAAACGCAGATAGGGTGCGAGCGCGAACGTGAACACGGCTATCGTCAACGCGCCGAACACGCTCGCCAGCTGGCTTCTACCACCCGAGCTCGCGGCAGCAGCCGTACGTGAAAGGCTTGCGCTACAGGGCGGACAACCGATCAGCGATGACGCCGCATTGCCCAAGGCGAACGAGACGAGTTCGCGGTTGCCGTGCGGACGCACCCCTTCTCGCATCGAGAACGTGTTGAGCGTCAAGAGCGACTCGATGGCCGCGGTGAGCGCAATGGAAAACGCACCACCTACCATGAAAACGAACCCCAGACCCGTGATCCTGGGAAGCACGAATCCCGGAAAACCCGTGGGCATGTCACCCAAAACGGCCACTCCTTGGGCTTCAAGTCCGAATCCCACCGAAAACGCCATGCCGAACACGAGCACCACGAGGGGCCCAGGCACTTTGGGTGCCTTCGACCCGATGAAGAACAGCGTGCACAAGGCAAAAAGCGAAAGCACCATCGATGGCACGTTGACCTGCGCGATGAACGCGGACAGGTCGAGTAAATCGAGCCCGGACGTGCCGGCGAGCACGGGAATCTGCCGATAGATGATCGTGATGGAAATGCCCAAGATGAAGCCGTTCATGACGGGCTCGGGCACATAATGCACAAGGCTGCCGGCGCGCGTAAACGCGAAGAGCAACAGGAACAACGCCACAAGCAAGGTGAGCAAAGGCATGAGCACGAAGGCCCGCTCGCTGCCGAGCGCAACGCCCCCGCTCATTATCACGCCTCCTGTGACGGCTACAACCGCGCTGTCCAAGCCGAAGACGATCGAACGCGTGTTGGTCACGAGGGCGAACACGATGGCGGGCAGAATGGAAGCGTACAGGCCGTAGACGGGAGATAGCCCCGCAATCTGGGCATAACCCATGGCTATCGGGATGGACAGCGCGGCGATGAGCAAGCCTGCCATGAAGTCATGCGGGATGTCGCCCAGCTCGTAGTCTTGCAAGCTTGCAAGCGGCGGGAGATCTACGACCTTTCGCGCCCGCGCGCGGAAATCAAACACGCTGCGCATATGTTCGAGAACCGTCATTGCTTTTACCCGCCTAGCCAAACCAATTTGACTCCATTCTACAAGAAGGCCGGGAGTAAGCAGCGTTTGCAACCGCCCAACGCTAGCTCGCGATGCCTATGCGGCCGAAAGCACTACAATTGAGTCGAAGCATGCGCAGTACTGCGGCGAGCAGCGCTTAGCGGTGCGACACTTCGCTATAATGTGACCAAATTCAACATCGAGAGATCGGGGGATCCATGGGATATCTGGGCAAGGAGATCGGGAAACTGGGATTCGGCCTCATGAGATTGCCGCGACTGGAAGACGGCAGTTTCAACCACGAGCTGATCTGCCAAATGGTCGACCGCTTCCTGGATGCGGGGTACACGTACTTCGACACAGCTTGGATTTACAGCGGCAGCGAGGAAGAGATCGCGAAGGCGCTCGTGCAGCGCCATCCGCGCGAGAGCTACCAGCTGGCCACGAAGGGCATCTCGTGGATTGGGTGCAAGACACCCGAGGATGCCCAGGCGCATTTCCACCAGTCGCTCGAGCGCACGGGCGCGGGCTACTTCGATTTCTACCTGCTCCATATGACTGGAGGCCCGCGCACGCAGGTCTTCGAGCAGTTCGGCATGTGGGATTTCGTCGCGCAGAAGAAGGAAGAGGGCCTCATCCGCCATGTGGGCTTCTCGCACCACGGAACCGCAGAAGACCTCGATGGAATCCTGAGCGCCCACCCGGAGGCGGAGTTCGTGCAGCTGCAGGTGAACTACCTCGATTGGGAAGACCCCTTCAACCAGAGCCGTGCCTGCCTGGAAGTAGCCGCCAAACACAACGTGCCCGTAGTGGTGATGGAGCCCTTGCGCGGTGGCCTCCTGGCCGATCCGCCCGCAAGCGTAGCCAAGGTGTTCGCCGAAGCCGAGCCCAAGCAGTCACCTGCCGCCTGGGGCCTTCAGTTCGTGGCCAACCAGCCGAACATCATCACGGTGCTCTCTGGCATGAACGCAATGGAGCAGCTGGAAGAGAACATCGCCGCGCTGACCGGCTTTACGGGCTTTGCACCCGGTCAGGCCGAAGTCATCGACGCAGCGCTTGCCGAGTTCGACAAGTTCGACCTCGTCCCGTGCACTGGTTGCGATTACTGCGGGAAGGTTTGCCCGGAGAACGTCGGCATCCGCGGGTCTTTCATAGCCATGAACGCTGATATCATGTTCGGTCGCCATGTACAGGAATGGATCAACTGGGGCGGCGGCAAGAACCCGCCGAGCGCCTGCATCGAATGCCATGCCTGCGAAGAGGCCTGCCCACAGGGCATCTCGATCGTCGAGGAGCTGAAACGCGCCGTGCCCCTCATCGGGTGATCCAAGCGCGTGCGACCATTGGACGGGGAGGGCGTCCTGCCTGATTGCTTGCCTCAAAGGTGACTGATCAGACGGGACGCCCTCCCCGCTCTTCATGTTATCCAAAGGCTAATGCTGGGATTGATCGCCGTCGGTTCGGGCAGCCCGACGCAGGGCTTTCAGCTGCTCGAGGCGCTCCTTGAACAGACCCTCTCGACCCTCCTCGGTGGGGGTATAGTACTCGGTGCCCTCAAGCGCATCGGGCAGGCACTGCATGTCGGCGGCAACCTTTCCCTCCACGTCGTGGGCGTATTGGTAGCCATCGCCGTAGCCCAAATCCTTCATCAGGCGCGTGGGCGCATTGCGGATGACGAGCGGCACGGGCTCGGCCATGGTCGTCAGCGCATCCTTCTTCGCGCGCAGGTAGGCGACTTCCATGCTATTGGACTTAGGGGCAAGCGAAAGATATGTCACCGCTTCGGTCAAGTGCACGGAGCATTCCGGCATGCCGATGAAGTGGCAGGCATGGTAAGCGTTCACGGCAACGTTGAGGGCATTGGTATCGGCAAGCCCGATGTCCTCTGCAGCGAAGCGCGTAATGCGCCGCGCGATGTAGAGCGGGTCCTCGCCGGCTTCGAGCATGCGCGCGAGCCAGTAAATAGCCGCATCAGGATCCGAGTTGCGCATGGATTTGTGCAGCGCGCTGATGATGTTGTAGTGCTCCTCGCCCAGCTTGTCATACAACAGGCTTTTCTGGGACGTGCACTGCTCGACGGTCTCGGACGTAACAGTAGTGACGCCATCGGTTTCCTCGCCGTTGAGCACGACCATCTCGAGCGTCGAAAGCGCCGTCCGGGCATCGCCGTTGCTGAACCGCGCGATAGCGAGAAGAAGATCGTCGTCGATGCGCACTTCCTGATCGCCGAACCCGCGCGGATCGTCGAGCGCACGGCGCAGCAAACCCGCAATCTCGTCTTCGGTGAGCGCTTTAAGCACAAACACCTTGCAACGCGAAAGCAACGCGCCATTGACTTCGAACGAGGGGTTTTCCGTCGTGGCGCCGATGAGCGTGATGGCGCCCTTCTCGACGAAGGGGAGGAACGCGTCCTGCTGGGCCTTGTTGAAACGGTGAATCTCGTCGATGAACACGATGGTGCGCCCGCCTGTGCGGCTCATGGAGTCAGCGCGCTTCATGACTTCGCGGATTTCCTTGATACCGCTCGTCACGGCCGAGAAGTCGATGAACGTCGCACGGGTTTGGTGCGCGATGACGCGCGCAAGCGTCGTCTTGCCAACGCCCGGAGGCCCCCAAAAGATCATGGACTGCACCTGGTCGGCTTCGATAATGCGGCGCAGCACCTTGTCCGGCCCGATGAGATGCTGCTGCCCCGCCACCTCATCGAGCGTAGTCGGGCGCATGCGCGCTGCCAACGGGCGAGCTGCATCGACCTGCTCGTCGAAGAGCGTATCTTGTTCGTCGAACGAAAGCTGCATGGTTTCCCATCTCGTCGGCGTCGAGGGCAAAGCAGATTAACCCGCCCCATTCCTGACGCAATCGATATGATTCATCGCTAATGATACAACGAGCTGCGCAGCAACTGGCGAAAACGCACTTCGCGTGCTCGTGCTTCATGGGAGAGACGGTTGCATGTCATAGTTGACATCGTTTGGGCAAGGAACGGCGATGGGGTATGAGCGATTCTGCAGGCACATACTTCTTTGCTTCATAGGTTTAGCCGAAGCCAAGCGAATACCCCATCGCCGCTCCTCGCCCAAACGACATCGGGCCAAAGCCTGGCTGAGGTTCATATTCGAAAAAAGACCCGACTGACGCCTTTTTATGCGGCAACGGGCTGGATATCGCGGGCGAACTCCTCTTCCCGTTCGCGGATCTGTTCGGCTTCGAGTTCGTCGAGATACGCTTTTTGGATTTTGATAACCCGGCTGTACGCAACGTTGAATGCGACCATGACGACGAGCATGATGATCAGGCATGCGACTTGAAGATTGAAGGACAGGTCAGCGAGCATGAGAAACGAGTCCATGCCGAAAATGCTGAACAAAAGCCCAGCTGCACATACGATGAACAGGACCACGCGAACTGCGTTGAACGGCTGGGATTGCCGTAACACGACGTTCATGCCAATTGCAGCAGACGTGAACACGCACATCGTCTGGAATTCGGCTTGGGTAGCGCCAAGCGCTAGCCCGACGGCAATTGACGCGATGACGACCAGCATCACCGCCACGGCGCCGGGTATGGCACGCGTCACGACGTTGCGCAGGAACTGCCCCCTGTTCCGATCGGCATTTGGCTCGAGCGCCAACACGAACGATGGCAACCCGATCGTGAAGAAGCTGAGCACGGTCAGCTGCACGGGCGTGAAGGGATAGTCGTACCCCACGACTACCACGAACAGCACGGCCATAGCTATCGAGTACAGCGTTTTCGTCAGGAAGAGCACAGCGGACCGTTGGAGGTTGCTGATAGAGCGCCTTCCCTCGGCCACGATGTTCGGCATCGTAGAGAAATCATCGTCGAGCAACACAACCTGCGCGATGGAGCGGGCGGCGTCCGAGCCCGAGCCCATGGCAATCGAGCAATCGGATGCGTGCAGTGCCAACACGTCGTTCACGCCATCGCCGGTCATGGCCACCGTATGGCCTTGCTTCTGCAGCGCCTCCACGAGCCGCTTTTTCTGCTCGGGGCTGACGCGGCCGAACACGCGGCATTCGGCGGCGGCGCGTTCGAGCTCCTCCTGCGTCGTGATAGCGCTCATGTCCACGCACCTGTCGGCACCCAAAACGCCTGCCGATTTCGCGACCTTGCTCACCGTGACCTCCGAGTCGCCGCTAATCACGTTGACACGCACGCGCTGGTCCCTGAAATACTCGAGCGTCTTGCGGGCCGACGGGCGAATCTGGTCCTTCACGAACACCAATCCGAGCGGCTCGACGGCCCCGATTATCGCATCTTCTTCGTCGAAGTCTTCAACGTGCGCCACCACTAGAACGCGCCGCACTCCCGCAAGTCGCTTGATAAGGTCCCCCACCTCCTCGAGGCGCTCGTGCCCGCGCAAGACGAACTCCGCTGCTCCCAAGGCGTAGTTGCCCGCCGCGCTTCCATAGCACACGCCGGAATACTTGCGCTCCGACGAGAAAGGAATCGAGCGGACCTCTCCGGAAACAACTTGTTGGGCAGACACCGGCTCCTCGAGGTTTCGAACGTATTCGGAAAGCGCACGCGACGTCTCGTTTCCCAACTCGGACTGAACGGCCATGAGCGCCTTGAGCGCGTGCAGCACATCGTCGTACGTCGACCCCTTGAGGGGGATGACCTCGTCGACCTCCATTTCGCCAGTGGTGATGGTGCCGGTCTTGTCGAGGCAGACCACGTCGACGCGAGCGAGCGTCTCGACGCAGTAAATCTGCTGCACGAGCACGCGGTGCTGCGCGAGGCGGAACACGCTCACGGCGAGCACGGCGCTGGTGAGCAGGATCAAGCCTTGGGGAATCATGCCGATGAGCGCCGCCGACGTGTGCAAGACCGCGCTTGTCGCGTCACCGTGAGGGCTGATTAGCATCTCCTTACCGAACAGCAAAAGCCCGAGCGGCACGAGCGAGATGCTGACGTACTTCACGATGGCGTCGAGCGAATCCATGATGTCGCTGCTCACCTTCTTGTAGGCCTTCGCGCCGTCGTTGATGTGGCTCGCATAATTGTCTGCACCGACCGCCGTAACGCGCGCAGTACACGAACCGGCCACGACAAACGAACCCGAGAGCAGCTCGCTGCCAGGACGCTTGGGGATGATGTCCGACTCGCCCGTGACGAGACTCTCGTTTGCAGAGCATTTGCCTTCAAGCACCACGCAGTCCGACGGCACCTGGTCGCCGCGCCCGAGCGTGATGATGTCGTCGAGCACGATCTGGCTTACGGGAATGTCCTCCCGCTCGCCATTGCGAATGACGTGCGCACGCGCCGCAGTGATGACGCTGAGCTTGTCGACCATCATCTTCGCGCGGATTCCCTGGAAGATGCCGATGGCGAGGTTCGCGATGATGATAACCATGAACAGGAGGTTTCGATACGATCCCGTCAAGATGATCGCGACGGCGAGCGCCAGGTTCACGAAATTGAACAGCGTGCACAGGTTGTCTCGGAAAATGCGGCCGATGCTCCTGGTCTTGACGTCGGTGTTGACGTTCACCTTCCCAGCGCTAATACGCTCGGTAACCTGCGAGGAAGTCAGGCCGCTCAGTGCAATTGCATCGCTTGGATTGTTTTCGATAGCAGAACTCATGCCCGCTATGATACCAACAGTTGCGCTCGTGCTACACTGCAACATACTTTGAATCATTGGAACGAGAAGGCAGTCAGCCCATTCAACGCTCAGTTAAGCTGACCGGCATGCCAAATAGGCGAAGGAAAGCATCTTGGGACGTAACCAAGCGTTTTGATGGGAGATGCCTCGACCGGTTCGGTTGTCGAAATGGAGGTGTCCATGTCCAAAAGCAAGGTGCGCATGATTGTTATCCTTGTGGTGACCTTGTTCGTGGTAAGCGCATGTGCCTTCACATTGGACCGGTACGCGCTCTCATCACTTTATTCACGCGTACCCGACCAGAAAATCAGCCTGCTTCCACATTACGAACTGTTCGAGAAGGACTACCCGCGAACTGACGTGGAATTCCAACTTGACGACTACACTTTGCGAGGACACGTGTACGGAGCCGACAACACGCGCGGCCTCATCATCTTCCGCCACGGGATCTTCAGCAAGCACGCCGACTACCTACCGCTGATTACGGCCATGGTCGACAAGGGCTGGCGTATCTTCGCCTACGACGCCATCGGATGCGGCGAGAGCGACGGCGACTCCACGCTGGGAATGTCGCAAAGCCCGCTCGACGTGGCAGCTGCCGTGGAGTTTGTACACGATAGCGGCCTAGCCGACGGCATGCCACTTGCGCTCTGGGGCCATAGCTGGGGCGGCTACGGCGTGGCAGCGGCATTGGCGAAGGCCTCCGACGTGGATGCCTGCGTGACGATGTCGGGCTACGACACTCCCATGAAGATTCTGGACTACAGCTCCACCAGCTCGTTCGGTCCCCTCGGCAAAATCCAGTACCCGTTCCTCTGGCTGAACACGGTGATCGATTTCGGGGACAACGCCAACTTGTCGGCCAGCGATGCCATCATGAACTCGGGCGTTCCGACGCTCGTCATCCACGGAGCTGGAGATGGCACGGTAGCCTATGAAGGCGTGAGCATCCTCGATGCGCTCCAAAAGAGCTCACAGGACCTTTCGGAAATGAACATCCAACTGACGACCTTGTCCGAGCCCGGGCGGGACGGCCACAACAGCTACTTCTACTCCCCCGAAAGCCAGGCGTACCTCGACGAATGCGCTACCGCACTGCAAGGGATGCTCGACGAGAACGACGATGACGCGGATGCTCCCGAAGTGCAGAGCTATCTTGCCAGCGTGGATCTTAAACGAGCAAACATAGCCGACCCCGCCCTCATCGACGAGATCGATTCGTTCCTCGCATCGGCGGTTAAATAGACCGCGTCCCAATGCATTGTCGCAGCTTTCCAGCTGAGAGAAACGTGACCATCACGAACTCTGGGCATGAGGCATTGCCCATGTTAGAATCGACGCATGGGCAGCAGGAAACCATCGGCAAACGCTAAGCGCGTGAAAGAGTTCAAGTCGCAGCTCGGCGGCTTGGATGACTTGTTCGCGCGCGAAGACGAGCGCAGAGAGAACCTTTCGCAGCGCAAGGACGCTGCCCAGCGGGAGAAGTCATGCACCTCTAAGAACCGCTACGCCTCCTACGCCGAGGCGAAAGAGGCCATCGCCGCTTGCGCCGCACATGGGACAACCGGGCTCAAGGCGTACAAGTGCCCCCATTGCAACGGTTGGCACCTGACGTCTCATCCATGGGAATGAGCTGACCTCGCTAACGACGATGGACCGGAGATACGCTCTCCGGTCCATCTTGTTTACATCTATGCCAATAATCCTCGTCCTGGACTCAATCAACGGAATCGCGCGAGGAAGCGTCTTTGCGGCTCCTTGCTTACTCGACGTCAGCTGCTTCGGCCTCGACGGCCTCAACGGGCTCAGGTGTCATTTCCTTGCTGAGGCCGGCCGCATTCTGGGCTTGCCATTCGGCAAAGGCTTTCAGCTCGGGCTCGCTGATGACCATGGCAACTGCCGCGACGGCGAGGTCGTCTGCGTATCCGAAGAGGGGCACGCTGTCAGGAATGATGTCGTTCTTCTTGACGAAGTAGACGAACGCAGCCACGAGAGAGGCGACGACCTTGGGTGACACGGCAGTGTATTCTCGAGTCACATAGCTCTTGACCATCTGCGCCATCACCGGCACGTTCTTGAACGCGTTGGTCGCTGCGTTGGGAAGGCTGTCGAGCTTCTCTTGCAGCTGTCCGAGCAAATCTTCGATCTGCTCGGGATTGTCCATGAAGCTTTGCGCTTTCTGCACGTTATCGTCGATGATGCCCTTCGCCCACTCTGCGCTGAACTGCTCTGACATGGCTTGTCCTTTCCCTTTGGAAACCGTATCGAGTATCCGATGCTAGTTGCAGTTTACCCCGACTGCCTATAAAGATGGTTCGGGACTCAGCATTTATTTTTCCAAACGCGCTCGGCGCGTCAGCAGGGAGAGCCCTATCGCGGGCTTCTTGTCTGATTGATGCCCCGCATGCCCGAAACAAGCCATGCGCCCTGTCTCAATCGATTCAATTGAGCGATAATGGTACTCGGCTGATGCGCTGGGAAGACATGTTCCCCCAAGCGCTCAGGCAGGATGTGACGCATGCGTTTCCCGAGAGAAGGAGCAGGTTATGTTGCACGAAGTGAAGTTTCCCTCATCCAACGGACGCGACCAGGTAGTGGGCTGGATTTACGTACCCGCCTGCGAGCCTGAAGGCATCGTTCAGCTCGTGCACGGATTCGGCGAGCACTCGCGGCGTTACTTCCACATGATCGTCGCCCTCATGGACGCCGGCTTCATCGTGGCAGCGAACGACCATGTGGGCCACGGTGCCACGGCCATCCTCAACGACACGTGGGGCGACTGGGGCGAAGGCGGTCCGCACACCATGATGGAAGACGAGAAGCTGTTCAAAGATGTCGTCTGCGAGAAATATCCCGACCTGCCGTATTTCATGTTCGGGTACTCCATGGGCTCGATGATCGCACGCGACTTCTCCGCGAAGTACGGCAATGAGCTCACAGGCGCCATCTACTGCGGCACGACGGGCGTTTTCAACAACACGCGCGACACCCGCGCGATGGCAGACGCCGCCGTCAATGCGGGCAAAGCACATGAAAGCGACCCCGAGATCGTAAACGCTCTGTTCGGCTGGATGTTCAGCCGTTGTGAAGAGGGCGTCGAGCTTGGCAACGAATGGATCTGCCACAGCCCGTATGTGCAGAAGGACCACGCCGAAGACCCGTTCGACGCCTTCACGCACCCGACGCACAACATCAGCATGCGCGACTTCATCGACATGATGCTCGTCATCGAGGGAACCGAATGGGCTGAAAAGGTGCCTGTCGAGCTGCCGATTCTCCTGATTGCCGGCGACCAGGATCCCGTGGGCAACTTCGGCGAGGGCGTGTACGCTTGTGCCAACTGGCTCGTCGATACCGGCCACGATGTCGTGACGAAGCTCTACAGCGGTTTCCGCCACGAGATCCACAACTACGACGAAATCAAGTTCGACGTCGAGGAGACCATCGTCGATTGGCTGCTCATGCAGCTGTAGCCCGACATGCAGGCAATCTCGGAAACGGAGACGACTTATGAATACGCCTATCCTGTACTACTGGGCACCCTGCCCCACCTGCTCGATAGCGACACACTATGCCGCGGAGCACGGCATCGAGCTGGACCTGCGCGATGTCGAGCAGGAAGGCCCGTACAACGAGCTGCTCGCACTCGGCGGCGACGCCAACAAAATCCCGTATTTCTACGACGGTGAACAGCTCATCGAGGGCAATGATGCCGTGATGGAGCATCTGAAGACGCTTGCATAACTCGTTTTAGACCATGCACGATTGAGCCGAAGACACATTCTTCGGCTCAACTCATCTAATCTTCGCGTTGCAGGTAGCCGCGCGGCGTGACCATATGTCCGCCAATCTCCTTGGTCTGGGAGTTGCCTATGAACACGCAGGTGAACATGTCGACCTGTGTATCGCGCAGCTCTGCCAAGGTCATTACGTTCGCTTCCTCGCCTTCGCGGCCGATGTTGCGGACGGTGCCGCACACGGTTTGAGGATCCTTGCCCGCCGCAAGCAGTATGTCACAGGCACGCTGGAGGTAATCCGGGCGCTTGTGCGAGGACGGGTTGTACAAGCTGATGACGAAATCTGCCTGAGCGGCAGCAGCTAAGCGTTGCTCGATTTTATCCCACGGCGTGAGCAGGTCGGAAAGCGAGATGGTGCACCAGTCGTGCATGAGCGGTGCGCCGAGCACTGCAGCGCCGCCCGTTGAGGCGGAAACACCGGGTATGACCTCGATGTCGATAGGATCGAACTCACCCGCCAGCTCGTAGATGAGCCCGGCCATGCCGTACACGCCCGGGTCCCCCGAGCACACCATGGCAACGTTGCGACCCTCGGCAGCGGCCTCGAGCGCCTTGCGGCAGCGGTCGACCTCTTTGCGCATGGGCGTAGTCAGGATTTCTTTGTCGGGAAACTCATCACGCAGCAGGTCGACATAGACCGTGTACCCCGCAATCAGATCGCATGCCTCGACTGCGGCCTTGGCGCGCAACGTCATGTCGTTCGACCCGCCAGGGCCCAGACCTACGACGTACAGCTTTCCGACTACCTCGCTCATCTCAACATCCTTTCCGAAATGGGCTAACAACCCGAATATCTCTTCGTCCTCAAACATGTCACCGCATTCGGCGGCATGAATCACAACCAACATCCTAAAACGCCGTCAGAGGGGACTGGTCCTTTAATGGCATCATGTCCTAACCGACAGCGCGACGGTCGTTCCGTTGCCCGCCTGCTTTCCTAAAAGAAGCCGCCCGCCCTGCGCGAGGGCAGACCGCTCGCAGACGTTGTCCACGCCTACGGTTCGACGCACGAACTCGGACGACTCGAACTCGCCTGGCACCTCGTTCAGTTCTTCGGCTGTGTAGAACCGCACATCCCACCCGCGGTTTTCGGCAAGCTGAAGGATAGCCGGCTCTTCGCTTTTCACATCAATGGAAGCCAACAACCTCACGGCGAGCGGAGAAACGCGGGCGACAGCAAGCGCTGCATCGACTGCCTGAGCCAGAACGGCTGGGTCGGTATCCTTGCGGCAACCCACCCCAACGGTCACGACCTGCGGCACAAGGTGCAGTGTGCGCTCGAACGGACAGCGCGCATCGTCGAGCGATACCGCGAATCCGAGATCGGGCCTGCCGTCGCTCGCGTCGGCATCGCCGTCGACGGGAACCACGCCCGCAGGAGGTTGCCAATCAAGCTCGAAATCGGATGCGAAGCCGACCGAACCGCCCTCGAGAAGCCGAGCGGAGATCTCCTTGGCAAGCACGCGCTCCACAATGCGAAAGCCCCGTCGCGCCGCCCATTCGTCGACGGCGAACAGCTCGTTCACATCGGTTGCTGTTGAGACGACTGCCTGGCCGCCGCAGAGCTTCGCCACCATGCGGGCAAGCTCGTTCGCCCCACCGACATGCCCCGAAAGCAAAGGCACCGCAAAGCGCCCCGCCTCGTCGACGCTCACGACAGCCGGGTCATGGAACTTGTCGCGCACGTACGGCGCAATCGCACGGACCGCAATGCCTGTAGCACCCACGTACACGAGCGCATCGGCGCACGAAAACCATTCGGCCGTCCACGAGGCCAGGCTCTCGTAGGCCTTAACCTGCAGCTCGTCGGCAAATCGTGCAGGACCGCTCACGGTTATGCGCTCGGCGGTATAAGCACCCTGCCGCACCAAGCCCCCAGCGATATCCTTCGCAAGCACGCAGCCCCTGCGCGTGAAGGCTATGAGGGCGCAAGAAGGCTCTCCGCCGAGGGCGATGTCGCTAGAATCTGTCATCCTCGAATCAGCCATGGGCTCCCAGTCGCCAGTTATTTCCCGATGTTGCTCACCGTGCCGATAAACACGGGCAGCTTGTTGGTGTTATCGATAATCGCATATACGAACGGCCTGTTCAGGGTAACATACTTCACATCGATCATCGCGGAGCTCGCCTTGGCAAACACGGCCGTCACGGCTGCCGCCCTCGTTCCCTGTTCGTCGAGATCGATCTTCGTCTTGTGGATGACCCGATCAAGGCTCAGTTTCCCCGTTCTGTCGGTACCCATGTTCTTGAAGTTGGCAGCGTCTGAAAAAGCCAGTTCGATTCCCATATCCTGAAGCTGGCGCTCCATGGAATCGTTCGTGTAGGACAGCGAATACTTCGGCAGCGCAATGCGCACGGTCTTCCGCTTCGCTTTTGCGACGAGTTTGCGGAAGGTGTCGCCGTCCAAGCTCATGGCATACTGACGGGCATCAATGCCCTTACGGGGTAGCAGGGCCACGTAGCTGTAGCCTTTCGCATAGGGCTTGATGAAACCCGTCACGTTATCGCCCTCGATGTAGCGGTACTCGGTGCCGTGCATCATCTTGACCTTGCGTTTCTTGCCATTCGCATTCGTGAAACGCTCAGTTCTCACATCGCCCGATTCGAAGGGCGCCTTCCATTCGGCATCGAAATACAACGCATTGATGATTGCCACGCGATCATCATCGCTCAACCGATCCACAACTTGCTTGATCATGCCGTTGGTGTTCTCGGCCACCCAGGAATTGATGAGGTTGACGGTTTTGGGGGCGCTGAAATCAGCGCCGTTAACCTGGGCGGAATAGTGTTTCTTGGCCTTGGCGAGAAACTTCGGCTTCATGATCAAGCTGCCGCCGTTGTGATACCAAACCGAATTGGCGTTGAGCAGCTTCGCTTTCTCAACGTTCTTGAGAGAACTGTTGTACCAGGCCAGATTCTTGTTGATTCGCGCCATGCTCGCACCGTCGCCCAGCACCTTGCGCATCTGCTTTGCCGTCTTGCCGCCCGCCCCGTTTGCTGTAATCGCCAGCGCGTACATCACCGACATGGGCGAGATGGTCACGTTGGCGTTCTTTCCCTTCGCCTCCACCGATTTCTTGAACAGCTCCAGAGAAAAGTCCGCGCTCGCTTTCCTGAAACTCTTGAGCTGTTTCTTGGACGGTTTCGCGGGTTTGGCAGATTTGGTCGCAGCCTGCGTCTGCACGCTGGGCCCCGACTCGTCAAGCTGCGCAGCCTGCAATCCAGAATCGGCCGCAAAAGCCATCGGCGCGTTGTCGGCAACGCCGATGGCGCCGATTCCCAAGGCGAGAGCCAACGCCATGGCGCAAAACAACCCGGTTTTCGTGCTCATTCCTTGCTCCTCGCCCGACGAACTAAAGACGGTCGCGACAATCGGACGCATCGCCGCAAATCGCATTGGCGGCTTTCACGATCAATCCTTGAGGGGACCATCCCCTTCGACGACCTTACTCGCTAGCCTCGCGGAACATATGTGTGAACGTGGGGTCGTACAGACGCGAGCGGTCGTACGCATCACCCAGGAAACCGCCGATGGTGATGAGCGCGGTGTTCTTGACGCCGGCCTCCTTCGCGGTCTCCGCGAGCGTACCCACGGTGCAATGCCAAACCTGCTCATCGGGCCAGGTAGCCTTGTACACGATTGCGGCGGGAGTGTCGGGCGAATAGCCACCCGCCAGAAGCTCCTCCACTGCCCCTTCGAGCAAGCTCGTGGAAAGGAAGAGCACCATCGTGCAACCATGGCTTGCCATGAGGCGCAGCTTCTCGCCCTCGGGCACCGGAGTGCGACCCTCCATGCGCGTGATGATGACCGATTGCGATACGTTGGGAAGCGTGTATTCGGCCTTCAGCGCAGCCGCCGCCCCGCAAAACGATGACACGCCGGGCACGACCTCGTATTCGATTCCAGCCTCGTCGAGCAAGTCCATTTGCTCGCGATGCGCACCGTAGAGGCAAGGGTCGCCCGTGTGCAGGCGCACGCACATCTTGCCAGCCTCTTCGGCCGCCCGCTCAACTGCAACGACCTCCTCGAGCGTCATATGAGCCGAGTTGTGGATTTCGCAGCCTTCTTTTGCGTAATCGAGCAGCGCCGGGTTAACCAGCGATCCCGCATAGATGATGACATCGGCTTCGCCGAGCAGCTTCGCGCCGCGTACCGTGATGAGATCGGCAGCGCCAGATCCCGCCCCTACGAAATGAATCATCGTGCATCCTTTCCGAATTGTTGTCGTCTTCCTATGAGATTATGTGCTGTCGCCTTCTTACAAGAATTTTACAGCCACACCTGCGACAGCGCCTTGGCACCAGGCGTTTCACCCAAAACTCCGTGAACGTTGCTGAACACGATCGCCTCCACCTGCAGCTTGCCGGCCGCGCGATGGTTCAGCTTATCGGCAAGGTTCGCCATGAGCGAAGCCATCGTCGCCTCTGCAAGCCCGCATTCCTTCAGCGCGTCAAGTGCGGCATCGGTCGTCGCCGCGCCCATAATCTGGACTATGACCTCCCGTGGGGCGCCGACGAGCGCCGCATGCGCTGCCAGCACCTCCACCCGGCAGTCAGCCACGCGGGAATGCGTGTTCATGATGCCGCCGGCCACCTTCGCCATCTTCCCGATGTGACCCACGATGAGCACGCGCTCGAAACCCAGCACACAGGCAGCGTCCAGCGTGGCTCCGAAGTAGTTCGAACACGAAACGGCCTCATCCATGGATAGCTCGAGCTGGCCGCACGCGAAATCGCGCCCGTAGTTGCCCGGCACCACGAGAAGATCGCGCACGCCACGTTCGTAGAGCATGCGCATCTCCAACTCGATCGACGCGATGAGCGCATCCTCGCTCATCGGCCGCACGATTCCACCTGTGCCGAGCACCGAGATACCGCCCTCGATACCCAGGCGCGGATTGAACGTCTTGGCTGCAAGCTCGACCCCTGCAGGTATGGAGATGACGACGCGCAAGCCTCCCTCGTAGTCGGAAGCTTCTTCGAGCACCTCCTCGACCTGCTCCTTTATCATCCTTCGAGGCGTCGAGTTGATGGCGGCCGCACCCACGGGCTGGTCGAGTCCCTCGCGTGTGACGCGTCCTACTCCCACGCCGCCGTCTATGTGCACGCCGGGTTCGTCGCAACGCTCGACACGGGAATACACGAACGCACCATTCGTCACATCCGGATCATCGCCCGAATCCTTTTGCACGGCACATTCGGCCCAACCTTCACCCTCGTCATGCTCCTCGACTTCGATGACCACCTCTATCCCCGCGGGCGTCAGCAGCGTTATCGCCGGAACGAGCTCGCCGCGCAACAGAAGCTCTGCCGCCGCGCGCGAAGCCGCTGCGGCACATGACCCCGTCGTGTACCCGCAGCGCATGCGCTTGGTACCGACGTTTATGTATTCTTCCAGCTTGCGCATGAAACGCCTTTCCGACCTCGACGGTGCCTAGATTCGCAACGGAGGGAACCGCCCCGCTACGACAAGAACTCCCCGATGGCGGCGAGCGTCTCGTCGATCATCTCGTCGGTGTGCAACGTCGAGATGAACATGGCCTCGAACTGCGACGGAGCCAGATAGAAGCCACGCTCCAACATGAAGCGGAAATACTCGGCGAAGCGCGCGGTGTCGGAAGTCTTGGCGCTCGTGTAATCGATAACCGCGTCGGGCGTGAAGAACACGCTGCCAAGCGATCCGACATGATTGAGCGTGCAGGGCGCATTGGCTTCAGACAAGAGGCTCTCGATGCCGCCGAACAAGCGCTCGCCTGCCTGCTCCAAGCGTTCGTAGTGTTCGGGATGATCATGCAGCTCCACGAGCTGGGCAAGGCCCGCAGTCATGGCGATGGGATTTCCCGAGAGCGTGCCAGCCTGATACACCGGGCCAGCAGGCGCCATCTTCTGCATGATGTCGCGCTTGCCGCCGAACGCGCCGACCGGCATGCCCCCGCCGATGATCTTACCGTAGGTCACCAAGTCGGGAACGATGCCGAAACGAGCCGCCGCACCGCCATATGCCAGGCGGAAACCGCAGATAACCTCGTCGAAAATCAGCAGCGCCCCGTGCTCGTCGCACAATGCGCGCAACCCTTCCAAAAAGCCTTCCCCAGGCAGGACGACGCCCATGTTGGCGGCGACCGGCTCGACGATGACTGCCGCAACTTGGCCGGGGTTTCCCTCGAATAACGCGCGCACGCTGTCCAGATCGTTATACGTGGCCGTCAGCGTATCCTGCGCGCAGCCTGCCGGCACGCCTGCCGAATCGGGCACGCCCGCCGTCATAACGCCCGAGCCAGCCGCTACGAGCATGCAGTCGCTGTGTCCATGGTAGTTGCCCGCGAACTTCACGATCTTGTCGCGGCCCGTGAACCCGCGCGCCAGGCGCAACGCGCTCATGACGGCCTCGGTGCCCGAGTTGACCATGCGAATCATGTCCACGTGCGGCACGGTTTCGCAGATGTACTCGGCAATCTGCACTTCCAATTCGGTCGCGGCGCCGAAGCTCAGGCCTCGCTCGCAGGCTTCCTGCACTGCCGCGCGAACCGCCGGATTGTTGTGCCCCAGGAACATCGGCCCCCACGAGCCCACGTAGTCGAGGTAACGTGTGCCTTCGACATCCCAAACATACGGCCCGTCAGCACGGGCAATGAACCGCGGTGTCAACCCCACGCTTCCAAACGCGCGCACCGGCGAGTTCACCCCGCCGGGAATCACTTTGACCGCACGATCCATCAACTCTGCTGAAGTTGCCATAGTTCAATCTCCTCACATTGCGCTATCGCCCTACCAATGCTTTGTTTGAAGCTGATTATACAGGAGGATGCCACTACGTTCTGCCGCTCGGAACCCGTTTTCAGTCAATGCGAACTGCTTGGGCTACAGCCGCCGACAGTGCCTTTCGCTTGGGGCGGAGGGGCCTGGGGATTCGCGCT
>JAFRJC010000033.1 GCA_017432445.1 Eggerthellaceae bacterium | reverse complement strand
GCGGCGAGGCGAGCGTCGCGTTTGGCAAGCGCCATGATGGTAAGGCTGGGAGGGTTGCCCATCGAGCGCGGTAGTAAGCTGGCATCGGCGAGGAAGAGATTGCCCGGCAGCGTGTCGTGGTGCAGCGTGCTGGCTTCGGCTTCGGTAAGGGGGAAGCACCCACCGGGATGGCCCGCGTTCAACGTGCCGAAGAACGCCTTATCGCGCGAAACGCCCACCGCCTCGAACACGTCGTACGACAGGTCGACGGCACGCGCGATGGTCTCCCAGTCAGTATCGACAAGGGGTTTGTCCAGGTGCTTGCCATCGTACGAGCCAATCGACGCATCGGCCATCTTGATCATGATGCTCATGATGTCGCCGTGCGGCATGCGCCAGGCGCTGTTGAAATAGAAGCTCAGCCAATCGAAATACGGCGATAGGATGAAATCGGGCTGCTCAGAAACGAATGGCATGGGAAGCTGCCGCTCGAGTCCGGCGCCCTCCCAACGCGCCGCCACGCACAGCACCGGGTCGACAAACAGCGTAGGACTTGCAGGGATTCCCGATGCGTTCAGGATAACCGGCGTGCCCAGGCCACCAGCAGCAAGCACGACGACGTCAGCGGCAATAAACTCGTTCTTTCCGCCGATGCGCACCACGACGCCCGTTGCCCTGCCCTCCTCGATGACGACCTGTCTCACGGTCGCATCTTCCACAAGATCGATTCCCTCGACGCCGTCGATGAGCCGATCGGCCGTCCACTTCGCCCCGAACTTGCACCCGAGCACGCACTCGCCGCAAGCCACGCAGCGCGACGCGTCAACCATGAACTTCGGCGTCACCTGCGGGTCGAGCCCCAAGTCCTCAAACGCCGCGAATAGCCGCTCGGTGAGCTCCGACCAACCACTCCGATGCTCGGTCGTCTGTGGCACCTCGCTTGCAAGCTCGACGAATTCAGCGTCGAGGTTTACCCCAAGATCAGCTAAATAGCGGTCATAGCGCAAAGCATTGCCGGTAGCAAGCGTCGTCGTGCCACCAACCGCGCGCCCCACCACGTGCACGAGCCCGCCCTGCGCCTTATCAATGCGCATCTCGGGAAAGAGAAGCTGAATCATGCGCTCGTCGAAGAACAGGCCCGCGCGACGCAAGGGTTCGAGCTTGTTCATATCCCACGCGAAAGGTTTGAACGCTCGGCCTGCCTCAAGCACGACGACATCCATGCCGCATGCTGCCAGCTCCTTAGCGGCCATGCATCCGCCCGCTCCGCTCCCCACCACAATGGCTTTCGGCATTTCAGCCTCCTCCTCAGACGAGCGCGAACATGAGCAGAACATTCACGCTATGGCAAACAAGTATCCTCAACCGAGGACCTCCGGGGTAGTGGTTCGCCGAGCGAACGGTTACCCTCAACCGAGGACCTCCGGGGTAGCGGTTGTACACTCTGTTAAGCCAAGATCGCCACAACCCGAGATGAGTCGAAGAACGTATCTTTGACTCATCTCCTGTCAAACAGAGCGAACGGTTATCCTCAACCGAGGACCTCCGGGGTAGCGGTTCGCCCGGGGTAGCGGTTCCTCTCTATTCGAAACTTGCGAGGCAACAAGGCGCCCCCTCGGTCAAGCGGCAGGAGAACACCAGACGGGCATCGATTCCCAGAAGCCCACGCAAGAACCCCTCGTCAAACGCAGACATGAACATGCAGCACATCGGCGAATAGCGTTGCGAAAACGAGCAGGGTCCGAACCGCAAACAACCGGACTCGTCCCGCGTAAGCTCGATGCCGATGCCACGGTACAAGAACTGTGCGAAAGGAAACGCGCTTGCGGCGCTGACACGCAGCGCGGCGCGCATCTGCGACCCGAGCCTGAAGCCGCCTGCGCCGAGGCGATCGCGATACGGAAGAGCGGCCTCCCCGCCCTTGAGCGCTTCCTCCATGCAAGCTGCCGTGAACTCACGGAAAATGGGAAGACACTGGTCAGCCGGACGATCCTCCAGCGCAGGCGGATCGACGTCGAACGCTTCGGCAAACACCCCCAGGATGGCAGCGACTTCGGCCTTGCGCACCCAGGCCGGCGGTGGCCAGCCGAGCATCTTCTGCAATGCAGTATGCATCATGACTCTTCACCCCTGTGTAACATGCCGCCAGCCGCCGCAACGTCAGCTTGCGCCCAGCCATCGTACAACGCCTCCACCAGGGTAGCACGCGTTTGGGCCACAATAATGCGTCGCACTTTCAAGTTGGGCGTGAGCTCGCCAGCGGCAACCGAAAGCGGACGCGCCGCCACAATCCAGCGCTTCACCTGTTCGGGATGAGAAAGCTGCGCGTTCACGGCGCCCACAGCGGCATCAAGTGCATCGAAATCAAAATCGGCTGCATCGTCTTCGAGCCAGATGAACGCCGACGTGAACGGCTTGCCATCGGCTACGACCATGGCCTCGCTCACGCCGTCGATGCCCTTCAACAGCACCTCGATCTTCTGCGGAGCGATATTTTTGCCATACGACGTGACGAGGATCTCCTTCTTACGCCCGTTAAGCACGAGGTTTCCCGCTTCGGACCACGATGCCAAATCGCCCGTGCAGAACCAGCCATCTTCATCGACCGCCGGTTCGGACGCACCATCGTAGCCGCAGGTTACCTGCGGCCCGTGCACATACACCTGGCCGTCGTCGCCAATGCGCGCCTCGGTGTCGGGCAGAAGCGCGCCGACGCTGCCGAGCTCATTTTCACCCAGGCGCGACAACGTGATGAGCGGCGCTTCGGTGACACCGAATGCGTTGTGAATCTCGATCCCGAGGCTGCGGAACGATTCGAGCAGCTCCATGCCGATGGGTGCCGAGCCCACGAGCAGCTGCCGACAACGATCAAGGCCGGCCTTGCGCAGCACCACGTGGCGCAGCGGCGCGGCAAGCGCACGCTTGAGCGGACCATCGGGAAGCGAGATCCAATAGCGTCCAGCATCGGTTGCGGCGAACTGGTTCCACACCTTCTCGTAAAAGCGCGGCACGCTGAAAAACAAGGTCGGACGCACCTTCGGCAAAGCTTCGACAAGCGCACCGAAGTCGTTGAGGTAGTACATCTCGATGTCCGAGAGGATGTAGTAGGGCGCATACGCCACGAGGATGCCTTCGACCACATGGCTCATGGGCAGGAACGACAGGTAACGCAACTTGCCGTTGCGCGTGCGCCAGTCGAGCAGCGCAGGCATGACCTCGGCCATCCAACGCAGCTGGTACTGGTCGAACATGACGCCCTTGGGCTTGCCCGTCGTACCCGACGTGCAGCGGATGGTGGCCACATCGTCGTAAGCGACGGAAGGCGGTTGCGCGAGCGGTTGCGCGCCCTCCAAGAACTCGTCCCAGCCGACAAGCGGAGCGGGCGCAAACCCATCGACCAACGACACCATCGGGATATCGAGCTGGCCGGGCAAACCCTCAGCCAAGCTGCGCGTTCCCACGAATGCAAGCTTCGCACCGCTGTCGCGCGACAGCTCGACGATGTCCGCCACAGGCGACGTGTAGTAAAGCGGCACGCTCGTCGCGCCCACGAGCCCCACGGCCGCATCGGCCATGAAATAGCGCGTCGAGTTCACGCCGACGAGCACCACGCGGTCACCCGCACCGATGCCGCGCGCACGCAGGGCACCGGCGGCGCGCAGGATCGCATCCTTCGCCGCTGCGGCTTCCAGACGCTTCATGCCGTCGGATGAGACATCGTAATAGGCAATCGAATTACGAGTCGAGGAGAGGCGCACGAGCATCTGCTGGAACACCGTGCGACCAGTGTGGTTCAAGAAGCCTTTGCGTGTGGCATACGCCAGCAATCGGGGCAAGAAATCGCGCCAATCGGGCCACTCGCCCCCCATGAGCCCACACGCGTTCGTCGTATCGTACGTGCGGTTCTCGGAGAAATAAGGGGCAAGCGCCAGCATGTTCTGCACGAGGCTCTTGGGCTTCGGAGCGTCCGATGCCGCGAGATTGCGCTGACGGCCAAACGACGCCGCAGCGGGCGTGGGCACGAAACGCGGAGCGCCCGGGTCGAACTTCAAGCTGCACTGCGCCCAGTCGCGCACAGCTGCAAGCATCTCCCCCGCCGTCGGCTGTCTGTCAGCTGGAATCACGGCATGGAACGTCTTGCCAGCCGCTTCCGGATCGAGCAACGCGCGCACGACCATGTGCGAAACGTAATCGACCGGCACCATGTTGAGTTTCTGCCCCGCCGACACGGGAATCACAGGAAGCTGACCCTTCAGGTACAGCTTCAGCGGGTAGTACAGCGTGTTGAACGCGGCAACGAAGCCCGTTTCCGTGTCGCCGACAATCTGAGCCGGGCGCACGATGCTTACCGGAATGTGCGCAGCCGCATCGCGCACGAGCTGCTCGGCGCCGAACTTGCTCTGCTCGTACAGGCTGTTGAACCCAGCATCGACAAGCGCGTCCTCGAACACGACGCCCTCGCGCATGCCGGCCACATATGCCGTCGACACATGCACGAATCGCTCGAGCGCACCCGCTCGGCACGCCGCCTCGGCGAACAGCAGCACGTTGAGCGTACCGTCAACGTTGACCTCGCCGAACCGTTGCACCGTCTCGTTAACGCCGATGACGGCCGCCGCATGCACGATGTGCGTCACTCGGCTCGCAAGCGCTTCGTAACCAGCGGACTCCATGCCCAAGCGCTCGGAGCAAATGTCGCCGCAAACAACCTGGACTCTACCGTCCAACCCGTCAACTAGTTCCGGCCGCTCCCACCAGAGCGACCGCAGCCTCTGCTCGCATTCGTCGGAATCGCCGCCGCGCATCAGCACGACCACGCATTCGAATCCCTCCGCGAGCAAGTCGCGCACCACGTAGCTGCCCAGAAAACCGCTTCCACCCGTCACTAGCGCACAACGGTTCATAGCAAACCTCGCTTGCCATCTCATTTTCGTTGTGTGCAATTATATTGTTTGCTATCGGCTCTTTCAACAATGCGTCGCTAGCTGCATTGGCAGCCTCGAGAAACGCAGCGGTAGATGAAACGGGTTCGGTCTGGCTAGAACTGCTTCGCCAGCTCGGCCGCACGGGCGCAACCATCGGTGTTTGCGATATCGCCGACATTGTTCACGGCTGGCACGAGCACGTTGCCGACCATGTCCCAACCCATGAGCGCGCCACCACGCTCGAACGGACCGACCGCATGGTCGAACACGGTCATGTCGTTTTCCTCGCAGCACGAGATGAGCGCGACCTTCTTGCCCTTGCAGCTCTTGCCGCCAACAGCGAACGAGAAGATGTTATCCAGGATGCACTTCGTCTGACCGGGCATCGTGTACCAGTAAATCGGGAACGAGAACACCCAGCCGTCGGCTTCGAGCAGGTCATCGGCGATGGTGTTGAAGTCGTCGTCATGCGTACACGCCTTGCCCGACTTGAAACAGGTCATGCAGCCATGGCAACCGTTCAGGTTCATCTTCGTGGCGTTGCATTCCACGATTTCATGGCCAAGGCCCTTCGCCGCCTCGATGAACGCATTGGCCATCGAGTTGCTGTTACCGCCTTTGCGGGCGCTGCCTTTGATTACGACTATCTTGCTCATGGGTTTCCCTCTCTCCCGAATCGATGCTTTCGTCATTGTACGCCCGCAGCAACCCGAGCGGAAACCGCACGAACAAACCGGCGTCTTGTTGCGGTTTTCTAGAAACCACCGAGTCCGCGATGACCGTACACCTCACACTCATCAAGGGCAGCCTCAAACGAGGTAAATTCATCATCAGTCAGTTCGACAAGCGAGGCATCCAAGTTCTCGAGGATGCGCTCCTTGTTCTTGGAGCCGGGAATGGGAACCACGTTCGGCCACTTGTGCAGCATCCATGCGAGCGAGATCTGCGCACTCGTGGCACCCTTGAGCTCGGCGTATTGCGCCAGCAAATCGATGATGGGCTGGTTGCCTGCGATGTTCTCACGCCGTAACTGCGGAACCCAATTCCGCACGTCGTCGCGGCGCTCGAACTTGGCCTCGGTCGTAATCTTGCCCGATAGCAGGCCACTCGCAATCGGCGAGAACGGTACGAAGCCGATGTCGTGCTCGACGCAGTACGGGATGATGGCTTCTTCGGAGTCGCGCTCGACCATGGAATAGATGTTCTGGATCGCGGCCAGCGGCGTCACCTGCTGCGCGCGGTCGATTACATCGACGTCGACTTGCGAGAGCCCCCATCCACAGATCAGCTCCTCGTCGATGAGCCTCCCCATGGCCTCGGCCGCATCTTCTATTCGCACGCCACCCGAGCGGTGAATGTAGTAGAGATCCACGTGATCGGTCTGCAAACGCTTGAGCGACCCTTCGAGATGCTCGCGCATCGTACGGTACGCATTGCCTCCCAACCCGCCGCGCGGCATGATCTTAGTCGCGATAACCACCTCGTCGCGCACGGACGCGAGCGCCTTGCCGACAATAAGTTCGTTATGGCCGATGCCCGCCAAATCGGGGCTGTACACTTCTGCCGTGTCGAAGAACGTGCAACCGTGCTCGTACGCTCCGCGAATCGCCTCGATGCTGTAACGCTCAGGCGGAATCTTGCCGTAACCATGGCTGAACGCCATGCAGCCCATTCCAACTTCCGACACCTCAATGTCGCCCAACATTCTCGTTTTCATATACAGCCCCTTCTTTGACAAGCAGTATGCTGGAATCTCAATTAGTCCTCGGGCGCCCACGCGCCCAAATTCTTCTCCTGCTCGTCGAGCGTCATGTTGAAGTAGCGCACGCCCTTGTCGAGGAGCGCAATCTGCGCCATCTCGGCATCGGTCAACTCGAAGTCGAAGATGTCCATGTTGTCGGCGATGTGCGCCGAACTCGTCGACTTCGGGAAGATGACGTTGCCTTCCTGGATATGCCAGCGCAGGATGACCTGGGCAGGCGTCTTGCCGTACTTGGCACCCAGCTCTGCGAACAGCGGCTCGGCGAGCAGCGCTGCATCACCGTGCCCGAGCGGATACCAGCTTTCAAGCACCGTACCGTACTGAGCGACGCGCTCCTTCAGCGCGTGCTGCTGGTAGTACGGATGGCATTCGACCTGCAGGGCTGCCGGCTTGATGCGAGCCGTCTCGCAGACCTCCTCCAAGCGCTTGCTCTCGAAGTTCGACAAGCCGATGGCGCGCACCTTGCCGGCATCGACGGCGTCCTCCATGTCGGCCCAGGCGCCCATGTAGTCGCCAAACTGCTGATGGAGGAGGAGCAAATCGATGTGGTCAGTACCCAGACGTTCGAGCATCTTGTCAATGGCAGCAGCTGTCTTGCCGCGACCATACTCGCTCGGCCAGAGCTTCGTCGTGATCCAAATCTCGTCACGAGGAATGCCCGACTCGGCCACGGCTTTGCCAACCGAGCGCTCGTTCTGATAAGCGTGTGCAGTGTCGATGTGGCGATAACCGAGCCGAAGCGCCTCGGCCACGGCGTTCACCGTTTCAGGGCCTTCCGGCACCATGTACACGCCCATGCCGAACTGCGGCATCTCGATCCCGTTGTTGAGCTTCACGTAAGTTTGGTTTTCCAGAGACATGTCATTTCCTTTCCTAGTTGCATTGAATCCAGTTGCCGTCTTGCTTGACGAAATGCGCATTGGTGGGAAGCGTCCACGAGCCGGACATACCGTAGACCCGCGCGTCGATGCGATCTTCGATTCGGCACCGGAAAGCCTTCTGTCGCTCCAAGCACCGCAGCTTCTGTCAAACTCAAGAAAGAACGCTTGGTCGACATAATGTGAGACTCTCTTCTTTATGCAACAGAGACCCGGTCTCTGTTGCAATGACCTGTCCTCAACAGCACGCGCTCGAGTTCTTATTACGCGAACTTCCTAGCCCACTTCGCAGCTTTGTCCTGCGACTGCGCAGCCTGATTGCCAGTGATGGACAGACCCTTCTCAATGGTCGCACCCGCGCAGATCTTCTTCAGGTGCTTCTCGGAACCACCCATGCCCGAGCCCTCGTTCGTGCAGAAGGGAACGATGCGCTTACCTGACAGATCGTAATGCTCGAGGAACGTGAACACACACATCGGGCAGGTTCCCCACCAGTTCGGATAGCCCAGGAAGATGGTGTCGTAGTCATCGATGTTGAGACCTGCATCCTCCAGGTAGCGCTTGATCTCAGGACGCGCGTCGGCTTGCAGCTCGGCCTTGGCTTCATCGATGCACTTCATATAACTAGTGTCGTATTCCTTGACGGTCTCGATTTCGAACAAGTCGCCGCCCACGGCCTCCTGCACGAACTCGGCCACGCGCTCGGTGTTGCCTTTGCTCAAGACCTTGATGTCGCCTGCCCAGTAGTTCTCGCCCTTACGGGAGTAGTAAACGATGAGGTTTGCCATGACTTCTTTCCTTCCGTTCAGAACAACCAAAAGAGCCTGTCTCTTTGGTCGCTCTCATCAATACGTGACACTTTGTCGCTAATCTGGTGAAGATTATAAGCGACACATTGTCACGAAAACAAGAATGAGATTAAAATTCACATCGCAAACAAAAGGAGGAACCGTGAGCGATTACATACGGGCGCGTTCGCCCGAGCAGAAGCAGGAACGCATGGAGGCCATCATGGCCGCCGCCGACAAGCTGTTCCAGAAGCAGCCCTACCACCAGATCACCATGGGCACGATTGCGGAAGAGCTCGGCTGGTCGCGCTCCAACTTGTACAAGTACGCTGCTACGCAGGAGGAAATCTTCCTCGCGCTCCACTCCGCGAAAAACCGCGCCTGGTTCGAGGATCTCGCGCAATCGCTTGACGGCGCTCCCCTACCCACCGCCGAATTCGCTCGGCTCTGGGCCGAGGTGACAGAGCGCCACGCCGATTTCCTCCGCTATCAGGAAATCGTCATCTCCATCATCGAATCGAACGTCACACTCGAGAGGCTCACGCGATTCAAACGCGATTTCGCCGACATGCTTGCGCCCGTCGTCGTACTGCTCGCCCGCCAATGCGGCACCGACGATGAAACGGCAACCGACCTGTACCTGACCTTGCTCTACCAGGCACCGGGGCTCTACAACCACTTCCATTGCGCCGACCTGACGCGCGAAGCCATGAAAGCCGCTGGCATGCCACCTGTCGAGGGCACGTTCGTCGAGTCCTACGCTCAGTTCGTCGAGATGTGCTTGGAGAACGCGAAATAACTTGGCCTTTTCAAAGTGTGAACAGCCAACCGAAAGGATGCTCGATGGCGACATTTGACAACATGTACCTGTACGTGAAGCCCGGATGCCCCTACTGCATGAAAGTCGACCGCTTCCTCGACCAAGCGGGCATCGAGCTCGAACACCGCAGCGTGACCGAGGGGACGAATGCCAGCGACCTGCGCGCAATCGGAGGCAAGGTGCAGTCGCCTTGCCTGATCATCGACGGAAAAGCGATGTACGAATCCGATGACATCGTCGCCTACCTGCGCGGATTGCTGTAGAAACGTGATGCGAAACCGTTCGAGCGAACGATCAAACGGTTTCTGGAGACACTAAGGGAGCCTCCAATCGTTTGGAAAGGCTCCCCGAATGGTTAAAAGGCAATCGCGTACGAACTTACGCCAGATTGCCTCTACTCTACTTTGCTCTGCGCTTGAAATCGAGCGACCTATTGCGGAAGAATACCGCCCAATTGACGATTAATGCGACGAGGTTGATGAAGTACACCGCGAGCACCCAGTTAATCGTGCCGCCCGCGAACTTGGCGGCTATTCCTGCGAGGTAGCCAAACGTAATGAGGGCAAGAAATGTCCATGAGGTACCGACTGCTGTCCGCGACTTCCACGCTTTCAACGCGTTTATCGGCCAAGACAAGCCGAAACAAACCAACATTACCGCTTCCAGAAACGCAGACATCCTCGTGTGCCTCCATCGTAACTGACCCTTGAATGAACCTGATACGGTATAGGACTGCCATTGGGCGGTGTCAACAATTCCCCGCGATTCCTTGCAGCTTAATCACGCGCGGCAGGAAGCTTCCTTGTCGCACCCTGTCCTTGTTGCGCCCTATCTTTGCTGCATTCCATGGAAGTGAGTAAACGCGTGCCGAATGATCAGATTTCGGTATCTTCCGCATTCCGGCATCTTTGGCAGAGGGGCTTCATGACGACCAAACATTCGACCTGCGTGTTCTGCGACGGCGGCGATGGCCTCATGGTCGAACGCCGAGATGATGGCCTCTTTATCTATGCTGTTCCTCCTTTTCTCCGCTATGTGTCACAAAATCTGATTTTTGCAATTCTGACTCGTATTTTCGAGGTGTTTCAGGATGCCGCAAACGACGCTGATGCGTGTTTTCCCAGTTCGACGAAAACCTGGTTTAGCGTATGGCGCCCAAAGAATTGTAAAGTCTCATTTTTATGACACTTCAACATCGAGATTTCAAAAATCTACCTTTTGAATCACGGATAAGTCATGCGGCCATCGGCCAGCTTCGCCGAGAATCCTAAACTAGCCTGGCATTGGCCTGCACGAACGAACCCCTACCCTACGTTCACGCCTATATGTATTGTTTTTGCGACCCAAACAGGTCATATGACCCTCGATCGGCATCCAGACTTATAGGCAGAGCTAGGGCACGCTCCAGCCATCCCTACAGGAAGCGGTAGAGCTCCTCGGAGGATTTGCGCTTGAAGTGCCAGTTCGATGGCTGGGCGTTCTCCCCTAGGTAGCCCATCAGCATCATCGCCACGATTCTTACAGCGTCGTCTTCATCGCGCGGCGGCGTGCCATGCGCTCCATGTCGCCGTGGTCGATCTCGTCGCGCAGGGCGGCCACGATGCGCTCCTTGCGGCCGAGGAAGTCGGGGCCGGTCAGATTCGCGCCGCCGACGGTGTGGTGCGTTATGAACGAACAGTCGCACTCCAGGTTCTCAACAAACAGCAGAACTTCCTCGAGCAGGCCGCGCTCGTCGAGTGGGTCGAATTCGCCGCGTTGCGCCTCCTCGAGCAGCGGCGTGCCCGGGAACAGCGTGAGCCCACCCGTGCCCACGACCATGGGGTTCGTCTGGCTGAACACCTTCGCGGAGTTGATGGCGTGCTCGCGGCTGTGCGATGTGCCGGCCACGCCGTTCAGGAACGTGTGCCAGTAGCGAACCCCCGCCTCGTCCAGCTTGGCGCACTGCTCCAGGATGTCGGCGGCATGGTAGCCCTTGTTGATGCGCTCGAGCGTCCAGTCGTCGCCGCTCTCAGTGCCCATGCTGATCTCGCGCATGCCGAGGTCCCTCAGCGCGCGCAGCTGCTCGACGGTCTTGTTGCGGAAGTCGGTCACGCGCCCCGCGCCATAGATGTACTCGATCTCGGGCAGGTACTCGTTGATCTTCTCCAGGATGGGAGCAAGCCTGTCGTACGGCAGCGCGAGCGGGTTGGCGGAAAGCAGCTGAATGGTGCGCGCGTGCGGGTCGGTCGCGGCAAGCTCTCGCAGGTCGGCCTCGATGGTTTCCATGTCGGGCACGCCGAAGCGCACGCCCTTGTACATCGTGCAGAACTTGCACTTGTTGTGCGTGCAGCCGCGCGTGATCTCGAGCAGCGGCCACGTGGGCCAATAGGGATTGCGGTAAACAGGTTCGGTGAAATGCATGGTGTCGTCTCCTTCTCGTCGTGTTTTCTCGACTGAAGGATAGCGCTGTGTACCCATTAGTTATCCGTACATTTCTCTATTATGTACGGTATTATGAATTTAGCAAATACGATGACACATAGGTACCGGGTACCAGTGTGTCAAAAGGAGGATGTATGCGCACGATGCGCGACACGAAAGGCATGTTCGCCGACGCGCTCGAAAACATGATGGAGCAAATGCCGCTCTCGAAAGTGCGCGTGGCCGACCTCTGCGCACGCTGCGGTGTGGAACGTCGCGTGTTCTACTACCACTTCAAGGACAAGTACGACCTGGTAGCGTGGATGTTCGAGCGCGACTACAGCCAAGCAGAAGAGGCGGGTGAACCCTACTCGGTCGAGCTCTATGCGCAAGCCCACCATCGGCTCTGGGGACGACGCAGCTTCTACCGCCGCGCATTCAGCGAGGACTCGCAAAACTCCATCTACCGCTATCTGCTGCAGTTCAGCATCGAGGCAAACGAAGCTGCTCTCAAACGGCATCTGGGAGTACCGTCACTCGCCCTCCCCTATGCGTTCGAGGCGCGACATTTCGCGCATGCCAATATGGGATGCCTGGTCGACTGGCTAAACGGTGAAATCGACGCGACGCCTGAGCAGCTCGCGCGCCAGATGTTCGCCTGCATGCCCGCTACGCTTCGCAAGGCCTACGGGCAATCGTCCTGAGCATAGTCGTCTCTTGTCAGAGAGGACGCGAACGCTGCCAAGCGCATCCCCCCTACAGGCCATACACAGCTTCGATGCTACGCCGCATGCGTTGCAGGCGCATTTCCAACCATGAAGAAGCCCCCTTTCTTCGCAACAGAAGAAAGGGGGCGATTCGTCATGTGACACATGTTAGCGAGCGCTACACGCCTACAGCTGCATTAGAACGATATGCCAACCGAAATCTGCAGCGCGTAGAAGACGAGGCGACCGGCGAACACGCCTGCGAGCGCCAGGACGACAGCCAGTGCGCACGCCGCCTTGCCACCCTTGCCCATGGCTGCAGCTACAGTGCAAGCGCACGACAAGACGAGGCAGGCGACGGCAGCGAACAGTGCGCCTTGAGCACCTGCGGCAAGGGTCGTTCCGTTCACGATCAGGTTGGAAACACCTGCTGCCCCGGAATGCATGAGCACCAGGCCAGCGATGGAGATCACCGCACCGCACACGGCCAAAACGATGAGTACGGCCTTGAACGAACCCTGCAGCGCATCGTCGAGCACGCCGGCGAAAGCTAGGACGCATGCGCCGAGCGCAGCACCGCCGAGCAGGGCGTACCCCAGCATCTGGACAACCGGGTAAGGCGTCGACCACGTGGGGACGGTAGGCAGGTTGTAAGCAAGGCCCATGAACACGGCGAACAGTATCGCCAGAACGGCGCAAGCCGCGACGAGCCCCTTGCGCGCTCCGCCGAGCTTGCCGGCGAGCCCCATGATCACATACACCGCCATCACAACTGCGAACAGCACCGCAACGGCAAGCTCGTTCGACATTGGCGAGCGGCCAAGACCGCCAAACACACCGAACGCAGCCATCGGATTCGCAAGATGGAAGAAGGCCGCGATGAAACCGACAATGACGAAGATGGCTGGCACGAGCGCGAGCTTGTCGATTCGCGCCAAGACCTCATCGTCGAACTTCGTCGTGAAGAACGCCACGGTTAACGTGATGAATGCACCCGCGCCGATCGAAGCCAACGTCGTGAACAAGGCGAGGGGCAGTTCGTGGAACGCAGCAGCCATGCTACATCACCTCCAGGATATTCGAGATCTTCGCAGCAGCGTCGGCCTTCTCCTGCATAGCCGCGCATTCCTTCAGGTATAGGTTGGGGCCGGTCAGGCTTGCAGGCGGCAAGGGCGCCACTTCGGCACGCTCGTCGGTGTTGGGCAGCTCCTCGAGCGGCCCGAAGAACAGAGCGCGACCCGAGCAAGCCTCCACGCATATGGGCAGCATGCCCTCGGCGATTCGCTCGGCACACCCGTTGCACTTGGCGCTGTGCCCAATTTCCTTCGAAACCGTCGGCGCGTCGTAGGGGCACGCCATCGCGCAATAACCGCAGCCGATGCATTTCGTCTCGTCTACCGAGACAATTCCATTGTCGTCCTTGTGCATGGCGCCCGTCGGGCATGCCTTCGTGCAGGCCGGGTCATCGCAATGATTGCACGACATCGACAGATAGTACGTGTAAGAATCGGTCGTCCAGAAGCCAGCGTCGTCTTTCTGCCAACCGCCGCCCTCGACCTCGTACACATGGCGGAACGAGAAATCGACCGGAAGGTTCTTGTAGTCCTTGCACGAGAGCTCGCACGTCTTGCAACCCGTGCAGCGCGTCGCGTCGAAGAAGAATCCGTATTGAGTCATGGCTTATGCACCCACTTTCGTCACTTCGCAGATGCTGCTCTGCTGGCCGGTGCCCTTCGAGATCGGATTGATGCGGCGGCTCACCAGCGTGTTGATGCATCCGCCCTTGTCAACGCCGTCGGCTGTCGGGTCATACCAACCGCCTTCGGGCAGCGCCACGGCACCCGGCACGATGCGGTTCGTCACTTTAGCCAGGATATGCACTTCGCCGCGGTCGGTAACCACGCTGACCGTGTCGCCGTCCGCGATGCCGCGCGACTCCGCATCGGCGGGGTTAATCCACAGCTGATGTGACGCGCTCTTCTGGATGACCTCGTTGTTCGCGTAGGTCGAATGGGTGTGCGCACGATAGTGGAACGAGAACAGCTGCAGCGGACGTTTGTCGGTCTGACTGCCAGCGCCTTCGAAACCGGGCACGTAGGCGGGGATGGGGACGATGGAATCGCCCTCGGGCAGCTCCCACTCATCGGCAAGCTTGGCAAGCTCGGGTGAGTACACCTGGATCTTGCCGGTCTCTGTTTCAAGCGGGTTGTTTTCTGGGTCTTGGATGAAGGGGTCCACGCTGGTGTCGATCTCGACCGTGCGCTTGTACATGCCCATGGCCACGCCCTCGTCGTACGTGGGTAAGCCGTCGACTTCCTCGCGCAGCTCGTCGTAGAGCTTGCGGCACCAGTCCTCGCGAGTCAGCCCGCCCTCGGAGTACTCGTCGTAGACGCCGAGGCGCTTCGCCAGCTCGCCGCACACCTCGTAGACCTCGCGACGCTCGTACATCGGCTCGCGAATGGGCTGCCCGAACCAGATGCCCAGACTGTCGTTCATCTCGCCGGCAGCAGAAAGCGAATAGGTCTCCTGCGGAGTCAGGTCGGGCAGGATGATGTCGGCGAACTTGGCCGAAGGCGTCATGAACACGTCGTAGCACAAGATGAACTCGCACAGCGACTCGTCGCGCAGAATGTCGGTGGTGAAGTTGATGTCGCCATTCTGGCCGGCGGGCATATTGTTGCCGTAGTTCACGAGCATCTTGATGCTCGTCTTCAGCGCATCGGCACCCTTGATGCCGGCGTTCTTGGCCGTGAGCGACGGGCCGTCCTTGATGGCTTCGGGCCACAGGTAGTTGGGGAACTTCTCGGCAATGGGATTGTCGCCGGTAGGAAGCGTAGGCAGGGGGAATCCCGTATTGCCCTCGTGCGTACCAGCGTTGGTTCCGGGCTTTCCCACCTGGCCGACCAACTGCGGCAGCAGCATGACGGCGCGGGCCGCGAAATCGCCGTTGGCATGGCGTTGCATGCCCCAGCCCTGGGCGACGAACAACGGCTTGGCCTCGCCGATCTCCTTGGCGAGCTGCTTGATACGCGCCTCGGGGATACCGGTGATCTCGGCTGCCCAAGCAGGCGTCTTCTCGACCTTGTCGTAACCCGTGCCCATGATATAGGCGTAGTACGACGAGTTCTTCGGCGCTCCCTCGGGAAGCGTGTCTTCGCTGTAACCGACGCAGTACTTCTTCAGAAAATCGTGGTCAGTGAGGCCGAGCGTTTCGAGCTCGTGGGCGATGCCGGCTACGAGCGCGGCATCGGTGCCCGGGCGGATGGGAATCCACTCGGCGCCCTTGTTGGTGGCAACCTCGTTGCGACGCGGGTCTATCATGATGACGCGCACACCCTGCTTCTCCATGGCAACGTTCAGGTCGTAGCCGGCACCGTCGCCACCCATGCGCATGTCCATGACCGAGTCGCCGAACAACACGACCAGCTGGCCTTTTTGAAGCGATTTGAACGAGCGGCGGCCCCATCCGTCGCCGTAGGTGAACGGGTTGGACCCGAAGTTGATGGCAGCATTCGAATAGTTGCCGTAGCGCGTCACTTCGCCGCCCAGCAAGTTGAAGAGGCGGAAGAAGGGGCTGTTCATCATGATGTTCTGCTCGACGCCCGAGCATTCCTGGATGAAGATGGACTCATTTCCGTAGGTTTCCTTGATGCGCGTAAACTCGCTTGCGATGGTATCGAGCGCCTCATCCCAGGTAATCTGGTCGTAAACTCCCTCGCCGCGTTTGGTGCCCTCTCGGCGCTTCAGCGGGTAGTTCAGGCGGTCGGGGTGGTCAATCCACCTCCTGGTGGAGCGCCCGCGCAAGCAAGCCCTCATCTGGATGTCGCCGAACTCGGCACTGCCGGTGTTGTCGGTCTCGACGTACTTGATTTCATCGCCTTGCATGTGGAAGCGCAGCACGCATGCGCCGCCGCAGTTCACGTGGCAATGCGACCAGACGATACGCTCCTCCTGATCTGCATGCGCAAGCTCAGCTGATCCGGAAGCAAGCGATCCGGCAAAGGAAACGCCCGCTCCAGCTGCTGCCGCAGTGCCGAGCGCTCCCGTCGCCTTCAGGAACGTACGCCTCGACAAGTCGGTCTTTGACATGTATAACCTCCCTCTTATGTATCCGATACATTTTCCGTACTAATGATGGTGACGGAAACCAGGAGAGCTGACAAGAACGCAGAATTACTGGACCTGGTACGATATTCCGTAGCAGGTCATACGGGCAGAAGTCACTCAGGGTTCTAGTACCCGCCGATTCAGGCTGGTTTAGTGTTAAACCGCGGCACGCCGGCCTCAGGCCGGTTTCGTACCTTGCCCCGGAGCTTTGTTTAGTTGAAACCGATTATTACGCCAAGCGTCGACGCTTAGCGCTTGTAGTAGAGGTGCGGCTCGTAGGCGACCATCCAATCGCGGAATTCGTCCAGAATGGGCACGAGGCTCTCGCCGGCTTCGGTTATCGAATAGTCCACGCGGACGGGCATGGTGTCGTGAATGGTGCGCGATACGAGGCCGCTCTCTTCTAGCTCGCGAAGCGAGCTCGCCAACATGGTGGGACTTATGCCGGTCACCATGCGCTTCATGTCGCTGTAGCGCAAGGTCTTGTTGTAGTGCAGGGTGCAGAGCAACTTGAACTTCCACTTGCCGCCGAGATGACGAAACATCGCATCCGCAGGACATGGGTCGATGCAAGGACAGTCGTCTACGATCTCGGGCTCCATTTTGCGCTCGCTTTCTCTTAGCCTACGCCGCAGTTTCTCGTATTGTACGCAAATTGTAGCGAATATGGTTTTGGTATTTCAAATCTAACCCCGGCAGCGGACCGCACTGGAGCGTTAACGCGCTAGAGAATGCGCTGCATTCGTCACGCTCTGCGTAAAACCCGGGCGGCATTTCGCCCAACACCTGTCCGAACCGCTATGAGCCGAGCAGGTACGCCTTCATCTCGTCGAGGCGCTCGTTGCAGTCGTTCCAGCCGAGCCAGTAGAGGTCGCCGAGCTTCTCCATGTCGCCTTCGAGCCGTGCCACGTCGACCGGCTCGGACGGGGCCATGCGCAAGAGCCTACCCTCGGAATGCAGCCATTCGATCTCATCGCACTGGTGGTTGTAGTCGATGTTGCTCCTTGCAAGCCGACGGGCGAACTCGGGATGCTTGCGGTACACCGTCGAAGCAGCCCCGTGTAACCTGTCCTCCTTGCGGAAGTCCTTGTCCCTGGTGCGGATGACGATGATCTTCTCGTAGCCGCGCGCGAGCGCCCACACGTAGGGGATCTTGCAAGCGCAACCGCCATCGAGATACGGCACACCGCCAATCTTCACCATAGGAGAGATGTAGGGCATAGTTGCCGAAGCACGTACGGCGCGCACGATGTCGGGGCACTTCCCCTTCTCGAAGTACTCGGGCTCGCCGGTCAGGCAGTTCGTCGCCACCGCGACAAAAGTCCGCTCGGACTGGAAGAAACGTGCTTCGTCGAAAGGCTCCAGAATGCCGCGCTCCTCCACCAGGAAGCTGATGTCCAGCAGGCTGCGGCTGTGCAAGGCTGCTTTCGCCCCGACGTATCTGCCGTCATGACGATGCCCCAGGTTGATGCGCGCCGAACGCCCAATCTGTCCGGAAACGTAGTTCATCCCGCCGAGCGCCCCGGCCGAAACGCCGATGACGCTGCTCATGTTCAAGTCGTTCTGCATCATGGCGTCGAGGAAACCCTGCGTGTAAAGCCCGCGGAACGCGCCGCCCTCGAGCACAAGGCAGCCGTCGACAATTTGGTCCGAAGCGTTTCCGCGCGGTATGTCGGACAACCTCGAGTAAACCGTTTCCTGTTTCGTTCTCTGCTTTACAAGCTGCATGATGCGCCACCTAACATGCTTGAGGCGCGCTGAACGCCCTGATGAGCTGCGTTGCCTTGCGCGCCTTTTCGTTCTGCGTTGAAAGCTTCGATGCCGCTTTCAACGCTAGTTAGTGATATTCCTTTGTTGCTATACGATTATACACGCGCAAACGCTATTGAAGGCACCCGCCACAAGCTGGGTGAAGCCTCGCAATGCTTACCTGTGCCCAACAAGCCGTGACGGCTCCTTTCAGAAGTCTTTAAGAATTGGAAGGTATGCTGCATGCACACTGAGCATGATGTGCGGATGGAGGTCCGCGATACAAAACACCCCACCGAAAGAGAGGGCCTCATGACATCCAACGTCGGGAAGAAGTTTGCACTCGTCGCCTGCGCCGCGGCAACGGCACTCGCACTCACAGCATGTGGAGCACAAGCGAGTAGCACCTCAGCCGCAGCATCCGAGACGTCAAGCGCAACATCGACTGCGGCAGCTTCGACTACGTCCGCAACTTCGACAAACGCGACTACTGCAACGCCAACGTTCGGCGCAGTTGCCAACACGCTCGCACAAGACGAGTCAGCCTTGGTGAGCGACATCGCACCTAAGTTCACGCAAGAAACCTACACCGATCCCGACACAGGCTTGTCGGTGACTTACAACCTGTTCCTTCCCGAAGGCTACGACGCTTCGCAGAATTACCCCATGGTCGTGTTCATCGCCGACTCGAGCTGCGCGGGATCCGATGCCGAACGTTCGCTCACCCAAGGACTCGGCGCACTCGTATGGGCGTCCGACGAGTGGCAAGCTTCCAACCCGTGCATCGTATGCGTTCCAACTTACCCTGAGACAATCCTTGACGACCACGGCTCCTACACGACCACCGAATACGTCGAGCTGACTGCGCGCCTGATCAACTCTGTTTCCGACGCCTACGCGGTCGACACCAACCGCATCTACGGCACCGGTCAATCGATGGGCTGCATGACAACGCTCATCTTGGCATCCGAGTATCCCGACCTGTACGCGGCATGCATGTTCGTCGACGGGCAGTGGGACGTTTCAACCTTGCAAGGCCTTGAGAACCAGACGTTCGTTTACTTTGCAGCCGAAGACGACGCCAGTGCATTCGCCGGTATGACCGAGGTCATGGGCATGTTCGATGCCGATTCGGTCAGTTACGCTTCTGCGCAGTGGGACGGTACCTGGAGCTGCGACGAGCTCTCGAGCGCTGCCGAAAGCCTGCTCTCTGCCGGCAAGAACGCCAACTTCGTCTCGTGGACGACTGGAACGATCGGCACTGGTTCCTCGGGTTCTTCGGGATCTTCGGGTTCATCAAGCCGCGGCGGCATGGGCGGCGCAAGCGCCCACATGGCCTCATTCGATTACGCCTACAACTGCGTTGCTGTCATGGAATGGCTGTTCCAGCAGTAGGAAATCTCGAAACGATCTCAGCACGAGTCGATGAGCCAGGGGACTGACCCCTGGTTCTTTTTTATTTGGAATTGAGTCGGTTCCCTGCCCCTGGCTCATTGTGCACAATGAGCCAGGGGCAGGGAACCGACTC
>JAFRJC010000032.1 GCA_017432445.1 Eggerthellaceae bacterium | reverse complement strand
GATCGTCATAGATGGCGTCCATGCCGACATGGCCGCCGGCATGGGTGAACATGCCCCAGTAGTAGTAGCCGAAGTTCTTGATGTGCTCTGACATCTCCACCTCTGCCAGGAAGGTCTGCGGCAGGGCGCTGAACTCCTCGGTCTCGGTCACGGACTTGTAAAGCGGAACCTGGCCCGCAGAGATGCCCCAGATCAGGGAATTCTGGCCCATCCAGTTGATGAACGTGGCCACGGCCAGGTCGGTCTCTTCGGTGCGGTCCTCGTTCTCGGGCATCATCCAGGTGTGGGAGCCGACGCGGCACAGCGCGGTCTCCGGGCTGAAGCAGGTCATCGGCATGGCCGTATAATTCAGGCCCTCAACCTGCATCAGCGTGGCGTTGGTCCAGGTGCCGGCTTCATAGAACACCAGCGCGCCGCCCATGAATGCGTTGATCGCATCCTGGTTGCGGTCAAGCGCATAGCCGGCGGTGTACAGATCGCGGAACACCAGCAGCATATCGCCCCAGATCTGCGGGTCGATCTTCAATTCGCCGTCCTGGATCAGCTCGACCTGGCCCAGTTCCTCATACCTGGCGACGAACTCATTGAATCCGCCGTAATTGTTGGTGACCTTGATCGCCTCGGCGTCGCCGGCCGCGGCGATGGCCTCGCCAACGGTCTTGAGCTCGTCGAACGTCACATAGCCGTCCTCGAGCACCGCGCCGACCTCATACTTGTCTATGAGATCCAGGTTCACATACAGAACCGGCGCGTTGAAATCCCACGGGATGCCGTACTGCGAGCCGTCGATGTTGGTGCGTGCCAGCACGTAATCCGGATAATTGGCCCAGTCAATGTCGCCTTCGGCCAGGAAGTCAACATCCGTGAGAATGCCGTCTTCCACGAACTTGGGCAGGCGCTCGACGTGTCCGATGATGACATCGGGAACATCCGTGCCGGCCAGCACGTTGAGACACATGCTCTGATACAGGTTCTCAGCGTCGATGGGCGTGTGGGTCACGTGGATGCTGCCTTCATAGGCCGCGTTGAACTGATCCACAAGGGCCTGGATCGTCGCGCTGTCATCACCCGTGAACACCGTCCACAGCTTGACTTCCTCAACGCCATCCGCCGTGGCAAAAGACAGAGAGCCCGCGAGGATGAGCACGGTCAACAGGATAGACAGGACTTTCTTCATACTTATGCCTCCGTTTCTTCTTGCTGTGCGCCGCGAATCACTACCGCAGTCGCTAACACATTGTAGCATGGTAATCCAATGAAGTCAATACTCATTTGTATGGTAACTGTTCAGTCCTTAACGAATTAACGTAAAATTCCAAAAGGGAAACCGGTAGGTCATGTCGAATAATATACCATAGCAAAGGAAGCTATGGAGGAGGTGTTCGGCATGGAAGATGTGTTCTATCAGCTGCTACAGCAGATGAAAGAACTAACCGAACAACTCCAACAGCAAAGCGAGCAACTCCAACAGCAAAGCGAGCAACTCCAACAGCAGAGCGAACAACTCTCGACGCTGCAGGAGATCATCGCGGCGAAGGACGCGCAGATCGCAGCGCTTACAGCACAAATCGAAGAACTGACGCACAAGAAGAACAGTGGGAACAGTTCAAAGCCGCCGTCGAGCGAGCGCCTGAACAAGCCTGCTCCCAAGAGTCTGAGGACAAAGAGCGGTAAGCCAGCAGGCGGGCAACCGGGCCACAAAGGAAGCGGCATGAAGATCGACCGGGAGCCAGACGAAGTCATAGAGCATCGACCAGCACAGTGCGAGGGCTGTCCACATGCTGCAACCTGCAAACTGCGGTGCTGCGAAACGCGGTACGAGTATGAAGCCGTCGTAGAGACGAAGCTCATCGCGCACAAGGTGTTGGGTTGCAAGGCATGTACATTGACCGGAGAAGCGGTACAAGGTACATTTCCTTCGAACATCACCGGAGCCAAGCAATACGGGCCGGGTGTGGCCGGATTGGCGGTATCGCTGCTGGTCAACGGCTACATGAGCGTAGACCGCGTGCAGAAGCTGCTGAAAAGCCTGCGAATCCCCATCAGCACCGGGGCGATCCAGGAGATGCTGACCAAAGCCGCGAAGCTGGTGCAGGAACCTGTAGAACGCATCTGCCAGACAGTGACAGGACTACCGGTTACCCACTACGACGAAACTGGCTTGCGCGTGGTCGGGAAGCTGCATTGGCTGCACTGTGCCTGTGACGAGCAATGGCGGTACTACACCGTACAGGAAAAGCGCGGCCAGGAGGGCATCACGGATATGGGCGTATTGCCCAATGCCAGCGGCGTGGCGGTGCATGATTTCTGGAAACCTTACCGGAAGTACGATAACGTCGATCACGCCATGTGCTGTGCGCCTCTGGAACGGGAGCTGGTCTATGCCCATGAGACCGGCAACCAGGCATGGGCCAAGCACCTGCGTGAATTGCTGCAAACCCTGTGCCATCGCCGCAAGGTGCTTCAGTCCGAAGGGAAAGATGCTTTCCCGGATCAGGAATTGGCGGAATACCTCGAAAGCTACGACAGGCTGGTCACGGAAGGTCTTGACGCCAACCCCATCCCGGAACGCATTCCCGGAAAACGCGGCCGCAAGGCCGAGGGTAAATTCAGGTGTCTGTTGGAACGCTTCCGCGATTTCAAAGAAGACATCCTGAGATTTGCCAGGGATTGGAGTGTCCCTTACACCAACAATACCGCTGAACAAGCGATCCGCTGTGCCAGAGTCAAGGAGAAGGTTTCCGGCTGCTTCCGTACCAAATCCGGCGCAGATGATTTCGCTCAGATTCTCAGCTTCGTTTCCACGGCGGCTCTCCACGGCGTCTCCTG
>JAFRJC010000031.1 GCA_017432445.1 Eggerthellaceae bacterium | reverse complement strand
TCGATGCGACCGGTGATGGTGTTGAAGCCCAGACCACCGTCGGGGCGCTGCTCGCCGTTTGCATACTTGAAGTAATGGAACTCAGGGTAAATCCAGTTGAGCTTGCGGCTGTCGTCATAGGTGATGCCTGCTTCCTGGATGAGGTAGCTGAAGTACTCTTCGAGCGTCTCACCAGGCCAGAGGTCCTTGTTCCAGCGACGGCCGAGCTCCCAGTTGATCTGGAAGTCGTCCTTGGACTCGCCCATCGGCTCGCAAGCCTTGTTGGTGTTCTGGATGTAGTACCAGACCGAACGCAGGCCCTCGCGCTCCGGATAGAAGCACAGCGGCAGGACAACATCGCAGTTTGCCATCAGGGTCGGGGTCATGAAGCAGTCGACGCCAACGACGAAGTCGCAGTTCTTGAGACCCTTCTCAACACGCGGCTCGGGGTCCTGAGCGCAGCACGCCAGCGGGTTGGTCGACTGAATCCAAGCGGCATGGATCTTGAACGGACGGCCAGTAACCAGCTGGTCGATCATCGAGTCAGCCTGGCACTGAACCATGCCGGAGTTCGTGATCATCTCGTAGGTCGAACCGATGCGCTCCTTCTCCTGCTGCGGGGTGAAGACCTCGCGGGGATCTGGCGGCAGCCAAACTTCGGTGTTGTACGGGTCGTGAACCGTGATCATGCCACCCGGTCGGTCGACTTGGCCGGTGATGCACCACAGGTTGTGAACAGCCAGAGAAGCGGTGATGCACTGGAGGTTCATGTCGAGCGCGAGGCCCCACTGGACTGCGGTGGGCTGCTCGGCCATCTTCTTGGCAGCCTCGATGATGTCTTCCTTGTCGAGCCAGGTAACTTCAGCGGCCCAGTCGAGATCGTACGGCTTGACGGCCTCGTAGTACTCTTCGAAGCCATAGCACCACAGTTCGACGAATTCCTTGTCGTAAAGCTCTTCCTCGATAATGTACTTGCTCATTGCGAGAGCGAGCATCGAGTCGGTGCCGGGACGCAGCTGCAGCCACAGGTCGGCGCGAGCGGCGAGCCAGGTCAGACGCGGGTCAACAACGACGAGCTTCGAACCGCGCTTCATGCAGTCGACGACCCAGTGGCCCCGGTTGCCGTCAGCGTTCGCGATCAGCGGGTTGTTGCCCCAGATGAAGATGTTCTTCGGGGCGACCCACTCGGGGTTGTCGTAACGATCGGGGAACTGCATCGAGAAGTCAGGGCAGGTATAGCAACCCATGATGGTGTTGGCAGCAGCGACGCGCGGGACGTAGCAAGCATTGCCGGAGTGGAAGTACGAATACTGGATGGAGCCGAGAGCATAGCCCAGGCGCGCATTGATCGGAGGGGTTACGCGGCCGGTGCCGGACGCGAAGATGATCGATTTGCCGCCGAACTCGTCACGGATCTTCGTGAACTTCTCGTCGATGATGTCGTAGGCCTCTTCCCACGTGATGCGGGTCCACTTGTCCGACTTGCCGCGATCTTTGGGATCACGCTTCATCGGGTAGAGCAGACGGTCGGGATGGTAGATGGCCTCGGCAACGTCGAGGCAGCGCATGCAGAGACGACCCTGGTAGTACGGGTTCTCCTCGTCGCCTTCAACCTTGATGAACTTGCCGGTCTCCTTGTCGGTGTAGACGATAACACCGCAGCCGTCATGGCAACCAGGTGCCGACCATGCGGCGGAACGGGTGCAGATCATCCCGTCCTCTTCCCACTGCCACGGCAAGTCGCCGCCTGTGTACATGACGGGAGGTTCGTTGAAGAACGTAGGACGTACTTCCTTCGATGAGTCGCTGTCGTGAGGAATGTCAATTCTTAGAGTCACAGCTACATCACTCTCTCTTAACTTGATCGGATAGTTGAAAACGAAGCTGCCCGCAATGGCGGACAGACCGAAGCGCCGTAGCCGGCGTGTTGAGCCACCACCCCTCTCGTGATCCCCCTCGGCTTTTGCTCGTCTTGGGGCACCATATATATTTGCGAGGTGCGTGTAATCCCAACTCTGGTGCTATTTGTTGGATTGGCATGCGCAAGGGGAGCATGGTACGACCGATACCATGCATTTTCCAGGCGTTATTCCATACCAGTCCACCTGCATTCGACCCCCAAAGACGCCTCTGGTCCATATTCAGCCTTCTGGTATTAGGGCGCTCGGATGCTTTCAGGTCACGTGGGCAAAGGCTGACGTTCGGCGTCTCCTACAATCTCTTGAAAAAGCGTGGCGGCACAACGACATGAGGGGGTCACGATGCAGCACAAATCACTCGGCTTCATGCAGCTGGCAATCATGTGTGGATTCAGCTTCTACTATGCGTGGTACCTCATCTCGTTCTTCGCATTGTTCGTC
>JAFRJC010000030.1 GCA_017432445.1 Eggerthellaceae bacterium | reverse complement strand
GATCCGTCGGGGAGCGGCCTGCGTGGCTGATCGTTGGAGTAGATGCTCTTCCTGTTGACGCGGATCGAGAGTGCGAAGTCTTGGTTGGCTGGAACATGGATGCCACGCTGGGCAGAGGTCTTGAAGCCTTCGGAGGTTCCTTCGAGGTGCTGGCCGAGCAGCGTTTTACCCACGGTGCCTGAGTTTTCGATGAACCACTTGTACGTCACCTTGTAGTCGTTCCGCACGCCCTCGGGCAGAATGGCAAGCGCCTGTCCGAACGTGAGGTTGAGGAACCGGATGCGCGATTCTGCGCCGAACCCGTCAGGTGCATAGGCGAATGCGCTGTGCGTGGCGGCCATAGTTGCTCCAAACAATGCTGTGAGCTGGGACCCTATGGCTATGATCGCGCATCGCGGAGGCGCGGGCAATCGGGTACGGATTATTGTCAGAGAGAATGTCCCCTGCCGATTGACCTTCTTGTCCTCCGTCTGATGCATGCTATACATGAGTAAATGGATTACCGAAAGGGAGCATCGTGGGATACGGCTATCTGTACCGGTGCGCATCGTGCGGTTTCAAGGACGAGGTTCTGGTCGGAGTCGGCTTCGGGCACACCCAGGAGGTCGGGGAGATATACCGGGGCTTCCAGCTTGGCGCGTACGGCCCGAGACTGAGGAGGGTTTTCAGGAAGTCGAAGCTTGCGGGCGTCAGCGCCAACCATGACGTCTTCGTGTGCGAGAGCTGCGGCCATTGGAGCACGTTCATGGACGCCTCTATCTGGGAGCCGAATGACCCGGATCAGGCGGTTGCAGAGGCTGCGCAGAACAATAACCCGTATTGGGAGTGGGACAATCACCCGGCGCTCATCGACGCCGAGGCTTGGCATCCCGTATGCGCGTACGAGCCCAAATGCCCGAAGTGCAGCGGCAAGATGCACCATCTGGGGCTGGGCGACCGGTATGAGACGGATGTCGTCCTGCCGTGCCCGGAGTGCGGGGAGAAGAACCGTCTCTCCGATGGGATGAGCATGATCAATTGGGACTAGGCTGGGTCGCGGCGGGGCTTTTCTACTCTTGCAACTTGATGTGAAAGGACAACGTTATGGCTGATGGAACGGTTCTTCTCACTGCACGGCATCTGAACCAGGGGCTTCGGATGGATGGGGATTGGGGCGAAACCCGGTTCACCGTTTTCGAGGATGGTGCGGTCACCTGCATCAACCATGCGGGAAGCGAGGACCGGGAATTCACGCGGTCGCTCAACGAATCCGACTTCGCCTTCATCGAGGAGCATATCGACGAGTACATGAAGGCCGAGCCCGTGCTTGCGATCTGCGATGGGACCACATGGGAGTTCACGTACCGCGACCGTCATTTCGGCCCCGGCTATGTGTATGGGATCGAACTCGAGGAGATAGCCGAAATACTCGATGCACTCGATCTTCCCGCCGGCGGTACGTGCGATGAGTGAGATGGGGGTGAACCGTATCTCGCGTACGTGCAGCGCGCCGCGCATCCTGGTGAGGTAGGGGATACGGGGGTCGTTTTGGCTTACCCCTCGAGATGCTGCCCCAGGATCCGTGCTG
>JAFRJC010000029.1 GCA_017432445.1 Eggerthellaceae bacterium | reverse complement strand
CTTCTTCAGCGAAACTTCAACTGCCTTCGTGGCCTTGTTGTACTTGGCCGTCTAGGGTGCCTTGCCCACGACGATGGTCTTGCCGACCTGCGTGACATCGGTGTCGGCTACGGAATAGGTGTTGGTTGCCGCACGATCAGACACCTTGATCAGCGAATAACCCTTCGGCTGGCCGTTTACGCTGGGAACGCGCACGGCTTTGCCGGTAGTGCTGTAGTCGTAACCGCCCTCGCTATTGTAGGTGAGGGTAATTGGCTGAACCTTCCACTGGTCGATGACGTACTTGCCGCTCTTCGCATCCTTATGCCTTTGCGTTACCCAGGCAATATGCTTCTTGTCAGAGCAGAGGAGGTCATCGTAACTATTGTCGCCAGTGTTGGGATTAATGGCAAACGTGCCTTCCTTTGCGCTCTCGGCATCGCTAGCATAAGCCGCCTGGTACAGAGGATAAGCGATGTTCTCGGTGCTCCATTTCACCTGAACCTGAGCATCGATGCCCTTCATCTGGATGGCGTTCTTCCATGCTTTCGCGTTCGTCCCGCTCACCACGATTGCAGCCGCACTGCCCTTCGAGCGCACGCGCAGGCTCACATTCCTGCCCACGACGACTGATCCAGCCGTGTTGTACGTAGACACGGAGATTCCGTTGGCGTTGTTTTTATTCTTGTTGACATATAACGATCCGGTGCCGGTGAAAGCAACTCCGGCGCCCCATTCCGCTTTTTTGTTGACGGAAACGTAGCGACCCTTCTTGCTGTCGTAGACACTCGCGTTGCCGTCGTCCCACACGTCAATCGTGGAAATCTCGTTTGTGCCCACAACATTGATCTTGAAATCGTTCCCCGCATTCTTCACGTACAAGCTATTCGTGGTCTTGAGGTTCTTGATAGTGAGCGTGTTGTTGGCCGGATTATACGTTGCCCCACTTACCGCCTGAACGGTATGGCTCTTGATCGTATCTGCCCATCCGTAATCATACGAGCCGTCGCCCAAGTCCACGTAATCTGAGGTTGCCTTCAACTTGGAAATCTGGGCTGCCGTAAGGGGGGCATAGCCGTCATCCTTGCGGGTGCGGTTTTTATCGGCTATGTACTTGTTGATATCCCAACCGTCATATACAGAACGGCTAACGCGGGCCTTGTAGGCATCGATCTTCGCCGTGCAGGCAGCTTGGAGCTTCTTTTCCTGGGCTTCGGCATCCGCATACGTGATCTTGCCGGCATTGTATTTGTCCCATACGGCATCGATCGCTTCATCGCGCTCGTCCTCGTACTGGCTTTCCATCTGATAGAGGCTAATGGCGTTGTCGTCGAAGAAGTAAATCTCTGCGTAGTCGTCTGGATGTTGGGACACCTTGTTAATCACGCCGTTGCTCTCGGTGTTTACAACACCGGCGGCGAGCTCCTGGCCGGAATTGGCCGCATAAGCACTCGAGGGCGGAGCGCACACCCCTGCCACGAGGGCCGCGCCCAAGGCGGCCGCTGCAACGACCCCTATCCAGCTGCTCTTCCCTAGAAGTGTTTTGGTTTTCATCCGCTCTCCTTTCACGCAGTCCGTTCCTGCCCAAGAAACGCGTCCTTCGCGTACGCAACCACGCATGCCTGTTACTGCATGCGCATGAGTATGGTTGGGGTGCGTTTAGGATACGTTTCTCAGGGAAGTCAGCCCTTCTGATAAATGCCGCGCATTCAAAGCTGGTCAGCAGGAACGATGCCATGGATCGCGGCTGCTTCAAAAGAGCTAACAACATAACTATAGCGCTCTCAACCAACTTGTTGATTCGCTTTGACATTACTGGTTCTTTTATCCGTGCAAATGGATATACCCGACGGCAAGGCGACCATTCGCCCCAGGCGTGGCAATCAATACCAAAAAAGGACGGCGCCAAAAACGCCGTCCCAGCAAATGCAACAGGCGGGAACGGATCCCCTATCAACCCGCAATCAGCTCTAGCGATAGAAACGAATTCCGTATTGGATCACGTCACCCTTAGCATTACTCAAAACGAAGAAGGCATAAGCGTTCTTACCCTTTGGAATCTTGAAGGACTTGCCGTTCTTGACGTCCTTGGCTTTCTGTCCCACCCACAACGTGGTGCTTATGATTTTCCAACCCTTCGCGGGTTTCACATTCACTTTAGCAGACGTCTTCTTGTAGCCCTCGACGTCGTAGTAGTACTTGTTTTTCTTAACGTTGATCTTCTTGCCATTGACAGTTATCGACGAATACGCCTTCGGGTATTTCTTCACCGTGTAAGTGGCGCTCACCTTCTTCGTCTTCGAGCCGACCTTGTACTTGACCGTAATCTTGCTCTTACCCGCCTTTTTGGGAATCAGATAGTTGTCGTAAGCAGCCGAGCTGTTAAGCACGGGCTTGATGACCTTGGAGTTGCTCGAGGTGATACTCGTAATCTTGGCGTTCTGTGGGAAAAACGCAATCATAACGGGCATGTAGTACTCACATCCCGCCCACAGCGTTTCCGTGTCAATCCTGACCTTGTCGGCCTGGGTGGAAACGTCGGCCGATCCCGCCGTCAAAGCATCACCCTCGTAAGCCTGCGCCGTTGCTGGCAACATCAGCCAAGCCAGACAAGCCACCATTGCCAAGGTGACTATCACCCCTGCTAACGTTGATTCAATTCTCATGGAATGCTCTCTCATACCGCGCCCCTCTCTTGCCGAACACCATGACTCGGTTTCCATGAAATGAAACCAGATCGAGTATAGCTCACACGTGGGGTTTGTATTTAGGATAATAACCCCACTGGATTGCGCCACTTGCCATCGGCGCGAACCGCAGCGGTTTCGTGGGCAAGATGGCGGGGCTCGGTCTGGGCGGCAATTTCATTTTAGTTATATCGAGAGAAGCGCATACGATTTAGAAAACCAGATAGCTATTCTGCTTAGAGTTTGCTTAACTCTGCGTGCGATATATTTATTATAATTTTGTTTTACCAGTTCATATGCTTATTATTTTGGAGTTCTAAACGGGGTTTCAACCAGAATTAAGATGCTTAATATCTACTTTTCCCACTTCTAATTATTTATAATAGATTATCCGTTGACTTTAATTTCGCACGCTCTTACACTTTTATCAACCTTTTGAGAGGAGTTCCCATGGCAAGCACCACCACTTTCCGAAAACCGCCCGCCCAAGATCCGAAGGAGAGCCTCGCGAATATCGGCGAAGCCGTCAAGTCGACCTTCGGAGCAAACCTGAAGCAACTCCTCAACGGTAGCTCCATTACCAGGGAGGCTTTCTGCGAGATGGTCGACATCAGTAGCGCCTCGCTTGCCAACTACATAAACGGCAAGACGCTCCCGCCTGTCGACAAGCTCATCTTCATAGCCCGAATGTTCAACGTCGAGCTGCAGGACCTGATCCAACATGACATCGGAAGCGTCATGGCGGGCCCGTCGCGCGTTTCCCTCGACTCCCACAACTACCCCTATTACTGCGGCAGTTACGCTATCCACTACTTCAACACCAGCCAGGCGCCGGGGCACGAGAACCATGGGAACGACGCCAGCGTCGACAGTGGTGTCCTGGTCATCCGAAACGAAGTGAACGCCTTGGGGTCGGAGTCGTATCCGGCCCTCTGCGTCATGGGCGTCAGCATGCGAAACGTCACCGAGATAAAGGCGCAGATCGACAAGCACCAGGAGGCGTCGACTGCGGAGCTCGCCGACATCCTCGCAGCGAGGCACGCAGGCAAGTTCCGCTCGCTATACTACGGGCACTTCGTCCTGAACGGCCCGCAGGCCGTCGTCCACTTGTCGAAACCGAACTCCGAAATAACGATCACGATGCAGAACGTCGCGCTCGAGGTCAACAAGGACTCGCTGCGCTGCAACATCGGGGTTCTCAGCTCGGTCTCGCATGGCAACTACCATCTGCCGTTCGCCCAGAAAGTGCTCATCTCGGCCGTTCCGCTCACGCATCCGATTGTGGGCAAGGAGAAAAGGCTCGCCGAATCGCTTGACCTGCTGCTCGGCCCGGACGAGATTGCCACTTACCTCAACGTGGGATCCCCGCAGATCGACCTTAGCCAGATGAAAAGGGATTTCGTCCGATACATCAAGGGCATTTACGCCACCGATGAAGAGTCGTCGACGTACCTCTCCGAGCTCGACGATTCGTACAAGGAGGCGCTGGTGATGTGCTTCCTCGAGGATGCGGTCCGCCAGGCGGTTAGCCGCAACGCATACCGCGCCATCAAAGTGGATGGGGAAACCTCCAATGCCCTTTACGCAGATGTCTGCGCCATTGCCAAGAAGCAAGGCCTCTGGGTGGAAGGCGGTAAATGATGGAAGACAAGCGCTCGCCAGAAGAGAAGATGGAGCTCGTCATCCGCCGCACGAAGGAGAACGACGCGACGGCAAGCAGGACGCGCATCATGCACGCTTACCGGACAGCCGCCGAACTCCATAAGGGAGTCTTGCGGAAGGACAACAAGACGCCCTATATCGACCATCCTGTGTCGGTCGCTGAAATCGTTGCCGAAAACGGCGGAGACCAAAACATGGTGATCGCCGCCCTCCTCCACGACACCGTCGAGGACACCGAATACACCTTGGAGAGCCTCTCGGTGACGTTCGGCCAAGACGTGGCGGACATTGTCGACGCCGTCACGCACGTCGAGGCCATCATCCCGGACTCTGTAACCAACGACCATCAGAGGCGGCTGATAAAGGACTACATCGACGGTCTCAGCAACGCCAAGCTCCTCGACCCGTCGAATCCCCAGTCCGGCAAGGCGATCTACCTGAAGCTGGCTGACAGACTTCACAACATGCGGACCCTGGATAACTGCTCAAAGGCCAGCCAGAACAAGAAGGCAAGCGATACGCTCCAGTTCTTCGTGCCGCTCGCAAAGCTAATCGGTTCGAAATACTTCGAGCGTGAACTGTCCGAGCTCTGCTTCTCGTATCTCCAGCCCGACCTGTATGACGAGATCACGTCTGCTTACGAAGAAACGCGCTCAAGAAACTCCCGGCACGTCGAGTCCTTCATGGTTATGCTCGATATGGCATTGCGAAAAGCGCCCGTCGGGCAGCAACCGTTGTTCCGCAAGGTGAGCAGCGGCTCGTGCAAGTGTTATCAGATCAGGAACCTCCTTGGTGACACCAGGCCCTTTAATTCGACCGGCAGCTTTCCCAAGAGCTCCATATACCTTTACGAGATCGTGCTCGAGTACCAAGGCGCCGATGAATACGAGATGCTTCCGCGCTTCATCGACATCTATGATTCCGAGCTGCGCCAAAACGGAATCAGTCTCCGAATAGACTTCAACTATCCCTCGAGGTCCGTCATCGCAATCGACCTGAGGGATAGGTACTTCAATCGGTTCCTCGTTATCCTCAGGCCTCCAGCAGGCAACTCGGAGATATCGGACTATGCGTCGCTGTTCCCACCCGATGCTTCCATTACCGAAATGCCCGAAAAGGTCATAACCGTCTATTCCAAAGACGGCCAGCCGTATCAAATGGCCGAGGGGTCCACGGTCCTCGACTTCGCCTTCAGGATTCATCCCGATCTTGGCTGCTCGGCACAATCAGCGCTTATCAGGAGGGGGGACTCCTCGTTCCAGATCATTCCGGACCAAGACCTTGGGGAAATAATCATCTCGACGCCCGCAGACGTCAGGAGCGTCATATCCCGACCGCTGCAAGACGGCGACCATGTGCTCATCATCGCCGATTCGAACGACCGCGGCGAGCCTGTCTACCATGCCCGATACGAATGGTTCAGTTACGTGAAGACTCCCTATGCGACTGAGAAGCTATCCGAGTTCTTCAAGAAGATGAACCCCATCGATCACGAATTCGAGGGTGTCGTTTCCTGGGATCCGGTGTTGAGCGAGCGATTCAAGAAGCAGAACGGATAACGCCTCTTCGAGCGTTGGGGTTGGGAATGCTTTCTGGCGGATCGGCGGGAGGCGATACCCAGCCCCTACCGGATCTTGAACTTCAGCTGCTTCGTGCCCTTGAAGTTCCCGATTCCCGTGATGATCGCGGTGGCGGTGCCGCGCTTCCTATTGTTCTTGTACTTCACCTTGTAGTCTTTCGACTTCTTCAGCTTCTTGCCCTTGTAGGTCAATTGGACCGCCGGTTTCACGGCCTTGCCGTTGCGGTACTTCATCGCCTTTATGCGCTTCGCTTTCGCCTTGGCGATGCTGGCGCGTGTGATCTTGAACTTTACCTTCGCCGTACCCGAAAACTGGCCGACGCCCTTCACCGTGATGACCCCCGTGCCGACGTTAACGTTCTTCGAATACGTGACCGTGTAATCGGTCCCCTTCTGCAGCTCGAGGTACTCTGTGAAAACCTGCACCTTGGGCTTGATCTGCTTGCCCGTGTAGACGAACGAGTTGGATAGGTACGAGTCGTCCAATAATGCTGCCTCGATCTCCGGGTAGACGCTGATGAAGTCGACGTCGTACTCGATGGTGCGGCCGTTAACCCCGGTTGCCTTGACGTGGAAGCGGTCGTTTGTATTGTAGTCGACGCCGTCAGGGCGGAATATGATGCAGCCGCTGGCCCCGTAACCGTCGTTGTTAATGCCGAAGTAATTCTTGGCCGTCGTGCTCGTGGACAGCGCTGAGAAGTTCCACGTCCGTCCGTCGGATCGGGTCAGGGTGACCCTGACCTGCGATGGGTTCTGCACTTCCTCCCCGACCGAAATCGTCCATGGCTGCCGATTGCCGAAGTACTCGATGGGCATCGTCTGCGCAGGCCACACCACGTTAGTCTGTTTGCCCGATGCGCTGAAGTCGACTGCATAGAGCGCGTAAAGGTGCTCCACCACGCCAAAGCCCACGCGCCCCATCTGGGGATTCAGGATCCATCTGCGATGCCCGACCCGATCTATGTTCACGCTGTCCCCGTCGTCCATCCAACCGAAAACGGCGTTGTTCAACGAGCCATACCCCCATGCAAGGTTGGAACTCGAAGCGCCCGAATAGCACTGGTTAAACAGCTCGTTGCTCATTCCAGCAGGCTGGCTGGGGTAATGCGACAATTCCCCGTTGACGGCGTTGACCAGCGTCGCCGCCTGGGCCAGAGAGCTATACTGGCTATCGAGAACGACGTTGTTGCCCAACCCGGCTATGTAACGGATGCAATTCAGGGCATCAAGGGCGCTCCTCGTGGTTTTGTCGGACAACACGCCAGGATAATAGGAACCCTTTTTCAGAGTCGGTTTGGACGCATACGTCACGTCGCCATCCATGCTTATGGCATGTTGTTTCACATAAGCCCTTACCTCGGAAGCGCTGTGCTTGGTGACGCCGGGCGCCTCGGATGAAGCCATCTCCCCCACGCGCACGGCAGTTGGCGCATCAGCATGGGCAGATGGCACCAAGCCTATAAATGAAAAGCTGAGAAACGCAAGAACAAGGAAGGCCGCGACCGATATCAGCGTTCTTCCCGAAACGATTGACGTCGAGTTGCCAGAATCACGACTCGCCATGCGAAACCCCTTGATCGAGCACAACGCAGAACCGACGAATATGATACCAGAACTGGTTATGCCGGCTAAACAAGGCAAGCATCACTGGCGTGCAGCCCTCAGCTGAGCAAGGTGTTACAATCTCCAAGGTGTTTCCTGGGGGAATGAGGTCGATATGAGGAAACTGAGCTTTGGCAAGAAGATTGTGGCGATCGTTGCGGCAGCATGCCTGTCAGTTACGTGTTTCGGGCTCGCGGGTTGCGGCGCGACTTCCGGCAGCAGTTCAAGCGCTGGAAGCGAGAGCAGCGAGGTTTCCCCAAGCGGAGAAGACGCCCAGGACAACTCGGCCCCACAGGGCAGTAATGCCGCCCAAGGTATAAAAGCCACCCAAAGTGGCGAAGCCGCGCAGAATAGCGAAGCCCAGGGAAGCGGCGAGGCTGCTGACGGCGAGGAGCAAGCAGCTGACGGCGAGCAACAGCAAACCTACGAAGAGGTACAGGCAGCTTACGAAGAAGCGCTTCGGGGCAAGGGACTTGTATCCTCCTTCGTCAGCGAAAACGTCACGGATGCCACCGTGACTAGCGAAGCTGAGGCGCAACGGGTAATCGGCACCCTCATCGATAAGATGGGCGGCGACGATACCACCGAGATGGACCTCGTCAACGCGATTCCCACAGAGAACGGAACCACCTACTACATCTTCCGCCAGGAAGCCGGCGAAGTCCTGGTGCACGGCGCCAGCGCCAAAATCATCGTGAACAAGGATGGCAAGGTCACGGGCCTCGTGAGCGCCATCCTTCCCGACGTCAAGGTGACCCCCGCGACCAGGGACGGCCTTTCGCAGGAACAAGCGGAACAGCTGGTAGCAGAGGAGCTTGCAAACCAGGGCATGCCCGACGCCGAGATTCTCAGCGAGTTCACTACCTTGACCATCGTTCCCCTGCCGAACGATCAATCTCGGTACTGCCTTGCCTGGGTCGTCTACATCGACGCGCCGGCGGGTGAACGTCACGATATGGCCTATCTTGCCAATTACGTGAGCGCAGAAGGCGATTACATGTACAACACGCCCGTCTCGGAGCCCAACAACGTCGAGGCGCTCACCGGCCAGACGATCGACTTCGACTTTGACGCATTCGACCAGAAAGAACTGTCCTTCGACATCACGAAGGATGACACGACCAGAGAAGTCACCGTGCCGGTACTCCTCGACAAGCAGTCAGGCGAGATAGCCTACCTCGGCGACGCCGAGCGGAAGATCCTGTGCGTCGACTTCTCGGAATTAGCCGAGAACGATAGGCTCGCCTGCCCCGTGGCGGAAGATGGCGAATCCATCGACGCCTGCGACCTGGGAGTGTACGAGAACTTCATTCGCATCTACGATTTCTTCAGCTCCATCGGCTGGAGGGGCCCGAACGACCTAGGTACCCCGGTGCTCCTCATGATGAACTACAAGGAAAATGGCGAGCCGGCGGATAACTGCATATATGCGGGATATCGCAACGGGTGGGAGTCCTTCGCGTTCGGCCGCGTGAGGGACTACGGTGCGGCAACCGACGTCGTCGCCCACGAGTTCACCCATTGCATAACGGGCACGACCATGACAACCAACCTCTACGTCAACGAACCCGGCGCAATAAACGAGGGCATGAGCGACATCATGGGCAACCTCGTGGAGATGCTGATCGACGGCGATGACGGCGCTTGGCTCATGGGCGAGAAAGCCATGGAAGGCGGCTTCCGCTCCATGAGCGACCCCACTTCACATATCCAGCCCGAGTATCGGTGGGGCATTTACTACACACCCGATGCCCCAGAAGGCACGGAGGTAAATGACCAGGGCGGAGTCCACACCAACTCTTCGCTTCTGAACATCGTTTCCTACAAGCTCAACGAGGCCGGCATGGCCCCTAACGACCAGGTGTACTTCTGGACGAATGTGGCGCTTGCCATGGTTCCCACCACAGACTATGTCCAGATGGCCGAGCTCTTGCCGTGGGTTTTGGAGCAGTCGAGCTTGGGCCAGTACACGGACGCGCTGAAGAAGGCTATCGACGAGGCCGGGTACACCAATCTGGAGCAGCCCTCCGAGCTGCCCGAGAATGCGGGTGCAGTCGAGTTCAAATACCCCGACGCAGATTCCGCCGATCAGGGTTTCGTGTGCATCACGTTCTATGAGAAAGAGAACCTGGACGCTTTCACCCCGATGACAACGTGGCCCACAGGAGAGAACGACCTCGTGAGCGCAACGTTGCCCGAGGGTGACTACTACGTCCGAGCGGTAATCGGTCCCAGCTTCTCCGAAGCGTCAGTTAAGGCTTATAGCGATGACGGCTGGATTGATTTCGACGTGAACACCGACGACATCACCGAGAAGAGCGCCCTCGTCCACGTGGACAAGGGCCAAGTTATCGAACTTCCGACCAACGGACTTGGGTAAGCTCGCTTTATAAGATCGTCGAGCGCCCTTCCCCACGCACCGGGAATGAGGCAAAGGGGCAGCCCCTTTGTCTCATTCTTTCCCATGTGCCAGCAGGTGGGCGGCATCCGCGTCGCGGCTGGGACGAGGGGTTTAGCGCGTTTTCCCGCACGCCATCGACCGGGCGGCATCCGCGTTGCGGCTGGGACGAGGGTTTTAGCGCGCTTTCCCACGGGCCGGCAGGCGGACGGCATCCGCGTCGTGGCTGGATTGCGGGGCTTAGCGCGCTTTTACACGGGCCGGCAGGCGGGCGGCATCCGCGTCGCGGCTGGATTGCGGGGTTTAGCGCGTTTTCCCGCGCGCCGGCTAGCTGGCGGAGGAGTTTAGCACGTTTTCCCGCAGGGTGACACGCGGATTTCCGCCCTTAACCCTCCGAAAACGCCAGCGCCGACATTTCGTGGTAGGAATAGAGCGTTCAGGGCGGAAAACGCGCCGTGGCACGCGGTTATTTCGGTGCTAAACATCCTTAATCCGCCAGGGAGCCGCCCTAAGCCCGCGGATCCTTCCACGAAACTCCCGCGGCGGCGGAAACGGGGAGTAAAGCGCGTTTTTCCACGCGGCGGCGGAGGGCGGCATCCGCGTCGCGGCTGGATTGCGGGGTTTAGCGCGTTTTCCCGCACGGCGGCGGAGGGCAACGGCAGCGTCGTGGCTGGATTGCGGGGTTTAGCGCGCTTTCCCACAGGCCGGCGGAGGGCGGAGCAGTTTAGCACGCTATCCTGCGCGTTGGCGAAAGGCAATAAGGGTCGAGCGCCCTTCCCCATGCACTGGGAATGAGACAAAGGGGCGACCCTTTGTCTCATTGGCAGACGGACAGCGGACGCGTCGCGGGCGGGGCGGGTGTATCTGCTAGAATCTTTCGCATGAAGAACGCTCTCTGACATGCGATTGCACGTACTTCCACAGTCTGCAATGAAGGCAATCATGGCTGAGAAGGACGATGGGCAACACAGAGAGGATAAGCCGTTTTTCTAAACCGAATTATCGGTGCGAAAGGTTATGGGATCTGGCATGGCATTTGATATAGAAACGCCGAGCGAAGTGATGTTCGGCTCTCTGAAGAAATTCGGCGGCATAAAGAACAACGAGCTCGCACGCATTCTCTTTACCCAAACCTTCACGTACGGCGGCGTCCCGATAATCAGCCGCCTGGATGACCGCCCCTTCGTATCGCGGACAATTGCCCGAGCAGCGCCCGGCGATTTTCCCGAGATGGCATTCAGGCCGTTTCCCGAAAGCACGCAAGCTGTCTATTCGAAGCTGGCGTCAAGATATCCAAGGCTGGAAGGAAAGCAAACCATCATCTCGTACTTCACGGGAGAAGCTTGCGATGAAATGTCAGAATGCTTGCGTGAACTGGGCTTGAACGACATCCTGTATCGAAACATCGTCGGTCGCGTCAGCCAGATGGAGCACGTAGGCATAAGCGACAAGGCAGTCTTGACCATGCTGCCGTTCATCGCAACCGGCGCCCTGGGCGATCCGTCGCGCGCTTCGAAAATCACGCAGGAATACATCCGACGGATATCGGCTGACAACTTGGAAACCGAAGTCGTAAAAACGGGCGTAGTGCTGAAAGGCAACGACGTCGAGGCCAAGTCGTCGCTCGGCCTTTGCCGCCTCATCGACGGGAAGATGCGCATGCCAGCCTATCCATTAAGCACTGACGAGGAAGGGACGGAAATCGGCTCGCTTGCGTCATCGGCTGGCGCAATCAACGACGTCGGGCCTGGCGTCTCTCGCCGACATGTGCGCATCTTCCGCGCAAGCGATGGCTTCTGGTATGCGCAGGGAATGGGCTCGACGAATGGAACGATCGTCGTCCACGCGAACGACGGCTCGGAAGAAACCGTCGAACTGCCGCGGTCGCATCGGGCTCCCGGCGAGGAACCGCCTGCAATCAGGATATACGCGCATGACACGCTGCGCTTGGCAAGCAGCACGTACTTCGCGGTTCTGGAAATCGTTTAACCGTCATCCACGCGAACGACGGCTCGGAAGAAACCGTCGAACTGCCGCGGTCGCATCGGGTCCCCGGCGAGGAACCGCCTGCTGTCAGGATATACGCGCATGACACGCTGCGCTTAGCAAGCAGCACGTACTTCGCGGTTCTGGAAATTGTATAATACTCGTACAATACAGCATGCTCGGGATTGAGCTGCTTGAATTACGCATCCACGGATTTGCGAGGTAGTATGGCTGACAATGACGAGACCACTGTGGTTTCCCCTCTTCCAGGCGATCCGAAATCGCCCGACGACGATCAGAGCAACGATGTTATCGACCAGATAATCGACTGGGGAACGGACAGTGCCGATATCCAGGCAACGATTGCAGGACGCAGAAGCGTCCAAGGACAGCCTGGCGATGACATAACGACGGTGTTTCCAGCTGAAGGTGGCTTTAACGGATCTGGCGGACAAGCCCAACGCCCCGGAGCCGAGCCAGGATATATTCCACCCGGCTTGCGCGGCCAAGGCAACAACATGCGCGGGCAAGACAGCCCCTACTCCACTACCGTAAGAATAGACAAGCAGCAGAAACGCAGCCGGGCACCATGGGCAATAGCATTGATCTGCGTCGTCGCGCTATGCGCAATTGCGCTCATCGTATTCCTTCCGAAAACCCAATCGGGCTCCGCCGAGAGCAATTCTGCTTCTGCAAGCGCAAGCTCGCAGCCTGCCGAAGCTTCCTCGGATGCTTCGGCCTCGTCGGATTCGCAGGATGCCGCGAAGAGCTCGGAGTCGTCGGAGGTTGCCGAGAGTTCGGGTTCAGCCGAAGAACCGAAGGAAGATGTAATTGCCGTTATGGATTCGGTCGACGAATACAGCTGGGAAGACCTCTCGAAGATATCCGATGAGATTTCGGCTGCGAGCAGCGAGTCCGAAGCAATCGACATCGCGAAATCCTACCATCTGTGCACGAACGACGGCACGCTTGACGGCACCCAGGTCAAAGAGGTCGAGTTCGTCAACGGCGTACAAGCAGAAGTTATAGTCGCGGGCTTTTGGCATGACGACAAATCTGACGGCTCGGGGAAAGCCGGCATCACCTTCATGTTCAAAGATGCCGAAACCTCTCATGCCATGAACGAGACGGACACCAATTCCGGCGGTTGGGAGTCTTCCGACATGCGCGCCTGGCTCGATTCGAGCTGGAAGCCCATGCTCCCAGAAGATCTCCGCGATGCGATCGTTCCCGTCGACAAGCTCACGAACAACGTCGGAACAGCCGACAGCGCAGATGTCGTCACCGTCACATCCGATGAGCTTTGGCTCTTCTCGGGACGCGAGCTCAACGGCTATATCGATTGGTACGCCTCGGATGATATGAACCCAGCTTGCGACGATGTGCTGAACGCCGAGGGCGAGCAGTACCAGCTCTTCCGGGATACGAACGTTGTAAGCGGCTCCCCCAATCCCATACTCGAAAGGGTAGACTGGGGCGACAAGAAGACCTTCTGGTGGCAACGTTCGGCGGGACCTGCGGGAACAACCGATTTCAGGAGCGTGCTGCAGAAGGGCGACCCGGGCAACCAGGGAAGCGGAGCGTCCAACGAGTATGGCGTCATCCCGGGCTTCTGCATCTAGCGCACCTTACGGAAAGCTTGGAGCACCGCTGTGGTAGAGCCCTACGACACAACAGAGTTCATTGAGGACGCACCCAAACCGCGCGTGTTGAAAGAGCGCTACGAAGTCCTCGGGCTTATCGGCAAGGGGGGCATGGCCGAAGTGTTCAAGGGCCGTGACGAGGTCCTCAACCGCGATGTCGCGATCAAGATCATGAAGTCGCAGTATGCCAGCGACTCCTCGTTCGCAGAGCGCTTCAGAACCGAAGCCCAAGCTGCAGCCCAGCTGAGCAGCCCCTATGCCGTACCTGTCTACGATTACGGAGAAGAAGACGGCCAGCAGTTCATCGTCATGGACCTCGTGCAAGGCGAGAACCTGAAATCCGTGCTCAACAAGACGGGGGCGATTCCCCCGAAATCGGTCGCCCATATCGCCTGGCAGGTTTGCAGCGCATTGAAGAAAGCCCATTCGATGGGCATTATCCACAGGGATATAAAGTCGTCCAACATCATGATGACGCGTGGCGACAGGGGTCCGAACGCGAAGATAATGGATTTCGGCATTGCCCAGGCAGCCCACTTGAGCAGCAAATCCAGCGATGAGGGCCTGATTCTTGGCACAGCGCACTACATGAGCCCAGAGCAGGCCAGCGGTGGTGCCGTAACCGCCGCAACGGACATCTATTCGCTTGGAATCGTGATGTACGAAGCAGCGGTCGGCAGGGTTCCATTCGTCGGCGTGGGCGTCGAGCGATTGATCTGGAAGCAGGTCAACGAGAAGCCGGTCCCCCCGCAGCATCTGGAACCGGCCGTTGACGATGAGCTCAACGACATCATCTTAAGGGCCCTCGAGAAAAACCCGCAAGACCGCTTCGCGAGCGCTTCCGAGATGCTTGCAGTACTCGATGCTTACGAAGCGAGCGCAAAGCATCCGCATCGGGATATCGGTTATCCCCAATTCTGGGCGATTGGCTTCTTGAAGGCGCCGCCCGACATGATCGGATCCGTCAAAAGGGTCGATAAGCCCTGCTATATCGGAAGAAGCGACGAGTCTGACATCATGATTCGCGAGGGATCGGTTTCGCGCGAGCACCTGAAGCTCATCCCTCGTGGAATGTACCTCGAAGCCGAGAACTTGAGCCTGACCAACGGCACCCTCTTGAACGGCAAGCCCTTGGATGAGCCGACTCTGTGCTCGGCCGGCGACACGCTGGACATAGGAAACGTCCAGGTGCGCATCGGGAAAAGCGCCGGCTCTCTGTAATCGCTGGCTGACTGTAATCGCCGGCTCACTGTAAGCGCTGGCTCTCTGTAAGCGTCAGCTCTTTAAGCATCGGCTCTCTGCAATTTCCCTCCTCAATTGTCGATAGCCCGGAGCGCGCATCGTCGCGCCTGGCGCCAAGCAGTTGAAGCTGATCGTAAACAGCTCCTCCCCCGCAATCTGGCATTCACGCGGCCACGGTTATGTCAAGCAGTTGCAATGCAGGGCTGAACTGGCCGTTCTCAAAATAAAAAACGTTGCACAACAAAAAGCCGGCAAACGCCCATATCCTCGCATCAGTGAAGGATGGCGGATGGGAACGGCAGAAAGCGATTGGATGCCAAACCTAGATGCCTCAAGCAATTGAGCTGATGGAGGTAAAAATGTATTGCACGAATTGCGGAAATCACAACGATTCGATCAGCAGCTACTGCATCGCCTGCGGTATGCCAGTTGGCGGCGGGGCAGCGACCATGGCTCCGGGGCGCGCATATGACGCGTACCGCTACGAAGCAAAGCGAGAGAGCGCTCTGGGCGCCGCATGGCGGGACATCACGGATACGCCGGGCTGGTGGAAGAAGTCCTTGTTCCTCTGCCTGATCTCCTGCATCCCGATCGTCAATCTCGCAGTTGACGGGTTTGCGCTGAGGTGGAGCCGCGACCTTTCGTTCGATAAGAACGAGCCCCTTCCCAAGGCGGTGTTCAAGAAGAAGGAGATCCTGACCGGCTTTAGGGCGCTTCTGCTAAACATCATCTACGGCATCGTGTTCATGCTGGCAAGCTTTGCCGTATCCACTGTCGTCACGGGCTTCTTCGCTTCGATCAACCAGGGGCTGGGAGCTGCAATGGGCATCGTGCTGACCGTGCTCTCCCTCGTGGCTTACCTCTTCATCTATTGGCCCATGGTCAACGCGTCCACCATGCGCATGACCATCGTCGACCACCTGGAGTCCGGCTTGAACTTCCAGAAAGTTTGGAACGTCTTCAGGAGGTCGCCCGGTGGCGCCATCGGCGCGACGATCATCCCCTCTCTCGTTGCGGCATTGGTCCAGTTTGTCCTGGTAGTCATCTTCTTCGCGATCATCGGCGCCGTGCTTCAGTCTGCCGCGAACAATTATCTGGACATGATCGGCGGTTACGGATACATGTCCTACATGATCGACCCCTACTCCCTTATCGATGACAGCCTCAGCTATGCGTACAATCTCGGAAACCTCGCAACCGTGCTCATGATCGTCATGTTCATCGCAGCGGGTATGGTCAGCATGTTTGCAAAGATGCTGACGTGGCGCGCCATGGGACATTGGGCTGCAGAGACCGCAACTGAATGGCCGTTCGAGTCCGACGAAGAAGACGCAGTTCAGCGGTTTGAAAGCCAGGCAACGGTGCAGAATACCGTAGCGCCCCGCAATGCAAGCGATGTCAAGCGTCCTCGTAACGACATGTTCGCCGAGGCCGGCAACTGGAATCGCGGGAACACGCCGAGCACCCAGATCGCCGATACGCGCAACAGCGCACGCAACAACGCCTACATGCACCAGGCAAACAATGCTGTGGATCTGGATGACGCCACCATCGTCTCCCCGAAGCAGCTCGTGAAAGGCATCTCGCTCGTGCACATCTCGACGAAGGCAACGTACGAGGTATCTTCCCTCCCGACCGTGATCGGCAAAGGCAGCGCATCGGACGTCGTCATCGATTGCGCAAGATCGATCAGCCGCACCCATGCGCGCATCGCATTCGATGGAAGCTCGATCACCATCGAGGACCTCAAGTCGACGAACGGGACGATGATCAACGGCGAGCCGATTCCCGCCCACGTTCCAACCGCCATCCAGGAAGGCGATATCGTCTCCCTCTCCGACGAGGACTTCAGGGTTGTGCTGAAATAACTAACCCCGAGCACCTTCGGGCAAACGGCTTGGCGTAATCGCCGAACCAGCAATCGAGCCCCAGCCAACGGCCGCGCACAACGCGGCCGTTGCCATATGTTGTCGACGATGTGCTTGGAACTTTGGGTTTCGGCGCTGGAGTGAAGGGTTGGGTGCGGTGTGGCTGGGGTGAGAGGTTTAGCACGTTTTCCCGCGTGTCAATGAGGCAAAGGGGCGGCCCCTTTGCCTCATTGGCGGGCGGACGAGGAGTTTAGCGCGTTTTTCCAGCCGAGGGACATGCGGATTTCCGACCTGAACCCTCCAAAAGCGCCGGCTCCAACATTTCGTGGTAGGAAGAGAACGTTTAGGGTGGAAAACGCGCTGTGGCACGCGGTGATTTCGGTGCTAAACATCCTAAATCCGCCTGGGAGCCGCCCTAAACTCGCAGTTCCTTCCACGAAACTCCCGCGCTGGCGGAAGCGAGCAGTTTAGCGCGTTTTTTCGCACGCAGGTGGACGGGTGGAGACCACGTAGTGGCGGGAGCGAGCAGTTTAGCGCGTTTTTCCGCACATCATCGCTCGGATGGCGTCACATCATGGCGAGAACTAGAAGTAAAGAACGATTATCCGCGTGCCGGCAGGCGGGCGGAGGGGTTTAGCGCGTTTTTCCCGCAGGCGGGCAAGCGGATTTCCGACCTGAACCCTCCGAAACCGCCGGCTCCAACATTTCGTGGTAGGAAGAGAACGTTTAGGGTGGAAAACGCGCTGTGGCGCGCGGTGATTTCGGCGCTAAACATCCTAAATCCGCCTGGAAGGCATCCTAAACCCGCAGTTCCTTCCACGAAACTCCCGCGTTGGCGGAAGCGAGCAGTTTAGCGCGTTTTTCCGCACGCAGGTGGACGGGCGGAGACCGCGCAGCGGCGGGAGCGCGCAGTTTAGTGCGTTTTTCCGCACATCATCGCTCGGATGGCGTCACATCATGGCGAGAACTAGAAGTAAAGAACAATTATCCGCGTGCCGACAGGGGGCGGAGGGGTTTAGCGCGTTTTTCCGCACGCAGGTGGACGGGCGGAGACCGCGCAGCGGCGGGAGCGAGCAGTTTAGCGCGTTTTCCCGCGCGCCATCAGCCGAACGGCAGCCGCATAGCGGCTGAATCGAAGGGTTGAGCGCGTTTTCCCGCCTGCCGACTCCCAGCTAGTCCCGCCTGAACAGATCCCGCGTGTAGACCTTGTCCTCCACGTCCGCCAGCTCTTCGTCCCAGCGGTTGGCCAGAATCAAATCGCTCTGCGCCTTGAACTCCGCCAGGTCGTTCACCACGCGGCTCCCGTAGAACTCCGAGCCGTCCTCGAGCGTGGGCTCGTACACGATCACGGGGATGCCCTTGGCCTTCACACGCTTCATGACGCCTTGGATGGCGCTCGCGCGGAAGTTGTCCGACTGGCTCTTCATCACGAGGCGGTGCACGCCGACGACCGGCTTCTCGACGCCCGCGTAGACGAGCCTCCAAACGCGGTCGATCACCTCCTCGGCGATGAAGTCCTTGCGCGTCACGTTGCTCTTCACGACCGCCTCGACCATGTTCTGCGGCACGTCGCGGTAGTTGGCCAGCAGCTGCTTGGTGTCCTTGGGAAGGCAGTATCCCCCGTAGCCGAACGACGGGTTGTTGTAATGGCCCCCGATCCTCGGGTCCAGGCAAACCCCGTCGATGATCTCCGCCGTGTTGAGCCCCTTCGTCTGCGCGTAGGTGTCCAGCTCGTTGAAGTAGGCCACGCGCACGGCGAGGTACGTGTTCGCGAACAGCTTCACCGCCTCGGCCTCGGTCGGGTGCAGCACGCGCACGGGCACGTCCTCGTCATCGGCGCCCGCGGCCAGCAGGTCGGCGAACATCTTCGCAGCCTCCGCCTGGTCGTCGTAGGCCCCGACGACGATGCGCGACGGGTGCAGGTTGTCGTAGAGCGCCTTGGATTCGCGCAGGAACTCGGGGCTGAAGATGACGTTGGTGATGCCGTACTTCTCGCGCACGTGGTCGGTGTAGCCGACCGGCACCGTCGACTTGATGACGATCAGCGCATCGGGATTGACCCGCAAAACGCATTCGATCGCGTCCTCGACGGCCGAAGTGTCGAAGAAGTGCCCCTGGTCGTCGTAGTTCGTCGGGGTCGCGATGACGACCGTCTCGGCGAACCTGTAGGCAGCCTCCTTGTCGGTCGTCGTGGTCATGTTAAGAGTGCGCTTGCCAGCCTTGACCTCGTCGAAGTAGCGCTCGATCTCGTCGTCGCGGATGGGGCTCTCCCAGCGGTTGAGCATGTCCGCTTTCGCCGGCGTAGTGGTAATCGCCATCACTTCGTTATCCTGCGCAAGCAAGACTGCAAGCGAGAGGCCAACGTATCCGACTCCTGCAACTGTAATCTTCATTTTGTATCCTTAGTCTCTATTCAGCCGTATCCTTGTGCAGCAATAAACGCCAGACGCATAGTATACGTGTTTTACCGCATACGATGCGCATGGCCGATTGTGATTATTGGGCAGCATATCTTTCAGAACAGGCCAACTTTGGCAACTGCCATCAGCTTGGTCAGCAAAACTATATCTGCCAAAGGGCTCCCAGCATGGCATCGGTTTCGGGTATCGACCAATTGCAGAATCCAGAATTGGCGGAAAACGTGAACTGCTCGAACACGACGCGATTCTCAACAAGTCGGAAATGCACGCGAATGTGATCGAAATCGCCGGCAAGTGTCTCGGCAGCTGAAAGCATCTCGTCGAGGCAGCCAGGCTTCTTCGGCATCTTCTCGTCATAACCGAACGCATACTTGAACGTCTGCCAATTCCAGTCTCTATCGAAGAAAGACATGTGCCTCTTGTTGCCTTCGTCGATGGTATTAACCTGAATATAATGGACAGCACCACCGAAGCACCAGATTACGTACTCATCGGATGACTGGTCGTACAGCATTTCCTCAGCGATGATAGAACGCTCGATTCCCTGGTACTCCATCTCGAGCGGTTCTAGAGACGAGAAGTCGCCCGACTGCCATTCGTTAAACTGCATGCGCGCATAATCGGCTGCGAGCTCGGCTTTATGCGGAACGAACATGTCAAAATCGCGAGCATGAGTACACCTGAGCACGAAAGACTCTGGCAGTTCGTTCAGCTTTACGTCGTCGAACGACTTCCACGTGCCGTAGAGCTGGGGCAAAAGACGCTCAAGACCTTGTTGCTGAACCCACTCACGCGCGCCGAGCTTATTGACAAGCTTGGATTTCTCTCCCCTGCGCTCATCGTGAAGCTTCCGGTACTGAACCTTGTCGTTATAGGACACCGGATTCTCGAGATTCGGAGGCCAGCCGACGCTTTTCGAGAAAGCGCGCGAGATTTGCAAGGCGAGCTCATCTTCGCAGAGGCCATCCAGAAACGCCCCATAATCCTTATCGAAAGGCTTCGCTATCGCCTTTTTCGGAGCAGCGCTCGATTCGTTGCCCGAAGCAACCATAGACTTTGCTTTTTTTGCCAGTTTTACAGGCATTTTGAGGATTCTGTTCAAACCGCCGGCATTCGCCTGCGCCTTTTTGTTGGCAGCTTTCGCTCTGCGGTTTGCAGTGGCGAGCTGTTGGCGGTCTCTCCAACCGAGATAGTAATAATCCGAACCCAGACGCATGATCTCGTGTATCCGAGACCACTCAGCCGCCGTGAACAGCGAGCGGTCGAGTTCGCCAAGCTCATCCAAACGCCTGAAGTCGTTTGCATAGCGTTCGAAGAAGGCAGGCCTGTTCCAATCGCCTATGCGACTGCACGTAAACTCATAATTCGGATACCTGCAGGCAGCGCACATGGGCAGGAAGCTGTTCAGTCCGCGATCAAGAAGACGCTGTCGGATGTAATCGTATTCATCGCACATGGCAAACACCTTGCCCGTGCTCATAACGGACGACCCTGGATTATCTCGCCTGAGAAGATAGCAGACCTCGTGGGTAAACATCGCCCGTTTCGCCTGGGTGAAGACTTGGAGGGTGAAGCCGTTGTCTTGGTAAGACGCTCCCGGCGATTCGTTGTATCTCACGTCGTTTTCACGAAGGAAGTCGAGACGGTACAGACCCGGCTGGGTAAGGTTGTAAAGCCGGAGCAGCGTGGGGTTTTCAGACGGATTCCAGATCCTGTCGTAAAACGCCTCGGAAGTATGGAGCTTCCTCGGGTTCACTTTTCGATCCTCGCCATCGCCCTTGAAAACGCCCGTATCGGACTTGACAAAATCAAGCGATTTACCTGCTGCGATGTCGTAATAGTACTTGACCGCATGGGGCATGAGAAGGTCATCTGATTCAAGGATGGAAATGTATTCGCCACTCGCCGCCGCCAGGCCTAGGTTCATCTGGTGGCCGTAGCTTCTCATATCTGAATCGATGAGTTTGATGCGCGCATCATCTTCCATTTTCTTGGCAATGAGCTCGCGCGTGCCATCGGTCGAACCGGCATCGACGCATATGATCTCGATTTCCTTCATCGTTTGCGCGAGCGCGCTCTCGATGCATTCCTTGTAATAGTCTATGCTGTTCAGCGATGGGATTATTATCGAAACCGCTACCTTCAAGAAGCTCTCCTTTGCTAACGCTCAATTGGGCAAGCTTGCAATTCTTCGCATTATGGAAGGTGTCAAGTCATAAGAATTATATAATTAAAAACTGTGCTGACGGTCAAGCATGCTGATATCGCACAATCGAATCTCCAGGAGGCAATTTATGCTCGATATACAAGATAGTGCTGGCAAGCCTGCTGTATCTATAATCATTCCCGTATACAACGTCGAACCCTACTTGAAGCAATGCATGGATTCCGTTGTGTCCCAGTCTCTTGAAAACATCGAGATCGTCTGCATCAATGATGGCTCCACAGATGGAAGCCTGTCCATTTTGGAGGATTACGCATCAAACGATGCAAGGATTCGCGTCATCACGCAATCTAACAGCGGTTACGGCGCCGCAATGAACAAGGGGATCGGAGCGGCATCCGGCATGTACATTGGAATCGTCGAGCCGGATGATTATATCAGCGCCGATATGTTCGAAAAGCTATACGCCCGAGCGTCGATGCCTGATGGCTCTATGGCTGACGTGGTCAAATCGGCATGGTACGAGTGCGATTCGAACGGAACGGTCATCAAAACCAACAATCCCTATTCCAAAGTGACCTCAAGCGACCCCATCAACCTAAACGACCACTTAGAGATATTGATGGCGCATCCATCGATTTGGTCGGGCATTTATAGAAAGGATTTCCTTGAGGACAATGGCATCAGATTCAAAGAGGTTCCTGGTGCCGGATGGGTCGACAACCCCTTCTTCATCGCAACCCTGTTTTATGCCCAAGCCTTCATGGCTGTTGGCGAGCCGTTCTATCATTACAGAACCTACCGTGACGGCAGCTCCTCGGATATCACCAATTGCTTGATTCCATTCTCACGCCTGCAGGATATGTTCGACTTCCTCGAGAGCGTCAACGAGACAGGGACGTTTTTCAAATCGGTCGCGAAGAGAACCTTCATATACCTCAGAAACACGCTTGACTCTCCGGCTTACATCACCCAACGCGATAGCGCTCGCGGATTGATTGGTGAGGTAATGGCCCGCATACCGTCATCGATGATGAGCGAAAGCGAGTTCTCCGACCAGGAGAGGGAGAACTACGAACGGTTCTTAAAGCCCGCAGAACCGCAATCGAAGGTCGATAATCCTCGTTTGAGTCTCATCGTCCCCTGCTGCAACAACGAAAAAGACGAGCGTAAGTTGCTGCAATCGATCCTTCGCCAGGACATCGAAGGCATCGAAACGATCGTTGTCGATTTCGGATCGGCCGATAGGACGAGGTTTGAAGTCCAGAAGGTCTTTGAGGATAGCCCCTGCTTCGAGTTTGCAAGCGTTGACAAGGGCATGCTTCAGACTGCCATAGGCACCGGCTTGAGGATGGCGACCGCCGAATACGTCGCCGTCGTTGGAGACAACCCGAAACCCGGATCCATTGATTGCAAGGAGCTTCTGGAGAAGCTCGAAGCCATCGAAGAATCCCAGCTGGTCGATGTTCCTGCCGCCATAAAGAACCTGGCGAGTGTTAAGGAGGAACCGCAGCTGATACGAAACCATCGCGGCAATCCTGAAGGAAAGCCGGCCGGCACGCCAGATATTAGCATTATCCTACCCGTGTACAATTGCGAACGGTTCATTGACCTCACCTTGTTCCAGCTGATTTCTCAGACATTGACAAATATCGAGATAATCTGCGTCGACGATGGCTCCACAGACCAATCGGCAGCCCTCATCTCGAAATGGTGCGACCTTGACGACCGCATTACGCTTGTCCGCACGAAAAACGGCGGTGCCGGCGCAGCGCGAAATGCAGGATTGGAACGCGCAACGGGCAAGTACCTATCGTTCTTGGATGCTGACGATTTGTACGATTCGCGCATGCTCGAGATGGCCTACGAGAAAGCCGAGTCCCTGCAAGCTGACATGGTGATCTATGGAGCGGATTTCTTCTACAGCGACAAGAACACCTTCGAGGACGTTCCCTGGCTTTCCCTTGGTCGACTCCCAGAAGGCGAGCTCTTCTCGCCCGATGAGATCACATACGACAACGCGTTCCGATCGACAAATGGTTGGGCATGGGACAAGCTCTTCAGGCGCAGTTACATAGAATCGTTGAACATACGATTCCAAGAACAGCGCACGTATAACGACATGTCCTTCACCTATACGGCGTACTTCTGCGCCAAGCGCATCGCGATAGTGCGAGAAACGCTTATCCACCAGCGGAAGAACCATGGTACGTCGCTATCGCAGAACTACGATTCTTCGTGGTGGTGTTTCCACGACGCGCTTGTCAATCTGAAAAAGGAGCTGTCAAGTCGCGACCGATATGACCGCCTTGACCGCGATTACAGGAACTACACCGTCCACATGTGCATGTTCAACGTGGAGCAGATGCTCTACTCGAGCACGATCACGAAGCTCTACCCCGCAATCCGAGACAAATGGATTTACGAGTTTGGAACAGCAAACCAACCTGATGAGTTCTTCATCTACGAACGAGAGCGCGAATGGTTCAGGAGGATGGAGAGCAAGGACCTGACGGAGTTCCTGCTGGATGAACTGATCCGTGAGCACAAGCGTGCAGAGAGGCTGAAAGCGGAACGCGGCGAGTTCGAGAAAAGGGCCAAACGGGAGAAACGCGAATCGGATCGCCTTCGCAAACGGTTCGAGCGCAAAACCGAAGAGGTCAAGAAGATCAAGAACTCGACGACGTACAAGGCAGGAAAGACGGTGACCTGGCTGCCGAAGAAACTCAGATCCACGTTCAAGCGCTAGAGCTCCCGACGCGTGGTCGGCGGTTCTTTGATAGAGCTCAAAGGCTTTACTGGACGTTTTTGCTCCAGGCTTCAACCATAGGGCTAGTAATAGCTCAGCTCGACATTCGGTCCATCGACGATGACCTCCCCTATCGTACGCGCAGGGGATCCTGCAACTATGGAGTTGGATGCCACATCGCCCGTCACGGTCGAATTTGCGCATACGAGCACATGATCGCCGATGGTCACTCCGCATGTGATGACCGACTGGGCTCCTATGAACACATTGCTGCCGATACTGACCGGAGACTGCCTATATTCAGCCTGCCCGCCACTCAAGGCCCATTTGACAGTGTCATGCGTGTAGATGTGCACGCCGCATGCAAGAACCACGTAGTCTCCCAGGGTCAGACCGCCTGATCCGTCGACGAGGCAGCCCTCGCCGATCCACGCATGCTCACCGATCGATACGTCGCCAATGAGCGTCGCCGAGTCATAAATGACCGATCCCTCGCCAGCGAAGGCTTCGCCTTTTTCATGCCAATCGATGAGGTTTTCGGCAAAAGGGTTTGTTCTGTTGTACGAACTCTGCGTGTACTCGTCGAGCTTTTTCTTTAGCGCGACGATCTTCTCCAATGTGTCGCGCTCTTCGTCGGTCAGGCTTTCATAGCGGTCGTTACTCATCGATATGCCTTCCATCGGCTTGCGTAATCGTATCAACAATAAAAGCGGGGCGATCCCGAGTTGCATCAAGGTCTCTGACCAGGTATTCCGCAATTACGCCAAGTGATACGTTTGTGATTCCGAACCCGATGAGCATGACGGAGAGCAATGTCGGCCAGCCAGCAGCAAGCTCTATAACACCTGTAAGCTTGATTATCACAATCGCCAAAGCCCATATGAAGCCCAGGAAAGCGAGCAAGAACCCGATCGTGGATATGAAACGGATCGGAGCGAACGAGAACATGACGAAGCTATCGATGAGAAGCTTGACTTTCTTGCGGAACGTCCACTTCGAAGCGCCCTCTTCTCGCTCCAAGTAACGAGAAGGCAGCTCCTTCACGCTAAAGCCCATCTGGAATACTTGGAAGAAGATTGACGAGTTCGCCTCGGGGTGCATGTTGAGCTGCTCTTTGATTTTCGGCCCAAACGCTATTCCCACGAGGCCATTTGCAGGATACGTGGGCTCGATGTACTTGTTCACGAGTCGGGCGAACATGCGGCTGCCAAATCCCCCGTCATATCCTTCGCGACACGTATATACAAGCTCATAGCCGTCTCGAAGCTCCAGGAACATCTTCTCGATATCCTCGATAGGCTCGGGCATGTCGATTGAATAGATGACGACGAAATCGGAATCCGAATGCATTATTCCAGCCCGAATCGCAGCGTGGGATCCGAAATTGCGCGAAAGCTTGACGACCTTCGCGTTGCGCAATACAGCAGCAGATTCGACGAGCAGCTCGTATGTATTGTCCTTAGAGCCATCGTCCACGAATACGAACTCGATTGCAAACCCGACTGACTCTTCGAACTCATGCGCCCGCTCCATGAAGAGCGGAATGGACGCCTCTTCATTGTAGGCGGGAACGACAACCGATACCGAGTCCTTATTTGATGGATGCTGCATCACTTATCACCTTTGTCATGAAACACGCACTCATGCCCAAACTGAGGAGATCACAATGCCTATGATGATGAGGACGAGTGCTATGAGTTTCTTCTTTGTTACCGACTCCTTGAATATTAGCGCACCGAATATGGTGACGAATAGATAGCTCGTCGACTCGAGAACAGGGCCGAGTGAAAGAGGGACATGCCGATAAGCGATTATGCAGAGCAAAGTTGTCGCAAAGAACAAGATGTAAGCCGTTATGACAAGCGGATTTGCATACTCCTGAATCTTGGAGCTATATGTCTTCTGGGCTGCTTTCTTAAGCATGACCTGAGAAACGGAACTGACACAGGTTCCGAACAGCATGAGCCCCGCATATGTTAGAAACAGGCTATCCATAAAGCAGTTTTCAGCGCATTAAGAACTCTCCGCCGCATTGCCGGCATCATCCGCCAGAGAAAAGACGACGATGCCCGCGATTATGAAAGCGGCTCCTATGACTTTACCAATGGAAATATGCTCTCCAAAGAGGAGTAAACCCCAGATGATGCCCCAGATGATAGTCACTGCCTTATTTGCATAGGCAGTGGTTAGCGGCAGTTTTTTCAGAACCTGTTGCCATCCAAGGGCGTACAAGCCCAGCAAGGCGAGCACCCCGCAATAACAAAGGACAAATTGCAAGCTCAGTGGCGAAAACCCTGATGCTAACTTGCTGCAAACTGCGCTCAGCGAATACGCGAGCAGCAGCAGATGAAGCCCGACTAACGTTACTGTGCGATTGCCCACAATACATCCGATCTTTCGGAGCGCATCGAATCCAAACTCCTGCTTACAGTATCACCGGGAAACGCAAGCAGGCAATTCATTGCTTTATTGCCCATCGTTCGGTTTCAGTTCACCTTCGACAACTGTATACGCCTTGCCGCACATGGGACATGATAAAGCATCGTCGAGCTTCGCCCCGCATTCGCAGACCCATCCGATTTGCCTTGCAGGAACACCGACCATGAGCGCATACGGAGGGACATCATGCGTGACCACGCCGCCCGATCCGATCATGCAGTATTCGCCAAGCGTATTCCCGCAGACAATCGTTGCATTGGCGCCGATTGAAGCCCCGTGCAACACCTTGGTTGGAGAAACATCCCATCCCATAGAACTATGCGCGCGCGGCTGATGGTCGTTCGTGAAGACACACGATGGACCGCAGAATACGTCATCGCTTAGCTCGACGCCTTCGTATACCGAAACGTTGTTCTGGATCTTGCACCGATCACCGACAATCGCTCCTCCGGCCACGTTGACGTTCTGGCCCAATACGCAATCTTTCCCGATAACGGCACCAGACTGTATATGGGAAAAATGCCAGATCTTCGTTCCATCGCCAACAATGGCGCCTTCATCGACGCACGCTGTTTCATGAGAAAAGAACGACATGGCCTACTCCTGATTATCTGCTGCTTGCTCGATGAGCTCGCAAAGCTTCAAGGCTTTCATGCCCATCTCGCCACTTGTGAGAACAGGTTCTCCGGTGGTGATGCAATGTGCAAAATGGGCGAACTCGGCGCGTAGCGGCTCGGTGTTCGGAACGATCACTCGCTCGATGATGTTCTCTTGTTTGTACTGGATATCATGACCGGCATCGAGCTGGAAGCTCGTCTTGCGCGACACTTCGACTTTTCGATCGATGTAGTCGAGCAGGATATGCGCATGGAGGCAATCGATCTCCGCCGTGCGGATCTTGGCCTCCGTCACTCGACTGGCCGTGAGGCTTGCGCACATTCCATTCTCGAACAAAACGAGAGCCTGGCAGTAATCCAGTTTGTCTGTGTGGAGCTTGATGCCCTGAGCGCAGACTTTTTTGACCTCGGAATCCGCAATCGAGTTGAGAACATCGATGTCATGGATCATCAGGTCTTGCACAACGCTCGCATCAGACACGCGCCCGTAGAACGGGCTCATCCTGTGAAAGTCAAACGCCAACGGCTGCTCGCTGCGCAGCACCTGGCTCGTCGCGATGATGGCCGGGTTGAACCGCTCGACGTGGCCGACGCAAAGGCGAACGTGATTAGCTTCGCAAGCATCGATGATTGCCTGGGCATCTTCGACCGTCAAGGCAATCGGCTTCTCGACGAGAACGTGACATCCCTTGTTGGCAGCCTCGATCGCAACATCCCGGTGGGTGAACGACGGCGTGACGACATGCGCAACGTCAACGGAGCTCAAAAGCTCGTCGATGCTTTCGAAAGAGCGGATGCCGTACAAACTGGCCTGGGCATCTGCAGACTCCTTGATAGAATCGTAGCAACCTACCAGGTCGTATTCGTGCATGGTAGAGAGAACGCGGAGGTGGTTCCTCCCCATGATCCCGCATCCGATTACGCCAACCTTTAGCGTTTGGCTGTTGTTAGGCTCGCTCATTTCACACTGCTCCTTACGATGTCGCAAATCGTTGCAATCTCTTCTTCCTTGAGATACGGATGCATCGGAAGGCTGAACACCCGAGTCGCCTGCCTCTCGCACACGGGCAGATCGCCCTTCTTGTACCCAAGAGGGGCGTACGCAGTGGAAAGGTGCATGGGAATGGGATAGTAGTTTGCGCTCGGAATCCCCGCGTCGGTGAGGGCCTTCTGAATATCCACCTTTTCTGCTTCGGACTTGGCTTCAAGAGTGTACTGCGCCCAAACCGAAACCCTATCGTCTTTCACGACCGGGGTCTTGATCACATCGCTCAGCCTTTCGTTGTATGCAGCAGCAACCTTTTGGCGGGCATCGATCTCGTTTTCGAATATCGTCAGCTTCGAAAGAATAATCGCAGCCTGAATGGTGTCGAAGCGACCGTTAATGCCAATCCTCACATTGTCGTATTTCGAGCCACCTTGGCCGTGAACGCGCACTGATTTCATGACCTCGCACAGATCGGCGTCGTCGGTGAAAATCGCCCCGCCATCTCCGTAGCATCCAAGAGGCTTCGCGGGGAAGAACGAGGTGGCGCCGACGAGGCTCAGCGACCCGGCGCGCTTCCCGTGATACGTCGAGCCGAAACCCTGTGCTGCGTCCTCCAAGACGAACATGCCGTGCTGCGTTGCGATCTCGTTGATCTCGTCGTAATCAGCTGGCTGGCCGAAAAGGTCTACCGGAATGATGCCTTTCGGCGTTAGGTCGGTTTCCTCCTGAACGTACTTGATAGCCCGTTTCAGATCATCGACTGACATATTGTAGGTATCTGAATCCGAATCGACGAATACCGGCGTACCGCCTGCCAGAGTAACGCTTTCGCCAGACGCGAAAAACGTGAATGCCGGAACGAATACGGCATCGCTCTTCTTCAGGCCCAGCGCCATCAGCGAAATAACGAGCGCGTCGGTTCCGCTCCCGCAAGAGACGCAGTACTTCGTCCCCGCGAATTCTGCGAGCTTCTCCTCGGCCTCGGCAACCTCTGGCCCCATGATGTATCTCTGAGACGCAAGCACTTTGGTCACTCTGCTGACAACATCCGCCTCGATCAATTCGTATTGTGTCTTCAGGTCTATGAACTGCATATCCGCTCCTAACAGCTCTAACTAACAATTGTGCGACGGAACTTTTCCGGCAACGATATTACGCACATGCTATCAGATACTAATCCATATACCGTGCGCAAGATTCGCAAACCAGCTTGACGTCCAAACCCCCATAGCAGGGCATCGTTATCGTGTGCTCTTGCAGGAAATAGCCATTGGGCTGAACGTCGTTATATTTAGATCTGTAGTATTGGCAAGCGCTCTGGGAATAGGTGCCGATCGTCGTCTCGATTCCATCCTCGCGCAAAAACCTTGCTAGATCGTTCCTCTCTACGCCTTCGGGAACCGTGAAAACGATGCTTTGCATATTATGGTAGACGTTCTCGTCTGCCTTCTGGGCGATGAAGCCCAGCGGTGCCAAGAGCGATTCGTACTGCTGTTGTTGATAGCGTCGCTCCTCGATCACGGCATCCAGCTTTTCAAGCTGGCTTATACCCATAAGGCAGGGAATTTCCGCCATTCGGAAGTTATACCCGTACGTGACGTATTCGCCCGTTACGGGAGAGGCGCCATGATTAAGCTTGTTCGTGAAGAACTCTACGAAATCGTCCCTGTTCGTTGTAATCGCGCCCCCTTCCCCGCACGTGATGAGCTTGCGGGGATGGAACGAGAAGCATGTCAGATCTGCGATTGCTCCGACCCTGACATCCCCAACGGAACTGCCAATTGCGCAAGCGGCATCCTCGATCACCGGAACACCCTTCGCATGGCAGATTTCCACGACTTTGTCGATTCCCGAAGGATTGCCTAACGCATCGACAAACATGCAGGCTTTCGTTGCGGGCGATATCTTCTCTTCTAGTACATCGGGGAGCATGTTGTACGTTTCGAGTGAAACATCGACGAAAACAGGAGTCGCCCCAAGGTCTTCGACGACATTTACCGTCGCCGGAAAAGAGAAGTCTGAAACGAGCACCTCGTCGCCCTCTCCAACGCCAAGCGCCTTGAGGCACATCCAGAGGGCCGTCGTTGCAGAAGTGGTTAGGAAGGCATGCTTAGCTCCGGTGTATTGGGCTATCTTTTCTGGGAAAGCCTTCGAATACTGGCCTTTGGTAAAAATACCCGAGTCGAAAATGCCTTCAAGCTCCGCCTCGATGTCGGCTTGTTGAAGGTAGGGCTTGATCAAGCGAATCACGCGTATCTCCTATCTATCCATGAGGCGTTCTTTATACCAATCCAAGGTAATCGGAAGGCCTTCGTCTATGTTTCGAGGATCAAAGTCGATAAGGCTCTTGACGAGGTCGTTCGATGCGTCATGGCAGGCGACGTCTGCGCCCCTTTCGGGCAGGCGCGTAATCTCTCCGTCGTACCCCATGTAATCACAGATCTTTTCCAGTAGATCTCGAATGGTGATGTTGCCATGCGCGGAAATATTGACGTCCTGGCCGCCGCACATCACAGGAAAGAGCTTGACAACGGCGTCAACGGTGTCTTCGACGTAGATGAAATCACGGCTCTGCTGTCCGGTGCCCTCCAATACGGGACACTCGCCATCGATGATCCTCTTCGCGGTTATGGGAATAATGCCCGAAAGCGGCCCGATCCAGTTTTGCCGCGGTCCGTAGTTGTTAAACGGGCGAACGATGAAGGCATCCACGTCGAACATGCTCACGTAGGTTTTCAGCATGATATCGGCCGCAGCCTTGCCGCCGGCATACGTCGTCGTAGGATTGAGGGGATGCTTCTCGTCCATCGGCTCATAGACCGCAGTACCGTAAACTTCCGAAGAGGAGAAATGGCACAGGGAGCTGAAAGCATTAAGCCGCAGTAACTCGAGTAGGTTCCCGATTACCTTGACATTTGTGTCGAATGCATCTCGTGGATCGACGAATGAGTGCTTCAATGCCTTCGTAGCCAGATTGAAGACGATGTCGATCTGATTGTCTTCGATAATCTTCTTGAGGCTTTCGTAGTCCTCTGCGTCCTGGACAATGAAGATGGCGCCTTTGTCAATTGCCTTGGCGATGTTCTCTTCTTTGCCCGTAAACAGATTATCTACGATGACGATTCGAGCCGCGCCATCCTGGATCAGACGATCCGCGAGATGGCTCCCGATAAAGCCCGCACCGCCTACCAGCAGGATGTTTTTACCCTCAATTGTACGCTCCATGATTAAATCTCCTGTTTGCTCCCAGTACTTAATTGCTATCCGTGTGGGCGCCACGAGTGCGCCTCTTGCCATTCACGCTTGTCTTTCGCGTTATTGCACTCCAAATGATATACGCAATGAGCGCAACGAGCGAAACAACCGCGCCAATCAACAGGCCGGGCGGCGTATATGACATGACAACTCTATTATCACCCGAATCAACATCCAGGGCTATAAAGCTGCCGAATGCGAGCTTGGGATCGACTTTCGTGCCGTTGACCTCAATGGACCAGCCCTTGTCGTAAGGTATCGTGGTGAACAACACCCCTGGCGAATCCGCTGAAACCGAACCGGTGACATAGCCATCGTCAAAGCGATCTATGACAAATGCCTGGGAGTTGAGCTGGGAATGCAGTTGGCTCAGGCTTTCTTCTGAAATCGAGTACACGTAAAGCTCGAAATCGGTATCGGAATTAAAGCTCCCCGATTCTTTAGGCAGTTCGATAGATATCTCTGCCTTAGCCGAATCGCCTCCCGATATCGGAAACACTCCATGAGACCATTTATCCATATAGGGACGATAGAACTCCCCGTTGACAGATAAGTTCACCAAATGCCGGTCGTTGGTCGCAATGTACCCGTAGGCCTTCGAGCCCTTCGGAGTCGCGGCGGTCCAGGTTATGGAATTACCGTCCCTGTTGGTTTGCTTAACCTCAACCCGCTCCCACATGTTTGCTTCCTTGCCCAACAAGCTGTTCAACACGTGGTTCTGATTGACGAAGGGATCATGGGCGGTTCCATGGGCGCCATTGTCGGTAGTCATATCCAATTGGTCGCCAAGGCAACTCGAATCCGCAACGAACCCGATTGGCAACGCCAGCGGGTTTTCGAAAACATGGTTCCCATCCTGCGTGGATTCTACCGTTGTCTCATCGAAACCGAGCGGACGAGCACCCGAAGCGACATATCGGATTCCAAGGACGGAATCCATCGGCAAGATGGAATCAGAATACGTAATTATGCAGCTGTCATCATCGCAATAGCCAACAGAGGAAAGGAAGGCTTGCACCCTGTCGTCATACGTTGAATCATACAGGCTGACCTGCGAATACCCATAAACCATGCTCTCGTTGCTGGTTATCGTGCGCACCGGAGAAAGGAAGTTGTAGGTTTTCGACAAGCGATAGGCGTTGACATCGGTGGCGTCGCCTTCGTCTATCTCATCCATCATGCTCTCGCCCTCAGCATAATAGCTTTCATATCGCGAGAACGCGTTTGCATCCTCTGATGCAAACTTGTAGAAATGCGCAGTGCTGCCGATAAGCTCAACGGACACCAATACGAGCATCACTGTAAACAGCGCGTACCTAAGCCCATCTGATTGCATTCGATTGCCGAGAAGGAGAATCAACGTGTATGCAATTGGAAATGCTGTTGCACCTACGAAAATGAGGCGCGTTTCGAAATGCCCGGAAATGGCAATGCACAGGGAGATGCAGACGACGATGAGGCACGAATACAACAAGGCCTTGCGTTTGCCCTCGTCAAAGCCCTCGAGGGCAATCCCCGATAGCATCATGCATAGTGCGGAGTTCAGGAAACAGAACCGGCAGTAGAACGAGGTGCCATCGCGGAAGCCGCACCAGATTCGATCGAAAGGCGCAAACCATGTGCTGATGACCATTACTGCAAGGAAGATGAATCCAGCATGTCTGATCCTCTGGTCGATCTTCGGGTTGATAAAGAGGGCCACAGCGGCGACGAGGGTGAGCATTCCGCAATACAGTTGCGGAAGCTGCTCTTTTTCATATACGCCGAAGTACAACGACCTTATGAATTCAGGCAAATAGAATCGCAAGTCCGGGCTGAACAAACCCGATTGCGCCCCGCCCTTCCCATTCAGCAGTCCAAGCGCCGTGGGAAGGAGTATGACAATAGAGCCCAGAACTGCCAACGCAAACGCCGGGGCAAAGCGCCTGAAGTTGATAAAGAGCCTTGGCCTTCGAGACTCGAGGGATTGAGGGCTGATCGAAGACTCGAAAAGGTAGTAAAGCATCGAGAAAAGCGTGATCATATAGCCCGTATACCAATTGGTCACCACCGAAAACAGCAGCGCCAGGAAGAACAGGAGCGTCTTGCCCTCTGAGACGACGCGGTATATTCCGAGCATGACGAGCGGCAGCATGATGACCGCATCCATCCACATGGGGTTTTCTGATTGGGCCACCATGTAGAGCATGAGCGCATAAGAAGACGACAGAGCCAGACGAACGATAACCGACAAATCGAATCGCCTGCTCAAGAAATGATATGACGCCAAACCCGCGAGTCCGAACTTGGTAACTATCATGCAAGTTACGAACGGCACGGGGTTATAACCCGTAAACAAGGCGACGAGCAGATTGACCGGGCTTGCGCAGATCGTCGAAAAACCTGCGAACATGCTCCCGCCAAGCGATTTCGAGAACGAATAGAAGATGCTGCCTCCATCTTCGAGCACCCGCTTGAACCACTCGAAGAAATACGTATAGGTGATTTTCAAATCCCACGTTAGAACCGTGTTATCACCGAACGGGTAGGCTTTTATCAGATAGAAGGACGAGAGCACTATCGCGACGGGGATAATAAACGACAACACGTAACCGCATATCCCAGAAGGTGTTATTCGCCTCTTTTGAACCATCGTCTTTTCGAATCCTTTAGCTCAAGCCATTTCCACGGTCGAAGGAGCATCACAGCGAAAGAGCAAACTCGTTGTCTTTCGATGCGATGATGCACAGTTGCTTCTCGCCCTCGTAAACTCCGACAACATGTTCGATGCCTTCGGATGAGAGCTTCTCGGCAAGGCGATCGACCATGTTCTTCTCGCCTTTGCGATCAAAGTCATCGACGAGTATCACGAAAGAGGGCGCCAAGGAATCGGGGACGAGATCAAGCACATCTATCCGCGCGAGCTCCTTCATGTCGTACCCGAATGGCGCATCAACCGTCACCAGATCAAAAGGACCGTTTTCAAGAACGCTCTCGAAGTTCGCGTACCGTCTGACGGGCTGTTCGCAGGTTTCGACTTCAATCATTTCCAGGGGCAATACATGTATCGTCGAACACGGTGGCAGATCGTTATCCCGCTTGTAGTAGGAAATCCACTCTTGATCGTGCTCGACGATGGTATGGGTTACGCCTTGATGCGAGCCCGCGTAGCGGGAAAGCATCGTGGAAGTTTGACCCAAGCCCAGATCGAGGAAGGTATGGGAGCTCCCGTTTGACAGCAACCTGAACAGCACGTAGAGGAACGGATAACCCACAGCCCATCTTCCGGGGTTAAAGCCCACCCCCTCGAGCCAGGGGCAGCCTTCTATCGCCTGATTGAAAACATCTGCCCAAACGAGTTCCATGCATACTCTACGAGTCCGCCTCACTTGGTCTTGCGTGTCGTTCGTATGAGCGCGCATGAGATCCGTGAGGGCTTCGGAACGCGAACGGATGAGTCCTTGCGTGTCGTCAGCATGGGCGCGCAT